>CABZWK010000010.1 GCA_902529365.1 uncultured Balneola sp.
CATGCCCAAGAATTGACGGGCATAAGCCGATAAGGATTCTAAAAAACGACGTTGCCCTTCGGCATATATGGTATCAAAGGCTAGAGAAGATTTGCCAGAGCCAGATAGTCCCGTGATTACCACGAGTGCATCTCTAGGGATGTTTACATCAATGTTTTTGAGATTGTGTTCGCGAGCGCCACGAATAACAATAGACTCTTGCATACAACTTCCTTGATAGGGTTTAGCCGGTCAAAAAGTACAAAACGCTAACTTACCAAACATCTAAAGCAAATTCTTCTATTTGGACTCCTTTTTTTACGTAGCTTTCCAAAAAATACTGTATGTTAGTTGCCCTCATTATTTTATCGAAATTGTAAAACTGAGTAATTATGTCTGTACGTACCGCTGAATGGAGTCCAACTAGTTGGAGAGAATTTCCAATCCAACAGCTTCCTGATTATCCAAATAAGGAAGAATTAGAACGCTCTTACGCTGAATTACAAACCTTACCTCCATTAGTTACTTCATGGGAAATCGAATCCCTAAAGGATAAACTTGCCGCTGTAAGTGAGGGGAAGGCATTTTTGTTTCAAGCTGGAGATTGTGCCGAGAGTTTTGATTTAACCCGTTCATCTAAGATTGTGAACTTGGTAAAAGTGCTTTTACAAACCAGTTTTATCATGATACATGAAATGGGGGTACCCGTAATTAGGGTTGGGAGAATTGCTGGACAATATGCAAAGCCACGTTCCTCTTCTTTTGAAACCGTGGATGGGGTTGAAATGCATAATTATCGTGGAGATCTAATCAATGGTTTTGAAAAAGAGCAAGCTAAGCGAGTGCCTGATCCGAAACGTTTGTTGGAAGGGTACCATAAAGCGGGATTAACCTTGAATTTTATTCGTGCACTGGGTGATGAAGGCTTTGCTGATTTACATCATCCCGAGCAGTGGGAGCTAGATTTTATGCAGAATAATCCCTATCACCAAGAATATGAATCAATGGTGAAATCTATTACCCAAGCGGTAAAGTTTATGGACGCGGTGTCTGAGCGAAGATTACAACAGTCTCAAAAAGTGGATTTTTATACCTCGCATGAGGCACTTAATTTGTTTTATGATTCCGCTCAAACCAGAAAGGTGCCAAGAAAAGAGGGCTATTTTAATTTGAGCGCCCATATGGTATGGTTAGGAAACAGAACCCGTGATTTAGATGAAGCTCACGTAGAATATTTACGCGGAATAGAAAATCCCATTGGAATAAAAATAGGCCCACCGTACACTCTTGATGCTACCATAAAGCTAATAGAGAAATTAAATCCTACTCATGAGGTAGGAAAAATCGTGCTGATCACACGGTTTGGAAAAGAACAGATTCAAAAAGGACTTCCTGGGCTTATACAAGCGGTACGAAGAGAAGGTTTTCCTGTAGTGTGGAGTTCTGATCCCATGCATGGAAATACATTTTCTTCTACAAATGACTACAAGACCCGTAATTTTGATCACATAATGGAAGAACTTAAACATGCATTTGCCATTCACAGATCGGAGGGAAGCTATTTAGGTAGTGTCCACTTGGAACTGACGGGCGATGATGTGACCGAGTGCGTTGGAGGTGCTAAAGGGTTGGATGAAAATGGACTAGATCTAAATTACGAAACTTTTTGTGATCCGCGCCTCAATTATGAACAATCCTTAGAATTAGCTTTCCTCATATCCAAGGAATGGGATAAAAGCTATGGTTAGTGACAATTTTTCTTGGTAGATGACGTACTTTCAGATGGCATCTGTCTCTTTTACTTAATCTACTGACAATCTATTTTATTACACTGAAATCCCGTCACACCCCACCTAGGATACACCAACGGGCTGTCAGTAATAGATGTGGGGCTTGCCTAATGGCATATAATTTGTGTTTATCTATTCAAACTAAATGTGAAACGATAAATATTATTGAGGTACCAATTATGTCACTAGTACGATATACCCGACCTAATTACCAACATCTATCAAAGAGTTTTAACGAGCTAATGGATGAATTTTTTGAGCCAATAAATGGTCGAACTACGGATAATTTCACCCCTAAGGTTGATGTCCGTGAAAACGAGCAGGAATTTGAGCTTCTGTTAGAGATACCTGGTGTTCGAAAAGAAGACATCCAGATAGAGCTAGAACAGGATGTACTTTATGTTTCAGGCGTGCGTAAAGCCTTGGAAGAGACTAAAGATACTAATGTGCACAGAATGGAACAATTTTATGGTTCCTTTCAGCGAAGTTTTCACCTCCCACAAGGGCTAGATAAGGAAATAGTTGCTGCCCAATATCAGAATGGTATACTTCGATTGACCATTAAAAAACACGAAAAAGCGATAAAAAAGCAGATAGTAATCCACTAGTATAGAATTAATTCTCATTATAATTGGAGTTTGAATGATTCGAACATGGGCGGCCTCTATGTATTCCAAATGATACATACGACAGGGCGCCCTTGCTTCGTTATGAGAACAAATTTTTAAAACCATTAAAAAATACATCTTATGAAGCTTATAAAGCGTACATCAACAACCACCATTGCGTTACTTGTATCCTTATTCATACCAATTGCATTATTCTTTCTCGCAGCTGACCAGGGAGCTAACACCGGAACTGCCTCAAGAAAAACTGACGCGGTAGGAGTAATAGATACCTTAGAATCTGTAGAGAATAGCTACGATTCACTGCCTAGTTCAGAGATGCTTGATAAACCTGTAATACGGCTTAAGGATTTCAACGATGCCATTGTAGAAATTGCCGAGAATTCGAACCCATCGGTAGTAACCATTACCACTCAAAGAACACGTGAAGTTAGCGTGATGGATCCATTTTCAATGTTTTTCGGCAATCCAAATAGCCGTGAAAATACACGAGAGTATGTACAAAGAGGCTTGGGTTCAGGAGTAGTAATCTCCGATGAAGGTTATATCCTAACCAATAATCATGTAATTGAGAATGCTGATCAAATAATGGTTCGTTTATATGACGGACAAGAGCTTGAGGCTACATTAATTGGAACGGATCCCATGACTGATATCGCTGTTTTACAAATTGAGGAAGGGGCGGCTCCAGCTTTACCTTTGGGTAATAGTGATGAAGCTAAGGTAGGCTCTTTCGTGTTGGCTATTGGTAGTCCTCTTAGCGAAAATCTTGCTCATACGGTTTCATTTGGTATCGTAAGTGCTCGTGGACGTTCCTTAAATTTAACAGCATATGGGGACTATATTCAAACAGACGCGGCGATCAATCCTGGTAATTCAGGTGGAGCCTTGGTAGATTTGAACGGTACCTTGGTGGGAATAAATTCCGCAATCGCATCACGCTCGGGTGGAAATGATGGGATTGGTTTTGCCATTCCTGTTAAATTAGCTAAACGTATTATGGACGACCTCATTGAGGATGGTTCTGTCAGCAGGGGCTACTTAGGGATGTATACTGCGGGAGAACTAGATCCTACCTTGGCCGATGCCTTGGATTTAGAGGTTTCAAAAGGTGTCATTGTGGGACGAGTTGAGGTCAAAGGGCCAGCTGAGGAAGGAGGACTAAAAGAAGAAGATATCATTGTTAGGCTAAATGGGGAAGCTGTTCAAAGTTGGGATTCGTTTAGAACAGACATTGCGAGTCTAAAACCCGGCGAGAAAATAAAAGTTCAAGTAGTTAGAGATGGCAAACCAGTTGAATTAACTATTACCATTGGTGAGCGTTCAGAAGAGCAGGCCCTTGCTTCTAATTCTGCGACTACCAGAGATTTAGTAGAAGACTTAGGATTCAGTGTGCATAGTTTAACGGAGACCTTTCGATCGGAGCTTCGATTAAGTAACGAGGTTGAAGGGGTGCTGGTTCAAGGTCTTAAAGAATCAAGTGATGCCTATCAAAGGGGCTTAAGAAATGGAGATGTAATCTCAGCGGTTAAGCGAAAATCTATAGACAATGCGGATGAATTTTACGCAGAAGTAAGCCATAGTCTTGAAGCAGGTGATAAGGCAATATTACTCACGATTGAACGTGATAACCTAAAACAATTCATAGCATTTAGAATGTAGTATACCTTGAAAATAAAACCTGCAAATAAGGCAGAATTTCCATAGAAAGCGCCATGGGTGGCACGGTTTTGGTAGTTTATTAGGCGAGGGATATCGTTGAAAGACGTTCAATACCTCGCTTTTTCAATTTAATGATGGAGAGACAATGAATTTGAACAGTTTTACATTAAAAGCACAGCAAGCAATACAATCATCTCTAGACCTAGCCCAAGATGTAGGTCATCAGGCGGTAGAGGCAGTTCATATTGCAAAAGCTTTATTGGATGGTGAACAGGATACCATCAATTCCATTCTATTAAAATTAGGGGTTCAAAAAGACCAGCTTAAAGCTATTGTAGAGAAAGAGCTTACAACGCGACCGAAGGTATCAGGCGCGTCGGTGTCGGGGCCTTATCTAGGGCCAACTGCAAAGAGTATGTTAGATCAGGCAAAGGTAGAAGCTCATGATATGGGCGATGAATATATTAGCACCGAGCATGTGCTTATGGCCATAACCAAGGTAGGCGAAACATGGGCGAAGGATTGGCAAGGGTCAGGGCTTAAAAAGGAAGCTATCCAGCAAGTACTTAAAGAAACACGCGGCGGGCAAAAAGTAGATGATCCGAACGCCGAGAGCCGTTTTGCAGCGTTAAAAAAATATGCTAGAAATTTAAATGAGTGGGCAGAAAAAAACAAGTTAGACCCAGTCATTGGAAGAGATGTCGAAATCCGAAGAGTAATGCAAATCTTGTCCAGAAGAACTAAAAATAATCCGGTACTGATTGGAGAACCCGGAGTTGGTAAAACAGCTATTGCTGAGGGTATGGCATTGCGGATTGTGCGTGGTGATGTTCCTGAAGGCCTCAAGCAAAAGCGAATTTTGGCTTTAGACATGGGGGCATTAATTGCTGGAACTAAGTTCAGGGGTGAGTTTGAAGAACGTTTAAAAGCGGTGGTTAAGGAAGTGACGGACTCAGATGGTGAGATTATTCTTTTTATTGATGAAATACATACCCTTGTTGGTGCGGGTGCCACCGATGGAGCCATGGATGCGGCAAACATTTTAAAACCAGCTTTGGCTAGAGGAGAGATGCATGCCATTGGGGCGACCACCTTGGATGAGTATCGTAAATACATTGAGAAAGACAAGGCATTGGAACGGCGTTTACAAACTGTATTGGTTGGTGAGCCAGGTGTGGAGGATACAGTTTCGATTTTAAGAGGGTTGCAAGAGCGCTATGAACTCCATCATGGAGTTCGAATAACCGATGCTGCCATTGTGGCTGCCGCCGAATTATCTCATAGATACATTGCAGACCGATTTTTACCAGATAAGGCCATCGATTTGATTGATGAGGCTGCTTCTCGTTTACGCCTACAAATAGACTCCCTACCAGAAGAGCTAGATGCCTTGGAGCGACAAATACGGCAACTTGAAATAGAGCGAGAAGCCCTAAAGCGGGAACAAGATTCCACTACAAAAAAACAAGTAGAGAAAGAGTCTGTTAAACTTAATCAACTCGAAAAAGAACTTGCAGATTTAATCGAGAAGCGAACAGATATGCGAACTCAATGGGATCAAGAGCGATCGGTAATTCAACAAGTACGAAATCTCAAACAAGCAATTGAAACCACGCGTAATCATGCAGACAAAGCTGAGCGAAAAGGGGAGTATGAACGAGTAGCTGAGCTTCGCTATGGTACCTTAGTACAGCTTGAAAAAGAGTTGCAACTTGCTCACGAGCACGCACAGCGAATACAAGAAGGAACAACGCTGTTAAAAGAAGAAGTCGTTGCAGAAGATATAGCCGATATCGTGGCTCGCTGGACCGGCATACCTGTTAGTAAAATGGTGCAGTCTGACAGGGAAAAACTGTTAATGCTTGAAAAAGAGTTGCATAAGCGTGTAATTGGGCAAGACAATGCTATTGAAGCCGTCGCTAATGCCGTTCGACGATCTAGGGCAGGCTTACAGGATGAAGATCGTCCCATAGGTTCTTTTTTCTTTTTGGGTTCTACTGGGGTTGGGAAAACGGAATTGGCTCGAACCTTAGCTGAGTTTTTGTTTAATGATGCTCAGGCCATGATTCGTATAGATATGAGTGAATACATGGAAAAACACTCGATAAGTCGTCTAGTTGGAGCTCCTCCTGGATATGTTGGTCATGACGAGGGAGGTCAGCTTACCGAGGCGGTTCGTCGCAGACCCTATTCAGTGTTGTTGTTGGATGAGGTGGAAAAGGCACATCCCGATGTCTTTAATATTTTACTACAAGTTCTCGATGAGGGACGATTAACCGATAGTAAAGGCACAACGGTCGATTTTACGAATACCATCATCATTATGACCTCTAATCTTGGTTCCTCCCTAATTATGGAAGAAATGGAGCGAAACAAAGGGGCATGGGATCAATCGCAGTATATCAGAATGCAAGAGCAGTTGATTGATTTGTTGAAGAAGAGTATTCGTCCTGAGTTTTTAAATAGAGTGGACGATATCATTGTATTTCATCCGTTAGAGGCCCGTCATATTCGCTCTATTGTTGATATTCAACTCCAGAGGTTACATCATATGTTGGCTAAACAACAGGTTGTGCTTAAGATTTCAGAGGTAGTTAAAAAATGGCTAGCTGAACGAGGATTTGATCCTCTATTCGGTGCGCGGCCATTAAAGAGAATGATTCAGCAGCATTTGGTTAATAACATAGCCACCGAATTATTGAAAAAAGAACTCAATGGGGCAATAGAATTTGAAGCTCAGGTTTCCGAACAAGGGGATACCATTCTATTTGCAGAGATTCTACATGATCCACAAGAATGGGCTAAAGAAGATTCTTAGCGTCTGCTTCTATCCGGCAAAGTAAATCCTCAACAGTGTACTCTTGTTCGGGCCGCATAAGCACACTTCTTAGTAAAATCACATCGCTGCTATCTGCCGGGATTTCAGGGAATCTTTGGCTAAATTCTTTCGAACTTATCGTAAAAAGTGAAATAAAATACTGCTGACTAGGATCTTTGTGGGCCATACCTTGGCGAAATATTTCTTTGGACAGATTACTAATGGTTGATGTAGATCTTAGCGATTTTTTTCCCCCAGCAAAGTAGGTGATAATGTCGAGTTCAGGTGCCATATAAGCCGTCAGAGCTTCACATTTATTTAAGTAATTAAAAGCTTTGGTAGCTGCACAGTGACAAGCGGTGAGTATAGGCCCAAATCCAAGATCTGACCGTAATGGAAAACACTGCAAAGTAGCCCAAAAAGCAGCTGCTGCGGCGCCTGCCCGAGAACATTCTAAGCTAATTTCACCTAGATGTAACTCTTCAGAACTGAAGTAAGTGTAGGGAGAATCATGTTTGTAGAATACGCCAACTTCTGGGTTTTTAAAAAGTACGCACCCACATCCGTAGGGTTGTAGCCCATGCTTATGTGGATCGATTACAATACTATCGGCCTCATGTATCCGGTCCCAATGGGCGACAGGACCTGGGAGGAGGTCCGAGATTGTTTTGAAAAAACCACCATAAGCTGCATCGATATGAATCCGAATATCCCTGGTATGAGCCCAATCGAGTATATGGGCAAGGGGTTCAACTTTCCCCAAGCCAGTAGTACCCATCGTGACGATTAACGTACCAATAGAATCGAACGGGAGTGCATCAAGATGTTCAGTAATGGAATGCTCAGAATCTAGCTGATCAGTACCTAACTGAAAGGAGTGAGCTTCCATGCCTAAGACTTGAGCCATTCGACCATGGGTGTAGTGGGCTTCGCTAGAATATGCGATCCCTTTTTTTGGGTGTATACTCCGGGCAACCCAAAGCGCCTCTAGATTGGCGATGGTCCCACTTGAACTAAGGTGTCCTAAATAAGGATGATGATAACCAAACAAATTGGCCAAAGAGTGGACACACTCTTTTTCCATTTCAGAACTAGGTGGTCCTCCGTCTAAAGCGTGATTATTTGGGTTTAACCCCATCGTTAGTGAATATGCTAGCGATGCAACCGGATGGGGGGGTTTGAGCATTTGACCTGCATAGCTGGGATGATGAAAAGGATAATTCCCAGTAAGTCGTTCACTAAGGGTACGTAGAGTTTCTTGAATGATTGAATCTTCGACTACTAAGCTAGGGTGAGTCGTAAATGGACCGAAGGAGTTTTTCCACTTTTGGAGTTGCTGTAGAGATGGTTGAATGGTCTGAAATAGTGAGCTGTCCATTATCAAATAGGTGATTTAAAATAAATCCATTGATATACCCGCGCTCAGTACTTGCTTAAGCTGAATATCCGTTGAAAAATCATGGTCATAACGCAGTTCAAACTGCAATGAAGTTCGTAGAGTTGAATTTATTTTACCAATAAATTCGTTAGTCCAATATACATCGGTTTCGTTTATAGGGTGCAACAAATTGGTAAAAGTCTCTATATCCGTATTGTATTGAACATTTTTGAGTACCTCTTTTTGGAAAGTAATCCCCGTTGTTAGGCCACCCTCAAATCGATAATTATCCCCTTGCTTAAGACCGTAATTGGAGGCTAAATCCTCTCGCAGAATAATGGTTTGTTTTAACCCGAGTCCTGCTTCCATTTGAAAACTTTTTTCGACATTAAAGCTTATCCCTATCCCCTCGGTTAGGTATGCTGGAGCAAAGAATCCAGAAATTAAAGAGTCAGCACCTGCGGGATTACGTTTTGCATTGTACTCGAAACCGTCTCGAAACTGTGTGCGTAACATAACCGTACCATAGGCAGAAAGTCGTGTAATGTCGGAAAATCCAAAGGTGCTACGTGTCCTGATGGTCAATAAATCATCAGATTTACGGGTGTCTCCATTCAAGCGTGCTTGACCATACCTGCCATTAATGCGAATCCCAAACGCAAATAAATCGCCTCTGTAAATCTTGGAATAATTAGTTGAAAAAGTACCACTAATGGTGTTTACCCCTCCTTCGCTCCAGTTGTCAAAGCTTGCTTGAGCACCATTCAGATTAACAATCCAATTATCTTCCCAACCTTTTAATGTGTCTGGTATCACAATAGTTTGGGCTATGGTAAAGCCACCAAATAATAAAAACAAAATAAAGGAAAGTAGCGCTGTTAGACGTGAGTACGGCAGCCTCATTTTAAGCGATTTATGGATTTTTAAATAATACCACAGCTTCTAAGTGGTTTGCGTTCAATAATACCTCTACATGCTCTCCAACTTTGGTTGGAATGTTTTCTCCAACAGTATTGGCTAATATTGGGTAGCGCCTATGTCCCCTATCAATTAATGAAACAATTTCGATAGCCTCAGGTTCTTGTGAATGGAGCAATATAGAAAGCGCCTGAAATAAGGTTCGACCTGAGAATACAACATCATCCACGATAAGAACTTGTAAATCACTAAGATCGGGTATGGCTTGATTACCTTTACTGAATACATCAAAATTATACAGTAGATCACCCTGCTCGGGTCTAAGCTGTTTGAGTTCGGAAACCAGTTCCTCGGCCAAGGCAAACCCCCGTTCGTTCAATCCAATTACGTGGAGTGGTTGATTCGCTGGGAAGCGTTCGTAAACCTGAATAGCCATTCTCTTAATACATCGAGAGATTCGGGCTCGGTCCATGAGTATAAGTTGGTGTTCCATGAGCTTTAAACGTTGTTCTTGGGTGTCATGCAATTATTTAAAGATACGATTTTAGTCATACTAATAAGTGTTTTTTTAAGAGCGTATGCTTTCCGTATTTCCTCAATGTTAAAAAATAGATCGGTTCAGTCTTGATTAGGGATTTGTAGCTCCCTATCTTTCAAATCTGTTAACGACTTTTTTGCCCGGTCGTCTAATGGCAGGACACCTGGTTTTGGTCCAGTATGTGGGGGTTCGAGTCCTCCCCGGGCAACAACACTCGATGGATGTCAAGGTTAAGAGTCCATCGTTTTATGTAATCCTGAACATCTCAGTGCTAGCAAAATAAAATAACCTTGGACAGTCCTCTCGCTATATTCTCTGGTACTAGTAATCCAGCCTTGGCTCGCGCCATAGCAAAGGAGTATGGAACCAATCTTGGAAAAATTACTATCAAACAATTTTCTGATGGTGAAATCTATGTAAAGTATGAACAGAGTATACGTGGTGAGGATATATTCATTGTCCAACCAACTCCCCCTTCAGGCGACAACATTATTGAGTTACTACTCATGTTGGATGCTGCAAAGCGTGCTTCAGTTAAACGGGTGACAGCCGTTATCCCTTACTTTGGATATGCACGCCAAGATCGAAAAGACCAACCTAGAGTGTCAATTGGGTCAAAGTTGATGGCTAATCTACTGGTTGAAGCGGGTGCAGATCGTATACTCACGATGGACCTTCACGCAGCGCAAATTCAAGGATTTTTTGATATCCCTCTTGATCACCTTTATGCTTCCCGAGTATTTATTGATCATATGACCAAGCATCCAATTGATAATTTAGTGGTGGTTGCACCTGATGTTGGTAGTTTGAAAACGGCACGATCCTATTCAAAAAAGCTTGGTGCTTCCCTTGCCTTCATTGATAAGCGCAGACCAAAGCAAAATGAATCAGAAATAATGAATATTATTGGTGAAGTAGAGGGTAAGAATGTACTAATCGTTGATGATTTAATTGATACAGCAGGAACCCTGACCAACGCGGCTACTGCCATGAAGGAGCGTGGTGCACTAGACATACGAGCTATGTGTTCACACCCTATACTCTCAGGACCAGCATTTCAAAGAATTGAAGATTCACCCATTGATGAACTATTGGTAACTGACACCATTCCATTGCGTCAGCCATCTGAAAAAATTAAGGTGCTCAGTGTAGCAAATATTTTTGCTGAAGCAATTGAACGGATTCATACCAATGACACCATCAGTGCATTGTTCGATAATTAAAAAGTAGAATAGGAAAAAAATGGCAAAGCCAGAATACGTTAAACTTGAGGGAGCTCCTCGAGAAACCAGTAAAAAAGCAAACCGTGAGCTGCGAGCGGCCAAACGTGTACCTGCCGTATTATATGGTCCCGAAGTTCAAGAAAACATACATTTCTCAATAGACGAGTTAGCACTAGAGAAGATTTTGAGTCGTGCTCAAGCTAAGGTGCAAGAGCTTACAATCGACGGGAATGTGTACAAAACACTACTAAAACGTACAGAATTTGACCCCGTTACGGATCGTCCTATTCATGCCGATTTTTACGTGTTAAGTGATAAGCATAAAGTCACACTTCGGGTACCTATTGGTATAAGAGGAACCGCACGTGGGGTTGTCGAAGGGGGTGGACGTTTGTTTCAACCTATGAAGTTCCTTCGTATACGTGTGTTACCAGAGAACATTGTTGCTGAGTTTGAAGTGGACGTGACTCCATTAAAAATTGGCCAATCGTTTCATGTATCTGATTTAGAGTTAGATGGTATTATTCCATTGGATTCTTTGAACAGAACAATTGTCACAATTAGACCACCAAAAGGACAACTATTGAAAGATGTCGTTGCAGATGAGGATGGTGACGATACTGAAGGAACAGAAGATTCCTCGGAAGAAACTTCTGAAGAATAAGTAAAAGGGTACCCGTGGCGCTTTTAGTTGGACTTGGAAATGTGGGTGCTGAGTATGAGGGTACTCGACATAACATTGGTTTTGATATCGTGGATAGGCTAGCCCATAAACTGGGTAGTCCTTTCCAACCAGGTGAAGGTTCCTTTGTCGTTGCAGAAGCACGATATAAGGGCCAAATCTTGTTTATAATAAAACCGAGCAATTACATGAATAACAGCGGTTCCTCCGTAACCAAAGCCATGGCACAGTTCAATCAAAAGCCAGATCAAAGTTTAATTATTTATGATGATTTACATTTGGCTTTAGGAGACTTAAAGTTAAGACCTAAGGGTAGTGATGGTGGACACAATGGAATCGCGGATGTTCATGAGAAAATTGGCTCTCAAGCCATACCTCGCTTACGAATAGGCATTGGGAATGATTTCCATAGGGGCAGACAAGTTGAATTTGTGTTATCACCATTTAGAGCTGAAGAGCTAGAAACGGTGAATCTCATAATAGATCATGCTGTTCAAACAAGCTTAGATTTTGTGGGGCTAGGACTAAACAGAGCAATGAATATACATAACTAAGATATCTCTTTTTTTACAGGTGCAGAGTCACCTCGTTAATTACCATATAAAACATAGAACGCAGAATTATGCAAACCATACTATACTTAATACCAATTGCAGGACTTATAGCTCTGCTCTACACGTTTATAAAGTCATCTTGGGTTTCCAAACAAGAAGTTGGAACCGAACGAATGGGACGAATAAGCGAAAGCATCGCCGCAGGTGCAATGGCATTCTTAAAAGCTGAATACCGAGTACTAGCAATTTTTGTTGTTGCAGTAGCTATCCTATTAGGAGTCAGCGCTAACCCCGAAACATCCAGTTGGATGGTAGCCATTTCCTTTGTGGTAGGCGCTGTTTGTTCAGGTCTTGCAGGATTCATCGGTATGCGTGTTGCCACAAAAGCCAATGTGAGAACCACAAACGCAGCCCGTACAAGTCTAGGTAAAGGCTTAGAAGTTGCTTTTGCAGGTGGGTCCGTTATGGGACTCGGAGTAGTAGGATTAGGTGTACTTGGATTAAGTCTTTTACTGATTACTTTTGGAAGTATTTTTGGTCTTGAGGGCGCAGGTGCAGTTAACAAAGTATTAGCTATTGTAACAGGCTTTTCATTTGGTGCCTCATCAATTGCTTTGTTCGCAAGAGTGGGTGGTGGAATTTACACCAAGGCAGCGGATGTTGGAGCTGATTTGGTTGGTAAAGTGGAGGCCGGCATTCCAGAAGATCATCCCCTAAATCCAGCTACTATTGCTGATAATGTGGGTGATAACGTGGGTGATGTTGCCGGTATGGGTGCCGATTTATTTGAGTCTTACGTTGGTTCTATTATTGGTACAATGGTATTAGGTGCGGCATTTATGACAATTCCAACGTGGTCGGACAATTTTCAGGGGCTCTCGGCAGTGTTGCTTCCCTTAGTATTAGCTGGTACTGGAATCCTTACCTCCATTGCAGGTACTTTTTTGGTTCGAGTGAAAGAAGGTGGAGACCCACAAAAAGCATTGAATCTTGGAGAGTTATTCTCCGGTCTGGTTATGTTAGTGGCTTCGTATTTTATTATAAATTGGATGCTTCCAGAGAGTTGGACATTTACTGGAATTGAATACACTAGCACAGGTGTTTTCATTGCGACTATTTTTGGGTTGCTTTCTGGCTTAGCCATTGGTTTTGTGACCGAGTATTATACGGGTACAGGAACAAAACCTGTTCTTTCAATTGTTAAGCAATCCGTAACTGGATCTGCTACTAACATCATTGCTGGTTTAGGTGTAGGAATGATTTCTACCGCTATTCCAATCTTAATTATTGCCGTTGCCATCATTGGTGCTTTTAGTTTTGCCGGATTGTATGGTATAGCTATTGCAGCAGTTGGTATGCTAGCAAATACAGGCATCCAATTGGCTGTAGATGCCTACGGGCCTATTTCTGATAATGCAGGGGGTATTGCTGAAATGGCTGAATTAGAGCCTGAAGTACGTGAGCGTACCGATAAATTGGATGCGGTAGGGAATACGACAGCAGCTATTGGTAAAGGTTTTGCAATCGGTTCTGCTGCCTTAACGGCCTTAGCTTTATTCGCTGCATTTATCACGGCTTACGAAGCGGTTAACCCAGAAGAAGTAATCATCAACGTTACTAACCCATATGTGATGGCAGCTTTATTTGTAGGAGCAATGTTACCTTTCTTATTCTCTGCACTATCTATGAACGCAGTAGGACGCGCTGCAATGAGTATGATTGAAGAAGTACGTCGTCAGTTTAAAGACATTCCAGAGTTGCGTGCAGCCCTTGACGTGATGAACAGTAATGAGGGAAAAGAGTTTGCCGATTGGTCAAAAGAAGATCAAGCTACTTTTGAAGCAGCAGATGGTAAAGCTGAGTATGAAAAGTGTGTGGAGATATCTACCGCGGCATCTATTCGTGAAATGGTACTTCCTGGTCTATTAGCGGTTATCGTACCGGTCTTATTTGGCTTTGTTCCTGGTTTTATTAGTGATGAACCTACCTTAGGAGCCCAAATGTTGGGCGGTCTTTTAGCTGGTGTTACATCTGCTGGGGTACTCATGGCTCTTTTTCAATCTAATGCGGGTGGAGCTTGGGACAATGCCAAAAAAATGATTGAAGAAGGGGTGACTATTGACGGTGTTGAATACAAAAAAGGTAGTGAGCCACACAAAGCCGCAGTAGTAGGTGATACAGTTGGTGATCCATTCAAAGATACTTCTGGACCATCACTCAATATTTTATTAAAACTTATGTCTGTTGTGGCATTGGTTATAGCAACGATGATTTAACTATTATTTTCCAACCGTTTTTCCTAGGAAAATAATGTCCTCAAATCAATTACTTAAACTGGTGTTCTTCCATGATCAGCGCATAGAAGAACTTGCCAGTTCAAGTTCAAACTCTTCTAAGATCGATAGCGATGTACTTTCGTTATTTACCAAACCTGATCCGACCTATTCTAGGTTGTTTTTTATGGGAAGTGATCTTACAAGCAATCGCTACGGAATCAATTTACTAGATGCTTATCCTTCCATAGTTACCATTATTGAAAAACTTTATACCTTACCTTTACAGTTAGAATGGTCAAATAAACAAGGTATAAGTGATTGGATACAAGATGCTCCGATGGATGCCTATCTTCGTTTAGTTCGGAAATCTAAAGACAGAATTACATCCCCAACTAATGTTTTGGATACTTCTTTGACAAAGGATATCCCAGCTACGGGTAACAAAAATCTAGAACAAGTTTGGGGATACGAAGTAGAAGCTTCAGTAATTCATCGTTTGCTAATGAAAGATGAAGTAATATTAGTTAAACGCGCAGCAATGGATGGTTACGATATAGATTTATTTAGTAAACGGAATCCCTATATCGATTTTTTCTATCCTTTACAGTCTTTATTACCGGACGCATTTAGATTTTTTTCCATAAACGGTAAGCGAGTGCATTCCAAAGAAGCTTTGTATTTTGAACAAACACGTCTCTATAAACCACCCCATGGTTTTGAAGAAGTTCATCCAGAATCCGTGCTATAAATCGTTGGTTCTGATGGTCTCATAACCCAAGCGGCATCCTTTTTAATTAGTAGAATTTTTCAATACAAAATAAGCCAACAAATATTTATCTTATTTAGACTATATTTAAATAAGGATGATCGTACCACTCAACACCACCAAAATAGGCGAACAAGTTCGTGTTAGTTGTCTAAACTGCACGAGTGAAGACACATGTAGGTTGCAAGAGCTTGGTTGTGTAGAGGGGGCAACAGGAACCGTTGTTTATAATCAGAAAAATATCATACTGCAGGTTGGTGAATGCCGGCTAGCGATTACGCACCCTTTGGCAATGAATATTTTAGTTGAACCGGTCTCAAAAAAAAAATCCTCTAACCTATAGAGACTCAATCTATGTTGCTTTCTGATGCACATGTTTATAAAAAATATGAAGTTAAGCATATTCAAGGGGATGAACTTGTCAGAATTATGGAGATGGGTTTAACTCCAGGTAGTATTTGTGAAGTCATACGAAGAGCTCCAATGGGATATCCAATGGAGATAAAAATTCGCGGATATTTGCTAAGCTTACGAAAAAAAGAAACCGATGCGGTTGAAGTGAGTCCTAAATGAGTAACCTGACCATTAATGTTCAAAAAGAACTATTGCGACAGCCTAGTACCATCGCTCTTGTTGGGAATCCAAATACAGGTAAGTCTACTATTTTTAACGCTCTTACTGGATTACGACAGAAAATAGCAAACTATCCGGGTATCACCGTTGAGCGTAAAATGGGAACCACCATTATCAATGGTGTATTGCATAAAATTATTGATCTACCCGGTGCCTATAGCCTAAACCACAAAAAAGCGGATGAACGAATCACCTATGAAACTCTGATAGGGAGCTATGACCACGAGGAAAAGCCAGACCTGCTATTGATGGTGGTCGATGCCAGTAATTTGGAGCGTAATTTATTTTTGGCCTCTCAGGTCATGGATTTGCAGATTCCAATCCTTATGGTCTTGACCATGAGTGATATTGCTGATGAACGAGGTATTCGGATTCAGTCTCAACAGCTGTCCAACGTATGGGGCGTACCAGTAGTTTCGATTAATGCCCGATCTAAACAGTGCGATTTACAGATTAAGCAAGCACTTGTTGAACAAGGGGTGGCTACTCCTAAACCTTTTCAATGGAATCCTTCAAAGCCACTCAGACAAGCTGTTGAAAGATTGGATAGGGAATGGCTATCTGAGCATACTCAATTGCCGGAGCGTGCTCGACCTATAGAAGCCTTGCGACTTCTTGCAGAAGGTAATTTTGAAGATAGTTTTTATCAGTATTCTGAGGAAGGAAAAGCCAAGAAACTAATCGAGGAACTGCAAAACACTCTGGAAGCTCAGGGAGAAAATCCAACGGCTGCTGAGGTAGTGCAACGGTATCGTTTTATTGGCGATAGTTCAGAAGGAAGTGTAACTAAGGAGCAGAGAGACGAGCAGACTTTGACCGATCGATTGGATAATGTGTTCACCCACAGAGTAGCAGGACCCGTCATTTTTGTACTGGTCCTATTGGTTATGTTTCAGTCTATCTTTAGCTGGGCTACTCCCTTTATGGATATGATTGATATGCTATTTATTGAGTTCGGTGCCTATGTGAGTAGTTCACTGCCTGCAGGACTGTTAAACAGCCTACTGGTCGATGGTATTATTGCCGGTTTGGGAGGAGTGGTTATATTTCTGCCACAAATTATTTTCCTATTTTTATTTATTTACTTCTTAGAAGGAACAGGATACATGGCAAGGGCTGCGTTTGTGATGGATGGCTTTATGACAAAGGTCGGCTTACACGGTCGATCGGTTGTCCCTTTGATGTCCGGTTTTGCTTGTGCTATTCCTGGAATAATGGCAACAAGAACCATAGAGAACTGGCGAGATCGGCTGATCACGATCATGATTTTACCTTTTATGGCCTGTTCAGCTCGTTTACCGGTCTATGCGGTAATGATTGCTGCCTTTGTCCCTGACAAACGGATCATTGGCTTTCTAACTTTACAAGGTTTGGTATTTTTTGGGTTATATCTATTTGGTATTGTGATGGCAGTTGGATCCGCAGCGGTAATGAAGCGTATTTTTCCTACTGGGAAACCCACCCCTTTTTTAATGGAATTACCACCGTATAAGTGGCCGAATATTAGCTCAGTTGTCATCCAATCGTTAGAACGGGGCAAGATTTTTATTACAGAGGCAGGAAAAATTATCGTAGCTATTTCTATTATTTTATGGGTTTTAGCTTCATTCCCAACCTATGAACCTACGGCAAATGATTTAGCTGATATGGACGCAAATCGGCAGATGAGTGAGCAGATGCTATCGACCTTACAGTTGAATCAAAGCTATGCAGGAAACTTTGGGCAATGGATTGAGCCAGCAATTGAGCCGCTCGGATTTGATTGGAAAATTGGTATTGGCTTGTTGACTTCTTTTGCTGCCCGTGAAGTAATGGTAGGAACACTAAACACGATATATAGCATAGAAGAAACAGAGAAGCAGCTGGGATTGATAGAGCGTCTAAGGAGTGAAATAGATCCCGAAACTGGGCTTCCTAAGTACAATTTGGCAACGGCTCTTTCCTTGATGATATTTTTTGCCATAGCCATGCAATGTATGAGCACTCTAGCCATCGTAAAGCGAGAAACAAATAGTTGGAAATGGCCACTGGTTATGTTCGGTTACATGACTGTTTTAGCCTATTTTAGTGCATGGATAACCTTTGAATGGGCAAATACTTTTTTACTTGGCTAGGTTGTGCACGTGTTTGGAACGCTATTTTTGATTCGCAATTAATACTGTAAAAAGAGATATTTGGTAGATGAATTTTTTAACCAAATTAGCTAACTCAATACGCGAATCTTCATCGGTATTGTGTATAGGACTTGATCCAAATAGTGCTCGATTGCCTGAGCAGGTTCGTACTTTTTCTGATGATCCGGTTGAACAGGTAGTATATTTTTGCCATCAGATCATTCAAGCTACCGAGAAACATTGTGCAGCCTTTAAACCTAATTTAGCTTTTTTTGAAGCTTTAGGTCCTCATGGTCTGGATGCATTTAACCGTGTTGTTTCTGCTATTCCCAATCGTCATATAATTATAGCCGATGCTAAAAGAGGGGATATAAACACAACTGCAGAGCACTATAAGCAAGCATTTTTTGATCAATTTAAGGTTGATGCGATCACTCTAAATCCATTAATGGGTATGGAAACGTTAGAGGCTTTTAATGGCGATAGTAGTAAAGCGGTTTATGCACTGGCACTGACGTCCAATGCCGGTGCACAGGATTTTCTATTGGCGAGGAGTGGTAATTTTGAGAGTCTTTCAGCTCATATAGCCCATCAACTAGCCAATACCCAGAAGTATTCCGAGACTCATCTGGGCATGGTCATCGGTGCCACTCAAAGCCAAGTAGCGCAGCAGGTCCTAACTCTACACCCAAAGGCAGCCTTATTAATTCCTGGGTTTGGCGCACAAGGGGGAGATATCGAAGCATTGGCAACATTATTAACAACCCACTCTGGACTACCCCTAATCAATTCTAGCAGAGGAATACTGTTTGATGTGAACGATAACACGGATAACGATCCAACCCATGGAAGTTGGCAGGATCGAGTACTAGAACGAACTGTTACTGCAAATCAACGATTGCTTTCCATTTTTGAACAAGTGGAGCTGAATTAACAATACTATGAGTATCTTAGAAGTCATTATTTATACCGACGGTGCGTGTAGCGGGAATCCCGGACCAGGAGGTTGGGGGGCTTTGTTACGACATAATGGGAAAGAAAAGGAGCTCTCAGGTGGAGAAGCCCACACTACTAATAATAGAATGGAAATGATGGCGGTGATCGAAGCAATAAGAGCCATAAAAAAGCCATGTTTACTTAAGATTCATAGCGATAGTGCATTAATTATTAATGCGATGACGAAGGGATGGATAGAGTCATGGCAGGCAAAAGGGTGGAAGAAGGCAGATAAAAAGCCCGTGGAAAATCAGGATTTGTGGTTGGAATTGTTGGAGGTGATCGGGGTTCATCAGGTGGAGTGGATCAAAGTGAAGGGACATTCGGGTATTCCAGATAATGAGCGAGTGGATCAATTAGCGGTGCAGGCTGCCAAACAATTTATGTGAATTTTTTTGTAGATTAAAACTAGATGTTTTTCACAAATCTGTAAATTAAATCACCATGGAAGAAAACAACGATTTTGCTCCTTTTCACCTTGCTTTTCCAGTCAAAGACTTAACAGAAACGCACCAATTTTATACTCAAATACTGGGTTGTAGCACAGGAAGAAGCTCTGATCACTGGATAGATTTTAATATGTGGGGTCATCAGGTGGTAGCTCATTTAAGTCCAGATGAGGCAAAAGAAGCTTCCAAAAATGCCGTAGACGGACATGGAGTCCCCGTTCGCCACTTTGGAGTAATTTTGAGTATGGAAGAGTGGGAAGCTTTGGCCGAACGCGTGAAAACTGCCGGAGTCAGTTTTATTATTGAGCCTTATATCCGTTTTAAAGGAGAGGCGGGTGAGCAGGCGACCATGTTCTTTTTGGATCCTAGCGGAAATGCATTGGAGTTCAAGGCTTTTAACGATAAAAGCCAAATATTTGCTAACTAATACTTTAGTTTCTTATCTAAAAACGATTATATAAGGACTCTCAGTTAGGCGTCTTGCTCAAACTCTGCTTCGATGTGTTCAACACGTTGTTGATATTCTTCCCATTGAAACATGAGCTCGGTCAATTCTTCCTTAATCTTTTCGTATTCTATGCTGTTTTCTTTTACTTGTACCGGATCCTCATAAAAATCGACTTCGGCCATAGTTGCCTCAATAGTACGTAATCTGGTTTCGCATCCATCAATAGCAGCCTCTACTTGAGCAATCTTTTTCTTTAAAGGCCCCATTCGCTTGCTAAGAGAGTTTCGACGTTCTGCTTCTAGGCGTTTTTTTTCTTTTTTTGAGAAAGCATTTGACTCCTCGGCATCGACTTTTTTGAAGGTATCTCTACTTTTTTGAGCTGATTGTACTAATTCGGCTTCCTCTTTCTTTTTATCCAAATAGTAGCTGACATTACCCAGGAAAAGTCGAACGGATCCGGGTTGAATCTCCAAGACTTTATTTACGATGGGGTCTAGAAATGCTCTATCATGAGAAACAATCATGCAGGTGCCTTCATATTGCTGCAGGGCTTGTTGTAGAACCGTTTTACTGCTCATGTCCAAATGATTCGTAGGCTCGTCAAAAATGAGAAAATTTGCAGGTGATAAGAGCATTTTCGCTAAAGCAAGACGTGATTTTTCACCGCCAGAGAGGACCTTAACTTTCTTGAATACATCGTCGCCAGTAAATAAAAAACTACCTAATATTGATCGCAAACGGCTCTCTTTTTCACCAGATCCAGCTCCCATCATAATACCAAGAGGGTCTTTAGTATCATCGAGTTCATCTGCTTGATGCTGCGCAAAATACGCATGTTGTACTTTATGGCCTAGCTTTTGGGTTCCATTTTGAATGGGTTCAAGTCCGCTCATAATCCGGATCAGAGTGGATTTACCTGCCCCATTAGGGCCTACAACTGCTATTTTATCTTCTCGTTCTATTTCTAAATCTATGCCATCGAATACCGTATGTTCTCCGAATTGTTTAACGACTTGGTCTAATTGAACGACGACTTGTCCTGTTCGCTCGGGTGTGGGAAAGCGAAAAGATACCGTATCGAATTCAGATTCCACCTCTATTTGATCTAATTTTTCAAGTTGCTTTACTCGGCTCTGCACCTGGCGAGCTTTACTGGCTTTATATCGAAAACGGTCTATGAACTCTTGAGTATCCTTGATTTGTTTCTCTTGGTTACGTTGCGCATTTATGAGTAATTCTCTTTCTTCACCCCATTTACACTCATAAAAGCTGTAGTTACCAGCATAATCCTGCAGTTTTCCTTGCCGTATTGCAAGTGTTCGATTGGTTAGACTATCTAAGAAGTATTGATCGTGAGAAACTACAATAACTGCTCCATTATACTGAACTAAAAATTGCTCTAACCATTGTAGCGACTCAATATCTAAGTGATTGGTAGGTTCATCCAGTAATAGGTAGGTTGGACCTTGCAACAATAGCTTAGCTAGGGCCATGCGCATGAGCCAACCACCACTGAATTCACTTGTGGTTCGGCTAAAATCCTCTGAGCTAAAACCAAGACCCATTAACACCTTTTCCACTTTTGAGCGGATGCTATAAATGCCAGATTGTTCTAATTCGGTTTGAAGAGAACCAAGTTGATCAAGATAGCTTTTGTACGAAGGGGAGTTAAGGTTTAGCTCTCCTAATGTGAGTTGCATTTTTTGAACTTCCTTCTCCAAATCA
Organism: uncultured Balneola sp.; assembly: GCA_902529365.1. Lineage (GTDB taxonomy): Bacteria > Bacteroidota > Rhodothermia > Balneolales > Balneolaceae > UBA1275. The sequence continues at coordinate 21,576 of CABZWK010000010.1, forward strand.
AATATGCCTTGAAAAACACTCTCCACTTCTTCTACCACATTAAGAGAGAAATTAGGTTCTACCCCATCCTGAGGTAGGTAACCCAAGCTTTCGGTTTTACCTATGCTCACCGTACCTTTATCAACTTCTTGAAACCCCATAATTACCTTGAGTAAGGTAGATTTTCCGGCTCCATTAGGGCCCACTAATCCAATACGGTCTCCTGAATTAATAATAACTGACATGTCATCGAGCAAGTCTCGATCACCTAGTGAGAGACTAATATTAGCACATTGTAGCATAATCTTTAGTTGGTAAATTCAATGGATTTTGCTTCAAGTGCACCCGCTATCAGCCGAGCGGTAATATCTAAGCCATCCGGGCCTAGCTGGGACATCGATTTTTCCTGACTAATACCGTATCCACCTCCCATAATTGGAGTGAAGCCATTTTCTATGAGGGTTTCAAGAGATCCGCAATGCTGGTAAACGCTCATCGTATTGGGGTTTGCTTGGCCATATTCATTATCGGTTTTTATGAGCTTAGTAGCCTCAACATATTGTGTAAGTATTCCCCATGCAAGAGCCGTTTGGCTTAGTACAAAGGCGGCCATTTGATCACCAATAGGAAGGATAGAATCCACCCACCTGTCTTGATGAGCTAGCATTCTATCGGCATAACCCAGAAGTTTTTTTAGCCGGAAGGTGTATTCTTCCAATTTTTTGTCAGTGGTTTCTAGTATGAGGGCATTTTTTGGATTTGGATGGCTCTCTAGGGCTTGTTGAATGAGATCATAGTACAGATCGTATATTTCATCACATAGGGCATGAGCTGCATCTAAATTACCTGAAACAGCAGTGTCAGTAATAGCTAATAGCTTGTTACGAGTTTGATGGAATGCGGTGATGATGATGATAGCTCGATCGTATTCTTTAATGTAGTTAACTGCGTTAATCAGATTGGAAACATCCGTGATACTTAGCCCTTCAAAACTTAATACGTGAATATCTTTCATTTTAGCAGCTACCTTATATTTGTTGGTGGGTGGCTAAGTTCATCGGAATAGAGCACAGGAAAATCGGGTCTAAGATTGTATCGGCTTTTCATAACCTGGCCATATGCACCGGCACTACGAATAGCTAAAACATCACCACGTTGGAGTTTATTAAGTGGATAATCTTGGATGAATGTGTCAGAACTCTCACAAATGGGGCCCACCACGTCGTAATTAACTAAAGGTACGTTAGAGTCGCTCAGACTTAAGGCATCAATTTTGTGGGTGGCTTGATAAAGAGCTGGACGGATAAGTTCAGTCATACCAGCGTCAACTACGGCAAAATTTTTAGTTGTACGCTCCTTAATATAAAGAACCCGGGTGAGTAGGCTACCTGCTTGGGCAATGATTGCCCGGCCGAGTTCAAAATGTACTTCTTGGTCTTTTCGGTGATTTAAATGGGTGTCAAATACCTCAAAAAAAGCTTTTAAATCAGGAATCGGTTCAGCATTTGGGTCACTATAGTTGACTCCAAAGCCACCACCCATATTGAGGACTTTGATAGAAAAACCACGGTCTTGTATATGCTCAACGTATTGGTTGGCTTTATGGCACAACTCAACAAATGGTTCCAGGCTTGTGATTTGAGAGCCAATGTGAAAATGAATACCTAAAAATTGAATATGAGAGAAACTGGGCAGTGCATCTAAAACTAAGAGTAGCTCCTCATCACTAATGCCAAATTTATTTTCTTGTAAGCCCGTTGTGATATATTTGTGGGTATTGACCTGCACATTTGGATTGAGTCGCAGAGCGATTGGAGCTTGTGTATTTTTTATTTCAGCGATTTCATTAATTACGATCAGCTCTTGTAGCGATTCCACATTAAAGCAAAAAATACCCTCATCAAGCCCTAATTCAATCTCGGCGTCTGACTTTCCAACTCCGGCAAAGGCAATATGCTTTGGATCAAATTGGCAATCGATAGCTTGCTTGACTTCACCACCGCTCACACAATCGGCACCAAGCCCTGCTTGTTGTATGATTTGTAAAATTTTGGGTTCGTGATTCGCCTTTAAAGCAAAATGAATATGATAGCCCTTTTTTGTGCCATGTTCATAAATAAGATCAAGTGTCTTGTCCAGTAAGCTAAGATCGTAGTAATAGCAAGGAGTAGAGCGATGCTCTAAGGCCGCAATTATGCCGTGAGAATTCATAGGTAATCAAAAAAAGGTATATGAGCGTGTGCATGTGCGTTAGATGGCCACCCAGAATATGCGGTGAATTCTAACTGCACCGAATTAGGAATGAATCCAAGGTCTTTACTTAGATTGGTTTCCAAGCAGTGAAAGATAATAATTAAATCGCCCAATTGGGTAGTTAGAAGGTTATATAATGAATCTTGGAGCAAACTGTATTTTCCATTTATCACCGTATGATTTAGGCCTATTCTCCTAATCTAGAAGTAAATAATTTTGGTCAAATCCATACTCAATCCGTCAGAACTACATTCATTAACAAATTAAGTTCTTAAATTAAAAGTCCTAAAAAGAAAAAGTGTATATTCTTATTTAGTTCAGGGAAATTCATCATCCTTACTTCTATGCAACGTACAAAAATATCTGCGTATTGTCCATTGCAGGAATAACTTCTAGACCAAAAGATTATGGCCAAGAAAGAACGTTTATCAAAGAAATTGACACTATTTGATGTATATGCGGTAAGTACAGGCGCAATGTTTAGTTCAGGTTTTTTTCTGTTACCTGGTATTGCGGCAATGGAGGCAGGTAACAGTGTATATTTGAGTTACTTAGTTGCTGGATTTTTAATCCTACCCTCTATGCTGACTGTTGCAGAATTAGCGACCGCAATGCCCAGAGCTGGTGGAGCGTATTACTTTTTAGACCGTAGTCTTGGGCCTTTGGTTGGTACCATTGGAGGATTGGGTTCATGGATTGCACTAATTTTTAAAAGTGCATTTGCTCTGATTGGTATGGGTGCTTATTTGAGTTTGTACATTGACCTCCCCATGCTTCCTCTGGCCCTCGTTTTAACCGTAGTGTTTGGTCTGTTAAATATATTTGGTGCCAAAGAAACAGCCTTCTTACAACGCTTACTTGTGTCGGTATTAGTGTTGATTATGGGGTATTTCTTGATTGAGGGGGTTGAATATCTAACAGGGAATTCGGTGCTCCCTGAAATGCAAGAAAGTAATTTTCTGACCAATGGTATGAACGGATTTATCTCAACAGTTGGCTTAGTATTTGTATCCTATGCGGGCCTAACCAAAGTGGCAAGTATAGCGGAGGAAGTTCAAAATCCAGATAAAGCTATTCCATTAGGCATGACCCTGTCGCTATTAACGGCTAGTATAGTGTATGTGTTAGGGGTCTTTATTATGGTTAAGGTACTTCCAGCCTCTACCTTGTTTTCTAGTCTAACACCGGTTACGGACGCTGGTTATGTGGTAATTACTTGGATTCCAGAGTCAATTGGAATATTACTAATTGTTATCGCTGCCATCGCCGCTTTTGCATCAACCGGAAATGCAGGTATCATGTCTGCCTCACGCTACCCTTTGGCGATGAGTCGGGATGGGTTAATGCCACAGTTTTTTGGAAAAATTGGAAGATTTAAAACGCCCCATATTTCGGTATTAAGTACCACTATTGTGATGATTTTGGTTTTACTACTGTTTGATGTTGAAGCGGTTGCTAAATTGGCTAGTGCATTCCAGCTACTCTTATTTTTCTTGTTGAATTTAGCGGTTGTTGTTATGCGTGAAAGTAAAATAGAGGCGTACAAGCCTGGTTTTAATTCGCCCTTTTACCCTTGGGTTCAAATTCTAGGGATGATAATTTCATTATGGTTAGTCGCTAAGATGGGTCTATTGGCTGTTGGGCTCACTGGGACTTTAGTCATTCTGTGTATTGTTTGGTATTTCTACTATGCGCATGGTAAAGTTAAACGTCAAGGGGCTATTTATCATGTACATGCTAGGCTTGGACAAATGCGTTATGAAGCGCTTGAACATGAGCTAATGACTATTATTAATGAGAAGAATTTAGATTCTTCTATGACCTATGAAGAAGTAATTGCTCGCTCGGAAATAATACGGGCACAGTCAGCTGACAAAGACTTAGATATACTTTCCAACAAGGCAGTCAAGAGCCTGGAAAAGCGTCTTCAAAAAGAAACAAACTTGGAATCGGGTTGGGCTACGACATTGACTGATATGGCTACTCAAGCTACTCGATTGAAACAAGGGGTATACTTTAAATATGTTCAACTAGAAGGCCTTCGCATGCCAGAAATGGTTGCAATACAATGTAAGGGTGGACTAACCATGCCTGCCTTTGGCGAAGAAAAAATTCATGCCCTCATCTTTCTCGTTACCCCTGAAGAACAGCCGTTGTTGCATATGCGGATCATTGGACATATGGCAGAGTTGATAGAAGCCGAAGAGTTTTTAGAAAGATGGATAGCTGCTACAAATGAACGTACCCTTAAAGAAGTATTGCTGAGTGATGAACGCCTCGTTCATGTCCGTCTTCAACAGCATACCCCTGCTGAAGCGTGGATAGATAAAGAAATTATGGAAATAGAGCTACCTGGAGAATGTTTGGTCACCATTATAGAGAGGAACAATGAAATAATTATACCGAAGGGACGAACCAAACTTTATTCTGGGGATGTTTTATCAATATTAGGTTATCCAAAAGATATCCAAGAACTACGACAGTGGCTTGGTAAGTAGCGATACAAGTTCATCTAGACTCCCTTTGGTTTCGGTACTTTGCTCCATGTCTCTCAACACAAATTGTTCGTCCTGAAGTTCTTGTTCTCCCACAATTAAGGTGAACCTAGCAAGTTCGCGATTGGCTTCTTTCATTTGAGCCTTCATTGAACGTCCTGAATAATCCATGCTGGCGGACATGCCATGTGCACGTAAAATTGGAAGGTAGCCCAAGGCCCACTGCCTAGCGGCATTTCCTAGACTCACGACGTATACATCTAATTTAGTTGAGTCAGTTAATGATATGTTTAATTCTTCACATGCGATGAGTAAACGCTCCATTCCAGCAGCAAAACCAACGGCAGGGGTAGGTTTACCACCAATTTCTTCCACCAATAAATCATAGCGACCTCCTCCCGCCAATGCGTCTTGAGATCCTAAATCTGGGCTGCTTAATTCGAACGCAGTACGGGTGTAATAGTCCATTCCACGCACTAAATAGGGGTCAAGGATATATGAAATTCCTAGCATATTTAATCCATTTTTTACCTGTTCAAAATGAAGAGCGGAATCTTCATTTAGATAATCCTGAATAATAGGAGCTTTGTCTATGAATTTTTGGTCTTCTGGTTCTTTTGAGTCCAAAATACGCATTGGATTCTTGTCTAATCGTTGTTGTGAGAGTTCACTTAGTTGAGTTCTATATGGCTCCAAATATTCTTTAAGTACATTCTTATAACGTTCCCGGCTTTCTGGATCACCGACAGAATTGAGCTTGAGGGTGAAATTTTTTATTCCAATTCGCTCGTAAATTTGCATCATGAAAGCAATGGTTTCAATATCCGCAACAGGATCAGCACTACCAATAACCTCCAGGCCAAATTGATGAAATTGTCGTTGCCTTCCTTTTTGTGGGCGTTCGGCACGGAACATGGGACCAATGTAATAGAGCTTTTGGACTCCTCCTCGTTGATCAAGATGATGTTGTACATAAGAACGGACTACTGGAGCAGTAAGCTCGGGGCGAAGTACATAGTGGGTGTCGCCTTTTTGAAAGGCAAAGATTTCTTTGGTAACAATATCGGTAAGTTGCCCTACACCACGCTTAATGAGTTCGGTAGGCTCCAATATTGGCGTTCGTATTTCCTGGAAATTAAATTTGGCTGCTTCTTCGTGGATAATTTGTTCAAGTGTCCTCCACATTGGGGTTTCATCAGGTAGAATATCTACCATGCCAAGAGGGGTGTTGTATGAAGGCTTAGCCATAGAGAAGGTTTTTTTAGCTGTCTTTAAGTTATGTTTAATAATGAGTTGAAAATAGCAGGTATTTCTTAAAACTGTTGTACCATGTCTTTATTTTTTCGTCTTTAGTTTTGTCATGAACTCATTCATGGTTGAATTAAATTCAGCTGATAAACGAAACATGTACGCGATTCCTAAGTAAGTAATTCCTATAATTGCAGAACGGATGGTGATTGAAAGGATGGGGTACCCGTCGATATTTATAAATTCACCTAAATAAAAACAAGCAATGCCAAGCACTATAATGGATAAGGTGTGCCACTTGAATGGTTGAATCCGAAGGACGAACCAGACGAATATAGTTTTGGTTAGGTTATATAGTCCAACAGATGTGGCAGTGGCAATAGCCGCACCCATTAAGCCATATTTAGGAATTAAAAAATAATTGAGTAGTACAGCTCCAATCATGAGTATTAATGAAGAAATAAAATCAAACCTAAAGAATTTAGAGGTTATGATAATTTGCCCATTTGAACCTGTTGCTAAATCAAACAGATAAGCAAGGCCTAGTATGGCAATAATGGGTTTACCTTCGGAAAATTCGTTTGGTAACATACGATATAAGTCATCTAGGCTTGTTAAAATGCCAACATAAATAATTAAAGAGAAGAGTAATTGATTTAAAGAAGATTGTGTATAAAGTCGTTTAATTTCAGCAAGGTTATTTTCATTAAATGACTTAGCCAAAATGGGGTGGATAATTTTAGCCAAACTTTTTCTCGGAACGGTGATGACAGTACCCATATACATAGCTAAGGCATAGATACCAGCGTTTTCAAGTCCTTCGAACATATCAACCATTATTAAATCAATATTGCTCACTAAAATCATGGTGAAGCCACTAAAAAAAGCGAAGAAACTGTAAGTAAATGTTTCTTTTAAGTCAAGAGAGCTATATGCATTACGTGTTGAATGCAGATAATATTTTTGGCTTAAGCTGTATGCCAGTAAAATGAGCATGTTTATCAAATAGGCACCTACAAAGCCTAACATAAAATGCGGAAAACTGAGTATATCAAAGAAGTAAAAAACTAAAAAAAGGAGAATAAGTATTCTCAATAGCACATCCTGTAAAAAAGTGGCAAAAACGGTATCTAGTGAAGCTTTTATAAAAGCGGAAAAAAGTGAGAAAGTGGTACTTGCAAAAACCATAGGTATTACCAACCATAGGTAAACTTCGAGAAGGGGTGAGTCGGCATATAAACTAAGCCAATGAGATTCAAAGAATAAAAAAGAAGTCACATAAATGGTGAGGATAAAAATGGAAGGGCTGATGACTCTTCTGAAAAATTGACTTCTAACTCCCTGATCTTTTTCTAATGTTGGTACAAATTTTAGTATGGTATTGGGGATGCCAAGTGTGATTATCTGGCTACTAATGGTTGTAATAGCGATTAAGCTTCTTGTTAGTCCATACTTTTCGGCTCCCAAAATATGAGGAAATAAAAAGATAGTGGATAACAGACCTAGCCCGATACCTAAGTAGGTAAAGGTTGCATTCCGAATACTCTGTTTAATTATAATACCCAAATAGTGTATACCTTGGTCTAAGTAATGATGTGGGAAATATACACATAATTATTTTTTACCTTGCGTTCGCTAGAAGCAGGTATTTAAACTATCAAATGACTAAAAAGCACATTGTACATATTGGCACTGAAAGTGTACTTATCAGGGACTTCATTGAGTTTGTTAATGAAGTAGATGTGAAGAATAGACATCTTTATTTTGTTTGGAAAAAAAAAGATGTACAATTGATATCTAGGAATCAGAGTATAATACTTAAAAGGTACTCTCTATTTCGCATGCTCCTACAGCCTATGTTGTTAAGGCGGCTATTTAAAGAACTAAGCCGGGCTGATAAAATAATTCTTCATGGCCTAAATGAGATTTTTACTATGTTATTAATCCTACTTAGACCATCATTATTTCGGGAAAAAGGTGTTTGGTTTTACTGGGGGGCAGAATTACATAAGTTTAAAAAGTCCAAACCTAATCTTAAAAATAGAATCTTGCTGTCAATTCAAAGAAAGACAGTTCAGAATATTGGGTATTTAGCAGTAGGAATGCCTAGCGAGTATAATGATATTAAAGCATTTTTTAATGCGAGTTCTATGCCTATTTGGTCGTTTAAATATCCAAGTAATGTGCTTGATTTTACAGAAACTCATGAAACAGAACTCGTTGATTTTATTCAGCCAACATCTTTGAGAATAATGATTGGTCATTCGGCGGATCCATCAAATGAGCATATGAAATTACTACATCTACTCAATCATCTTTTATCGACTACAGATGACTACTCTTTGTATATGCCTTTATCATACGGGAAGAACGTGAATTTAGAGGAAATCAAAAGTACAGGGTATAAATTATTTGGGGATAGATTTGTTCCTATTTTAAAGCTTCTGTCCTTGAGTGATTACCGAAGTTATTTATCACAAATTAACATGGCTATTTTCCCACAAAAGAGGCAACAAGGTATGGGTAATGTTACCTATTTATTAGCAAACGGGGCGACTGTTTATTTGCACCCAGAGGCAAATCATTCCGTATATTTTAAAAAATTGGGGATTACTATAGCCTCATCGGAGGACATCATGTTAAAACCAATTTCAGAAGCTGATTCCACATCAAATCGTCGAATAATGGCAGAAGTGTTCTCAAAAGAAACATTAACGAAGCAATTACTAAATCTTTTTAATAACGAATGTTAGAAAGAATACCATTTAATAGACAAAATTTATTTGGGCCAGAACTAAGGTACATAGAAGATGCATATCTTAGGAATAAGGTTTCTGGGGATGGGTTTTATACACATTGGTGTCAATCATTTTTAGAAGAGAAATTTGGTTTTGATAAAGTACTACTGACCACAAGCGGAACCCATGCCATTGAAATGGCTATGTTACTCATAGATATTGGGCCAGGAGATGAAGTGATTATGCCTTCTTACACCTTTGTTTCAACGGCGAATGCTGTAGTCCTAAGAGGAGCTAAACCCGTATTTATTGATATCCGTCCTGATACTCAAAATATAGATGAGAGCTTGATTGAACAAGCTATAACCACACGCACAAAGGCAATAATGCCCGTACACTATGCGGGGGTCAGTTGTGAAATGGATACCATTATGGATATTGCATATAGGCATGAACTTTGGGTGGTGGAAGACGCCGCACAGGGAATTAACGCACGATATAAGGAAAAATATTTAGGAGGGATTGGCCATTTGGGCTGTTATTCTTTTCATGAAACTAAAAATATTTCCATGGGAGAGGGTGGTGCATTAATTATCAATGACCCATCTTTAAAAGCACGAGCCGAGATAATCAGAGAAAAAGGAACTAACCGTAGTAAGTTTTATAGAGGAGAGGTGGATAAATATTCATGGGTTGATATAGGATCAAGTTTTTTACCATCTGATATTAATGCTGCCGTATTAAAGGCTCAGTTAGAGAATTTAGATGAGATTCAATCCAAAAGGAATCAACTTTATGAACGATATTTTGAGTCTTTTAACGACTTAGATCCAAATGGGATTAAGATACCCATTATTCCTGAAGACGTGGTATCAAATGCCCATATGTTCTACCTATTACTAGACAACCAAGAAAAAAGAGATAGTTTTATAAAGCACATGAAAAGTAAAAATATCCTTGTTGTTTTTCATTATGTGCCATTACATACCAGTAATTTTGCTCACCAAAATTTAGATCAATATCATTTGCCTAGAACGTTAGGAAACGCTCAGAAACTAGTTCGCTTACCTATTTATTATAGTTTACAATATGATGAGCAACAACGAGTAATTGATGCAGTACATTTTTTTTTAACACATAACTAATTTGGAATGATCTCAAAAAATGCAAAAATAGGAAATAATGTAACGATACATCCTTTAGCTTTAGTTGAGGATGATGTTAAAATAGGTGATGGAACAACTATAGGACCATTCTGTATAGTAAGGAAAGGTGCAAAAATTGGGTCAAATTGTTCATTCACAGCATATTGCGAAATAAGAGGTAATGTTATCATTGGTAATAATACCAAAATGGGTAGCAGATGTACAATTTCAGCAAATGCAGTTATAGGCGATAATTGTTTGATAAAGTATTCATTTGTTTTAACAGATACACCCAATTTAGAAAAGAATGATGTTAAACAAGTAAAGGGTGTTGGACATGGAAGTATGATTGGTGCTAATGTCACCCTTATGCCCAATACTTCAATCGGGAATAACTGCGTGATTGGTGCGTGTTCACAAGTTCGCGATGATGTTCCTGATAATGAGATATGGTTTGGTAATCCTGCAAAACCCTATAAGAAAAAGTGAGCCAATGAAATTAGACCAATGGATGACTAAATTTTATGGGACCCCATGGTATAGATTAGATTCAACGGATGAACCTAAGTTATGTAAGGAAGAAGGTCTGTATGAAATAAGGTTGTTAAGTACTGATTTTTCAGGAATTATTAACGCTCAACAAGATGGATTTTTATTGGTAGAGTCTTTTATTGAGTTTGAAACAGAGATTGAGCCAAATAATGAAGAGTATGAAGGAATTCGTTTAATGAATAAATCTGATCATTCATTTATTTTAGCATTGAATGAACAATCTATGTGTCAAAATGAGGGATACAGAACCCGTTTTAATAACCCCATATTCTTTGAGGAGAGTGCTTGTAAGAAATACTACGGTGCAGCAATAACAAATAATGTAAATGATCCAAGTGTTTTAACTGCTGTTGTTGAAATCGATAAAGAAGTGGTTGGTTTTTTTATGTTAAAAGTCAATGATCAGCAAACTTGTAAAGGATTAATGACAGGAGTCATTCCAGAAGCGCGTGGAAAAAGATTACACATTAAAATGCAGCAATTCCTTATCAACCATATAGGGCATCCACTTACATTAATAAATACAACACAGTTGTCTAATCTAGCTGTAATTAAAAATCATATTCGTGCGAATCGTAGTCTCTCTAAGATCGAGCATATTTTTTATAAAAAAGTACAATAACCTACATTAACATTATGCAAAGCATTCAATCATTACTTATTCTAGCTCCACATACCGACGATGCCGAGTTGGGCTGTGGTGGAACCATAGCACGCTTTTTAGAGGAGGGTAAAAAGATTTATGTAGCAGCTTTTTCAACAGCCAGAGCCTCACTACCTGAGGGAGCCAATCCTGATCAATTACGAGATGAATTTCATGCATCTATGGATACTCTAGGCATACCAAAGGAGCAGCTATTTGTCTATGACTATCAAGTCAGAATGCTATCCTATCATCGACAGGAGGTACTCGAAGAATTGGTTAAGTTACGCCAACAAATAAAACCAGATTTAGTATTAGTTCCTTCAGGTTGTGATTTACATCAAGATCATCAAGTAGTTCACAATGAGGGTCTAAGAGCATTCAAACAGGTAAGCATCTGGGGATATGAACTTCCTTGGAATCATATCAGCTTTGATACCCAAGCGTTTGTTCCACTTGAGCAAAGGCATTTGGACGTAAAGTGGAAGATGATGCAGGCCTATGATTCACAGTTCGAGAAACAACGTCCATATTTTACTAAAGAATTTATTGAGGGCTTAGCTCGGGTTAGAGGTGTACAGGTCAATGAGGCTTTTGCTGAGGCATTTGAAGTCAAAAGACTTAAATTGTAGGCACTCTTCTGCATAAACCTGAGTTACTAAATCTATGACCTATAAACAGCCTTTTTTTCTGGATGAACTTTTAAACGGTATGACTACCTACACACGTGAAGGTCTGCCTGATAATCATCAATTACATATCGTTGCCTCCATCAGCGATATAGACTACGATTCAACCAAAAAAGCTATTACATGGTGTCATCCTAGTGCAGACAATAGACAAGAGATTATTGAAAAAACTCAAGCAACAGTTATTCTGTGTGATAAAAGTATAGTACTGTCTTCGAGTATGCAATCCACAAAAACATTGATTAAGGTGGATAATCCGAAACTTGCCTTCACTAGGATGATTCGATCGATTACTATAGATCAAAATGAGCTAGGAATACATCCTAGTTGTGTAGTACATACGGAAGCAAAGATTGATGCTTCTGCTAGTATTGGGCCTAATTGCACAATAGGAAAATGCATAATTGGTGCAAAAACCGTTATACATGGAAATTGTCATCTCTATGATGGGGTGATAGTTGGGGATGAAGTGGTTATTGAAGCAGGTGTAGTTTTAGGTGCTGAAGGCTTCGGCTTGGCAAAAACTTCTGAGGGGGCATGGGAGCGATTTCCACACCTTGGTGGGGTGCGATTATCCAACCGAGTCGAAGTAGGGGCAGGCAGTACTATTGATAGAGGTGCGATTCAAGATACCTTTATAGGCGAAGGAACTAAGATATCGAAAGCGGTACACATCTCACATAATGTGAAAATAGGGAAGCATTGCCTAATTACTGGGGCGGTTTCTATCGCTGGTTCTACCACTATTGGGGATCATGTTTGGCTTAGTCCTGGTGTAACTATTTTGAATAAGCTTAGTATTGGTGATCATGCATTTGTTGCAATAGGTGCAACGGTAACCCAATCTATTCCTGATCATTACCAAGCAATTGGGAGAAAAATTATTCCTAAAACTTGAAAACGGTAATGAACAACATAGAAGAACTGATTCGACAAACACTCATGTTGTCAGCAGATACACAAATTAACGACCAAACTACTCCTCAAGACATCCCGGCATGGGACTCTCTAGGTCATATAAATATTATAACCGCTATCGAAGATGAATACGATATTGAAATAATCCCCGAACAAATTGCTAAACTTGAATCGGTAGCTCATTTCAAAGAACTAATCGAAGAATTATCCTAAGCGGAATGTCAACGCCTAATTCCATTATTCAGTCTTTTTTTCAAGTAGTTGAAGAAAACCCGAATAAAACTGCCGTAATTTGGAAGGATCATTCGCTAAGCTATACACAACTTGCGCAGTGGGTGGAAGCATATGCCTACTTTTTTAAAGCTAAAGGGGTTAAACGGGGAGATAGAATATTATTTCATGGTCAGACATCCTTACGCTATCCAGCTATTTATTTAGCCTGCCATCGAATAGGAGCTGTTGCTGTACCTGTTGATGCGAGGATGGCACCAGTAGAACGAAATGAATTATTTATTCAAATTGAACCAGCGTTAGCATTATTCCCAGGCTCCCTAGAAACTAGTTTCGCCTTTGAAGAGTTGGATCAGGATATCGGCACTTATCAACCAGGAGTAATAAACACTTTTCCTGAAGGCAATGAGATTGCAGATATTTTATTTACCACAGGTACGACGGGTTCTCGAAAAGGGGTACAACTTACCCATGAAAATATTTTTGCCGGGGCTGCCAACACAAACGAGTTTATCGGGAATACCCCTCATGATAAAGAAATAATCCCACTTCCACTACATCATGCCTTTGGACTTCGAAGGTTACGGGTAAACTTAATGATGGGTGCGACAGCTATTTTAGAAGAAGGGTTTATGTTTCCCCAGCGGTTTTTTGATCATATTTCAGAAGGTGCTACTGGCTTATGTATGGTGCCTACTGGATTTCATGTGGTGAAAAAATTGATGAAAGATCGTTACATACCTTATTTTCAGAAGTTAAATTATATTGAATTTGGTAGCATGCCCATGCCGGCCGAACAAAAGAGAGGTTTGGCTGAACAACTTCCATCCACTCGAATTTGTATGCATTATGGATTGACGGAGGTCGCGGCCAATATTTTTACTGAGTTTCATGACGATGCAGCCCATTTGGATACCTTGGGTAAGCCGTCGCCTAATGTAGATGTTGCAATTGTGGATGCATCGATGAGTCCTGTATCCGTTGGGGAGCTAGGTGAAATTGCGGTACGTGGATCCATACAAACCCCTGGATATTGGAATGATCCGGAGCGAAGTCAGCAGGTTCTGGTAAACGGATGGTTTAGAACAGGGGATCTTGCCATTCTAACACCCAATGGGCACATTCAAATGAAAGGTAGGAACGATGATGTTATCAATATTGGGGGTAAAAAAGTATTCCCTCAGGAGATTGAGCAACATCTTATGAACCACCCAACTGTCCAAGATTGTGCTTGTTGCCCTGTGGCTAATGAACTACTAGGTGAACAAATACAGGCATTTATCGTATCTAATGATAAAAAGCTTAACACGCAGGAGTGGGTTAATATTTTGCGTGAATCGCTCGAATCGTATAAAATTCCAACTCAGTTTGAATATGTTGATAGCATACCCTATACCAATACTGGCAAGAAAAAAAGAGAAGCGTTGATTAACGAAAGGGCTCACAAAAAGCCTTAAACTAGCGAATAAGCTCTTTCATATTCGAGTCTAATTGCTGAGAGAGTTTATTGAAGCTGTATTTCTCCATAGACTCGTTTCTATCATTAAATGAGTGTTCATTCCGACCGAATGCCTTAAAACAACTCATTATATACGCGGAAACCCCGTTCGTATCGGTTCTATCAAAAAAATTTCCAATACCTGTTGTCTTAACTACTTCCGCTGCGGCGCCTTGAATAGGACCGATGCCAAGAACGTTGGATCCGGAAATCATATATTCAAAGACTTTGGTCGATAATGCATAACTACTATTTTTTGAGTTACCAATGGATAATAGCAAAAGATCACTCTTGGGCAGTAAAGCCATCATATCTGAGTGCTGAATGAACTCGCTCTTTTTAAAGGTTATATTATCACAAATCGACTCTATTTCTGCTTCTACGCTTGAATCCAAACTCCCGAAGAATTCGAAACGTATTCGATGTGCAATTTCAGGAGTTTCATTTTCGATTCGGCTTAAGGCTTCTAAAAAAGCAGTAGGTCTCTGATTTATTTTTAAACTTCCAAAATAACGAATTGTGAATTCTTGGTTTCGTTGCAGCTCTCTTTCTTCGGTTTTAATATGATCAGGATCAAAACCATTGGTAATACGATGGATTTTGGATTGTATGGAATCGGGTATTTTGTCAAAAAAACCATGATTGACTACAGTTATTCTATCAGCCGAATAAAGTACCTGATTTTCGAGCTGTTTATTCTTTTTCTGGGCTAATGGACTCAGTGGGTTATCATCGTAGTAATAAATGTTAGTCCAAGGATCTCTGAAGTCAGCAAGCCAAGGAATATTACTCCAAGAGGCCAATTTTTGAGCTATTCGGTGAGTGGTAGGTGGTGGAGAGGTAGAAAAAATAATATCGGGTGCCTCTTGCTTAATCACTTTTTTTCCTAAAGATACAGCGAACCACTTCCACGTTAATTTAGCATCTGGAATAAGAATATTTAACCGCAACCAAACAGCTATTTTGGTAAGTAATCCTTTATTTTTGACGTAAAATATAGAAGGGTTGTGTGTGACACTAGTTTTGCCGGAATTCTTGTTCGATAGTAATTGAATCGGTTCAATGATGGATGATCTATATACCTTCACGCTAGCAAGTAATGGATCATCTGGATCTGCACGGTGACTAGATGAGGCTTTCTTTGCAGTTAAAACTACTACTTCCCATCCAAGGCGTTGAAGATATTTTACAAATCTAGAAACTCGGTAGGTACCCACACCTGCAAATGGATACCAGTAATAGCTAATGACTAAGACCTTAGGCTTTTTTTCCATCTACAATTCTTTACTTCGGTACCAAATAATACCCACCCAAAGTCCTAGCAGCAATTGTAAGACTACCGAGAGCCAAGATATATATATGCCCTGACTAAATGAGCTGGGTTTAAAATCAAGAGTGAGTTCGTGTTCACCAGGTGGTATGATTAAACCGCGTAAAAAATAGTTTGTTTTATAAATTTGAATTTCTTCGCCGTTCAATAAGGCTTCCCATCCCGCTGGATAATACATCTCATTGATGACTAGAAAACCTGGTGATGAGCGCCGTATACTTACTTCAAGCTCTGCGCCTGTGTACCTTGTAACGTTTACGAGGCTGGTCGAATCAACCAGTGAAGAGCTGGATAATCCGTTGATTCTTTCCGCGGCTTGGTCTTGCCATAAGTCTACTTGTTCTACTAGAGCAGTGGATGAGAAATCAATTCTAGTTGGATTTTTTAAGTAGTCAAATGCTTCTGGGCCGCTATTAACAAGCCCGACGCTATCCACAAAAAATGCTTTTGGTAGTATGTTTTGTACTTCATAGACCGACCCCCGTTCAGAAGAGTACATAGGAACTATGCCAGGTACATTTAAACCTCCACCATAGGTTATGTATTTGGTGCCAAATAATCGCAGTAAATCTAGGTTGATTCCCAATGTGCCAGCGAATAGCGCAGCATTATTGGACATAAAAACATCCTGGAACAAACTTAGTTTTGCCCCACTGTACCCTCCAATGGTAGGGTAAAAATAGGATGGTACTGCGTTGTTGAATGGGTTGTCTAGAAGAGGTAAGACTCGGTGTTCATAGATTCCGTTCTCGTCATATATATTTTGCTGGATGAAGCGATCAAGTGGGCGTGCTTGCCGTTCCATAAATGCTGAATCGTAGGGGTTTTGACGGGTAAAGCCCGACTCTGGCACGAATCGCATACCAACCTGTAACAAATCGTAGCCTTGCAGTCCGAACAAAAGCAGTAAGATCACAGTGTAGGATAGTTTAGCGCTAAAATAGGCATAGAGTAGGCCCAAAAGCACAACACTGAGTAGTCCAAAGCGTATAAAATCAGCTCTTGCTAGGTCTTCCCGTTCAGGTACCAATCGTTGTTGAACATAATTGGCGGCTTGACTTCTAACTTGCGCATTCGAAGGGCTAACTTGATTTTGTTGAGCAATTTGATTGGCAATTCGGTCAACTTCTTGGGGATTTGTATAGTCTAAGCTGCTATAGCTTAAAAATGTAAAGCCAAAAACCCCTGCAATCACTATCAATGGAACCCGTACTTTAGTCAAGCTAAATTTAACTGGTTTAAATTTAGGCAGTGCCTCTAAGCCATATGTTACTAAGACGGAGGCACTAAAAGAAGTGATAACGAGCCAGGTTTCGGGAGCTCTAAATTTGTCAAAAAATGGGATGGTGTTAAAAGCAAGGTTATTGAATGCTGAGAAGTTTTCCCCCCAAGAAAAGAATAGTGCAAGCACGCCAATGGAGAGAAAAGCAAAGGGTGTGTAATCCCTGCGTTTGATCAGGCCAAAGATAATAAAGGGAATTACCAGAAAGCCGAGATAGTGAGGGCCACTGGTAACCGTTTTAGGACCCCAATAGTTTGGAGAGGCGCCACCAAAAGCATTTGGAAGCAGAAGAGTCAAGCTTTCTTTAATGCCCTGTGACCACGCAAAAGCATAGGATTTATCTAAGCCTGTTGTTTCGGATATGTCAGATCCTCCACGGATACTATATTGAGCATATTCTTGTAAGGGTAGTAACTTTTCAGCATTACCAGCGACTCCAATAAGCCCCCCCACAAGTAGTACTAGAGTTAGTTTGATCCACTTTTGTTGTTCCTTAGTTTTAAGTCCATTCCACACATCAAATAGCCAAACAAAGAGAAGAACAAATAAAAAGTAATAGGTAATTTGCGGATGTCCGGCTCTGAATTCAAGGCTTACTGCAATCGAAAAGACAAGAAGACCACGCAAAATATTAGGGCTCCTAGTAATGATCCAGTATCCAATTAACATCCAAGGGGCTAGTGCTAGAGCGAAAAATTTGGAGGTATGACCCGCCATAATGATAATGGGGAAATAGGTAGTTAAGCCATATATGATGCTGCCAGTAACGGCTATCCATGGCCGGAATCCCATTAGAATGAGTAGTATATACATGCCTGCTAGCAGAACCCAATATTCAAACGCTGGATACCACTTGTTTAAAAAAGGCTTTATGATTGTATCAAAGTGAGGAACTTGTCGTGCGGTAGAGATAACAAACGAAGGCATACCACCAAACATGTTTTTTGACCACAATGGCTCTTCACCAAATTCTTCTCGATAATCTATGATGGATTCTGCTCCAGCTCGCCACTGAGTAATATCATGACGCTGCATTTCTTTCCCTCCTATAGTTGATGGGAAAAATAAAATCAGAGGCACAAAAAGCAATAGGCCTAGGGCAATCAGATGCTGTATTCGGGAGGAAAGAGAATCTAGCATGGGTACTTATTCTATAACTTTTGGTACTCTAAAGTAGTCTGAATCAGCATCAGGAGCATTTTCTAAGGCTTTTTTATGAGCTAAGGGCTCATGTGCTTGGTCTGGACGATATGTTTTGCCCAATTCAATGACGTGTTCTAATGGCTCAACGGCCGAGGTGTCAAGGTTGTTTAAGCGTTCCATATAACCTAGAATAGCATTCATATCTCTTGATAGAATACGAATTTCGTCCTCGCTTAAATGTAACTTGGCAAGGCCTGCGACATACTGCACTACTTCTTTACTAACAGACATGATGCTCACTAATTTCTTTTGGGTTAGAATGCATGGAAATAAGAAGTAAGGTACAAAAAATAGCCAAAAGGGTAACGTTGATTTAATGAGAAATCTAAATCTGCGCGTAGTTGACTTGGGTTAAGGATAATAGAGCTAAATTATTGAGCCCCATACTTTCGAGTAGTTTATTTACGCTAGAATGCTATATTCCGATATAGGAACATTAAATAATTACTATGATTAGAAAAAAAGTAATGATCAAAAACTCATCTGGGCTACATGCGCGCCCATCAGCTGCGCTAGTTAAGCTAAGCAGTTCATTTAAATCGGACTTTTTTATACATATGCATGGTTATAGGGTAAATGGTAAAAGTATTTTGGGGGTGATGACACTTGCTGCTGAGCAAGGTGCCGAAATGGAATTAGAGATAGATGGGCCCGATGAACAAGCCTGTTTGGAAGCAGTGGAAAAATTAATTGATCATAAATTTGGAATGAAGGATGAATAAACTTGAAGGTCTAACAGCCTCGGACGGTTCGGCTGTTGGCCCCCTATTTATTCGAAAACAATCTAGCTATAAGACTTCGTCTAAACTTGTATCTTTAGGTGAAGTTCCACAAGAGATACGGCATTATCAGCGTGCATTAGAGGTATATGAGCATGAACTTGAGCAATTACTCATCAAGTTAAGAGGAACGGCTTCCGAAATAATCAAATCACAAAGCTTAATTTTACAAGATGAGCAGATAAAGAGTGAAATAATTAATGCTATCCGGACAAAAGTAGTTTCAGCATCCTATGCAATTGATCAAGTTTACGAGCTTTATATAGGTCGACTTCGCGATAGTGCCTCTAATTTATTTCGTCAGCGTATCATTGATTTAATTACGATAAAAGATCGCTTGGTTAAGTTAGCCGCTGCATTTTCGGAGCATTCCAAGTCAGAAGAGCGAGCTGATATTAAGCTAGAAATACCGGTATCAATTGACTCTACACCCCAGATTAGAGGATGCATTGTGGTTGCACGAGATTTGTCTCCCACCGAGGTGGTACAACTCTCAGAGTCTAAAGTGATGGGAATAGTGTTGGAAAAAGGCGGAATGACAGCGCATGCTGCTATTGTTGCGCAGTCCTTGAACATCCCTTTCTTGGTCCAGATTGGAACCCAAATTCAAGATGTAACTTCAGGAAGTATTGGGATCATTGATGGAGAAGAAGGGGTACTACTAGTCGATCCAAGCCCTGAAACCATCCAGGATTATAAAACTAAAATTTCTGAAGCCCAGGTGGCTAAGAAAAAAATTAAGCCAAGTCGTCTACCTGCCGTTACTAAAGATGGTGAACGAGTGCAGGTTCATGCTAACATAGAATTTATTCAAGAGTTACCCATGGCCTCTAGGTACCGCGCCGAGGGAATAGGTTTGGTTCGAACAGAGGGATTGTTATATGGCGGGCTAACCCATAAAAGTGAAAAAGAGCAAGATGTGTACTACAGACGTTTACTAGATGATAGTACAGGGCCGGTTGTTATACGTCTGTTCGATGTTGGAGGCGATAAGTTACACGGCTTCACCACCGAAGAGTCAAATCCATTTTTAGGATGGCGTGGTATTCGGATGCTACTCGACGAAAAAGATATGTTGCATTCACAGCTACGCTCTATTCTTAAGTGCACTCAAGATTATCCAGATCGAATACGTATTCTAGTCCCTATGGTGACTAACATTGAAGAGATACATCTGTTGAAGGAAGAGCTGAATATAGTTAAAAGTGAATTGATAAAAGAAGGATTTACTCAGGTGCAGGATGTCCCCCTTGGGATTATGGTTGAGGTACCTGCCGTTGCTGTAATGGCTGATAAATTTGCTAAAGAGGTCGATTTTTTTAGTATTGGAACTAACGATCTTACTCAGTATACCTTGGCGGTGGATCGAACAAATGATCAGGTTGGCCGGCTTTTTGAGCATGATCACCCAGCCATTTGGAAATTGGTTCAACAAATTCAGTTAGCTGCCCAAAATGAGGATATTGAAGTGAGTGTTTGCGGCGAATTGGCTAGTACTCTTCTAGGTGCGAGTGGGCTAATTGGTCTAGGTGTTCGTAATTTAAGTATGAAGCCTTCGGCTATTATATCGGTCAAAAAATGGATTCATACCTATACATTATCCGAGTTCGAGTTGTTTGCTTCAAAGATAGTTAAGGTTCAAGACCGTGAACAGGTACATCAGCTATTTTCAACCATTTTCCATCGAAGCTAAACGGTATTTTATTCTGTGTTTTAGCTTGAATTCACCATTTCTTAAAGTTGAAGTCGGTTTCAAAATAAAATAATTTATGATTTTTATATATTTTACGTTAATGAATTATTCAAAATAGATTAAGGTAATAATTAATTAATAAACATTACTTTAATCGCTTAAATAATATGTTTATATTTAGCTGTTCAAATTTATCAAGCGATAAACTATTCAACAACATTTAAACTATTATGCTATCAAAAAAATTTACACCAAAGCGAACAGTATGTAAGGTCACTTTTACGATGCCAGCTAATGTTGCAAAAGAACAAGTAGCCATTGCTGGTGAATTCAACGATTGGAATCCAACTGACCATCTACTTGAAAAAAAGAAGGACACATATCAAATCGAGCTTAGATTAAAGCCTGAACAAAGCTACAGATTCAAATATCTAATTGATAATGAGCTATGGGAAAATGATTATGCAGCAGATGAGTATATTTCGAATGAATTTGGGACAGAGGATTCTGTTGTAATCATAGGTAATTAATATTGTGTGATAGATATAGAGGTATTTGAGCGGCACCTAACGACTAAATGGGTGGGAAGAGATTGTCTACTCTTAGAGCAGACTGATTCTACAAACAACTATGCCAAAAATCCCCCACGTGATTTAGTGCAGGGAAGTTTAATACTTGCTAATTATCAATTGAAAGGACGTGGACAATCAGGCAAAAGTTGGTTTGGAGATGCTCACAAGAACCTTTATTTCTCCATTTTTACTAAGCCCCTTAGAACGGAGGGGCTTTTTTTATTATCGCTAATTTCAGCCCATTCTATTATTGAGAGTATTCGGTCTTATCACTTGGCTCATCCGTTAATGAACCAGTTGAAGATTAAGTGGCCGAATGATGTATATATCGGTGAACATAAAATTGCAGGAATTTTAACCGAAAATATTTTTCACGGCGGATTTCTCAAAGGTAGTGTGATCGGAACTGGATGGAATATTGATCAAGACCATTTCCCGTCTAATCTAAAGTACAAAGCTAGTTCACTGCGATTATTATTTCCTGAGACTTGGATACGCGAAGAGTTACTGGCACGTTGTTTGAATTTTTTTGAGCACTACTATTCTTTGTGGGAAACCCAGCCTTTGGAATTAGTACAGGCTTTGAATACCCATTTACTGGGGTATAATACTCCAGTTAGTATTGTTGTGGATGGTTCTCAAGTACCAGGAATATTTACTTGTCTTGGGGTAGATATCCAGGGACATTTGCGTGTATTGAATAAGGAGAAGGAAGTCGATACTTTTACATATGAACAAATCCGAATACACCCCGTCTAGTTTAAGAAATTCTACATTGCTTGAAACACTGGAAGAATCTTTGAGGAGTCATGAATTATGGGGTAAAAAGCTGATCTTAGGTGTGAGTGGTGGGGTGGATTCAATGGCCCTTTTAACCGCATTGCATGAACTAAAGCAACAACTTTTTGTAATCCACATTAATTACGGGTTAAGAGGGGTTGATAGTGATCAAGATCAGGAATTAGTGGAGCATCTAGCTCAATTTTATGCCTTTGAAGTGGCTTCATTTAGGCTACATTATGATTCTTCATTTGGTAACCTCCAGGCTTGGGCAAGAGAAACACGATATCAAATTTTTAGTGATTTACGAAGAGAAGAGGCCGCCGAAGCTATTGTTCTAGCCCATCATCGTGAAGACGTTTTAGAAACAGTTTTTCAGAAATTATTTCGTGGTTCTTCGCCTGTCTATTGGGAAGGTATGAGGGTCTGGGAAATGGAACAAGCACTTTTTCGACCTTGGCTAAAGCACTCTAAAACCGAGTTAATTGATTACGTAGAAACCCGATCGGTACCTTATCGTGCGGATTCCACGAATGCCAAGTCGACGTACAATCGTAACTGGCTACGCAACGAATGGGTGCCTATGCTAAATCAACGATTTCCAGGTTGGGACCAACACCTACTAGATTTGAGTAAATATGGACGCTTGTTAAGGAGTTATCAAGATCAATGGGCAGCTAGATGTATTCGGGTTCATATAGATTCTAACCAGCATAAAGTTGATCTCACTGAATTGGAGTTTTTTTCAGAAAGTGTGCAGCTAGACCGATTAAAGATATTCGTGGAAAAGCACCCATTATTTCGAAAGGAAGAACCTCTTAGTCGTGGTCAATTGAATCACTTGCGAGGGCTAATTAAAGCAGAGCCAGGAAAGAAAGTTTCCGTTAATGAACATTTGAGGGTATATAGGCAGCGTACGTGCTTACTAGCCACGCCAGACCAGACTTCCACTCATGCTACTGAGCTAATTGAGCAACCTGGAAATAATAAATTGCTGCAAATGGAATCCTATACCTTTCAAATGCTAAAGGATATAAACCCCCTTGAATTAGCCAAAAACGGGCCAGAATTGTATTTGGATGGACATACTATATCTTGGCCGTTACGAATTAGAGATTGGAAAGAAGGGGATCGATTTACCCCACTCGGTATGAAAGGAACGACAAAATTGTCAGATTATTTGATCAATAATAAGGTCCCTTTTACAGAAAAACCAGATTACAGAATTCTCGAAGATGGCAATAATTCAATAATTGCTGTACTATTCCCCTCAAATAAATCTAAGGACGTATCCCATTACGGTATTCCATCCGATCAGCAAAAGTGTACCCAAGCGACTACCTTAGTCTTGCAAATTGGATTGAAATCCTCTACTAATTGAAAAGATAGAATTATGTTTACCCCTGACAGTATAGAAGTGCAAGGAGAACGTTTCACTCCTTTCATAACCCAAGAACAAATTAGCACCCGTATTTCATATATGGGTAAACAACTTGATAAGGATTTTGCAAATCTGAATCCAATCTTTATTGGTGTATTGAATGGTTCATTTATTTTTTTAGCAGATCTTATGCGGCATGTGGAAATACTTTGTGAAGTTGATTTCGTGAAACTAAGTAGCTATGGGGACAAAAAAGTATCCTCAGGAAATGTTACCACTCTTAAAAAAGTCGACGCACGTTTAGAAGGACGCCATATCATATTAGTGGAAGATATTGTCGATACCGGACTTTCTATAAACTACATGCTTGACGAAATGCGAACCCACAACCCAGCCTCATTATCAGTGGTTACACTACTGCATAAAAAGGAGGCTACCGTTCACCCGGTGGATTTAGCATATGTTGGTTTTGAAATTCCAAATGCTTTCGTGTTAGGTTATGGATTGGATTATGCACAACATGGAAGAAATTTGGGGCAAATCTATATAGTAGAAAATAAAAAATAAGCCAATCACACATTGCGTACTGCAGTTGAGGGCCTTATATTTGTACTCCTTAAATTGTTATTCACATACAGAATAGCGTTTGATTGGAGAGGTGGCTGAGTGGCTGAAAGCGCTCCCCTGCTAAGGGAGTTTATGTGGAAACACGTAACGAGGGTTCGAATCCCTCCCTCTCCGCATTAATAATTGTTGAATTATGGCAGAACTTAAGCTACGCTTTCAATCGCACCACCTACCTCTTGCTCATACCTTCACCTTAGCGCACAGTTCACGCACCTATACTCCTATTAGTTTTGTTCAACTACAATGGGGAGACTATGTTGGCTACGGTGAAGCGGCTATGCCACCCTATCTTGGTGAATCCGCTCAAACAGCTGAGTCATTTTTCTCTAGTTTAGATTTTTCCTGGGTATCTGAGTCAAGTGATTTAGAAAAGGTTCTAAGTTATGTTCAATCACACAGTCCAAGTAATCCCGCCGCAAAAGCTGCGATCGATATAGCCCTGCATGATCTTCATGCTAAGCGTTTGGGCATCCCAATATATCAACTTTTTGGGTTGAACCCTTTGGGTGTACCACAGAGTTCATACACCATTGGTATACATTCTTTGGAAGTGGTGCATAGTTTACTCCCAAACACCGACCCATTTGGATTGATCAAGGTAAAACTAGGGGGGGACCATGATCGTGATACGATTGATTTAATTCGAAACTATACTGATAAGCCCATAAGTGTTGATGTAAATCAAGGGTGGACACAAAAGGAGAAAGCACTTGATGAGATATATTGGCTAAAAGAACGTGGTATTGTGTATGTAGAGCAACCAATGCCAAAGGAAGCCACCAAGGAGATGGAATGGCTTAGCCAACATTCGCCACTGCCCACTATTGCTGATGAAGCTGTGCAGCGCCTTTCTGATTTATTTGAACTTAAAAACCGTTTTCATGGAATTAATATCAAACTCATGAAATGTACAGGTATACGAGAGGGATACCTTATGGCTAAGGTAGCTAAATCGCTTGGTTTGAAAGTGATGATTGGTTGTATGACGGAAAGCTCTTGTGGTATTGCAGCCGCCGCCCAATTAGCTCCTTTAGCCGATTGGGTAGATCTGGATGGCCATTTCTTATTAGCAGATGATCCCTTTGAAGGCTTGGGTTTTGAAGATGGTGTAGTTCATTTAAGTGAACAAAATGGCTTAGGTGTGTTTCCTAAGCATCTTACTTGGGCCGATCAATAACGGCAATAGTGCAACGGGATGTGCAGACTAGTCGCTCCTTTTGATCGATTATCTTGATTTCCCAAACCTGAATGTTCCGCCCAACTTGAAGGGGAGTAGCGACAGCCGATACCTTTCCACCTTCCATAACAGGGCGATGATGATTGGCGTTGATTTCGACTCCAACAGCTGTTTTATGCTTAGGTATATGTAGCCAAGCACCTACTGAGGCCAGCGTTTCAGCTAAGGTAACCGATGCACCACCATGAAGTATACGAAAGGGTTGTACCGTAGCCTCATTCACAGGCATGGTGGCTACACACTCATCCTTTGTAAGTTTTATAAATTCTATGCCCATCATCGTTGCCATATTGGGTTGTAGTGAACCCAGTAAATTTTGCACAAGTTCTTCTAAGCCAGGTTCTATATACATTGGATAATGAATTGGGTCGTTGGTTGGTCAATGGAATTAGGTTGAAATATAGGGATAAGCATTATTTATTGTATATTTTTGCCTTAGAAATGAATAATGACCCTTTTGGTGTAAACGAAGTCAATAATAGATGTAGTAGGATTTGGTTTCAGTACATGATAAAGCACCATTAGGATGTTTTAACAACTACATTAAAAATCAGCGATATGAATGAGTCAGCAACTACCGTACCGGTACTTTTTGAGCAAAATCTTGAAAAAAATATAACAGGAATAGCATGTGCTACCAAAAGAAAAGGTAGTTGGACTACATTAGGTGTTGAGGAGTTTAAAGAACAGGTTCGATACCTCTCTCTTGGTTTACACTCCCTAGGGGTAAAGAAAGGTGATGCAGTATCTATTCATTCACCAAATAGTTCACAATGGGTATTGAGTGATCAAGCTATACTATCCATTGGGGCCGTAAATGTAGCCATTTATACTACCCAACCTACCGATCAGATTGTCTATATTTTAAACGATTCTAAAACAGTAGTGCATTTTGTTTCAACATATGAAATGTTTGAGGGACTCTCAGAGCTTGTAACGGAAGTGTCTACTCTGCAAAAAATAGTTTTTATGGAAGTGGTACCTAGTCCAGATAATTCAGAAAAATTTATGAGTTTTGATTCACTCTTAGAATTAGGCAAGAAAGTACACCAAGAACAGCCTGAACTGTTTGAATCCTTACGTTCGAGTGTGAGTGCTCTAGACTTAGCGAACATAAATTACACCTCTGGAACAACAGGCGTTCCAAAAGGGGTGATGTTAAGCCATAATAATCTCGTTTCTAACACTCTTTCATCATTGGAACGCTTGCCATTTACTACCACAAGTGACTCGTCAGCTGTGTTGTCTTATTTGCCCTTAGCTCACATGATCGAACGCATCGGAGCCTATTTATATACTGGAGCTGGAGCGACTATTTACTATGTAGATGATCTGACGGAGATTAAAGAGGATATGCAGCAAATACAACCAATCTTTTTTGCTACAGTACCTCGATTATTGGAAAAAATCCATACAGGATTAAAATCGAAAGGACAAGAATTGTCAGGGGCAAAGAAGCATTTGTATTATTGGGCGTTGAAAATGGCTGAGCATTTTGACCCAGAAACAACGTTGAATGGGCTAGCAAAAATTAAATGGAGTATCGCAGATACCCTAGTCTACAAAAAAATCAGAGAAGGTCTAGGGGGAAAGATTGAAGGAACCATCTCTGCAGGTGCAGCTCTTCACCCTACTATCATGAGATTTTTTAATGGGATAGGGATTAAATGTGTCGTTGGATATGGTCTCACAGAAACCTCACCCATTCTCACAGCAAGTTTGCCAGACAAAATTCGTATTGGTTCAGCAGGTTTGCCCATAACAGGTGTGTCTATCCGTATTGCTGAAGATGGTGAAGTACAAGCAAAAGGTCCCAACATTATGCAGGGTTATTTTGGTAAACCAGAGTGGACTCAAGAAGTTATGACCGATGACGGATGGTTTTGTACCGGTGATATTGGTTATATAGACACCGATGGTTGGCTCTTTATTACCGATAGAAAAAAGGATTTATTCAAGCTTTCTACTGGGAAATATGTAGCGCCACAACCCATAGAAAATGGTCTTACAAAAAGCCCATATATTGACCAAGCAATAGTAGTTGGGATTGAAAGTAAGTTTTGCAGTGCGTTGTTATATCCGGATCTTGCAAGAATTCAAGAGCATTTACATCAGAAGAAATTACAGGTAGACCCAAATAATCTTCTTTTAGAGCCACTCGTATTAACCTTAATTCAGCAGGAAGTGGACAAGGTCAACGAGAACCTACCACCTTGGGAGCAAATCAAAAAATATGAATTCCTGCCTCAACCATTATCCATTGAGCGGGGCGAACTGACTCCGAAAATGAGTGTAAAACGCCAAATTATCTCTAATAGGTATTCAGAATTAATCGAAAAAATCTACTCAGACTAGGCTTTTAGAGCTTGGATTGTATTTTTTCCAAATTACTGGCAAAGCGGAGGGCATCATAGGCAGAGTAGACCACCTCTTTTTTTAATTGAACATTTTTTAAAAAATGAAGGGCCGATTTTTCTGCTGCTTTGGTAGAATCAAACTTTTTAATTTCAAATAAAAGATGCCCTTGACCATCTAGAAAACCATATTTGAGTTCTTGTTCAGATACCGAACACTCTATGAACGATTGGTTTGCAGCTATGTATCTATTATGTTGCTCAATAGTTGAACTCACCTGTATTTGAATGGATGCGGATGCGCCACTGTCGAATCGTATTAGCAGGTGAATAGCTTGTGGTTGATCAACTATTAAATGACTCTGTTTTACCTCAATAAGATGTATTCCACTATCTATCCACTTTAAACAAAGGGCTAGTTCATCGGTCCATGCATTGAAGAAAGCATGTTTGGAATGGGCTATTTTAGACCGATTTATATTTCTTTGAATCTGTATGAATTGGGGTTTAGAAATTTTGTCTTTCATCCATTGCGTCGAAGGCGATAGGGTGGGCCAATGAGCGAGTTGAACCTCTACACCTGCTTCTTTACTGGTACGATGAATGCGCTCAAGTTCTTTTGATGGAATAATAAATTCGCTTATAAAAAAGCAGGGAATACCCTCTTTTAAGGCGTCAATTAAATGTTCTGTTCGATTGAGTGTAGTGTCCACAACAAAACATGCATCAACCCGGTCTAAATCGTGTACGTGAGGAGCTAGGGCGACTTGTCGCACAATATTATGTGGCCGTATATGACGTTCCCAGGCTACCGCTCGTTCAGCGTCTCCAACAATTCCAATTATCATAGTTAAATGTAAATTATTAGATAATATTTTATACTTTAATTTAATATAAAAATTATAATTAACAATAATAAATTAATAAAGAAATAATAACAAAAACTAAAAAGTATTCAAGGTATTTTTTCATATAAAATAAGATTAAAATTAATCAAATATCAGACCAAATCATTGTATATTCATATAGTCGATAAAATTCAATTTGTTTAATAATTAGCTCTTTATCAATAAATAAATTTATATCACTAATATTCGTCGTTACGGTATCATTTAACACATTAACATGTAAGCCATTTATATTTTGTTTATTTAATACAAAAGATGGTATATCGATCTTAAGCTGAGCTACGTACTTGCATGTGTTAGAGAAATAGCTACAATCTGATATTTTAGGTTGACTTAATTTTAGTAGATTAGTTGAATAGTTACCTATTGTAGCTTTAGTATATCTACGAACATCATTATCTCTATATTGCATATCAACAATAAGTGAATGTTTTACTAATGATGAGTCGAATCTTGAGGTATATGAAGCATTTCTGGTTAATTCTTTGTTTCTCAATTTGCCATTTAACTCTGTAAATAAATAAAATTTGATTAAGCCAAATTTAAAGTCATTATCATACCTCTCAATGCCAATTATTGATAAATCTCCATTTTCTTCAAGTTCATTCACTAATACATTATCACGTGCTGCTTCATAAGTTGAGCAATACAGTGAAACTAAAACCAAAAAACAAACTAATAAAGAATGATGTTTTAATTTATACACTCTAAAAAGGAACAATTTTTTTTATATTAACATTTAATAGTTAACAGTATTGTAATTTAACAATAGAATTTGTTAAATGTGATGTATTATGCCTAATTAACATAAATAAATATTCTTTAGTAATCTCTTATTAGCCTCGTATAACCATGGATCAAACTGATTATAAAGAAAAGAAATTTTCATTGGAAAATGATTTGTATCAACAGATCACCTGGCTTTCTATTATTAAATCAATAACTAGTAAATTCAAGGACTCTTCGATAATAGTAAGTCTTGAAGATTTAAAAAAAATATCTGGAGGTTATTTTTCAAAATCACCCTGGAAAAATTTTGAAAGTCATAGGGGTGATCAAATAGCCAATATAATTTTAAAAAGCTATTGTGCGATATACTCAAAAAGTACCACCGGGCAAGTCAAAGTTATTAGTTTTTATTCTGACCCTGAAAAAGAATGGATTAGATTTAGAATGATTGAACTATTAAATAGATACACTCAAAAACTTATCGAATTTGATTGGAATGACAATCTTATCATTCTTTATGACATAAATAATGAAAAAAAATGGGTATTTCAATTATCACATCTGGAATTGAATTTATTACAAGAGTTTTTTGAATCAATTTTAGATGAATTGAGCAATATTGAAACTGACTTAGCCAATAAAGAAGAACAGGAAAAGAAGGCTATTGATGAAGCTATTTCAAATTATGTTTTAAATAAAGGATCTGATAACACACCAAATTTAGTTATAGACGAAACAACAAATATATTTGATTTACTAGAAAAACCAGAAGATGTTGAAAAATTATTATTAAAATATGAGGAAAATATAATAGCTAACTTTAAAACAGGTTATCAAAATATTGAAAGGTTGATAATTAACTTAAATACAGAAAAAAGAATTTTATCTTTACTATTTGATGTAATAGTCAAGCATTCTAATATGACCGTTTTTATTACTCATTTACATATATTAAAAAATAGAATACATATCTTTCAATTAATCTATTTTTATAGTATAATAATGATTCTTTCAATAAATGAAAATAAATCTAACTTATATCTCATTATTTATGATTTTTATGAGAAAATGGGTTTATTTGGTTCAGATAGTAATGTTTATATTTTATCTAATTTATCAAATTCAATTGGATTACTAAATGAAACATTTATCGATATCAATACAAATTCAAATCAATTCTTTACTGAAAGAGTTATAATCACAGAGACTTTAGAATCAGACTTAGATATTTTAAATAAAGCTGACAATGAACTTATAGATGTTAAATCTAAAACAGACTTTAAAAATTTGCATTTAAGATTACAAAATTACGAATATTTTAATGTAGTTATAGATGATATAATATGACTATACAATTATTGAAATATAGATTTTTTTAATGCAATACTTCCATAATAAATATCTTGATGCAGTAATCATAATTTTGTGTTTTACAACAAGTGCGTATACGCAAACAAATAATGAAAAAATACATATCGATTATTTTAATGATATGTTTGATCTTAGTTCGATAGATTTTCTAGATATAAAGGATTTTAAAAAAATATATAATATTGATTATCAACATAAAGGTATAATTGACACTAATATATATAATATGTTGTATTTATTTGACGAGTTTTCTGATTATCATATCATTTTACCATCAAATATATTGTTAGATTCCAATATTAGTTCTAATCAATATGGTTTCCAATATATCATGACAAGTGGAAAATTCGATTCGAATATTTATGATGGCATTACTAGTATGACATTTAAAACTGACTTAGATACAATTTATCATACTTTAGGTAAATCAGTTTTCTTGATAGACGATAAAAGATTTAACTATGACTATAACTTACAGCGTTTTGATACTAACGATATTGTAGTGAATGTAAAATCTTCTGACCAAGATTTCTGGGAATTACTTTCTACATCTAAAGAAGCAAGATTTAGAGTACAAGGGTATGTAATAAATATTGAAGAAAACGTTAAAAAACAAATTATGGCTATTCTGAAAATTTTAGATGAGCTTAAGCCCAAACAAGAAATAATTAAAAAAGAAGAGACAAACACTTACATAATAGCCTGGGAAACAAAATTACCAAGAACACCAATAAAACAGGTAATGCCTGAAAATGTAATAAATTATGAAGGGTCAATTACAGTACGCTTTGAAGTAAATCCTAATGGTACAATCGGATTAGTCAAGAGAGTACATGATATGGAGCCAATGTTTGAAAGAGAAATTTTAAAGGCATTAAGGGGTTGGAGGTTTGAAAAGCTACCTAATACGATTAATCAAAAAGGACAGTGGGGTTCTATTACCTTCTATTTTGAGTAAAAATAGAATTCAAAAGAGTATAATTATAGCTCATCCATATAACTTATTATAACACCTATTTTATTTAATAATAAAATTATTAAATAGAAAATGAACATAAATACCAAAAACTAATATTTGGGAAGGAACATTTGTTCATGGAGTTTAGTTACATCTAAATGAAAAATAGCTATACTTCACAATTTGACGCAAAGTTACCTGGAATTAACTTACTCACACACACAGACGTTTATTTGGTTTTTTACGATCAACTAAATAGTAATAACTTTCCTTCATGGGTAAAAAAGGAAAAACCACTATTATTATTTATTGAATCATTGCAAACTAAAAAATTAATGCCTTTCCATAAAAAGAAATTAATTTTCAAGTTTAGTGCGATGCGTCACTTTGCTTTAGAGTGTAGTAAATTAGGATATCCAGTTTCATATCATAGTACTGCTAATGATTTTAGTACTAGCTTAATTTCCTTATTCGAATCCAATAAAAATTGGAAATTATACTACATGACACCCAATGAATGGGATTTTAGACATGCTTTAAATAAGTTTAAATCACAATTTCAAAACACAACTGAATATCCAAATAATTTTTTCTTAGCATCTGTAGAAAAGTATGCTGAACGAATATTAAATGGATGGCGAATGGAATATTTTTATCGTGAGATAAGAAAGCAGACGGGATACTTAATGGATGGTGATACCCCCCTAGGCGGTCAATGGAATTATGATAAAGAAAACAGAAAGAAACTACCAAAGCATATCACTTTACCTGGAGTTTTTGACGAAGAACCTGATGAAATTACCCAAGAAGTTATTGATATGGTTGATGACCAATTTTCTAATAATTTTGGGAAATCTGCCAATTTTAATTTTGGGGTATCACGCAGTCATGGATTAAATGCTCTTAATTTATTTTTAGAAAAAGGCTTAAAAAATTTTGGACCTTATGAAGATGCAATGACTACTCGTGGATCTGTTTTATTCCATAGCCAGTTGTCAACTTATATGAATGTTGGACTTATTAGTCCTAAAGAAGTTTGTGACGCCGCCATTGAGTATTCAGAAATTACTAAATCGATCCCTCTATCATCATTAGAGGGATTTATTCGTCAAATAATTGGTTGGCGTGAATTTATTCGGATATACTATGAAGCAATGATGCCTGCTGTGCGAGAGGCAAATTACTTTGGTTTCGATAAGGATTTACCTACCGTATACTGGACCTCAAAGACTAAAATGAAATGCTTGAGTGAATGTGTCCGTCCGGTTATTGAGCAGGGATATGTACATCATATACCAAGATTAATGATCTTAAGTAATTTTAGTAATCTCACAGGTACTGATCCAAGAGCCTTGAATGAATGGTTTTGGTTGGGTTTTATAGATGCCTATGAATGGGTGGTGTTGCCTAATGTATTAGGTATGAGCACCTTTGCCGATGGGGGAATTCTTGCTTCGAAACCGTATGTGGCTGGTGGTAATTATGTAAATAAAATGAGTGATTTTTGCGGTAATTGCGCATATTCTGTCAAGGAAAAGACAGGGGATAATGCTTGTCCCTTAAACTACCTGTACTGGAATTTTATCGACGAACAACGCGAAACATTTCGTAAAAATGGACGCGCCAATTTTATGGTGAATACCTTTGATAAAAAGAATAGTGAAGAAAAAAATGCCATAAAGGAATCATCAGAAAAGTTTTTAGCCAATTTACCCCGTTTGTCTAAAAAAGATTGGTTAAAAAAGGAAGCTTCCAAATCGTGAATAGTAGTTGTTTTGGCCGATTTCTTGTGGTATGCAGAAGGTCTTTAATGAGTGAGGAATTGCAACAAATAAAATTAAATATAGAAGCTTTTTATTGATATAAATATATGTTGAAATATATGAAGCATAGTGAAGTTAAAAATATCAACAGTTATCGCAAGTTTGTACGAAATAAGGCTGATTGGAACAAAAATGGTGAATATGTAGTCTATTGGATGCAGGCTAACAGAAGGTTAGAATACAATTATGCATTGGAATATGCGGTGGCTGTAGCTAATACCCTTCAAAAACCCTTACTCATTTATGAAGGACTCAGTGCAGACTATCCTTGGGCTTGTGATCGCTTTCATCATTTTATTTTGGATGGAATGCGAGAACATCGCGATTATTTTAACCAGGAAAATAGGAAGGGAGTCAAGTATGTACCATTTGTGGAGTCCGAAAAAGGGCATGGTAAAGGTCTAATCTATGCTTTGGCTGAAAATGCATGTGGCATAATCAGCGATGAATTCCCTGTGTTTATTATTCGTGAGCATAATGGACGGGTAGCTAGCAAAATAACCATTCCTTTCATTACTATAGATTCTAATGGAATTATCCCTCTAGGTGTAACGGATAAAGATCCTTATTCGGCGTATTTATTTAGGAAAGTAATGCAGAAACATGTGGTGGAGGCCCTAAGGTATCCTCCAATGAAACAGCCGCTGTTAGATCTGAAAGATTGGGGTTATTTTGACCTTCCAGTAGGATTCAACGATCGATATGTGTTTGATGAACGAAAACTTGACCGGTTGGATGAATTTATTTCGAGTTTACCAATAAATCATGAAGTTTCTAAAGTAAACAGGGTTGGTACTCGAGCAGAAGCATTAGAACGGATGAACCATTTTGTGGAGTTCAAATTAGCCCGATACGATGAAGATAGAAATCACCCAGACCGGCAGGGTGGGAGCGGGTTAAGCCCATGGTTACATTTTGGGAAAATTAGCTCCTTTGAAATGGTAGAGAAGATCTTGGCTAAGCAACCTGCCAATTGGAGAATGGAGGATTCGGAACCTAATGGAGGAAAAAATAGCGGTTTTTTCCGAGGGCATAGTTATGTGGAATCTTTTTTGGATGAACTAATCACATGGAGGGAAGTCGGATTTCAATTTGCACACCATCGCTCTGATTATGATCGATTCGATAGCTTACCGGATTGGGCTAAGAAAACGATGAACGAGCATGACCAAGATCCAAGAGAATATGTGTATAGCTTGGAAGAGTTAGCTCAATCAAAAACACATGATCCTATTTGGAATGCGGCCCAAACAGAACTTCGAAGCCAGGGAGTAATGCATAATTATTTACGTATGTTATGGGGGAAAAAAATTATCGAATGGACAGGATCACACGAACAAGCGTTGAATGTACTTATTGAGTTAAATAATCGATATGCTCTTGACGGTCGAGATCCAAACAGTTATTCAGGTATATTTTGGTGTCTAGGTCGGTTTGATAGGGCGTGGCAAGAGCGGACAATTTTTGGTAAAATTCGTTATATGTCTAGTGATAGTACTGAAAAAAAAATTAAACTTAAGCAGTATCTGCAAATCTATGGATCTGTTCGTTCCACCTCTTAAACAACCGCTCGCCACACGTATGCGACCAAAAGAATTGTCTGAATTCATTGGGCAAGAGCACTTGGTAGGTGAGGGTAAAATGATACGTAGGATTATTGAATCCAAAGTACTAAGTTCGCTCATTTTTTATGGCCCAGCCTCTTCTGGTAAAACTACCTTAGCTCATGTAATTGCAAAACAACTTGAAGTGCCTTTTGAACAAATCAATGCGGTTTTGGACGGGGTTAAGCAACTTCGTGAAATAGTCGGAAAAGCAGAAAAAAGAAGGATTCTAAGAGGGCAACAAATTCTCTTATTTGTTGATGAAATACATCGCTGGAATAAGGCTCAACAAGATGCCTTACTACCGCATATTGAATCGGGCTTACTTTTACTCATTGGGGCTACGACGGAGAACCCCTATTTCGCATTGGTATCACCTCTGTTATCCCGATGCCAACTTTTTGAATTACATGCATTGGACCAACAACAGGTTCAAAAAGCTATAGAAACTGCATTGAAGGACAAGCGTAACGGCTATGGTGAATGGGATATTGAAGTTCATCCGGAAGCTATTCAACATTGGGCCTCTTTTGCAGCAGGTGATATTCGAAACGCTTTAAATGCGGTTGAAATGGCAATTCTTTCAACGCCAAAATCTTCGAATGGATGGGTATATATCGACCGTGAGATTGCTGAAGAAAGCATTCAAAAGCGGCAACGAAGATACAGTAGAACAGGTGATGAGCATTATCACTATGCATCCGCTTTTATTAAATCGATGAGAGGGTCAGATCCAGATGCAGCCTTATATTGGCTAGCGGCTATGCTCGAAGGTGGTGAGGATCCTTTATTTTTGTTTAGGCGTATGTTAATATTTGCCAGTGAAGATGTCGGAATGGCGGATCCCAAAACCCTCACCGTGGTTCAGTCAAGTGTGAAGGCATTTCAACAATGCGGCATGCCAGAGGGGCTCTATTTTCTGAGTCAAGCATGCCTACATTGTAGCTTAGCGCCTAAAAGTAATTCAACTAAAGCTATCTTTAATGCTCTGAAGCATATACAAGAGCATGGAGTGGGGCTGGTACCAGATCACTTGAAAGATAAAACAGCGAACAAACTTAAAACAAAGTATGAGCAATCGGCCAACGAGTCATCCGATTACCTATACCCGCATGAATACCCTAATCATTGGATAAAAGCTACCTATTTACCCGAAAATGTAACCAAATATTCATTCTATGTTCCAGGTACTGAAGGTCGAGAGAAGAGATATTGGGAACGTTTGGAACAAATTAAGGGTAACAGTATCAAAAATAATCGACGCTAAAATAGATCAGCAAGCAAAGACCATGTTTAAATTAGCCATTATTGTAGGTACCGATCGACCAAATTCAAAAAGTCAGGTAATGGCTAAATATGTACATGAGCTATACAGCGAAAGGGGGGTAGATGCCCAGGTATTTTCTATGGCAGACTTTCCTTTAGGTAGCGTGATTGGAGGTCCTTATGGTAAGAATCTTCCTGAAATTGAAGCGTTTCGAGAGCCAATATTAGCCTGTAATGCCCTATTGTTTGTGATACCGGAATACAATGGGTCATTTCCTGGAGTATTAAAGGTATTTATCGATTATTTACCTTTTCCAGATGCGTTTGTAGCTACTCCTATTGCCTACATAGGAATTTCAGCTGGGGCCTTTGGTTCGCTTCGTGCAGTTGAACAATTCCAAATGGTAGCCAACTATCGAAACGCCCTTAGTTATCCCGAGCGAGTATTTGTAAGCCGATTCAGTAAGAATTTCTCAACAGATTTAGGCCTAACAGTGCCACTTGAACAAGAACTACTATTAAACCAAACCAATGGGTTTATAGATTTTGTAAAGAGAATGCAATAAATCTATAGCATTGAGTGGATTAATCGAACGAACGAAGATTCAGTGTACATTTATCTGTACAATGGTATACACTATATAAGAGGATAGATAAGACTGGACTAGAAGGTCTTCAGAAGGTACCCCACACCATGCAAGGTGATCAAATGGCGAGGTTCATCGGGTTGGTTTTCAATTTTTGCCCTAAGCTTTGATATATGAACATCAACAGTTCTCGTGTTGGTGCTGTATTCATATCTCCAAACTTTTTCTAATAATTCATCCCGTGATACTGGTTCACCTCCGGCTTGTAATAAGTATCGGATGAGTTCGATTTCTCTAGCGGTAAGTTCATTGGTTTTGCCATCGGCGAAAATAGCTTTTGATTCTAAAAGATCTATCTTTGTGGTGCTTAATTGCAGGATCTCAATATTGCTAGAAGAAGAATAGGTCCCCGCTCTTCGAAGCCGCGCCTGAATTCTAGCAAGTAGCTCTTTCACTCCAAACGGTTTGGTGATATAATCATCGGCGCCAATATTCAAGCCCTTTACTTTATCGAATTCCTGATCTTTTGCGGTAAGCATGATAATGGGAAAAGTAAATTTTAGAGATCGTATTTCTTGGCAAATTTCATAGCCATTTTTGCCGGGAAGCATAATATCTAAAATCATAATGTCTGGCTTATGCTCCTGAGCCAATCCCACCGCTTCTTCGCCATCTTCACTTACAATCACCTGATATCCTTCGCTTTCTAATGTATCTTTTAGGGTGAAAATAAGACTGGGTTCATCTTCAACAAGTAATATTCGAATTTCTTTATTTGCCATAATTAAACGATTGTCTCCGATGCGAGGGTACTGGTTCCTCTGGTTGATATCAATGCTACACTATCTTCTTGATTGGGATTATTTATCTCCGTTGGATGCATATTATACTCTGGAAAAAATAAGGTAAACGTGCTGCCTTTTTGCCATTCACTTTTTACGGTGACTGTACCTTTATTTAATCCCATAAGTCCTTGTACAATACTAAGTCCTAGTCCATGACCTTTGGTTTTTGCTGAAAGTGAATCTTCGACACGGTAGAATTTTTTGAAAATATTTTTGATATGAGATCGTGAGATACCCATGCCTTGATCCTTTACGTGTAAATTAAACCCATCATTAGTGACAGATAATTGTAAATAAATAGTAGAAGGAGCTTTGGAATATTTTACTGCATTGTCTATTAGATTGGTAAGAATAATCTTAATGTGATCTGGGTCAACCAAGATTATTGCTTTATCTGAATCATAGGAATAATCAATTGAATGCCCTTTTTTCTTTGCTAATGGATGTTGCTGTTGAATAATATTTTTAACCAACAAATGCAGGTTATGCGGGCTGGCATGTATGAGAGTAGTACCGTAGTCCGAACGTGCAACATCTAAGAGCATTTCAATCATTTTGTTTAAACGAATAGACTCTTGGTGAATATGGGTACCGTATTCCTTCAACCGCTTGGGTTGTGTTACTCTTCCATCGGCAATATTTTCTCCCGCAGCTTGTATAACGGCTAAGGGTGTTTTTAGTTCATGGGTCACATTTGCTAAAAAGTCGGCTTGTTGCTGGAGTATTCTACGTTCCTTTTGAGCTGTGTAGAATATATAGAACAAAGCACCTAATAATAGAATAACCGAAAAGCCCAGGACCACTATATTTTTTGTAAAAGTAGCATGATATAGACTAATTGATGCGTTATCTAAGAAGGCGATTTTCAGATTCCAATTTCCAAACATTCGCCCAAAATCTACCCGCTGCTGAACCTCCTCTATTTGGAAGGGTATCTCGTTGTTGTTGGTTGCTAATACAACGTCATTTGCCCAATCATGTAACCAAACTACCGATGTGGTTTTGCTAGAATCAAAATACTGATTTATTTCAGGTGTAATAACTTCATTTATGAGATAATCCCTATCTATGGTAGCTGTTAGGTACCCGATGATAGAGTTTTCATGTAAATTGATTAACCCAATATTCATTGAACGATGGGCATCAAACTCGGTATTGGTATTCCAGCGATAATCAAAATTATTCAGTTCAATTCTTGCTTTAGTTCGCACCAAACCAACCCCATCACATAAATTCTGGGGGTACTGGTTGGTTAGATTTAATAGACTCATTTTGCGATCTAACTCGTAAATTTGGCTTCCCTCTTTACAAGGATCTACATTCGCTGGGGTATAGTAAACTGCACTAAAGACAGGACTGTTAGCTACTTGAACTATTTTTTCTCGAACTTGTTCAGGAAATTGACCTCGCTCTTCAATACTTCCTTCAATAGGCTCTAATTCAAGGGTGTTAAATCCTCTATAAGGTCGGTAAATAGTTCTACGCACATTAAGAGCTACTTCATCTAAAAGGGCCAGTTGTTTTTTTTGCTCACCCTGGATAAGTGTATCCCGCACATCGTATAACATATATACATTCATAGCGGTTAGAGTTAGAATAGCTATTAAACTCGCTGATAATAAACTCCATCTTATAACTTTATTCATAAGCATAATCTTTAAGCACTAATACATACTGGCTATATTTATTCAAACTCGGCAACTCGTAATTACAAATATTCTATAAAAGACTATAATAAACATAATATAATTTAACTAAGGACTAGCGAGAAACATTAAAACAAAATTTAACAAAAGCTTACAATTAGTCATTTAAACAATTTAAAATCTTGATAGAAACTTAGTTAAAATGTATATTTAATCACCTATCATAAAAATAAATATACAGCTTGAAGGACAAGCAGAAAGAAATAAATGAAATAATCAATCTTGCAAAAAGAGAGTTGCATGATTTCATGTCTCCTTTAAATGCACTAGACTATTATATAGATAGTATAAGAATTGGAATTGAAGATGATAAAAGCTTTGAAGAGAAATATCTAAAGACACAAGAGTGTTTAGAGAGCTTGTATTCTAGAATCAATCATTTGAATGAACTCTTAAAAAATATATAAGCCTTTTGAATAGGTTAGGGTAAACATAACATTATGCTAAATTCATGCTTCAAAGTATTAACATTATAGAGTAGTACACCATTTAAGCTCTGACATAATATAGTTGCGAGTGTTAATCCTAAGCCCATTCTATCTGCTTTTGAGCTGACGAATGGCTGAAAAAGATTATCCTTTATTTCTAAATCTTTGTCGATTTTGTTTATTATTTGTATCCAATTATTATGTATTTCAACTTGTATTTTTTTTGAAATGTCACCATGAATAAGACAATTTTCGAGAAGTATTTTAATTATTAGATCAAGCTCATTTTTCTGATAAGATCTAATGGCATCATTTTTCCTTGTATTAAGGCTAATATTTGAATCTTCGAATTCTTTGAATTTACTCAACATCGAATAAGTTGCAGCTTCTAAGTCAGTAACTTCCTTATTTATCTTAATATTATTATCAATTTTTACTAACTCCTCAATTTCTTCCAAAAGATCAATAATTTTACTTATACCCAATTCGACAGCATTAATTTTTTTTAATGTCGCTTCGTCATCAATATTTGTAGGTAGTAGTTCTAAGTAGCCGCTTACTCCAGTTAGGGGAGATCTGAGTCTATGCAATATCATTGATACCATTCTCTTCCAACTAGATATCATTTTATCAGTGAATGGCGGTTTATATGGAATAAATTCGATTTGGTTTAAGGATCCTAGATAATTTTCTTTTAACCTGTACCATGAGTTATCCATCAACACTAATTTTACTCTCAAGTTTTTACTTGAAATAGTAAAAAAGCAATCTTCAAATTGTTTCTCACTAAGCTTAGTTTTGAAATTAGGCAAATTATGATCGGCAATTTTACCGCTTATACTATCGATAATGACACTGGAATGATCACTTTTTTGATAAATCACATCAAAAACATTGTTTAGTCTAATCTTATTAAAGCCCTTTACATGTTCATTTAAAAAATTTACCTCCATCTCTGGTGGTGTGTAATATTTATATGCTACTTGTTTTAATGCCATTTGTTTAAAGTATTTAATAGTGTACTTCGGTTATCAGCAAAATATTTAAACACAATACCAAATTGCAATCTTTTCCTGTTCGAGGCACTATTTTCCTCACAATTATGAATTATGAATGTCCAAGTTTCTGCACTTTATTCTAATTTTAGGCTTATTGACTTAATCCGTTAGTAAAATGATTGGTGGCATAGGGTTTGCGTTAATAAATGTGAAAACAATAAAACAATTGATATGGATACAGGATTAAGCAAACTTTCAACAGCATTAGATGCATTAGTATTAAGGCAAAATATAACTGCTTCAAACATTGCAAATATAGATACTGAAGGATATACCAAAAGAAAGGTAGAATTTGAAAAGCACTTACAAGAAGCAAAATTAAATGGTAACGATACAGATGTTAAACCATCAATTGAAGTGACCGATCAAAAAGTAGATCTTGATACTGAATTAATTGAAATGGCTGAAACCCAGATGAAAGTTCAATTTGTGACTAGAATGATTAGAAGCCAGTTAGAATTGACAAAAATGGGAATAACTGGTAATCCAAATTCTAGACTTTAACGAAATTAAAAATTATGTCATTGATAACTTCAAATAGCTTATTTAAAACTGCAGCAAGTGGACTTGAAGTCCAAAAAAAACGATTAGAAGCTGCAGCACAAAATATTGCAAATTCTAGAGTCTCGTCAGCACCAGGCACTATTGGATATCAAATTAAATCAGTTTCCAGTAAAGGGCCTGACGATATAAATTTTTTAAATGTTTTTGAAAGTCAACTAGAAGGAGCATCAAACCTGCAGAATGAAATAAATTCTTCTCCAAATTTAGGACCAACTTCTGAAATTGTTGAAACAGCAAAATACAGATATGAATACGAGCCAAACCACCCGGATGCAGACGAAAATGGTATGGTACAATACCCTGATGTAGATATGGTTGGTGAAATGGCAGCAATGGTAAGCGCAAATAGATTGTATGAGGCAAATTTGAGCGTCATTGAAGCTGCTAAACAGATTATGAAAAGATCATTGGAGATATAATGAAAATAAATTTTAACATTCCCAGTAGTTTTAATAAAAAAGATAATTTAGAGCAACGAAATATTAATCCACCTAAAGATCTACCGGCTCTAACTAAAAATGAAAGTGAAACGATAGAAAAGTCGTTTAAAAATGATTTTGCTTACCAAAGTTATGATTACTCCGGAAGTAAAAGTATTAATACTAGCCAATCAGGCAGTTTACTTGATATTAGAGGGTAATTATTAAATTTATTTTAAATAAATAATTAGATGATAATAAATAATATACCAACAATTGAATCCTCCCTAACTGGCGAAGTTTCAAAAGTAAAAAATGAACAAGAGTCAACTTACGGAGACGCTTTTGGTGATATGTTGTCAAATACTTTAGATACGTTGAATGACAGCATAAATGCTGCAAATGAGGGCACTGAATCATTTTTATCAGGTGAAACCGAAAATGTACATGAGGTCATGCTGAAAATGCAAGATGCACATATTCAATTCCAGCTTATCACAGAAGTAAGGAATAAAATGGTAGAGGTTTATCAAGAAATTAGTCGTATGCAAATTTAATTTAATTTAGAGGATATTAATGGCAACTTCGGACAGTCAGATACAAGAATTTTTTGGGGTAATGAATAGTGCCCAAAAAGTGATGTTTGGTTTACTACTAAGCTTAGTTTTAATTATTTCAGGAGCGATTTTCTTTTGGGCTCAACAAGATGAGCAAGTACTATTATTTGGGAACTTAAATCCAGATAACGCAAATGCAATAGTCCAAAAA
This sequence comes from uncultured Balneola sp., assembly GCA_902529365.1. Taxonomy (GTDB): domain Bacteria; phylum Bacteroidota; class Rhodothermia; order Balneolales; family Balneolaceae; genus UBA1275. The sequence continues at coordinate 64,237 of CABZWK010000010.1, forward strand.
CTAGACGAAAAAAATATTGACTATGAAATTAGCAATGGTGGAAATGCGATATATGTACCAAGTGATAAGGTTCATGCACTTAGACTAGAATTAGCATCGTATGGCAGTGGAAATACTGATAGTAAAGGATATGAATTATTTGACACACAGTCGCTTGGTATGACTGATTTTATGCAACAAGTCAATCAAAAAAGAGCCTTAGAAGGAGAATTACAACGTTCAATTAATAGTTTAACTCAAGTTCAGAAATCAAGGATTCATTTAGTTCTACAGGAAAGATCGCCTTTCGAAGAATCGTCTGTAGAAGCTTCTGCTTCAGTTATATTAACATTAGAACCAGGAAATCGACTCTCTAACAATCAAGTAGCAGGTATAGCGTCACTTATTTCTGGTAGTGTTGAAGGATTATCACCAAATAGTGTAGTTATTTTAGACCAATTGGGTAATCGGTTGAGTGACGATGCTGATCGAGACTCGGGTGGGGATATGGGTAATATTCAGATGCAAATCAAGCAAAAATCCGAAGCATATCTGACAGAGAAAGGGCAATCAATGTTAGATAGAGTGTTAGGAGCTGGTAATAGTATTGTACGGGTCTCAGTTGAACATGATTTTCAAAAAGTAATGATAGAGAGAGATAGTTTTGATCCAGATTCTAGGATAATTATTTCTGAAACAAATAGTGATCAAACAACAGAAGATATTGACAGAGAACAAATCAATGCAACTGACTACACACCTGTTGAATATATGGATGAGGCTTTGGTCATTGGGCAAAACAATATTGAGTCATCAACCCAATCTAGAAATTATGAAGTGAGTCGAGAAAAGCAGTATATAGAAGAAACTCAAGGTGAAATTACAGACATATCAGCTTCAATACTACTTAATAAAAAAGTACAACAATCTATAGACGATAATGGTGAGACCACTACAGTCCCTGTTGATTATACCCCTCAAGAAATTATTGATTTTAGAAATCTAGTAGCAAGGGCTTTGGGCATAGAAGCTGATGATGGCGGTATACTTGAAGAAAAAATAGCTATAACACAAATAGAATTCGAATATAGTCCATATAGGGAAAATCTTGAATACCAAGATACACAAGGATTAGATTTTGAATATTGGGCAAGATATGCTGCCATATTAATATCATTACTTCTAGCAGGATTTTTAGTCAACAACGTAAGAAAGAATTTTACTGGATCGGTTATGCAAACCACTAGTGATTTTCAAATGGCTAATAATGAAATAGGAGGAGCTCCTGATGTAGCATCATTGCCTGAACAGAACCTAGATCAACCTCAACAAATGGAACAACCAGCATTAGAAGGTGAAAGTCAAGCTTCTAAACAAAATACAGATGCAATCAAGGACGAAATTGAAAAACTCTTTGTTAGTCAGCCATCAAAAGCTTCTGAAGTAGCTCGTATGATGTTTGAAAATGGATAATAAAAAATCATGAAAAATTTTAAATCCCTATCTGGTTCAGAAAAACTAGCGATTTTAGTAATGAGTATTGGCCTTGATGCTGCAAAAGAGGCACTTAAAGGGTTAAAACCAAAAGAAATTTCTAAAATCATCGTCGATGTCTCAAGGCTAGGTAAGATTCCAAAAGAAGTAGTGGCCCAAGTTTTAGATGAGTATTACAAACTTATGAATACATCAAATGAAACTGTTAAAGGAGGTTCTGAGCAAGCTCAGAAAATGATAGCTTCTTTAGGAGAGGATCATAACACTGATCAAATTAATACATTGATAAAAAAAGATACAGCATTATCAATATTTGATGAATTCCAACAGACCAAAGTAGCAAGTATTTCGGATTTCTTAAAAAATGAACATCCACAGGTAATTGCTCTAATTTTTTCACAATTAAAGTCTGATAAGGCTGCTCAATTATTAGCAACTTTTGAAAAAGAAAAACAAGCTGATATAATGAATAGACTGGTTGTAATGAATGAAATATCACCAGATGTTATAGTAGAAATTAGTGAGGTAA
>CABZWK010000011.1 GCA_902529365.1 uncultured Balneola sp.
TGTATATGGTGTAGTATCAATACTGATTGGACAATTGAATTCATACAAATTAATAATTAAACGGAGTTCATATGAAATGGGCATCTCTAATTACACTTTCGTTTATACTTTTTTTAGGATGCAACCGGTATTGGTTTAACCCTCCAAATCCTATGCAATTCATTACAGAGTTTAATGAATTAACAAATAGCCGTATGTATTCCAAAGCAGATGCTAAACTTGCCGTAGCATCCAAAAAATGTAGCTATATTGAATTACGAGATTATTATTCAGGTGCTAGGTTAAATGGGCGTGAAGATATGAAGAATGGGGCGATTGGTGTAGATGAATGGGTTAGTTTAGATGGCGGTAATGCCTTTTACCTAGAAGCCTATAGATGGGTGCCAGCCGGGGTATCTGTATATGATGGGACAGGTGGGACATCAACAGAATTAAAAATAGAATTTTATACTATGTCATGTGATGTAAGTGAGTGAATAAGAATTAATTCTTACTCATTTGTTCCTTTAATAACCTCTGGGTTGTCTCCCAATCTAAAGTGGATTTAAGTCCACCATTACTATACTTCTCTACTAGCTTCAAGGTTTCCTCTGCACCTTCGTAGATACCTTTGGTATAACCACTAGATAACCCTTCCTTCTTACCAATTACGTAGCCTACAAATAGAGCTGTACTGCTTATTAATAATACTATTGATACTTCCATATTTGATCCATTTATTTCAACTAAATTTGGCCCCTAAGGGCCAAAGTGAAGGTGGGTGGGTTTTATGTTATATCCCGCTATTGCAATGTCTCGAAAAAAACAAAATACACCTACAGAAACCACTAAATTTCATTTTAATACCTGGTTATAGTATATCTAAACCCATTTACGAATTACTACATATTAGGCTTTTATAGCCTAAATATTGCTATTCAAATGTAAATTCAAAGCCTCCGATTCCTATCTGTTTTGCTACGATTCTTTTTCCTTTTGCTTTTTTTATTAATTCTAATGCGGCGCTCTCTCCTAGTGATATTGCATAATCAAGCGTAGGGTCTTCGCCGTACTTATCTATGTATTCTTGTAAGATTGCGTTTTCTTCCTCTGTAAAGTCGAGTCTTCCTTTTGGTGGTTTTTTTGGTGGTTTCATTTTTATTAATTCCTCTATTTTAAATTTGAAAATATAGATTTGGATTGTTACTAAGGAAATCTGAAGTAACTAATAGGTTATTTAAATAATTAATCCACTCACTCCGTCATTATATATAGTACATGGAGTGGATTGAGTAATCATAAGATTTAATTTTTTAATGACATCCAATGTTGATATATCATGACCATAGCAAGTGTATCCAACTCACAATAACGTAATAATCCCTTGAAAGTTGATTCTCGCTCATCCTCAGGAACATCATCAAATTGCATCCTAGACCATGCCATCATAGCTTTTCCACCATCAGCAATGGTTTCACTTAGTTCTGTATTAAAATCTTCTATTATATCATCTACATCATCAGGGATATCTCTAAGATCAAGTGGGTCTAATAAGGTATATGGATTTACAGCAATTCCATTTTCCTCAACATAAAACACCTTGTTCTTAATACTCCTACCAGAATAGGGCAAAGTTACTAACTCGTTCATTCACTCTTTTCCCTAAGTAAATGAATGAATGGAAAATTGCTTTAAATTTTACTCCTATTCCTCTTGAAATTTATCTACTGCTTTCTTCAAGGTTCCAACGGAAACTTTAAAGGCGTGATCATTTTCAAGTTGCCTTTGAACTATTTCATAGGTAAACGCACCCGATTTAAGATGCTTTAAATGCTTTGGATATTCATTTATAAGCCTATAAACCTATGTACTTTTTCCTGCAATATACGTTTCATTCTTCTGAAAGGAATCAACTACCTTAAAAATAACGTCATTGCTCAGATCTAGGTGATAGACTATTTGTGCTTCTTTGGGGTCTAGTTAATTATTCTTGATGGTTTGTAGATAAACCTTACCATTATTATTACTAAGGGATAATACAGACCTCATTTTTTGCTCAATTCCAGAACTCCGAATGAAGAGTTTCTTATTTAATCAGAAGCATCTTTTTAGTTTTGGTAAACGACGGAGTGGTTAGCTTGTACAAGTATACCCCACTTGATAATCCAGAAGCATCAAAACCTATTCTATAATCACCAACTTGCATTGGTTTATCGATAAGTTTTACTATTGACCGTCCATTAATATCAAAAATCTCTAGGTTAACATGTTGATCTCTTGCCAATGAAAAATTAATCTGCGTTTTCGGATTGAATGGATTAGGATAGTTTTGATCTAAAATGAATTCTCCAAGTTTATTTTGTTCTTCAATTCTAACACTTATTGTAATTTCATAACCTGGAGAATCTAAAAAAAAATCTTGAGATTCAGAGTCTATTATTCTGAAGTAAATAGAATCACCGCTCGATTCAGGAATTTCAAACCTACTGTACTGCGATTCTACAGCTGGATAGGCTTCTACAATAGATATTAAGTCCGAGTTTGATGATAAGTAATAAAAGATATCTAGACTGTCAATTTCAACAAGGGCCCAACTTATTGTAACATTGCTTCCAGGCCTAAATGGTAGATTAAATAATCTAGATGCTGAAACAGACTTTATCGATTTAGGTTTTTTAATATTTACGATATTTGAAAAAGCATTGACGGTAGAATCGGATGTTTCTTGCAACTTAAAAAGTAACGAATCACCAGGTAAGTTAGGAATTACGAAGTTTTCAAATGAATCGGTTGTGAGTTTCTCAGCTAATAAAGTAAATTCATTCGATGAGTATAGCTTATAAAAAAGATCCACTTCATCAACAGAGTTCAAGCTCCATGCTATAGGTAGTGTATCTCCTACTGCAAAAGTTAAGTCATCGCTTGGTGCAGTAAATTGGATTGGTGAGGTCGCATCTGAAAATACGTCTTCGGTGTATACCTCAATTCCAGCAGTTAAATATACAAATGGGGAATTCCAGTATGTGGTAATTTCATTGGTTGAATAGCTGCAATAATCATCTAGATAAGAAAGTGCTGCAAGATCTGAATTGTAAGCATTTGACCCGCAATCTAAATTCTGGTTTCTAGGGTTTGCACCACCTGCTATCCAACCAGGAACTGGATCAATAAGATTATCTGCTGCGGATTGCCGATGATGAATATGCATTGGAGATTGATCCCCAAACCCGGTCACATAGCTATATGAAACGGCATTTCGGCCAAGTAGATAATCCATAATATCAATTGCCCCTTCATAAAACTTCTGTTCACCTGTAAGTTGATAGGCTAATAAAATTCCCATTCCAAGGTTTCCTGCACCACCATTTGAGCCCCAATTAAATTGCCAGCTTTCTATTCCAAAAGGTGATCGATATGGAGCCGTTTTAGAGTCATTTACATACCATTCATATGCATTAATTAGTGTGTTTTTCATTGCACTAGTATCAACAAGTCCAATTGAGGTTAACTCTTTTCGATGATGCACTAGCGAGAATAATCCTAAGGCTTGTACATTACTCCACCCTGAGTTTCCAACACCATTCCAACCGTTATTTGGATAAAATTTATCCTCTTTGGTTGTGATGTATAGCTCTGCTCGAGCCCAGAAAAATTCATCTGAAAAACTGCCATCACCGTAGGTTCCAGTTTGAATATCAGGATTAAACTGACTATTTATTTGATTCTGGTTATAAGTTACATTTGGATTTACAAGGGCCCAATTATAGGCATCTCGAGCTGCTTTTAGGGCAACAGTTGCAAAATTAGTATCGAAAGGTTCATAGACTCTTGCCGCCTGTGCCATTACTGCAGCAAAATCTAGGCTTGCAGCCGTTCCTTTTTGAACCACATAGCGCGGATTTGTAGCTTTAGATGGCATGATAGTAGTACTAAAATTAGCATGAGTAAGTTTATGATACACCCCACCATCACTCGGATCTTGCATAGTTAGTAGCCAGTCCAATGCATATCGGTTTTCGTCCAAGATATCGGGAATAGCATTATTACTTTCAGGTATATTTAAATTTTGAGATTCAAAAAATGAAGGAAAATTTTCATAGGCAAAAAGCATATGATTAATACTTGAAGAAATTGGAACTACATATTTATTGAAGTCACCGGCATCGTACCACCCTCCTGGTGAAGAAATATAAGTACCATTAGGACGATTTGTGGAGGCTGCCGATTCATGAATTACAACTAAAGTATCAGAATGACCGGCACTTCTGGACCACTTTTCTGCATATTCTTGCTCCAAAGCGATGGACGCTCGATTGAAATAGATTGCTTTAATCAAGGCAGCATTTAGCGAAAGAAATTGATGATTACCGATGTCAAATGGAAAAGACTCACCACCTCCATCAACTCCTAAAATATATGTCCCTTGCCTAGAAAATTCACTGAAATTAGCCACTTTTACCGTTTCTCCACTTAAACTATAAAAGCCAGCACTTTCTAAATTCCCTTGATAAACAATATTACCGGATTCCGCTTCACGTAAATGGAAAGTACTTGCATGATGTGACGGTGTTATGGCTATTTTATGGGTCTTTGGATAAAATCCAAGCTGGTTGAGTTTTACCTGTAAAGATTGTTGTTGTGCTACAACAAATGTGCTTGAAAAGAAAATGGGAACAAACAGGTATTTTTTTAAAGAACAATACATGGGTAAATATATAGTAAGAATTCTTAATCTGTTATCTAGTTCAATATAAGTTTTTGCCTCGCAGTAACCTCATATTAGGATTGTATAAATCTATCAATTGTCATCTAAAACGAAAACCAAATGTCAGCATTACGTAACGGGTCAATGTATTCCATTCTTGTTGCATTAAAAAATTAGGCTGACTTATCCTTTGAAAACCTGTGTATTGATTTAAAAGATCAAAAGCGCTGATTGTTAATGAACCCTTTTCTGCCTCGAAAAAGAAATAACTCATATCAATGTTGATTAATGGAATATCAACAGCTTCGTTAAAGCTCTGCGAATCGTAATTTAGTATGTTTGCTTTAGCTTGTAAATTCCACCTATTATTGGGTGTATATCTCAAATCAAAAGAATAGCTTGTGTTGTAATAATAATTATTTTGTTCATCTGCTAATGAGAATTCTGAATCTGTTATGTTTATACCAGCGCCCAAACGTGTAGAAAAAATTGTATTCTTACGATTTTCCAATGTTAAACTAAAAATATGGTTTTGATTTGTATTTATATTTTCTTGTTCATTAATAAAAACACGGCTCTTACTCCAGCTCTCACTTGCTTTCAAATTAATATTAATTTCTAAAGCTCTTATAGGGGTAGAAAATTCAGATGAAAATGTAAAATTTAGATCATTTTTGACATTTATTGGTTGTGTTATTTTGATTAGATCATCGCTAATTGTTTGCTTCCATCTAATTTTTTCTTTTGTATAGGTACCCGAGAGTCTTATTGAAAATGAAGTGAATGAAAATTGATCAAATATATTCCAATTAGCAACACCTTGGTGTCGATATTCTGGTTCAAGGTCTGTATTACCTTTTATGATATTTAATTGATTTATAGTATTACTTACTGGAATTAATTGATCAGGATTTGGCATAATCATGTTGGTCGTATATCGGAGATTAATTCGGCGTCCAGGTCGATATTCAAACTGATAATTCAATCGAGGCATCAAATAACGATATTTTTTTTTTTGAATACTTACTTCATCTTGTATTTTTTCAAATTGATTTACGTTACCTAAAATTTGAAAATTTAGTTGTGACTTCTCCTTAGATCTATTTAGAATTATTGATGGGGATATTAAATATTGATTGGTAGTAAATTTAGGTCTTTGAAGAAGTTCAGCACCAATTTTTTCAATAATTTGACCTTCCGATTTGAAAAGTTCATTTTCATCCATACTAAATTTTGCCCCAAAACTAATAGCCCAGCTATTTTTTAGTTTTATTAAGAGCGAAGGTTCGCTGCTCAATAATATTCGATTCCTAGAATTGTCTTGAAATTGTTGTGACATAAGTTGATTTAGTGGATCAAAAAAGTTGATCTCATTTAACCATTCAATTTTATTAGAAAGGTCATTAATAATCGCATTTGAAGACGTTTTAAATTGTAATTTATCATCTTTAAATTTGACAATAAAACTTGCTTCTAGCCATCCATATATATCACTAGATGAAATGCTTGATTCATTAATTTGAGTATTTAATAATTTTTCTTGATTCTTAGAAAGTGTGGTGTTGTTGCTTCTCTGTTGACCTTCTATAAATGTAATTTTTCCATTTATAAATAAACGCTTATCTAGATTAAAACTGTGTCTTAATCCAAAATTCAAATCACTTGGTTGATCTATATCTACTTCAACTGTACTTATATCTTGATCATATGAACCATTAGGAAAAAAATTCTGAATATATGCATGTTCTACCAAATCTTTCTCTCTTCGATTACCTAAATAATTCATAAAATATCGATTCTCACTGGCCGGATTAAATGATAAGTTAAAGCCACCGGCAATAACATCATTTATACCTTTATTATTAAGTCCAAATTGATTGTTATCTTTATTAGTAAAACCTGATTCATTCACATTATTATACATACCTAATAAAGCATTTTGTGTTCTTTCAGTGAATTGATAAATCTTTGATGATAAACTATAATTGCTTATTGATACTGAACTTCCAGCAGATATCTCGCCAAAGAAACCTTTTTTATAATCTTCTTTTAGTTTTAGGTTGATAGTTTTTTCCCGCTGTCCATCATCTATTCCCGAGAAGATAACTTCATCCGATTTTCGATCAATAACTTGAACTTTACTAAGTGCTTCAGCCGGTAAATTCTTCGTTGCAACTTTTGGGTCATCATCAAAGAATTCTTTACCGTCAACAAGTATTTTGGTTACTTCTTCACCTTCTGCTTTTATATTGCCGCTATTATCTACTTCAATGCCTGGAAGTTTATTTAATAGTTCTTCAACGGCAGCACCTGGTCTGGTTCTAAAAGCTTTAGCATTATATTCTAAAGTATCATTTCTAAATATTAATGGTACTAATTCAGCTTCAATAATTACTTCACCAAGTGAATCATTTTGTGTAATTAATTTTAAAATCCCAGTATCTTCTCCGGAAAGAGTCGGTATTTTTATAGTTTTGTAAAAAGTCTTCTTTCCTACAAAAGAATACTGCATGAGATATAAACCCTCATTTATATTCTTTATTTGAAATTCTCCATCAAGATTTGTGACTCCAAAGTACACTAAAGTGGAGTCTGCAGGATTTAGTAAAACAATTGTTGAATATTCTAACGGTTTGTTTTCTTCATCAATTACCTGACCTGTTATTTTATATTGGGCGATGGCACTCCCACTCAAAATAATGAGTAATAGAACGGATAATAAAGTTTTCATAAACTCATCTAATTACGGCAAAGATATATTAATTATTTACCTCGAGTTTGTTTTTTAGTACTTGAGGTACCATTCTTTTTCCATTCCAGAGTTTTTTCACCAACTGTCTTTTCAAATTCAGACTTACTGATTTTTTGTCCATTCTCAGGGACAACTATTTTATTTTCAATCTTTAAATCAATATTTGATGCAAGTACATTCATTTTACCATCAATTTCAATACCTAATATTAACCCAGGTAAACCAAAATAATAGTCAGGCCCAAATTGAACTGGAATTTGAGAGGTGAACCAAGCAGTGATGATGCCATCTTTAGTATCTAATTGAGCACCAGTACAAATAAAATCTAATACTTTCTTTTTTCCCGAAGTGAGCCTCCATTTTGGTTGATTTAAATCTTCTTCAACTAAGAAATATCTAGTCATAAATTCGACCTCAGTTACTCTTTTACCATGCTCTATATTTTGATAGATTTTTTCAATTTTAACTTTGGGAGGAGCCAAAAGAGGGAGAGCATTTAGAGCTCTAACTACTGTGGGATCTAATGGTGAATCTTCTGAAGGGACTCCTTCAAAGACTGATTCTGAATCTTGAAATCTTAGTTGATAAGTAAATTTACCCTCTTTTGGTAAATTTTTTATGTAATTATCCCAACGCGGTTTACCAACAGGTTCAATGCCATAATCAATAATCTTTTGATATGTTACTATCCCACTAGTTTGTGCGCTTAGAGTATCAAAAATTAAAACTGTACATATCAAATACAAAAGTTTAATGGATGTTTTTACCATAAAATTACAATCATTTTGTCGTTTATATACTTAGATATAATTACATTTAACTTAATTATTGCAATTATATCTTATTTAAAATTTTATCGAATACGCTCGTATAAAACGACTTATGATCTATCTATCCAAAACTATTTTTCTATTTATACTATTTTTTACATACCCATTAACAGCTCAAATTAGTGACATTAGATATTCTACATCAAATGAAGAAATAATTATCTCTATAGATAGTGACTCAATTGCAACTTATGCAATGTTAGCTGCAGGAACAGAAAAGAAAGAAACCGTAATTCTTTTGCATGGACTTCCTGGTAATGAGAGAAATCTTGATTTAGCCCAAGAATTAAGAAAAAATGGCTTTAATGTTATTTATTTTAATTACAGAGGTGCATGGGGTAGCCAGGGAGAATTTTCTTATGCAAATTGTCTTCAAGATGTCTCAGAAGTAATTGACTTTTTCAACAAACCTGAAAATTCTGAAAAATATAAAATAAAAATCGACTCCTACATTTTATTTGGTCACAGTTTAGGCGGCAGCATTGCTCTAATAAGTGGCGCTTTAGATAATAGAGTTAAAAAAATTGCAGTGTATTCGCCATTTCATATAGGTACAGCATCTGACGAATTATTGCATTGGGCCTATGAATACAGTAAATCATTATTTATGTTAGAATTAGAACCTGAAAAATTTTACAATGAGTTGTTGACAAATAGAAATACATACAATGTTGTTAATTACAATAAAGAATTATCACAAAAACCACTTTTAATATTGGATGAAAATGAAAGAAATAAAGTATGGATAGAAAAATTAAAAAATGTGGAATATGTATTAATGCAAACAGACCATTCATTTTCAGATAAAAGAACTGAATTAATTACCAAAGTAATAAGTTGGATAAATAACTAATCAAATAAGAAAATTTCATCTGTTTCTAAAATAATATTTGAGTTGTCTCCCAATCTAAAGTGGATTTAAGTCCACCATTATGCTCAATAAAGTACTTAACTATAATAGTTATCCCTCTCTTTGTATGACTATAATCGTTATGTCATCACTTTGTTCAGCTTTGTTACGAAAATGATTTAATTCTTCAGTGATACCTTCAACCATTGCTTCAGGATCTAAAAATTTATTGTCTATTAACCATTTCTCAAATCTTTTTTCTCCATAAAAATCACCCTTTATATTTCTAGCCTCTGTAATACCGTCAGAATACAAAATTATTTTTTGATTGGATTTTATTTCATAAAACTCTTCATCATATTTGACTGTATCTAGTATACCTAACATTAAACCCCCAACTTCAAGAGTGGAAATCGAATTTTTTTCAACATCTAATACATAGGGGTTGTTATGACCTGCATTTACGTAACGTATTGTATTATTGATTGAATCCAATTCACAATAAATAGCCGTTATAAATTTATCTAATGGTGAATCGTTAAATATTAATTCGTTCACTTTAGTTAAAGATATATTGGGCTTATTACTGTATTCTAGATGTGATCTAAGAGAAGCTCTCATGGTAGCCATTAGTAAGGCAGCCGATACACCTTTACCAGTAACATCTGCTACTGTGAATCCCCAATTATTTTTATTAGGTAATGAAATATAATCATAATAGTCGCCACCAACATTTTTTGCAGGTATACTACAACCAGCAACTTTATAATTTGCAATCATTGGTTGCTCTTTTGGCCAAAATCCACTTTGTATGGTAGATGCTAGTTCTATTTCTTTGTTTAATAATTGGTTATTCAACCGTTCTTTATGCAATAATGCATTTTCAACAGCAATTGCTGCCTGATTTGCCATAGTTTGAAAAATTGCCGCATTATCTTGGTCGAACTTTTCTAATTGAAGACTATTTATAGCTTGAAGTGCTCCAATCACCTCATTATTATGATTAATTAAAGGAACACAAATTATGTTTTTTGTTTTAAACGACGATTCTTTACCTAAATCACCTCCAAATCTAGAGTCTTTACTGACATCTTTAACAACTGCTAACTTTTTATTTTGCACAACCCACCCTGAGATACCTGATGTTGCTGGAATCTTTTTACCTGACAATTCAGCTGTTAAAGGACCTGTAGGGACTGTTAAAATTAAATCTTTTTTGTCCTCAGATAATAGGAACAATGAACTCGCCTCCGCGCTCATTATTTCCTTTGTTGCATTCATTATTTCTTTTAGAATATTTGTTAATTCTAAATTAGAATTAATTTTAGCAACTAATTCCATCAACAAATTTAGTTTATCTACATCTATTATATTATTCTCTTTAGACATATCTATTTTATTAATGTTAGTTGCCACAAGTCTGTATCATTTAAGTTTAATAATGGTTGTATAGCAAGTTTACCAGTTTTACCAATTTGAGTCTCCAAATATTCAAGCTCTTTAAATTGTGCTATAGTTGAAGGATCAGGTTCTAGTTCGATTCCAGAATCTTTTAAGATTAGCAGTCCTTTTGCTTTTACAGAAAGCTCCAAATAAATTCGTAAATAACAAATAATATCCCCTACTACTAAGGGTTGAAAGCTATTTTGGATAGTTGATATGTACTTGCCTACTCTTGTCTCAGATATATTACCTGCCATTAATAACTTGAGTAATTCCATATCATTATCTAAGCCAACACCTAACCAAGATCTAGTAAATTCTTCGCTTTTATTAAAAATCACATAATAGATAACTGGCAGTGATAATATAGTTATGATAGCAGTTGTGATGGGTGGCAATAAAAATAAATTATAGACTGCATGAATGATAACTGCTGATAAATAACCAAATAAAAATGTAAAAAAAATATTCCAAGGCTTCGTATCACTAATGATTTTTATAATTATAGCAGCAATACTTGTAACTCCACCATGCATAATTGCAGTACCAAAACCTCTAACAAACCACGTGATTAAACTAGTATCATTTAGTACATTTAAATAAAAGATATTTTCAATTAGCGCAAATCCTACTCCGATTGCAAATCCTAAAATTGCACTATCAATCATAAATCCTATACGTCGTTGCCTGAATAATAATAATACCGGAATAAGCTTTAAGAACTCTTCAGTAAATGGGGCTATGAAACGACTCAATGTTATTCGGTCGACTGAATAATTAATTGTAATAAAATCATTAACTAATGTAGCCAAACCTGCGGTTATACAACCAATAACAACAGTTGATAGTAAAAATTTTTTCTTTATCAATTGAAAAGTGTCTAGATACCACATTATTAGCAAAAAAATTACCATGGGTACTAAAGCTACACTAAATTCAATTATCACCTGCATCATAACATTGAATTATCTAGGCTATCTCATTAAACGCAATGAAATCATCAATTCATTGTAGCTCTCACCACTTAAATCATCTATTGCAGTAGCATAACCTATTGAAAGGGTTGATGAAAGTATTTGGATCATTGATAATCTAAAATCAATTTGAGCGCCAATATTAAAAAATCGCTCGTTAAACTTAGAGTCATCCAAATTAGTCATTAATGAACTGGTAAATAGGTTCATCTGAGCCCAATTCACATGATAATTATTAAATCCGAGTTTTTTAAACCTAATGGGCGGTAGTGAAAGTTCACCCATAATTTTCATATAGTTTGTTCCTCCTACTTTATTCAATTCTACACCAGGAAAAGAAGTCGCATTTCGGTATCTCTTACTATATTGATTGTCAATCCAATTGTTCCCAAAACCACCAAAGTAAAAATTTCCCAGTGGCTCTTTTCTTGGTGAAAATGAAATCCCGGTAGATGATCTAATCCAAATAGATGAGTGTTTAATTGGTAATGGTATGCCAATATCAAAACTTTGACTGATTCTAGGGAATAAAGTCTTAGCTACATAATTATTGTAAGAGCTCATGGACCATTGAAAACCTTTTTCGTAATCGACAGCCCCTAAAGACGCTCTCATAGACTGATAGTTAATACTTCCAGATAACGCGAAAAACTGATCAAATGAAGTAATTACATTTTGAAAATTAGGCAATCTCTCCATGCCACCAAAATAAATACCGCTCATATTTGCTGATAAATTTTTATCTACCTCCTCTATTAGATTAAAATTTCTAGAGAGTCCGAGTGAATAACCTTTCCTTGATCTTTTTGTTGGACCAAATAAATCATAAAAATCAGCTCCATTATATGTCCCTGTAATTGCCCAATCTGAAAATTCATAGGATGCAGATGCATGTACATTTTCGTCATTCTCCAATAAGGAATTGTTAGTGAATGACAATTCAATTCCTATGTTGTGCAGTTTCATAGGATCATTTACGTTAATTTTCACACCAGGAGAGATATAGTCCTTATATCCATGAATAATTGGATAAATAGAGTTAAGCTTCAGCTTTCTAATCGGTTTATAATCAGATACCCCTATTTTTATTGAATTAACATCAATTATGTTTTGTGAAGGCGGTGGTAAAATCCAATCCATTACGATTGGATGATTTTCGACTATTTCCTGCCCTAAAAAATGTATAGCACTAACTTTTTTTACAGGTTTATTTTCTAAATAAATGGGGTAAAAACCATTACCTGAATATTCAAATGCAATCAACTTTTCATCATTTAATGGTACAGGCTTAAATAGGCCCGTTTCTGCGTTACTTAACCATTCCATGGTTTCATTTTCCATTGAGTACCTAGTAATATTAGAAACTCCAGAATAGTATGATGAACCAAATAAGAATTTGCCATCATCTGAAAAAGTAAAACTTGCAGGAGAACTTACATCAAAATCATAAATCTCTTTTGGATTGAATTCAGCATTCATTAGTTCATCTATTTCTAATAAAACTAATTTTTGGAAACCACTAACATCTCCAATAGCAGCACTCAGATATTTACCATTTGGAGATATATCTATGTCAAACAGATCTTCACCATATGGCATTGTGTATACTCTTTCCCAGTCGTCATAAGGTTTTGGAATTCTGATTAGTGAAGCTATTCCGTTAAAATGTCTCACAGCCCATAAAGATTCATCATGCTCGTTAAAAACCAGATAACCAGCCCTTAGATCTTTAATCAATTGTCTTGGTTTTTTCTCATCTATGTTAACTGTAAATAAATCTCTCCAACCGTTATTATTATTTGTATAAAAAATAGATCCAGATTTTTTATCGTAGGTCAATGAACTCACGAAATATACAGCCGATCCAATAACATCTGTCACCTTATCGAAAGTACCTTTATCTAAATCATATGTTGTAATATGGGCTACTTCACCCGGTAAATCAGCAGCAAAAATTAGCTTATTCCTAACTTTGTCATATACTGCGTTCGATACTGCGCCTAATGGATTAGTTGAGAGACGTTCACCTTGAGTAACTGTGTTACTTCTAATTCTATTCAAGTTAGATGATTGCCATTCCTTTTCCCACTCAATCCAATTTGACCACTCATCATCTAATGATATACCATAAATATTTTTAAACTGTTTGGCATAAAAACTCTTGCTTTCGTCATCACGAGAAACCCAATCTAAAAGACTATTTGGTCCGTATTTGTTGGATAGATAGGCCATGAATCTTGTCCCATACATATAAGAATTCGAACCAATCTCAAAATCATTAGTAGTCCCTTCCGATTCTAATCCTACCGCATCATAAATATGCATTGAGTCTCGAACCATTGCCCGAAACATCATCTCATCATATCCCCCCATTACTCTTCCAATACCACCATTCATCCATGTTGTCATGTAATCAGCAATACCCTCATGGTACCATCTAGGTGCGTAAATCCGTGGATTAGTCAAATAACTATATCCCATTGAAATTGGATTATCTTTATCCGGAGCGACTTTACCATTGAAAATTTTTCTAAATGTAAGATCTCTATTTGATGGCTTTTCTTGTGCAATGATATGTACTAATTCATGCTTCATAAGAACACCTATTCTCTCATTAGCTTGATTAGTCTCATAAGCATAACTAAAAGGGGCTATGCCCATTAAAACCACATTATTTGGTACTGCGGTTGCACCACCTTGTGCGAAATCACCAAAATCAGACATAATTACATGTATTGGTTCATTTACCTTATAAGCAAACTTTTCTTTATGGAACTCGAGTGCATTGGTAAAATTTCTAATTGAGTGATTTATAAGATATTCATGACCAAAATTGTAATAAATCAGTTCAAGATCTTCCGTAGAAACAATTTTAAATTGAGCATTAGTAGACTTACTAAAACTGAATAGTGATATAAGTATTACAAGTATTGAGGTTTTATTTATACCCATGATTTTACACTATTTATACAATTCTATTTAAGTTATTTACACCTAATTACTTGGATATTGACTGTATAATCTTAACGTCATCTATCGATCAAAATTTTAGGTTATGTAAGCTAGTAAATGATTCTAAATAAAAAAAAGACTACAAATGTAATTTGTAGTCTTTATTGGCTCAAAACTAAATAACTATATTAATCATACAAAAGGTTACTTAAATGATTCTGGCCCACTAATTAAATTGTGGAAATTTGGATTTGCCATAAGCCTATTAAAATTAGGTGATGCCATTAATTCATTGAAAGAAGGACTTGCTAATAATTGTACAAAATTAGGAGTCGAGATTAGTCGAGCAAAATCCGGGCTTGAAACTAACCTACTAAAATTTGGACTTGAGATTAATTGAGCAAAGTCTGGACCCGCCATTAATTGAGCAAAGTTTGGCCCTGCCATTAATTCTGTGAAATTTGGGCTAGCAATTAGCTCAGTAAAATTAGGACTTGCCATTAGTTGGCGAAAATTAGGGCTTGAAACTAATCTGCTAAAATTTGGACTTGAGATTAACTGCGCGAAGTTTGGACCCGCCATTAATTGAGTAAAGTTTGGACTTGTCATTAGTTGAGCAAAGTCAGGTGTTGATACGAGTCGGGCAAAACTTGGACTTGAGGTTAATTCAGCAAATTCAGGACTTGCTAGTAACTGTGCAAAATTTGGACTTGATGTAAGTTCTGCAAATTCTGGACTTGCCGCTAATTCTGCAAAATTAGGGCTAGACATCAACTGCGCAAACTCTGGACCTGTAACTAATTTTACAAAATTTGGGCTAGCCAAAAGTTCACTAAATGAAGGATTAGTAGTTAACCTAGCAAAATCTGGGCTTGCTGCTAACATAGCGAATTCTGGGCTTACCATTAGCTGTGCAAATTCAGGCGCAGCCAATAATTCAGCAAAACTTGGACTACTAGTTAGTTCAGCGAAAGAAGGGCTAGTAATAAGTTCGCTAAAGTTAGGACTAGACATCAATTGAGCAAAATCAGGATTGGCCATTAATTGAGCAAAATCAGGACTTGCAATCATTTGATTAAAATTAGGACTTGCAAATAATTGAAAGAAATCAGGGCTTGCCATCAATTGGACAAAGGATTCGTTTTGAGATAAATTCGTTAGCTCCCCTGATTCAACTAAATCCATAAAGGTTTTATCTTGTAATAGCTGCTGCATTTCCTGATTTTCAAGAGTTATATCAGCTTGAGTTACCTGGGTGGCTCTATAACGGACGGCTCGTTCAACAGGATCACCACCGATAGTTCCACTTATTTCGTTAGTTGAAGGTTGTTCTATATTTGATGCAAATAGAATCAAATACATAGCGGCCGCCCCTATAGCAGCTGAAATGAAATTTGACATAGTTATCTTGTTATTACTTTTGGCCATTATGTCTCCATTAATAGTTTTAGTTTGACTTATTGTTTGTTTTTTATTTTTAGAATCTAATTCAATAGCTGTTATAATGTATTTTTTAATTTCAGTTGATGATTTTGAAATTAATAACTTTTCACCTAGATATGATAGTTCATCAACAAGTAATTTAATATCAAGCATCAAATCCTTTGCCTTTGAATTTTTATTGATAAGTTCCCGAAATGATTTTGAAGCATCTAAAGAATTTTCATTATCAATTTCTGACTGAATTAATTGTATGTATTTTTTTTCCATTTACAACTAGTGTTCCTTTTTATTAATACAGTACAGATTATCAAATGTTGGTAAAGAATTTAGACTAATTCTCTTTGACATAATCTTTCAAAACCATTCTTGCACTATACAATCTAGACTTCACTGTTTTTTCAGACACATTTAGAATCTGTGATATTTCTTTATAGGTAAAATTTTCAAAATGTTTTAGCTGAATTATAATTCTTTGATCTTGACTTAGTTTAGTTATAGCTAAATTTAATTTATTTAATCTCAATGTATCTATATCATCAATATCAGACTCAATAACATGAATATTCTCATCGTACTCTTCAAATATCCGAGTCTTTTTTAGAGCGTTTAAAGATTCATTGACAGCTATTTTAAATAGCCAACTTTTAAAATTGTATTCAAAATCATATTTATGAAGATGTTTCCAAGACTTAATAAATACATCCTGTGTTATTTCTTGGGATGTAGCATAATTTTTTAAAATTCCTAAGATTAATCTAAAGATTTGATCTTGATATTCATCAATCAAAACTTCAAATGACTTTAAATCACCATTTAAAGATTTTCTAATTAGATTTTGAATAATGCTTTGATTCATATCTATTCATCAAATACAAATAATTGATCTAGCCTCGTATATTTAAATACATCCTTAATATGTTCATTAAGGTTCTTAAGAATTACTTTATAACCCATACTATTAAGCCGGTGATAATTTTTGACTAAAATACCCAATCCCATGCTTGAGATATAACTTAGTTCTTCCAAATCTAGCGTCAATGTAACTTCATATCTCTCTATAAAATCAGTTACAATTTCAGCTTGACTTGCATCAAACTCACCAATTAATTTAATTTCATCTAGGCTAACTTCTTCAATTTTAAACATCTCAATTTGTGTATTTAGTTATTTTTATGGTTGTTTTACCTGCATTATGATCAAATATTAGATCATCCATCAATTTTTTGATGAGATGAATTCCAAGGCCCCCAAATTTTTTTTGTTTAAAATATTCATCAAAATCAATTTCATCTGTGTCTAGTATGTCAAATGGATTATCTTCATGATCAATCAAACTTATAGAAATACTATTTTTATGGGATTCTATTCTAATAGCTATATCCTTATTCGTTGTTTTATTGTGACGTACCATATTCATAAAAATTTCTTCCACAGACAATTTTAGCTCGTTAAGTAATTTAATATTTGATGCATTTTCTTTCATTACAGCATTCAAAAAATGAAATATCATCGGTAATTCATTAGCATTCCTGCTGAAATATTTAATTTCGTTGGTCATAAATTACAATGATAACTTATCATGAGAACGTTACAATTATATTCCTAGCAATAATTGAATATCATATGAAATAGTTCAAAAAAGGCGCTTTTATACCTATAGATTTTGCTGCTATACATTTGATTAAAGAGAAAAAACAGTAATAATAAGTGTACGAGTTAACGAAACTTTATCTGTTTATAATATATATAGAATTTAAGCACTCAAAATAGATTTTTATTCACCCTAAGGGTTGAGTGTTCTGTAATCAATTTGTATGGACCAACAGTCTTTTCAATCCTTAAAGTAAGAACTGCTACACTATACTTTTCTACTAGCTTCAAGGTTTCTTCTGCACCTTAATAGATACCTTTGGTATAACCACTAGATAACCCTTCTTTCTTACCGATTATATAACCAACAAATAGAGTAATACTGCTTATTAATAATAATAGTGATACTTCCATATTTGATCCATTTATTTCAGTTAAATTTAGCTCATAAAGGCTAAAATAAAGATGGGCAAGTTTGTCTATATATTGCCATTGCCTGCTTTAAAGTAAATAAGTGCACTTAGTAGACTAAATATTTTTTCTTTAATACTATTTTTATTTAAAACTATTATCATGTATTAACATATTTATCTCTTAATTTAATAAAAATGTGTATGATACCAGATAGAGTCCTTGAGGTTATGTTAAATGGATATGGCCATTTTGGTTCAACGTCTAACAATTTAATTCCCGCTCATATTGACACATTAGGAGCTTCTTCAAACCCCGAAAATGATGAAGCAACTTTTTTTGTTCGAAAATCATTAGCCGAAAAAACCCTAATAAATTTAGATAGCAATGGAATGGCTTCAATATATTTAGGGCTTCCTTCTCATGAGGCATATCAAATTAAGGGTCATTTTATTGGGTCACGAGATTTAACAGCCGAAGAATTAGAAACATCCAGTAAAATCAGAAACTATTTTGTTGATATGATTAGTGCAATGGGGTTACCGAGAGAGAATATAGAAAAGTTGTATGGTGTTGCTCCGGATATTGGCTTGACAGTTAAAATTGAAAATATTTATATCCAAACACCCGGACCTGAAGCGGGAACTAAATTAGAATTCTAATATTTGATAAATGATTCAAGAAAAACATCAATTTGCAATGAATGGGATGTATCCTAGTACCTTTTCAACTTGTTCAAAAGAAGGGATACCAAATACAACTGTAATATCTCAAGTTTGGTATGTAGATGAAGAGCATATAGCTTTATCATTTCAATTTTTTAGTAAGACTAGAAGAAATATCTCTGAAAATCCTCTTGGTTACTTATCAATAATTAATCCAATGACTATGGACATGTACGGACTTGAAATAGAATTTGTTCGGTCAGAAACGGAGGGTGATTTATTTGACGATATGGACATGAAGCTGCAAGCTATAGCTTCAATGTCAGGAATGGAAGATGTTTTTGAATTAAAGGCAGCCGATATCTATAAAGTGCAAAACATTAAAGACATAAATCTATAATAATAATCATCCACTATAACATTATTTATAATGTCATAGATTAAAATAAATTAAGAATTATAATATGGATGGCAAATTAGAGAAGGTTGAAAATAGAACAGAACAAGAGCGACTTCTTGAAAGAAAAAAAAGAGAAATAGAATTAATCAAAGAGGTTTCAGGTCAAATAAACAAGACACTAGATATTAATTTTATTGCCCAAACAATGCTTGAGCTAATGGATAAACATTTTGGCTTTGAGCACTCAATGATATTAACACTAGATAACAATAATGAATCTTTAAGTGTTCTTGCAACACACGGTTATAAAGATCAGGGAATTGGCGCTAAAGTTAGAGTTGGTGTGGGTGTAATAGGAATAGTGGCTAAACGTAAAAAGTTAATGAGAATGGCCAATATGCGAATGCAAATGAACTATATGCATGCTGTAAAAAAGGAAGTAATCAAATCAAATAGTGATAAAATAAAAGAAACGGTTCCCCTACCGGGTCTGAAAGATGTCGAGTCACAAATTGCTATACCAATGATATTAGATGAGGAATTGGTTGGGGTATTTTCTGTTGAAAGCCAAAAATTAAATCTATTTGACAAAGAGGACGAATTAATAATAACAATTTTAGCAAACCAAACTGCAAGTGCACTCAAGCATGCCAATCTCTACAAGCTCGAACAAGAACGATTAAATCAATTAAATCAAGCACACTCAGATCTAGCTGACCTTAATCAAAATCTGGAGAAAAAAGTAGAGGAGCGAACCTCTGAGTTAGTTGAACTATCAAAAAAGCTAGCTAAATATTTTTCCCCTCAAGTTTATGAATCAATTTTTTCAGGAAAACTTGATGTAACTGTAAAAACTCAGCGTAAACAATTAACAGTTTTTTTCTCCGACCTACAGGGGTTCACAGAATTAACAGAACGTTTAGAGCCTGAAATTCTAACCGAGCTACTCACTGATTATCTCACAGAGATGTCTAAAATAGCTATAAAATGGGGCGGAACAATAGATAAATATATCGGTGATGCTATCTTGGTTTTCTTTGGGGATCCATCATCTAATGGACATCGAGAAGACGCTATAAATTGTGTTGCTATGGCTTCTGAAATGATTGAGAAATTGAGTGGTATTCGAAATAAATGGCTAAATCGTGGAGTATCAAAAACCTTAAATGCTCGCATAGGTATACATTCAGCTGTTTGCACCGTTGGGAATTTTGGGTCTCAAGACCGGTTAGACTATACAGTAATTGGCAACGGGGTTAACTTAGCGTCACGATTAGAGTCTAATGCAAAAGCAAATAAAATTCTTATTTCTGAAGACACTTATTTATTAATAAAAGAAACCTTCACTTGTATTGAAAAAGAAACTATTTCAGTAAAAGGTGTTTCGTATCCGGTAAAGACTTATGAAGTTCTTGAGAAAAAGGAAGCTTCAAAAGTAAAGATTCAACCTATAAATAAAGAAATGCCAGGGTTTTCTCTAAAGTATAATCCATCTGAGCTCTCAGATAATGATACCGCGATTAAGTTAGTCTCTGATGTGTTAAAAAGACTTGAAAAACAAAAAAGCCTTGATGATTAATTCATACTCATCATATACTTAACATTATTCGTCCACAACTCTTGTTATCTCTTTAAAATTTATGCGGCTTAGTTTTATACTATTTACCATCATATGTTTCATTTACCCGACAAATCTCCTCGGACAAACTGATGCTGATGGGCGTACAACTAATTTAGGTACAACCATCCTGGTCAGCTAGCTTACCATACTCAGTCAAGAACTGATGTATTAAGATATATTCTATGCTCAATTTAGCTTTAAAAATATAATCATACATACCTGTTATGTGCGATCAGCAGTGTCTCACCAATATTTAATACTTTACTGTTTACAATAGTCAGATTATCTCGTATTTTTGTTGTCTTTAAAAATAGTGAAACTAATGTGGCGCCTATGGCGGCTGCCTACTTTAAAAGGCGACATGGCCGAGTGGCTAGGCAGAGGTCTGCAAAACCTTCTACGGCGGTTCGAATCCGCCTGTCGCCTCATATATTTCATAAATTATTTGACATATTGACAAGCCGCGTTCGTCTAGAGGCCTAGGACGCCGCCCTTTCACGGCGGTAGCACGGGTTCGAATCCCGTACGCGGTACCATTTATGGAGCCCGTAGCTCAGTCGGTTAGAGCGCCAGGTTGTGGCCCTGGAGGCCGTGGGTTCAATTCCCATCGGGCTCCCAAAATGAAAAATATGCCGCGTTCGTCTAGAGGCCTAGGACGCCGCCCTTTCACGGCGGTAGCACGGGTTCGAATCCCGTACGCGGTACTTTTTTTTGAATCCCTTAGTTATCATACCAAGATCAAATCACCCACCTTGTTTAGACTAGGCTCTATTATCGATTTCATATTCAAACAATTTAAAATGTGCAAATAGAACTATTCAACTGGAATAATCTATTTAACCAGCATTTCTAAATTTTTGCCTTTAGTCTCGGGTAAATAACGGTAAATAACCCACCAACCAATTGCTGCGATAGATGCGAATATTGCATAGGTATATCCATCTCCAATTATGTTGAGTCCAATAGGGAAGACTAATTGAGTTACCCAACTAGTGAAAGAATTCAAAAAACCTACAATAGAAATACCTAAACCTCTTAAATGGGTCGGAAATATTTCTGATAAAATTACCCACATTACAGGACCTAGGGAGCAAGCAAAACTTGCAACAAACCCAAGAATTCCTAGTAAAACCATCCATGAATTAAACTGTTTTGATTCTAATACCAATACTCGAAAGATGCTTAATTTGTCGTTATCAGACACATTTTCTTTCTCAATCCAACTTATTTGGTTCAATGCTCTAGTAAGCTCAACCTTAAAAGCCCCTTCATTGGTATGGTTAACCCCTATTAACTCTTGAAATACCTGAAATGGCCGATCAAATTCGAACTGATGCTCATATTTAGCAATAATTTCCTTCGTTAAAACATACTTTGCATTGGCAAACCCATAAGCAGTTATACTCATACTTAAAATCATCCCCACTAAGCCCCATAACAGTAAAAATCTTCGCCCATATCGATCTATGGTGAGAAAGGCAAACAGGGTAAATACTATGTTGATAACTCCTACCGCTACGGTTTGTGCAAGGGAGGCATCAATACCAATACCTGTTTTTTCAAAAATACTTGTAGCGTAAAAGAAAATAGCATTAATACCTGTAATCTGTTGAAGGATCCCTAAAAATATGGCAACCAAGAAAATCGGTCGCCATCTTGAGCTCCATAACAATGAAACATTCTTTTTATGATGCATAACCGAGCGTAATAGAGAACTAGAAACCGATCGGTTTTCCTCTAATAAAGAATGTTCTAGTTCCATTGATTTTAGTGGGTTAGCTAAACCCGCTCGACTCATTAACCAAACAGGAGATTCTGGAATCTTGGGTAAGAGTATGACAAATAATAGGGCAGGTAATAATTCAACCGCTAACATCCATCGCCAGATGTTAGGCTCGCTTACCCATTGGTCAAGGTATACTCCTATGAAGTAATTACTGAAATAGGCAGTTAAAAAACCAATCACAATATTCATTTGTTGCATGGATACTAAACGCCCTCTTTGCTTGGTTGGTGATATCTCCGATATATAAACAGGAACAATGATAAGCGCACCACCAAATGCCATACCACCTAGCATTCTAGCAGCAACTAAACTCCCTATATTTTGGGAGATAGCGGATAAAAAGGCCGATAAAACATAGCAAAATGCGACAATTTGTAGCGTTTTTTTCCGTCCTATTCGATCACTCAACACCCCACTCCCCAACATGGCAAACATAGCTGAAAATGCCGGTGCACTCACAATCCAGCCTTTATTTAAGCTAGATAAGTCATATAAGGCATCTAAATATACTATTGCACCTGATATCACCGAGGCATCAAATCCAAATAAAAAGCCGCCAATCGAAACAATAAGAGTACAGAATAGTGGGGACCGTTTTTGCATGGGTAAGCTAGCTTGATTATTTCGCACTTACTGCAATGTACATAATTCTTAGGAGTTGGCTCCTCTTAGCTTAAATAAGATTAAGTCGGGTTCATGTTGAAAACTAAGAAATTCCATTATATTGATTAAATGTGTAAATTATAGAGATTTTGACCAGATATGAGAATTACACTTAAACACATTGCGGAGAAAACTGGCTACTCTATTTCAACTGTATCTAGAGTATTAAATGGAACCAATAAAATTAGCTTGGATGTGCAAAGAAGAATCGTTCAAGTGGCCGAGGAACTGGATTACCCATTTAATAAAAACCAGATACCGATGTATTCTAATGGTACTAAGGATATCGTTCTCATTTCAGAACTGGCTTATGGTGAATTTTATGCCTCGGCCTATACTGGTTACTTTAATGCAGCCGCAATACTAGATGTTAACTTGTCACTAATTAGTGCGAATCAGCACGAGAAGAGTCTTTTTAATATAATCACCGCTCGTATACAGCACCAAGTAGATGGGATCGCACTTTTTGTGCCGACTATGGAATATAAAGATTACAATAAGCTATTAGATGATCTGAACAAAGCTCAAGTTTCCATTCCTATCATTTCCAATGGTCTCATTGAAAATCCAATCCTACCCACCATTACCTTTGATGGTTACTCAGGAGGTTTTATTGCCGCTGAATGTTTTGATCAGCGAAATATGAAAAGTGTGGGTATTGTAAAAGGACCTTCGGGTAAAGCAGAAAGCAGTTTTCGTGCTAATGGATTCAAAGATTATTGTATGCACCATAATCTAGAAGTGGTTTGGGAAGTACAAGGGGATTTCACCTTTGACAGTGGTTACAAATCTTTTGAGTCCTTTCAACATAGTATCCAACAGCCGCAAGGTATTTTCTTTAGTAATGATTTGATGGCTGCTGGTTTTAGTATAGCTGCTACTAATGCAGGGTTACAAATT
Source organism: uncultured Balneola sp. (assembly GCA_902529365.1). Classification (GTDB taxonomy): domain Bacteria; phylum Bacteroidota; class Rhodothermia; order Balneolales; family Balneolaceae; genus UBA1275. Next base: position 23,965 of record CABZWK010000011.1, read on the forward strand.
CCGCGAGATGTTTCGATCATTGGATATGACAACTTACCTGTTTGTTATCAACTGCAGCCCAATCTTAGCTCCATACAAACTGATTTTGAAGAACTCGGAAGACTAAGCATACAAACCTTATTGGATATAATAGAGAGGAAGGATCGTCTACGATCGACCCTTAGCCTAGTCCCCGTCTCTCTTAATAGAAAAAAATCTATTGGATAGACCAAACCATACACAGTAGTGAGGTCTTATTCACTTCGCTTTCTGATAATTGGTTGTCTATTGTGTATATGATTCTTGTTGATAAGCTCGCCTAAAAAACCAGTGGATAAGAATTGCACACCTAAAACCGTTAACAAAATTCCGAGAAATAGTAAGGGACGGTTGCCTATTCCTGCATTATAAAAAATCCGAATTCCTGCCAAATAAAAGTTAATAAGAGAACCACCCGCCATCAGTAAAACACCAATGGTTCCAAAGAAATGCATGGGTTTTTGCAGATATTTCTGAACAAAAAGAATGGTTATCAAATCCAAAAAACCGTTGATAAATCTAGACAATCCAAATTTTGTAGTACCATATTTTCTTGCTCTATGCTGGACAACTTGCTCTGTAATTCGTCCAAAACCAGCTCTTTTCGCTAATAAAGGAATGTATCGATGTAATTCTCCATACAACTGAATATGAGTTAAAACATTTGCTCTATAGGCTTTCAAACCACAATTGAAGTCATGTAAATGAATGCCAGCAGCTCTTCGTGTAACCCAATTAAAAAATTTAGATGGTATGGTTTTACTTACTGGGTCAAATCGTTCTTTCTTCCAACCGCTAACAAGATCATAACCCGATTCCAAGGTACGTAACATTTGTTCGATTTCAGCTGGATCGTCTTGTAGATCAGCATCCATCGTAACAACATATTGCCCTTGGACCTCATTAAAACCAGCCTGTAATGCGTAACTCTTACCCTGGTTAACACCCAGTGAGATACCCTTTATCTGTTTATTAGCCTCAACTAATTGTTCAATGATATTCCATGACGAATCCGTTGACCCATCGTCCACAAAGATGAGTTCAAAGCTTCTAGAGGGCAACGCTCGTTTTATTTGATCGACTAATTCGGGAAGTGATTCTTCCTCATTGTAAAGAGGAACTACAATGCTAAGTTCTAAACCTTTATGTTCGGTAGCTGGATTCACAACAAACGACTTTATTGATTCTGAAATAAAAAACGTACTTTATTAAAGATTTAAAATACACTTTATATAGGCTATGAAAAAATTGTATTATTCAATGGGTGAGGTAAGTACACTAACTAATTTACCCCCACATGTGTTAAGGAATTGGGAAAAAACATACCAAGAGCTTAAACCAAAAAAAAATAGTGCGGGTAATCGTGCCTATACCGATGAGGATGTAGCACTTATCTTCAAGATCAAAGAGTTGGTTGAAGACCAAAAGTTTACTAGTGATGGAGTAAAAAAAGTCTTAAAAAACATGGATCCAACCCAAGGCCTACATACTCAATCAGCTCTCACCCCGGAGATGCGAAAAGATTTAACGGAAGTGAGAATTTTTATGACTCAACTTCTTCAAAAGCTTTAGTGCGCTGTGATAGAATAAGCACAAAAATAAAAATGACAGACAAAATTAAAGCCACACCGAGCAGGTGAAGCACCTGCAACACTCCCGGCATATCTAACCATTGAAGGCCTATCCCAATCATAATTTGAGATATAACCCCAATAGGAATGGCATAGCCAAGCATAATAAACCCTTTTGTGCCACTGTACCTTCTACCTGTTAGATTCTTTGAAAACCTATAAACACGATAAGAAAGCAGCGCTATTGTGATAATTAGAAGCCATGAGAAACTTCTATGAATTTTATAGATTATTCCTAACTGCTCAATCCATAGACTTCGATCTGTCAAACCCATCCCCATTTTCACCACATCAATAGACTCACGAACCTGGGTTCCAAGTACCATTTGTATTATGCTTAACAAACCAATAACGATACCTAATTGTAAGAATTGTTGTTTTGATTTTTGACTCATCTGTAATTCAACAAAATCTTCTTTTGATTTAAAACTCGCATATAAAAGTACTCCTACGATAATCATAGCCAGTAGCATATGTAGAGTAATCATACCTGATGCGAGCCCAGAGCGCACCACCTGCCCTCCAAGCCACGCTTGAAATAATACTAGAATCAAGGCAAGTAAAGAAGATATCGTAACACTGGGTTTAGATCGTCGATATCTAAGGGAGGTTAAAAAATTAGCGGCGATAAAAAACCCAACCAATACCCCTATTAGCCTATTCACATACTCGGTCCATGTTTTGAATGCATTGAAACTGTCTACATCAAACCCTTTAGGCAGATCTGACACATGCATAGGAGGTATCCATAACCCATAGCACTTTGGCCAGTCAGGGCAGCCTAATCCAGCGCCCGCAGCTCGGACTATCCCTCCCACCATGATTAGAAATAGAGTAGCTGCTATGGTGCTTAAAGCAGTTTTTTGATAGAGATTTAATTTCATCTTTAGGAGGTTCTTTTACCTACAATTAAATCGATTATTCGTTATTTTTGGAATTCCAAATTTACACTTATGAACGCATATTTGCTTGAATATCATCGAAAATAAGTTATCCTTCCAAAACAGCCTTCGCGCTAAATTATCCGATTACTATATACTTACTAAGCCCGGCATCACATTGACCGTACTAATAAGTATGTTAATGGGTTTTTTGATGGCAAGCGTTGTGGTTAAAGGGGCTATTGATTGGGTCTTATTGATCCATGCAACCATAGGTACCTATCTCATTGCAGGAGGTACTGCCGCACACAATCAATTTTTAGAAAGAGGCCTTGACGGATTAATGAACAGAACTAAGGCACGTCCATTGCCGACCCAACGAATTTCAGCCGTTGAAGGCAAACTATTTTCAGTCAGTTTAATCATTGTTGGCTTAGGTTATCTAGTGTGGTTTACCCACCTTGTTGCGGGAGCTGTTTCGTTAGCAACTACGCTCATTTACTTGGGATTATATACCCCTATGAAGCAAAAGACAGCATTTAATATCGTGGTCGGGGCGGTTCCAGGGGCTCTGCCTCCAGTTGGAGGATGGGCTGCGGTAACAGGGACCGTTGTCGATCCTGGGATGTGGGTATTATTTGCCATCGTTTTTTTCTGGCAAATACCTCATGTTATGGCCATTGCTTGGGTCTGTAAAGATGATTACTCTGGAGCAGGTTTTAAAATGCTTCCTAAAGGTGATCACAATGGGCAAAAAACCTCCATTTATGCCCTTATCTGCATACTAATTTTATTTGGAGTCAATTATTCATTATATGCCCTCGGCTTAGCTAATGCCTTGTTTTTGATAAGTAGCATCCTCATAGGACTGTTTTTTCTTTTTTTTGGTTTACGTTTCATCCAATCAAGATCTCATAAAACAGCACGGGCACTCATGTTTGCCTCTATTGCATATCTACCTCTTATCTGGCTTGTTTTAAGCATCGATGTTCTAATTTACTAATCCCAAATTCTCAAAGAATTACCCTATGCATTATTACCGGGTTCGTGACATTGCCGACACACTAAATGATAGTTTTGATTATCTAAGAGCACATGGAAAACATTTATTGGGTATTTGGAGCCTGTTTGCTGCCCCACTTATCTTGCTACATCATTTTTTGTTATCTAAACTGCCTCTTGAAGAAATACTGCAGCAATTTGAATCAGAAGAGTTACTGCTTGGGTTCAACGGGTTAGATGCAATTGATTCAATGATGGGACCCATGTACCCTTTAGTCATTATTTCCGCTATTCTAAGTCAAGCAACCTCTGTAGTAATAATACTTGAACACATCAAATGCACCAAGGACGCTGAACCCATGAACCCGGAAGATATCCCTCCATTATTCCCTAAAATTTTAGGATTCAGTGTACTTTATCTTTCGGTTTCCATGATTTTAGGTCTTTCAATGCTCTTCTTTTTCTTTCCATTTTTGTTCATGGGAACCAAATTAGCAGTTAGTTTTCAAAGCTACATTATCGGAGAAAAGTCACTGGTAGAAAGCTTGGTTCATAGCTGGAACATAACTAGCTACCAGGCATGGCCAACTTTTGGGCTTTTGATTATTCTACTTCTTCTGATTCTCATGATTAGCTCATTAATTCAAATACCTAATGAATTCATTCGAATAGGTTTAGATAAGGTGTCATGGATGGGCAGTGATATAGGTGTATTTATTTCTACATTAGTCAGTGGCTTGTTCAACGTTTTAACCGCTCTCACTACTATAGTATTTCAGACCGTATTGAGTTTTCATTTTTTCAATCTAAGCGCTAGATACTCCAGTGAGATTACAATAACACCAACAAAGTAGCTTTTAGTTACGCTAATATCTTTGTGTATTCAGTAAATGTAAAGAGTACTGACAATTTAATTTTAACAGATTAAACTGTTAAATAAAGGCCTGCTAATGCACAGGTCAATTAATTCGATACCCGATTAAAACAAAGGAGGAAATAAGCTAGGATTTATTTCCTGCATAATTCCATAAGCTGCGTTGAAGATATCCTCAGCATTTGGTTTGCTAAAGTAATCCCCGTCGGAAGAATAAGCGGGGCGATGGGCTTTCGCTGACAAGCAAACAGGAGCGGCATCCAACAAATAAAACCCCTTTTGCTGCTGTAATACCTTCTGAAGTATGTAAGCGGAGGCTCCCCCAGGCACATCTTCATCGACGATAAGTAGTTTATTGGTCTTACTGAGAGATGTCCGAATAAGTCCGTTTATGTCGAACGGCAACAAGGTTCGGATATCAATCAAATCTACTCCAATACCAATTTCATTTAGGTCGGAGACAACGCCTTTGGCAATATTAAGTGTTGATCCATAAGAAACTAAAGTTATATCATTACCTTCGTTGAGTAAGCTTGGTATGCCTAATGGGATAGTGAATTCGCCAAGATTATTTGGTAAGTCTTCCTTTAACCGGTACCCATTCAGGGGCTCTACCATGATGGCTGGATCATCTCCTTTAAGTAAGGTGTTATACATTCCAGCCGCTTCAGTTAAGTTCCTAGGTACGCACAAGTGAACGCCGCGTAAACTTCCAAGTAGTGTCGACATGGGGGAACCCGAGTGCCAAATACCCTCTAATCGGTGCCCGCGTGTTCTTATAATCACTGGTGATGCTTGTCCGCCTTTAGTCCGGTACCTTAGACTAGCTAAGTCATCAGACAGTACAAATAAAGCATAAAAAATATAATCCAGATACTGAATTTCAGGAATTGGACGAAGACCTCGAATAGCCATCCCAATTCCCTGACCAATGATGGTTGCCTCTCGAATACCTGTATCCATTATACGAGAGTTACCGAACTCTTCCTGTAATCCTTCAAGTCCCTTATTAACATCACCTAGTGCTCCCACATCTTCACCAAAGGTGAGAAGTTCAGGATATTTCTTGAATAACGCTCTAAAGTTATCCCTGATAACAATTCGGCCATCCACTTTAACAGGTTTATTATCATAGCTAGGAGCAATAGGCTCCACATGTAAAGGAGAATAAGGCGTTTCACTATATAGGTGAGAATGATAGCGGTCTTGGGTAGTTATTTTAAGATTCTCTAACCATTCAACCATCTGTTTTTTAGCCTCCGATTCATCAGAACCAAGAGTTCGTAAGGCTTTATGAATGCTCGATACGATATCCTTGCGAATTGGGTTTGGGGTAGATTTCAAGCGCCGCACAATAGCATCAATAGATTTTGATGAATTGGTTTGAGAATGCGGAAACTCCCCTTTCAAAGAGCTCATTAGTGTTAATATGTAATCACGTTCCTGCTTAATGGGACCAATATACTCCTGCCATGCCAATTGCTTAGCTGCAAACGCCTCTTGCTGAGCCTCAGATTCTAAGACTTCAAGCTCCGATTCCGATGCAATTTTTTTGGCTAAAATCCATTTCCTAAATTGCTGTAGGCAACAATACTTATTTTCCCATTCAAGACGTTCCTTGCTTTTATATCTCTCATGAGAGCCGGAGCTAGAATGCCCTAAAGGCTGGGTGAGCTCTTCTACATGAATGAGTACAGGTACATGTTTAGATCGAGCCAGTTCAGATGCTCTATTATAGGTTGCAATTAAATCCTCATAATCCCAGCCTTTAACCTTTATTATTTCTACCCCAATGGTTGATTGGTCCCGCTGCATCCCACTTAACGCTTCAGAAATACTTTCTTTAGTGGTCTGAAACTTTTTAGGAACACTAATTCCATATCCATCGTCCCAAACAGAAATAACAGCCGGTGCTTGTAAGACTCCTAAGGTATTCATGGTTTCCCAAAACACACCCTCAGATGTACTGGCATCTCCTATAGTTCCAAACACAACTTCATTACCTTTGTCTGAAAATTTCTTCCATTTTCCAGATTGAAGCTTTTTGTGACTCCGATAAATTTTAGAAGCTTGGGCCAGACCAGCAATACGTGCCATCTGCCCAGCTGTGGGTGAAATTCCAGATACTGAATTTTTCCTACTCACCTGATCTACCCAATCCCCAGCTTCATCTAATAACCGTGAACCAAAATGAGAATTCATTTGTCTTCCAGCTGAGAATGGGTCTGCCTGGTTGTCGGGATGTGCATATAATTGGGCAAAAAATTGAGTTAATGTGGCTTCACCAATGGCAAACATAAAAGTTTGGTCACGGTAGTACCCACTTCGAAAGTCACCATTTTTAAAGACCTTCGCCATTGCTAACTGGGGTAACTCTTTCCCATCCCCAAATATTCCGAACTTAGCCTTACCCGAAAGCACTTCTTTTCTACCCAAAATGGATGCATGTCTACTAAGCCATCCTAAGCGGTAATCCTTTAGGATATCCTCTTTCCTTTCTTTGGAAAAACGCGTTTTCTTTTTTTGGGTTGAAACTTCAGACATTTTATAGAACAGATTTGCGCACAGTTATCGAAAAAAAACTCTTGATACTCTATAAATCAGATATAATATAATGCACTGTTACCTCCCAAAAAAGTATTTCAGATTACTAATCTGTAAATGCTTTACATAAAGTTACTTAACTTACAATAATGTAGTCAGTATTTTCAAACTATTCAGTAAAACCACCACGGGTCATCTTCATGGGATCTAATGCTGTATCCAAGTCCTGATCAGATAGATCCGTCATTTCCTTAGCTACTTCTTTCAAGGCACGACCCTCTGCATATGCTTTTTTTGCAATTTTAGCGGCTAAATCATACCCAATAATAGGATTCAGTGCCGTTACTAAAATTGGGTTTTTACCTAATTTATCGGTGATAACATCTTCCCGAATGGTTAATCGTGAAACCGACCTATCGGCCAAATTGTTTGCTGCATTTGCTAACAGCTCGATTGACTCAAGAAGGTTATGAGCTACTACAGGTAGCATGACATTCAACTCGAAGTTTCCTGATTGACCTGCTACAGAAACGGTAAGATCATTCCCCATAACCTGCGCACATACCATAGCTACAGATTCTTCAATGACTGGGTTTACCTTTCCTGGCATAATGGAAGAACCTGGTTGTAAAGCAGCCAATTGAATCTCCCCTAAACCACTGTTAGGTCCAGAATTCATCCAGCGTAAATCATTGGCCATTTTCATCATCCCAACAGCGATTGTTTTCAGTTGAGCACTCATTTCTACAGGAGCATCGACCGTTGCTTGAGCTTCAAAGTGATTTTCAGCCTCTCTAAAGGATACCCCTGTTTGCTTGGAAACGTTTTTTGCAAATTCGGCCCCAAAGTTCGGGTGGGTATTTATCCCAGTGCCCACGGCCGTTCCACCTTGTGGTAATTCGGATAAACGTACCTTTGCATCCTGAATTCGGTCTACTCCTAAGCGCAGTTGTCTAGCATAGCCCCCAAATTGCTGAGCAATATTTATCGGCATTGCATCCATTAAATGTGTCCTTCCCGTTTTTACGACATACTTATATTCGGAGCCTTTACGTTCAAAGGTCGTAGCTAAATGTTGTAATGCGGGTATAAGCTTATCCTTTAGTTCAATGACCGCCGCAATTCTAATGGCTGTGGGAATTACATCGTTTGAACTTTGCCCAAAATTTACATGATCATTGGGATGAACAGGAATCTGTAGGTTTGGGAAAGACTCATTCGCCACTCTAGCTACAACCTCATTGATATTCATATTGCTTGAAGTTCCTGAACCCGTTTGAAATATGTCTACTATAAATTCTGAATCGTGGTCACTATCAATAATTTTTTGCGCAGCTACCTGAATTGCCTCAGATGTCCCTACTTCCAACTTTCCCAAATCTGCATTTGCTTGTGCTGCATTTTTCTTGATAATCCCTAAAGCCTTTATAAATGCCCTAGTAAATCGAATTCCACTTATAGGGAAATTGTCGCTTGCTCGTTGTGTTTGAGCTCCATATTTAGCGTTTTCGGGGACTTTTACTTTCCCCATAGAATCTTTTTCTATTCGATACATGATTTTTTATTATGTGAAGTTCTACCCAATCCGAAGAATGAGTGGTTATCAGCAGCTATAATTTCTTTGCATACATTCTATATCGCTTATCTATTCGGGCGCCTAAGCGTTGAGCGAGATGAATCATCTCTGTGTTGTTGTCCAATACCCAACTTAGTTCCGATTCTACAAAATTTCGTTTGAGGGCGAACTCAATGGTTCTTTGATGGAAAAGAGCATCAATTCCCTTGCCTTGAAACTCTGGAAGAATACCCATCAAGGCTGTTCGTATTCTATTAATCTTTTGTTTTCCCCATAAAAACTTGATGAACCCGAAGGGATATAAATTTCCATTCATTGTTCTGAAGACCTGATTTAAATCGGGGAGCGCTATAGAGAAGCCAACAGGTATGCCGTCCCATTCCGCTATATGAGCAAAATCTTCATCCAGTATCATCTTAAATTCTTTAGCAAGCCCTTTAATTTCCTCTAGGCTTAAAGGTAGAAATCCCCAATTATTTTTCCACGCCTCATTGTAAATATCCCGGACTATTTTTACTTCCTCATCAATATGCTTAAGTGAGACTGGCCGGATATTTATTTGAGGATATCTCCTCATAATCATGCCCTTTGCTTTGCGCATTCGATCGAAATCGACATTATATTCATCCAATACAAAAGCTAATAGATCACGGACTCCATCGTATCCAGCACTTAGAGCAAGCTTTTCATAGTAAGGTTTAGAATAAGGCATCATGATGTAGGGATACTTATCAAAACCATCCACTAAAAACCCTAAAACATCCATCATACCGGGATTTGTTGGACCAAGTACTTCCTCCACTCCCTGACCCCTTAACCAATCTTCGGCTACACGAAATAACAAATTGGCAGTTGGTTGATGATCGATACATTCAAAAAATGCAAAATGACCCGTATTGAATCCATGCTGCTTATTAAAGCGATCATCCACTACAGCTGCAATTCTTCCTGCCGGTTCATCGTCGTAATGAGCCAAAAACATGGCCATTTTAGCCTGCTTAAAGAAAGGATTTTTCTGTTTATCGATTAACTTATACTGTTCTTGACGCAGTGGCGGAACAAAAAAGCCATCGGTCGTATAATGTGTGTACAGAAATTCAATAAATTCCTTCTTTTCGGTTTCCGTACTTACAAAGGTTACACCACTTGCAGCCATGCTCACCTTAGAAAACTAGAGAATTACCATTTTGATCAATAATTCCGTGTTTCAACCCAACTTTTCTAAACGCCTCAAGTATTCTATCCAAATGCTCATCAGTGTGTGAGGCCATATAACTGGTTCGAAGAAGTGATTGACCTTGTGGAACAGCGGGCGGAATAACCGCATTCGTGTATACACCAGCTTCAAAAAGATCTTTCCAAAACTGGAAACAAAACATCATCTCGCCAATAACAATAGGGATAATTGGAGTTTGTGAGGTCCAAACGTTGAAGCCTAACTTACGCAACTCGGCACGCATATAAGTCGAAATTTCATGTAATCTAGTTAATCTCCAAGGCTCCTCAGTCATAATATCCATTGCTTTCAATACGGTAGCAACATTTGCGGGAGGCATCGAGGCACTAAAAATGTGGGCTGGTGAGTGATGTCGAATATATTCTATCACTTCTCTTTGGCCTACTAGGAAGCCCCCTAAGGAGGCAAAGGATTTCGAAAATGTTCCACTTATTAGGTCTACTTCTTCCAGTAAGCCAAAAGTTGAAGCTGATCCACGCCCCCCTTCTCCGATCACTCCTACCGCGTGAGCATCATCTAGATATAGTCGAGCCCCAAACTCTTTTGCTAAAGCCACCAATTCCGGAATTTTCGCTAAGGTGCCAGACATAGAAAATACACCATCACTTATAATGATCTTACCTGCTTCAGGATCTGCTTTTTCTAAAAGTCTTCGCAAATGATGCATGTCGTTATGATTGTAACGCATGGTTTTTGCAACCGAACACTGTGTACCGACTACTATACATGCATGATTATCTTTATCGGAAAAAATAATATCATTTCTACCCGCAATGGTTTGGATAGATCCTTCGTTCGTTTGATAACCTGTGCTAAACAACACACAAGATTCTTTATTCATAAAATCTGCAAGCCGTTCCTCTAGCTCAATATGAATATCTAGTGTACCGTTTAAATATCTAGACCCCGTACAGCCCGTACCATATTTCACTATGGCAGCCTGAGCTGCCTCTATGGTTCTTTGATCATTGGTAAGACCCAAATAATTATTTGAGCCAGCCATAATAACTTCATGACCTTCTATTTCTACAATAGTGCCATCGGTGGCTTCTAAGGGTTTAAAATAGGGATATAAGCCTAAAGCTTTAACTTCGTCAGCTTTGGTATATCCAAAGGCTTTGTCGAAAATATCTGACCGTACTAAAGGTTGTGTTTCAGCCATTAATTAAATATCAATTTCGTCGTAATTGTTGTAATATAATTAGTATAACCAAGCTATCAAATAAACGGTTCCTTTAGCAATTCGCGTTAAGACCGCAATCCACTTTGGTTTATATCTGCGATAATATTCTTGTTCAAATTCAAGTAAGAAGAGCTCATAGACACTGATGGCATGCTGACATATCATTCAGCCGTTATACGACACTAACATGTTTAATATACTGAATATATTGCTCCACTACCTTATCCCACTGGAAATTTTCCCATACATATCTACATCCCATCAAAGACAAGGTAAATAACGAATCACTGCTAAGAAGTTGCTCTAATTCCGTCACATATTCCTTTGGGCGTCCAGTCTTCACTTTAAACCCGTTAACTCCTTGCTCTACTACATCTTTCATCCCCTCTAAATCCGAACAAAATACAGGAGTGAAATGTAGATTCGCCTCTAATAATACAATACCGAAACCCTCCATATCTCCCTCTACTTTGACATTGGGCATCATAAACACATCTGCTGCGGTGTACGCTTTATGAACCCAATAATCCGATTTCCGGCCTACTATGTGCACATGGATATTTCTTTCAGCCAATGTCTCAGCATTACAATGGACAGCATTTAATATCGTTTCCCGCTCTGGCCCATCGCCAACCAATAGATAATGACAAGGATGATTCAGCTGGGTAAGCACCTTTTCAATAAACCAAGTATGCCCTTTTCTAGGCACCTGTCGACCCACCGAAAGTAGAACAGGTTTATCCAACAGGTTGATGTTAACGTGTTCGCCTAATTCCTTTTTTGCTGCCCTTTTTAGAACTTTTATTTCTTCTACAGCTTCGGTTGGTTCCAAGACTAGAAGTTGTTCAACATGTGCCGGATTCATGTAATCCCCATCCAACGGCAACAAATCTTGAATTTGAATTCCATTGGGTAGTGCTACTCCTTTTCCTGGGTCCATTCCGCGATCAATGCAAGCTTGCCTAGTAGCCTGCGAAACTGAAATTACTCCATCCAAGGTATCCAATACCTTACTAACGTGTTTTTGATACCACCCATAAGGCATGGTTACATCCTGACCATGATTAATAGTGACCATCGGTATAGAAACCTTGCCTTTTAACCATCTTGCCATACTTGCCGTAACCATAGAGGAAAACAAGATTACATCCGGTTTAAAACTACCAACAACTTGTGGTATTTGGCGTCGTAGCTTCAATAAAAATAGAAGCGTTCTCCATTCAATACCTTTCCACGGTACTTTTTGTATGATTGTTTGAATTTCCACTGTAGGATTGTCCTCTAAAGCTTGAACCAGCTGCATACTAACGCGCTGCATTCCTCCTATGTTCTCAAGTGGGGCTTCATCTGGAGGATGAGAATGTGAAATGTATAGAAGCTTTAGTGATGATTGGGACATAAATCGTGTCTGCTATGGACCTATTGATTGAGGTTTGCTTGAAAATTAGACATCACTATTCTGTAATCAGTAACCAATGCCTCATTTATGTGATTCCACTGGTAGTTTAATGCAATCTCGCGTGAGCGCCTTCCCATGTTATGTAAAGCAGTTGAATCTGAAATCATTTGCTCCAGTTTTTTGGTAAAATCATCGACATCTCCAGACTTAGCAAGTCGACCATTATCTCCCTCTACTACTAAGGAGGATGAACCTATTGCATTTGCAACTAAACAAGGAACTCCGCTAGCCATAGCTTCTAAGGTTACGTTACCGAAAGTTTCAGTGTAGGAGGGAAATAAGAATAAATCAGAACTAGCGTAGGCACGAGCTAAGTCTTCACCGGAACAAAAACCGGTAAAAACCCCCTTAGGTAATTTTTTTTGAGCCTCGGACCTTGCTGCTCCGTCCCCCACCACTAATGCTCTTACCTTTGGATTTCGTTGTTGCATTCGATGGACACTTTCTATGTAGGTACCCAATTCTTTTTCCCAAACTAACCGAGACACAAAACTCACCACAATCTCATCTTCTGCGAAACCCATTTTTTTTCGCCACTCAGGATCCCTTTTTTCGGGGTTAAAACGTTTGGTGTCTATTCCTCTTGCCCAAATTTTCATATCACCAGTGATACCCTCAACCCCCAGCTCATCAATCATGGATTGACTAGGAACATACACTCGTTGACATTGGGGATAAAACCATTGCATCATCTTCTTAAAAGGCCATTTAACCGGACCTAAAAAGAGTTTGTAATAGTCTACATAGCTCAGGAAATGAGTGTGATACGAACTTACCACAGGTAAATCATGCTTTATTGCCCACTTTAATGCCCCTATCCCAAGCCCATCGGGAGTAGCTATATGTATGAGAGTAGGCTGAAAAGCCTCTAACTCTTGCCGGAACTTATGAGGGAAATGAGTGGCAACTCGGTATTCCTTTCTACCGGGCACGGGCATAGAAATTGAAGGAGTAACCCTCAAGGTGCCTTCATGAGGGTTTATTGCAGGATCTGGTCCACTTGGAGCAAAGATAAGTACAGGAATATTTTGCTGTTCTAAGTACTGAACCAATCGATTCAATGTTAGGGCTACACCATCTCGAATATGGTTATAATTACCTGTGAATAGGGCTACTCTTAGTTCGCTCATTTAAATAATCAACAGATTTGATAACACGTTCACTGCCTATTCGCTCAAATAAGTATAAAAAAGCAATCGGCTTCTTTGTATTTTAATTGTCGTTAGCTGATAAATAACCAAAAGCATTGTACTCAAGATTATCCATTATAGAATCTTCAGTTCCTATTCAATCACCAATCAACCCGTAAATATACGCATTTATGAAAGCCTTTGTTACTGGTGGAACTGGTTTTGTTGGAAGTCATCTAGTTGAGCACTTACTAAAGTTGCCGGAGTGTGAAGAAATTCGCGTTTTGGTCAGAAATAACGAAAAATGGTTAAAGGGGCTCAACTACACTCCGGTTAAATCTACATTGGAAAACCTAGAATCCATTAGAGAAGAGCTAAAGGGGGTTAACGTACTCATTCATGGGGCGGCTATTCTGCATGCCCCAAGCTATTCTGATTTTTTTAAAGCCAATGTAGAGGCCACCAAGAATTTGATAGAACTTGCGGTTGAATCTGGGATATCCAACATTATCATACTTTCCTCCCTCGCCGCCGCTGGTCCCTCTAGCCAAACCCCTCTCACAGAAAAAGCTCCCCTGTCCCCCATCAGCGCATACGGTCGTTCCAAAAAACAGATGGAAGAAGAAATTCATCAACTCTATGCTTCGAAAAACTGGGCCAACCACCCCACATTAAGCATTAAAATCATACGCCCTCCGGCCGTTTATGGACCTAGAGAAACCGATATCTATGGATTATTTAAAGCCCTTAATTACCGAGTGGCACCAATACTAGGCAATCCCACAGAAAAAACCCTCTCCCTAGTTCACGTTCAGGATCTGGTAAAAGGTATCGTAGCATCTAGACTCTATGATCGAGCCGGAATTCACACCTACTTTCTCGGAGGTTCTGAAGATGGGTATTCATGGAATGAGATTTACAAGGAATGCGCTACCATTCTCCAAAAGTCTCACCTAAGGATTCGGGTGCCAAAAGGAGTACTTATGACCATAGCAAAATTGGCCGAAACTATAGCTCTTATTTTTGGAGTATATCCTGCATTAAATCCAGATAAAGCTGAAGAGCTTACACAACCTTGGCTTTGTAGCTCAAATAAAGCCAAAGCAGACTGGGGTTATACACCAGAAATCAGCTTAAATGAAGGCTTGAGATCTACCTTAACTTGGTATCAAAAGCATAATTGGCTATAATTAAATAGTAAAAGAATCGTACTTTTAGGCTGGATCTATTGTTGCTAATTGGTGCAGGTTGAAAACATGGTAACCGCGAGACTGAATGGTAGTAGAATTAAGCTAGTCAAGCTTAGCCTCACATACATTTTCAAGTTTCAATTTGTTAGCATCAGACAATCGAAAACAACCCATGCATTTTCAATGAAAGTCGAGAAAACAAACATAATCTACTCTTTAGTTCTATCACTATTCATTCTTAGCCAGCCGTATTTACTAGCGCAGGCTACAAGTGAAGGCCTTCGGTTTACCCCTTCGATGAATATAGAAAATGTGTTAGATATCGCTTCAAGCCCAAGCCATTTGTATGTTCTCTCAGAGCAAGAAGGATTAGCTGTTTTTAGAGTTACCAATGATAATACACAATGGTTATATACCAATAGTGGGATGCAGCTACGTGGCAGTAAAATTACTTCGGATATTCGCTTTGCCTATTTATTTGGCAACGGAACACGATTGACTGTGTTAGAGCCTACCTCTGTGTTGGGTGTGTATTCATCCACCTATTTATCCAAAGAGCCAAGGGGGGTAGCCCGACTTCGTGACCATGTGTACCTAGCATTAGTAGACGAGGGTTTAGGGGTGTTAGGATTACAAAGTCCTGAAGCTTTTGATTCTCCTGTTGAATTCATTGCCAATGAATTACTCCAAAGAGAACCGGTGCTGGACGTGTTAAGTACACCTCGCTCGCAACAACTCTTTGTACTCAGCCCTGCTAAAGTTCATGATTTTTCGTGGACGGCGGATCAAGATACCCTAGAATGGGTTAGTTCCATTGACATCAATCAAGCTATTGTTCATTTGCACTTGGTTGATAATGAATTGTTTGGGAGTAGTGAAGCAGGGGTGCTTTTTCGGATTGGCGAAAATGGCTCTAGCTCACGATTAGCTGATATTGGTACTGCTATAGTGGATGTTATTAAATACCAAGACACCTATTTCATTGAAAGCTCTAAAAAAGAAATTTGGCTGTTACATGATAATGAAGTAACCCCTTGGAAGATGGATACTGGGGCTAATTACAAGTTGACAGGAAGTGCAGATCAATTGTGGCTTCATGAATTTGGTGCTATTGGAAAAGTGAATGTTGGCTTTGACCGAAGTGAGGTGTCTGAATCAGCAGATACAAAACCACTCCCAAATTCACTCACACTCCTACCCTATGAACCTAAAATAGTACCCTACCCAAATCCTATTCTTTTTGGTGTACAAGTCTCAGAAGATTGGCCCACTGAAGCACTTAGATTTAGTGTTAAAGGAGCACCTAGTGGAATGAAAGTAAAAGGCCAGGGAATATTTTGGCAGCCCCAATTCAATCAAATCGGTATTCATCGATTGCAAATCATAGCTCAAAGTTCTACTGGGTTGCTGGATAGTACCTTTATACAATTAGACATCACCAGTTTTAACAACCCTCCTAGAATAAGCCCTATTCGTACCAGTACATTAATTATGGGAGATCCATACACGGTTAACTATACAGCTATGGATCCAGAAGCTAAGCATAGTCAAGAATCATTGATTCGCTTTTTGGGGGTTGATCTACCGGAGGGTGCACGCTTAAATGAAAAAAGTGGGCAACTCACTTGGACTCCGGGTGAGAAAGATTTGGGCGTTCACCGATTCAAAGTCATAGCAACGGATGCCTTAGGCGCTGCCAGCTCGGTTGAGGTAGAGTTAAAGGTAATCGATTTGCCAAGGGATAACAATTAGACAGAAGCATGACTAAATCCGAAATGGATACCCTTTTCGACTCTAATTGTGCCGAACACCTATTATCGTGGTTTGACAACAACAAAAGAAGTATGCCGTGGCGAGATTCCAAAGACCCTTATGCTATTTGGATCTCAGAAATAATGTTGCAACAAACCAGAGTAGATCAGGCACTTCCTTATTTTAATCGATTTATTACGGCCTTTCCAAGTGTTCATGACTTGGCTTCAGCGTCCACTCAACAGGTTTTAAAACAGTGGGAAGGACTTGGATATTACAGTAGGGCAAGAAATATTCACAAAACAGCCAAGATAGTGGTAGATGACTATGCTGGTTCACTTCCTAAGGAATATAAGGAGCTGCTAATACTCCCAGGAATAGGACCTTATACTGCAGCAGCTGTTGCAAGTATTGCCTTTGGATTAGAACATGCGGTGATGGATGGAAATGTAATCCGAACCGTTACGCGATTTTGTGGGATTGAACAGGACACCCGAAAAACAGGTACCCGAAAACTAGTTCAGCAGGAAGTAGATGACTGGATAAAAGGACAACCACCCGCCGACTTCAATCAAGCCATGATGGAATTAGGGTCTATGGTATGCACCCCTAACAAACCATCTTGTGAAACCTGCCCTCTCGCATCAAAATGTATCGCGTACCGAACTGCCAAGACCGAGCAAATACCTTACACTTCAAAAAAAGCAAAGCGACCGCATCAAGACATTTCGGTAGCTATTATTATAAATGATAAAGAAGAGGTGCTAATTGCCCAACGCCCTGAAAATATTATGCTAGGTGGTTTATGGGAATTCCCCGGTGGAAAAAAAGAAACTAACGAAACCAGCATAGAAGCACTGCATAGAGAAACTCAAGAAGAGTTAGGTATAGAAATCAGTGTAATAGAAGAGTTTATGAGCTTAAAACATGCCTATTCACACTTTACTATAACCCTGAACGCTTATCTTTGTGTATTGAAGCCAACCAAGACACGGCAAACCCCAACAGCCAAAGCAAGCGAACAAATTAAGTGGGTTTCAATTCAGGATTTAAATAATTACCCTTTCCCAAAGGCGAATAAGACCTTAACTCTTACCCTGATGAAGCGATTTGCGTAAACGATCAAAAAAATACTTATTCCTCCTTAAGCCTGTTTTAGATCAATGGGTATCGAGAATGGAGGTTCCAGCGTATATAAAAGATGATCCTATTCAATTTTTACATGCTTTTGAAGATGCAGAAGAAATAAATGTAGCTGGTTTTTTTGCGGCTACAATGGCATGGGGTAAGCGCTCTATCGTCATTTCAAAGGTGGATGATTTAATGTCGAGAATGGCGTATAGACCACTAGATTTTATAGGTAATTTTACGGAATCAGATGCGCGTAGATTAACGGGCTTTAAACATAGAACCTTTAATTCCAAGGATATGTATTGGTTGATTAAAACCATGCAGCAAATCCTTATTCACTTTACCACCTTTGAAGCCTTTTGGGCAAATTGTTTGACTATTTCGACAGCGAAAAATCGTCCTTTAATGGGAGTCTTCTACGAAGAATTTTTCGGTTTTTTTCCTGAAATACCAGCTCGAACCCGTAGGCATATTTCTAATCCTGAAAAAGGGGGATCATGCAAACGGCTCTACATGTATCTACGCTGGACAATTAGAGGGGGCCCAGTAGACGTGGGAAGTATGAACTTTATGCCTCCTTCCCAAATTTATATCCCATTAGATGTTCATGTGGCTAGACAGAGTAGAAAGCTTGGTTTAATTACCCGAAATCAAAATGACTGGAAGGCGGTAGAAGAATTACAGGAACAACTTCTATTACTAGACCCACTTGACCCTTCCAAATATGATTATGCTTTATTTGGTTTAGGGTTACATCCTCATTGGTTAGATAAAAAATGGATTTTAAATCACCTCTAATGGTTCTATGCTATCTGTGATATCTGTTTACATAGGGTTTCCTTTCGTTATTTGAATATAGAACTGTTTTTTATCTAGAAGAAAAAAACCATATATTTAAGTCTCTCAATAATGAGAAATAATACAATGAAAGGAAGTGAGGCTCAATGCTAGGCGTTGAAGTTAAAGACAACGAAAGCGTTGAACGCGCGATTAATCGTTTCAAAAAGATGGTGACTCGTTCTCGTATTCTTAATGAATTTAAGGATCGTCAACAGTTCACAAAACCATCTATTGAACGACGGGAAGCCATGAAAAAGGCCGTCCGTGAGCAGCGTCGACGTCAACGAGAAAACTTCTAGTTTCTCTCAAGATTGTTATCACATAGAAGTCCTGGTTTATCTAGGGCTTTTTTTTTGCCCAAAACTATTCAGTATATCCTTTAGGTGAGAAGGCTTGTTGTTTGAGTGATGTTGGTCCTTAGCCCAACTATGAATATACCCTAGTTTTTCAGCTTCTTTTATACGCCTTTCCAATTGGCCAACCCGCCTTAGTTCCCCACCTAATCCTACTTCACCCAACCAAAGTTGATTATTATCCAAAGCTATATCCAATAAGGATGATACCAAAGCCATACAAAGCGAAAGATCGGCTGCTGGATCTTTTATTTTTAAACCACCAGCGGCATTAACATACACATCTTTATCCGAAAATTTAAACCCAGTACGTTTTTCTAAAACCGCCAAAAGTAATAAGACACGGTTGCGATCCATACCGTTGACGGTGCGTTGTGGTGTCCCATAGGCACTAGGACTAACCAATGCTTGAAGTTCAACCAATATAGGTTGGCTTCCCTCCATTATACAACCAATGGCACTGCCAGATACTTCTTGATTTCGTTCTGCTAAAAAATAGGCAGAAGGATTAGGAACCTGATCCAAACCATCCTGCTTCATCTCGAAAACCCCTACCTCATGAGCTGGCCCAAATCTATTTTTTATACTTCGTAACAGACGATAGGTATAATGATCGTCCCCTTCAAAACTAAGCACGGTATCTACCATGTGTTCTAACACCCGAGGACCTGCGATATCCCCTTCTTTAGTAATGTGGCCAATTATCATAATTGATAAACTGGATTTTTTGGCCAATTGTTGAAGCAAAGCAGCGCACTCTTTTACCTGAGCAACACTACCTGGCATGCTACTTAACTGGTCTCTGTAAACAGTTTGAATGGAATCAACTATGAGTAAATCAGGTTGCAACTTTTGAGCCTGCTCAATGATGGATTCGATGCGTGTCTCGTTGATTAACCATAGTTTTTCAGAGGTGACCCCCATGCGTTTGGCTCGTTGTTTAATCTGCATGACAGATTCTTCACCAGCACAATATAAAATAGACAAGTTTGGTTCGGCCTTAGCTATTTGAAGAGTGAGCGTACTTTTACCGACCCCAGGAGCTCCACCAATGAGCACATAGGATCCTCTCATACATCCACCTCCCAACACCCTGTCAAATTCAGCAATTCCAGTTTGAAATCGAGATGCCTCCGTAGCCGTAATCTCGTTGAGCGTTTGGGGTTTAGGTGCTTCTTCTGGCTCTAATCCTGCGATTTTAGCTTTGTGCGGCTTAGTTGAACCCGTTATTTTTTCTTGCTCGACGAAACTATTCCACTCTTTACACCCTGGACAACTTCCTAGCCACTTGGGCGATTCATGCCCACATGAGGTGCATACAAAAATTTGATTCGATTTAGCCATAAATAATAATAGAATAGTTATACACTCAATTTTCCTTAATCAGATAGCTTGAGTAGGTTCATCTACAATGATAAAGAGTTTTAACACCTAAACTACTTACTCTTAGTTGCTTTTATATTCATATACTTCTTGGTTTACATACCAAGTAGTAGCCATCATTCCCATCGCTATGGTAATGTAATAGCTAATAATACGCCATAGAAATAATGCCAGACCAATAAAAGCTTCCCTTGAAATTAGTGGACCTTGAAATAAAACAAAGAGTCCTTCAACTCCACCGCTACCACCAGGAGTTGGTACTACCAAAAAGGCTAGATTCATCGCCAAACTTCGTAATACTGAAAGTAGTTCTGGTGCTGGCAACAAACTGAGTATTACAATAGGTGCAAGTGCAACTCTAGCTAGCCATGACATAGTGGAGTAAAAAAAAGCTTGTAACAGAAAACGAAATGGCATTGCTTTGAGCTGATGAGCATATTGTTCAAGGTTTTGTGCTTCAGAATGTATTTTATCCCTGTGTTTCCTAAGGAATGGTAATTTTGCAAACCACCTGATAATTTTTGAAATAGCTGATGGTTTAATTAAAACTCCATATGCGAGTACACCAGCGTAAGAAAGCAAGGAAACGTACAAAATAAGCATGGATGCCTCACCCAGAAAACCCACCGACGGCGGAACTACATCCATATAGATACCGGCCACAAGTAAGATTGGGATAGCGATGGCAAACCAGATTTGATCCAATAATACACTATATAATATGATCGCGGTAGACTCACCTAATCGTAGTCCTTCTTTGGTCATAGCATAAGTTGCCATAGGGGCACCACCTATGGTAGATGGGGTAACTGCTGAGGTAAAGTCCCAGCTCAATTGGACCCTAAATGCTCCTAACCAACTAATAACTCCCGCAGATAAAAATCGAATTTTTGCTGCAGAAAACCATACCCTCAAGAATGAAACTACCAAAGCAATGCCTAGCCCAGGGAGTCTTTTGGGTGCTAAGTACGCTAGAATGCCGGGGGTATAGGTATACCAAATGACTCCAGCCATTGTCAAAAGACTCAGGGAAATAGAAAAGAACAGATATTTTTTTGAGATTATCTGTTTTGGACTATCTACATTTTGCTTTATTTGACTCATACTACAGTATAAAAAAAAGCCTTGCAGGAAACTCTACAAGGCTAAAAAAAATAGCTTTGTGAATTAGGTTAACCACCCAAATTCACATACGCTCTGTTTAGGTGAATTAACTTTTACGCAATATCCACTTCTTTGTTTAAATATACATCCTGAATCATATTCAGAAGTTGTACACCCTCACCAATTGGACGTTGGAATGCTTTACGACCACTAATGAGTCCCATTCCTCCTGCTCGTTTGTTAATTACCGCTGTTTTAACCGCATCGGCAAAATCATTTGAGCCGGAAGCTCCTCCAGAGTTGATTAGACCTGCACGTCCCATAAACGAATTAACTACTTGGTAGCGGGTTAAATCGATCGGATGCTCGGATGTTAATTCAGAATAAATGCGCTCGTCTAATTTACCATATGACGAATTGCCCGCATTTAAAGCCTTGTAACCACCATTATTGGTAGGTTGCTTTTGTTTAACAATATCGGCACCAATAGTTGATCCAATATGATTTGCCTGGCCCGTTAAGTCAGCTGAGGTGTGATAGTCAACCCCGTCCACTTTGAATGCATCATTACGGGTATAACACCAGAGTATGGTAGCCATTCCTAATTCATGTGCATATGCAAAAGCTTGGGCCACTTCTTGAATTTGCCGGTTAGATTCTTCTGATCCAAAATAGATTGTTGCACCCACTGCTGCAGCACCCATATCATAAGCCTGATCAATAGTACCAAACATAATTTGATCAAAGGTGTTAGGATAAGTAAGTAGTTCATTGTGATTGATCTTCACAATAAAAGGGATTTTATGCGCATACTTACGAGAAACGGAACGTAACGCACCAAAGGTCGATGCTACACCATTGCAACCCGCTTCAACGGCTAAGTTTACAATATTTTCAGGATCAAAGTAGTCCGGATTTTTTGCAAATGAAGCGCCCGCAGAATGCTCAATTCCTTGATCAACAGGCAGTATAGATAGGTATCCTGTCCCCCCGAGTCGACCCGATTCCATAAGCCATTGTAGGTTTCCTAATACTCTATTGTTTCGATCAGAATGATAGCAAACCTGATCTACATAGTCGGGAGTAGGTTGGATTAATTGATCTTTTGTAACTGTTTTACTGGTGTGATTTAGCAAGTAGGAGGCATCATCGCCCAGTAATTCTTCAATCTTCGATATATCCATGAGTGTATGTTTAACTTATTGTACTAAATAGGGTAAAAATATAGGAGTATTACAGTCAAATGACTAACAGAAATCCCAAGTTATGTTGAGAAGCTTAAGATAGAATAGTAGATATTCGTATCTTAGGAGCATGAGTAAAGAAGATTTTTTCGAAAGCCTACTTGGTAAACAAGACCGTCCCTTATTTTTAGCTCCTATGGAGGATGTTTCAGATGCTCCATTTCGGCAAATTTGTCGCAACATGGGGGCTAGTATGGTCTTTACTGAATTTATCAGCTCCGAAGCACTCATCCGCGATTCTGACATTGCCCTGCACAAAATGAGTTTTAAAGAAGCTGAACGCCCTTTAGGAATTCAAATTTTTGGCGGACGTGAAGAGGCTATGTATGGAGCTGCTAAAGTTGCCGAAGCAAGTAACCCAGATGTAGTAGATATAAATTTTGGGTGTCCGGTGTATAAAGTAGTCAACAAAGGTGCTGGAGCAGCATGTTTAAAAGACATAGACATGATGGAGCGCATGGCTGGTACAGTGGTTGATGCGGTTGATAACAAACCTGTTACTGTCAAAACTCGTTTAGGTTGGGACGAAAACTCAATCCGTATACAAGAGGTAGCGCTTATGCTGCAATCGGTTGGAGTGAAGGCCTTAACTGTTCATGCCAGAACACGAGCCCAAAAATACAAAGGCGAAGCAGATTGGAACTGGCTCAAGAAGCTCAAAAATACCCCTGGATTACATATCCCCATCATTGGTAATGGCGATGTAACTAGTCCTGAATTGGCTGCAAAATTATTTAGCGAAATTGGTGTAGATGCTGTGATGATTGGCCGTGGAGCAATAGGAAATCCATGGATTTTCAAGCAAACTCGATCATATCTAGATCAAGGCAGATATTCTGCTGACATACCCCTTCGAGAGCGTCTTGAGGTCTGCGCTAAACAGCTTCAGTTGTCCGTCGAACACCAAGGTGAACGTTATGGTGTTATCATTATGAAAAAACACTACGGTCAATACCTAAAAGGAATTCGCAATAGCAAGAAACTCCGAATGGAATTAATGCAGCACAATACTATGGAACCTATACTTGAACGCTTACTTAATTATACCGAGGAAGAGCATTTCTTTGTAAGCACTGTTTAATTGCTTTTGGAGCATTAGGTTTGAATTGTTAGGTTTCGAGTACTGGGTTAGAATAACTGAGTCTGAATAATTATGCTTGAAACATTAGCAGCTAAAACATTCTCCAAAAAAACCAGCTACAAATATTCCCGGTCAATATACTTTTTTAAGATATCCGGTACTCTAACACGGCCGTTTTCGGTTTGATAGGTTTCAACTATGGCAGAAAGCACCCTAGGAAGCGCCAGCCCCGAGCCATTAAGAGTATGGACCATTTCGGTCTCTTTCTCCCCTTTTCTGTATCTAAGCTGCATTCTTCTAGCTTGAAATGCCTCAAAATTGGAACAAGAACTTACTTCTAACCACCGTTGTTGACCTGGGCTCCAAACTTCTACATCATATTTCTTTGTTTGGGTGAAACCCATATCACCTGTACACATAAGTAATGTCTGGTAGGCTAAGCCTAGTTTTTGAAGTAGCGACTCCACATGTACCCGTAACTTTTCCAACGTTGCATACGACTCTTCTGGGTTAACAAAATGAACTAGTTCAACCTTATCAAATTGATGCAACCTGTTTAATCCTCTTACGTCCTTGCCATACGACCCTGCCTCTCTTCTCCAACAGGGGGTGTGGCATACATAATAAATCGGTAACTGTTCTTCAGAAAGTACCTCGTCCCGATGGAAGTTGGTTACTGGTACTTCAGCAGTGGGTATCGCAAAAAAAGCATCCCTTGGAATCTCATACATCATATCTTCCTTGTCAGGAATTTGACCAGTACCCCGAGCTGAATCCTCATTAATAAAGTAAGGAGCCTGCATTTCAATATAGCCTGCTTTATTAGCCTCATCAATAAAAAAATGAATGAGCGTACGCTGCAACTGCGCTAGGGGTCCAAGGTAAAAAGGAAAACCTGCACCAGTAACCTTCACCCCTCGTTCAAAGTCCAACCACCCATGTCTCTCTAAGATATCCCAGTGCGGTTTTAGCCAAGATTGTGTATCGGGTGAACCCCAAGTACCGTACACTTGATTATCTTCTTCTGAATGTCCAATCGGAACACTTGAATGCGCAACATTAGGTATCCTAAGTAATAATGATGTACGCTCCTCAGCAATCACATTCAGCTGATCTTCCAATTTTTTGACTTCATCTTTAGATTTAGAAGTTTCCTGAATAATGGCTTGAGCTTCCTCCTTTTTACCACTTGCCATCAAAGCCCCAATTTGTTTTGCCGTCTTATTACTATGAGCTCGAAGTATATCAACCTGATGAACCAATTGCCGCCACTGTTCATCTGTGTCAATGACTTGTTGAACAAGTTGAACATTCTTCTCCCCTTTGTTATTCATTGAATCTATGACTAACTCTGGATTTTCCTTTATAAATGTGATATCTAACATGCTGCTTTAATTAAGTTACCGTTCAAAGATACAAGGTCTAGAAACATTTAGTTGAGCTTTTTTAACTTGTTAAAGATGTTAAAGTGATTCCCTTTTATTCACTACTTTTGTACTTTGTACATTAGAAATTTAGGAATGCAAACTTATATTATAGATTATTTAGGCAATTCAACACTCTTGCCAACCTAGGTAGGCGCTTAACCAACCATATATTTCCATCAAATAAACCGTCTTGACCATGATACCACTACTTGACGATATTGACGTTAAAATTTTGAATCACTTACAAAAACATGGCAGAGCTCAGCGCAATAAAATTGCGGAACTAGTAAGTCTATCTGTACCATCTGTTTCAGAGCGCATGAAAAAACTAGAAGAGCGTGGACTAATTAAGGGGTACCACGCTATTCTTAACGATAAAGATTTTCATTTTGATATTAGTGCCTTTCTGTTTGTTCAGGTAGATGGTTCTGAGAATTACAGTAATTTTGTTGAAGAAACGTTGAGAGAATCTGAAATTTTAGAGTGCCACAGTATTACCGGTGAGGGCTCACACCTATTAAAAGTGCGCACAAAGAACACGGCCTCATTCGAGCGTCTCCTATCACGTATTCAATCCTGGGATGGGGTGGACAAAACTAGATCAAATTTGGTTCTTTCGAGTTTTAAGGAAACACGAAGCTTACCTATTGAGCAATCTACTGAATTATTAAAACGCTAGTCTAGCCTCAGTAAGAGTCTTTTCTATCTTACCTCTGTAACAAATTTCGTATATTACGACATAATGTCATAATATTAGATATGGATAGAGAAGTATTTCAACAACAATTTGGACTTTTAGGTAGTTCTGATGCACTCCGCCAGGTAGTGGATAAGATAATGCAGGTTGCAAAAACTGATATTACCGTTCTCTTACAAGGAGAAAGTGGAGTTGGTAAAGATGTTACCGCTCGTGCTATTCATGGCATGAGCCATCGTAAACATAACGAGCTTATCATTGTAAATTGCGGAGCTATTCCTGAAGGCATCATTGAAAGTGAACTATTTGGGCATGAGAAAGGTGCCTTTACCGGGGCAAACGATACTCGACAGGGGTACTTTGAAAAGGCCGACGGTGGAACTATTTTTTTGGATGAAATAGGTGATACACCAACAAATGTTCAAGTAAAACTCCTCCGAATTTTAGAAAATGGAGAATTCTTTAGAGTTGGTTCATCCAAAGTCCAAACGACAGATGTTAGAATTATTGCCGCCACCAATAAAGATCTTTGGGAATTAGTAGAAGAAGGAAGTTTTAGAGAGGATTTATATTACCGTTTGGATACCGTTCAAATCTACCTACCCGCATTACGAGATAGATCGGAAGATATAATTCCCATTTTCCGAAATTTTGTAGAACATTATTCTAGAAAATACGACTCCGTATTCAGAGGGTTCTCTGATGAAGCAAAAGCCTTACTTAGCTCCTATCGTTGGCCTGGTAATATTCGAGAGCTTCGAAATGTTGCCGAGCAGCTAGTTGTACTAGAGAAATCACAATTTGTCGACGTTGACATCCTTAGAAAATATTTAAAAGGACGTCAAAGAATAGGTTCTGCTGATAATTTACCCATTCTACAAGGAAACTTAGACAATGCTGATAGCAGAAATCAACAATCTGCTCATCAAGGTTCGGAATTAATTTATCGCGCTCTTCTTGAAATGAGTAACGATATTGGTGATCTAAAAAAAATGCTAGCGAATCTAGTTTACTCGCTGTTCTCAAATAAAAACAATCCTCAATTACCCGCATCACTAGGTGTAGTGGGACATCCATCTTCACTGGACAATGTTAACGAGAATACACACAAAGGGCTAACAAATCCAATAGATTATTCTAATCCTGGGCACATAAAACTAGATCACACTTATAGCGCTCATAATCAAGATGCTATGAGTTACGCCGCTAGACATCAAAAGAGTGAAATAAAAGGAGAAGAATTTGAGGCTTATGATGAACCAATTCAGGAAGATGAGGACAAATTTGTATTACAATTAAACGGAAAAGAAATTCCTTCGCTCGAGGAAACCGAAAGATTTCTTATTCAAAAAGCGTTGGAAATTTTTGATGGTAATAGACGTAAAGCTTCTGAAACACTAGGTATTAGTGAAAGGACTTTATACCGTAAATTGGATCAATTCGGATTAGAAAAGAAGTAATAACTACTCAATAATACACTAGATATGAAACATGGAGCGAATTTCGACGATCGGACTGACCCAATTACGGGGTGGTTTAAAAACAAGGTTTTGATCTATCTTTTTTTGGGCATAATGAGCCTTCACATATCATGTCTTAGTTATAGTTTTACGGGAGCCTCCATACCTGAAGGAGTTAATACCATTTATATTCCCTTCTTCCCAGATCAATCTGGCAGTGGTTTAGGGGATTTAAGTGACCGACTGAATACTACACTGATAGAACGATTTGTAAATCAGAGCAGATTGCAATTAGCCTCTAATCTAGAATCTGCAGATGCATTCATAGAAGGCCGCATCCAAACATATAGTAACCGGCCCTTCGCTATCGGCGGAAATGAGCAGGCCAACCAAAACCAAGTTATTATTACGGTACAAGCCCGATTTCAATATGCAAGCAGCGAAGAAGCGCTTTGGAACAAGAGTTTCTCAAGTAGCTTCACTTATGATCCCACAGAAGATCCAATTAATGGAGAATTAGAAGCGGCTACCGAAGCTTTATCTCAGATTGCCAACAATATGTTCAACGATGCCGTTAGTAATTGGTGAAATTCCCGCCAGGTCTACTGAATCAAACCCAATCAATCTTTGAATTCAATTGCAGTACACAAGGATTCTAAAAATGCATTTTCACTTTTTATCTGTAGCATAAAGCCAATATATTAGGCACTCATGAAGACTCTTCCATTTACCATACCGCCCTCTCTAAATAGTTACGTTGAGCAATTCAACACTGATCCAATGCGAATGACCCGAAAGCTTGAGCGTCAGGTTGCAAAAAGAGGCCCTGACGCGGTGGGACACTTCTTATTGGCTTGGTTTCATCATGTTCAAGACAATCAAAATAAAGCCATTGCGGAGGCTCTTAAAGCTAAAACCTATGCTCCTGGTAGTCCACTAATGGAGCACTTACATTACTTTTTATTACATCCTGAACAATTTGAAGCCAAAATTCCTCAATCTGGTAAAAAAGGGAGAAAGGTATTGGTTCAAGGAACCAGAACTGCTCAAATACTCGATCTAGACCGACTTATTGAACTCTTAGAAGCAGTTGAAAGCCAACGCGTAAATTATTCTTACGAAGAAGTAAGTGATGAAGATTTAAGTGAGGACTCATCAGACGTTGCCGAGATTATATCGGAAACTTTAGCGCAGATACATGAGGCACAAGGCAACAAAAAGGAAGCAATTCATATGTATGAACGCCTTGTTATTGTGAACGAAGAGAAAGCGGACACTTATACAAGTAAAATTGAAGAGTTGAAGTCTAATCAATAGTACAGTATACCCATTAAATAGCCAATCTTAACTTCAATTTAGATTGTACTCATCTTCTTTAATATTTCTTGCCTGTTATCCAAAATAAGGATTATGGAGTCTTTCGTGGCCAATAGTTGTAGCTGGTCCATGCCCTGGATACACCTTAACCTGGTCTCCTAATATTAGCAATTCCTGTTGAATACTATTCTGCAATAACGATGAATCACCCTTGTAAAGATCTGTCCTACCTATGCTTTCTTTAAAGAGCGCATCACCGGAAAGTAAGATCTCAGCATTTTCAACAAAAAACGAACAATGATCAGGAGCATGACCTGGCGTGTAAAGTACTTTGATTTCTACGTTTTCTAGCTTTACAATTTGGTTATGAGTCAAAGATAGAGGGGTGACAGAGGGAAGAATGGCATTAAACCCAAACATGCGAGCTTGATGCTCAAAATTTTCCCATAAAAAAGATTCTTCTTTAAAATGGTACACCGGAGAATCAATTGTTTGCAGAAGACGTTGCAAACCTAAAATGTGGTCTACATGGGCGTGTGTTAGAAGTATACCATCAACTTCAATGTGATGAGTTGCTAAAAATTCAAAAAAAATATTGAATTCCTTTTCATTTGAAAAACCCGCATCTATTATTAGAGCGTGCTTAGGGTCATCCCAAAGCAAATAGGTATTTTGTGCGAATGGCCCTACTTCAAAGCGCTGAATATGCATAAAAAAAGCCATGCTGAAGATGGCTCTAAATTACTTTTTCTTGTCGTACATGCGTTTGAATCGATCAACTCGACCAGCTTTGGACGTGAAATTGGTATTTTTGGTATAGAAAGGATGATTACGTGAATCAACTTCTGGCTTGTAAACACCATTTTTTGTATTCAAAGTACTACGTGTTTTCATTTCAGTACCGTCACTTAATAAGACAGTTACTTCTTCATAATCCGGGTGAATGCCTGCTTTCATATTCCTATCAATTAATTATCAGAATTATAATATAAAGAATAATCTGTAATCTCTCAATTTATTCGTTGATAATAATTCTTTTATTCTAAATCGTAACCAGAGCTGGTATCTAATTGGTCTAACATACTACCCAACATGTCAGTGTATTTAGTAGTCTGATTTATTTCTTCCTTACCGAGCATTGAATGCTGATGTAGTGCCTCCAAAGTAATGTCCATCCAAGCAACGACATCTAGCTCGTTTGTTGTCTCACCCATTACTCCAATTACAGCAGTTCTCAAACCTTTTACTTCATTTAATGCTTCCCTGTACTCTATATCATTAATGTGATCGCCTAAGATTAATTCACTCCCTATCTCGAAATGTAAACCTATTGGCTCATAAATCGATGGAGATTCCTCGTTACGCTTAGAAGGGTCTGGGAAATGATTTTTATATACTTTAGTAACTGCTTTACCAACAATTAGTTTTGCTACATTAATAGCGCCCTCTTGTTCTCCCTCATAAACTAGCTCTAACTTCCCTGTCAATGCAGGAATGATGTGATAAAGGTCACTTACTCTAATTTGAGTTTTATCAGCCCCAAGTAGCAATGCTCTTCTTTCTGCCGCGCTAACCATCTGTTCCATTGCTGTAATAGTCATTCGAGTAGATACACCACTCTTCTGATCTATGTACTCGGACGATCTAGCTTCGAAAGCAACTTCTTCTAATATATATCTAAATACATCTGGAATTTGAATCTCCACGCTCATTTCTCTTTGTGCCCAAGATTCCTGAGCGGTAATTTTAATTGCAGTCTCAATATCCTTAGGATAATGAGTAATAATCTGGGCGTCTATTCGATCTTTAAGTGGGGTGATTATGTTCCCACGGTTGGTATAATCTTCGGGATTAGCTGAAAATGCCATGCATACATCCAACGGCATTCTAAACTTGAAACCTCTAATCTGAATATCCCGCTCTTGCATTATATTGAGCAGAGCAACCTGAATTCTCGGTTGTAAATCAGGTAATTCGTTGATAATAAAAATGCCCCGGTTAGACCTCGGTATTAATCCAAAATTGATAGAATCTTCGTGGGATAAGTCTAGCTTTTGAGAGGCCGCTTTAATCGGATCAATATCACCGATTAAATCAGAAACGGTGGTATCTGGTGTTGCTAGTTTCTCGCTAAAACGCTCTTCTCGGATTATCCATGAGATTGGAGTGTCATCTCCCATATCCCGTACAGTTTCACGAGCAAAGCGTGATAAGGGATGAAATGGATCATCATGAATAATAGATCCTTTTATAATGGGCATGTACTCGTCTAACAAATAAATCATTTGGCGAAGTAAGCGTGTTTTTCCCTGCCCTCTCAAACCAAGCAGTATAAAGTCATGTTTGGCTAGTATAGCTTGCTGTATTTGTGGTATTACCGTTTTCTCATACCCTAAAATTCCATCAAATGTGACCTGATTAGATTTCACTCGTGCAATTAAATTCTTGCGCATCTCTTCTTTCACAGATACGCTTTCCCACCCTGTTTCCTTTAGGTCTCCTAAGCTACTTACCTTTTCAACAAGTCCCATATTAGCCGTTTTTTGTATCATTTTGTTCTTTAGGATATTGTGTATCTAATTGTTTAAACTCAGGGTTTCAGTTAATCATTCACTTTGTAGCAAGAAATATTATGCATTTTAGCATCTTCAAACCTATTTAACACCCCTAGGAACGTTCAAAGCCATTTAATAATTCTTGATAATAGATTATAAAAACGTAGTCATTAAATAATACTAGTTAAAACAAACCAATTTATGTCAAAGCCAATTGCAGTAATTCTAGGTGGTAGCGGTGGATTAGGTGAAGCTATAGCTCATCACTTATTTGAAGTTCATAATTACAAAATAGTCATCACCTCCAGAGACCAGGCCAAGGCCGAGAAAATAGCTAGTAAAATTAATGAGAAAGGTGGAGAAGCTTATGCCATTCCAGTCAACGTAACAAATGCAGGAGCTTTGGCTCAGGTTGCTGTCCAAATTCATCGTGAATTAGGCCCTATAGATGCACTCATTCACGCCTATGGAAAAGGGGTCATAAAAGCATCTGTTGATATCAACCCAGAACTTGCTACTCAAGTTGTAAATACTAATGTATTAGGTACATTTTTGGCGACCCAGGCATTCCTCGAATATATGAACACCGAACATGCCCGAATGATCTACTTCCCTGGCACAATGGGTAAATACATTATGAGGAATTCCGCACTTTATTCAGCAACCAAATTTGCTATTCAAGGAATGGTAAAAGGACTGGTTGAAGAACACAAAAGATCCAACACCCAGTTTTCTCTATTGTATTTAGGAGGTGTTCACACTCCTTTTTGGGACGATGAGGACGTTCAAATGAAAGTTAAAAAAGAGGCTATGTTAAACCCTGCTGTAATTGCTAAGGTTGTGGGTAATATACTTGAACTACCTTCTACTCACGTTGTGAATGAAATGGTGATTCAGCCGAATTCACATCAACTCGTGTAGAACAGTTTGGTAATAATGAATGAAGCATCTTTACATAAAATATAAGCCAACAAAACCAGGATTTTAGTCAGTTGCTACAGGACAGCGGTCTACAGCCGAACTGTAAGCAGAACTAATTATATTTAATGCCTGGTCTATTTCGACTTTTGATACCGTCAAGGCTGGCCTAAAGCGTATAGTTTTATCTCCACAACCTAATATCATAAGACCTTGCTCCATGCATTCAGAAACTA
Organism: uncultured Balneola sp.; assembly: GCA_902529365.1. GTDB lineage: Bacteria > Bacteroidota > Rhodothermia > Balneolales > Balneolaceae > UBA1275. The sequence continues at coordinate 56,188 of CABZWK010000011.1, forward strand.
CTGCATTTCTAGCATGTGCATTAGGTAAATCAATGGCACACATTAAACCCTTACCACGAGAGTTAGAAAAGTGCGTATGTTTAGTTGATAAATGATGCAGTCCATTAAGTAAGTAATCTCCAAGATTAGCAGCATTCTCAACCAAATTATCTTGCTCTATAACTTCTAGTATACGCTGGAACCTGACCATATCGACTAGATTACCGCCCCATGTAGAGTTAATTCTGGAAGAGACTTTAAAGCAGTTAGTCTCCACTTCATCTATGCGTTTACCCGCTAGTATTCCGCAAACTTGTGCTTTTTTTCCAAATGCAATGATATCGGGTTGAACAAAGTGCTCATGAGCCCAAAATTTACCTGTTAAACCAATCCCTGTCTGAACCTCATCATAAATGAGTAATGCTTCATAGGTATCTGCTAATTTACGCAGTTCTTCATGAAACTCTTGCCTAAAATGACGATCTCCTCCCTCTGCCTGAATGGGTTCAATCAGAATGCAAGCAATATCATCTTTATGTGTCTCAAAATATTTTTTAGCTTGTTCGATTGCTAAATATTCGTGCTTTATTACATGCGCCACTGATTCATTAGTTTCTGGGTAGTGGTTGGCCGGACTGATCACCCGAGGCCAATTAAATTTTGGGAAATACTTTACCTTGTCGGGAACTGTGTTGGTTACCGATAGAGTGTATCCAGTGCGGCCGTGGAAGGCATGCTCAAAATGAAGTACCAAGTGACCTTTTTCTTCACGATATCCTCGTTCAAAATTTTTCTGAACCTTCCAGTCAAATGCTACTTTCATTGCATTTTCCACCGCAAGCGCACCACCGGAAATGAAAAAAGCATGTGGTAAATAATCGGGTATTCCAATTCTCTCAAAGGTCTCCATAAATTCTGCCATATACTCTGTATAAATATCTGAGTTTGATGGCTTATTAATGGCAGCTTTCCCAATTCTTTGTATAAAATCATCATTATCTAATGCTGGATGATTCATGCCCAATGGATTCGAGGCAAAAAAAGTAAAGAAATCTAGGTACTCTTTCTTAGTGACTTTATCGATCAAATAACTACCATGACTTTTTTCTAAATCGAGTACCATGTCGTACCCATCGGCTAGTATATGTTTAGCTAAAGTAGTTCTAACATCAAATGACTGGATTTTTGTGAGATTCATTTTGACTAATATCTATTTACTGGGATTTAAACCGAAGAGTAGAGTCTTTTTAAACTAGTAAATAGAACTATTGGACTCAAGACAAAGCAATCAAATAAATACATTTGAATGTTATCTAAATATTAAATAAAAAGAGTTGACCTTGGAGTACATTAACTAGTATATTTATAGTTCAATATCGCGGGGTGGAGCAGCTGGTAGCTCGTCGGGCTCATAACCCGAAGGTCGCAGGTTCGAATCCTGTCCCCGCCACTATCCAAAGGCCACTTCAGAACAACTGAGGTGGCTTTTTTTATTTAAAATCAGAATTGAATACCGTTCCCTCCCAATCTGGGTCTGAAACACCAATCCATTTATTTAATTCATTTACCCTTGAAATAGCCTGGACCCGCCCAAATCTAGCAGGTGAATCTATTAAATCATATTTAAATAGAATTGAATCTGGGTCAAAATCAAATTCTACTCCATTGTGATATTCAATTAAAGCTTCCTCGGCATCTGGATGAACTCGAAATTTAGTAACTGAAGAGTTTAAATCATCATCCAAATACAAATGTCTATAGATGACTTGAGCAATAGAGGTTGGTATACGACTCCCACCTGCAGCACCCAAAACCATTACAGGAGAATTATTTTCAAGGATAATTGTTGGACTTATATGTGAATAGGCTCTTTGGTTAGCTTCTGTAATACCCAAATAGCTTCCCATTGTTGTCGCATAAACAAAACCTAAAGAATCCGTTATTACACCAGAACCCATTAACGGGCCGACCGTTTGAGTTAAGCTAACTACGTTGTCATGTGAATCAACAACTGAAATATGCGCTGTATTACTGTCTATATTATTTGATATAGATTTCTTGGCGCAGCAAACAGAATTGATTGTTTTTGCTAATCTTCTGTTATAATCAAAAGAAATGATATTATTTATAGAATCTGGTATAAATTGTTGTTGTCGGCTATTAGTATAAACATACTGCGAAATTGGGTAAAACATATTTATATAGTCTTCAGGAGTTTCAATACTATTTGGCCAACTAACTAGTAATTGTACTAACTGAATAACTATAGGACCAAATGAAGGAAGATATAGACTATGGACACTATAATTATCTAAGTCACCACTAACCACTACAGAATTACCAGACTTATAATCACGTAAATCATCTAAAGTGACATAACCACCATAGTTTTCCATATCCTTTGCAATTTTTTCTGCAACCCACCCACTATAGAATCCATCAATACCATTTTTAGAGATCTCTATTAATACATTAGCAAGATCTTTTTGGATTAATGTATCACCTATTTGATATAATGGTTCTCCTAAATAGTATTTATCAGTCTTAGAATTGTTTCGTATGTGAGAAGCCGCCATATTTAATCGAATAATGTTCCCTTGTGTTAATTCAAAACCATTACTTGCCAATTCAATAGACGGTTTAAGTAGCTGTTGAAGAGTCAAATTACCTCTAGATTCATGTAATTTAATTAAACCATGAACCACACCAGGTACGCCAATAAATTTATACCCATCTTCGTATTCATCATGCACATATGTTGAAGGAACCTGGGTCGTTCCATCAATACCACCTAACGAATCATTAGTAAAATATATAGCTTGCATACGACCTCCAATACCACTCATTGATGGCTCTACCACTGAAAGTGCAAATCCAGACGCAACTGCAACATCAAATGCATTACCACCTAGTTCAAAAATTGTTTGTCCAACCTCTGTTGCAAGAGGATGTGGAGTTACTACCACATTATTGGATTCATAATCACTAGTACAGCTGTAAGTATAAAGGATGAATATAGCGAATAATATGTATGTGAATTTTGTCATAGTGGCTTTCATAATTTAAAAGACAAAAAAAAAGCCCCAACAATAGTTGAGGCTTTTAAAATTAAGTGGAGAGTATTATCTCCAAGCTTTGGCTCCAGAAGCAGTGCCAGCAGCCCAGTCTGTTCCTTCTCCACCATTACCTACCGGCTCACTTGCTCCACCATAAGTGTAAAATGGAATTGTTACACCTAGAGTTTCTAAGATTTCAGCTGGAATAGGCCAGTGTAGAGGAGATCCCTTTTGAAGCATATCTCTACCTCTCATGTCAAACCACTCATTACCAACACCGTCAAGGAACGATTCAACCATTCTTTCGTGATGGATTGCAGCATGAATAGAAGCAGCGTCAGCGGCAACATCAGGCAGTCCACCACGTACTTTTCTTGCACCTGCAGGATCATTAAGGATAGCAGCAGCTCCGGCTAGGTTACCAGTTTGTGCTAAAGCTTCAGCATGATACATGTGCATTTCGGACATTGAGATTTCTTGCATTATAGCTGACCAAGGTCCGATGTATTCGTTATGGCGTGTATAACGGAAGCTAGAGAAGAAATATAAGCCACGTTCTGGTCTAAAGTTATTAGAAGAAAGGTGAGTATAATCTGTCCATAGTCTATCATCAACTTCAGCGTTATCAAAGATTCGCGCAGAATCTGGCGCAGGGAAGTCAAGTCCATCAGGGTTATGAGAAGGATAGGAATCATCCATCATATTGATAACTCTCATGTCAACACGAGCCCATCCTGGATACACTAAATAGATGTAGTGCTCATTAAACCAGAATCCTGTTTCCCATTGATCGTTGTTGATGTTGAAGTCAGAAGTAATACCATTACTAACATGTGTAATGACAGCATTCCAATCCGTTGCAGCTCTTTCAGCTTCCGTTCTGCCTTCGTTTGCTAAAAATCTGGCAGCAAAGGAGTGAGCTAGAGATGCAAAGCCTGCGTTATCAAGACCACCAGGAGTATTTATAACAGCCTCACTTATAGTAAAAGAGTTAGCACCAGCTATAGTGGCAGCTTCTACTAGCTTGGCTACAGCATGATCCATCAATTCGCTGTATGGTATTAGAGTAGGATTCGTTAAATCTTCACCTACAGAATTTTCATCTACAATGTAACCTCTATCAAATGCTAAAGCAATGTAACCCATCGATATACCTTGAGCAAATCGCGCAATAGCTTCTACTCTAGCAGCGTCAGCACCAAAGTCAATATCGGGGTTATTAATAGCCTTAATTACATCAGATGCAGATGAATTAATGGAATACATACTGCTAAATGGTGTAGCAGTCAAATATCTGTAGCCATAGTTTGGTGCATTATCAAACGCTGGACGGGGCTCAGTGCCCATCTCACGCATACCAACATTACCCCAAGAACAAGATGAAGCATCAGCTAGTACAGCTGTTGGCATACCCATTCCACTATAATCATGTATACCATTATGCCAAGACTTGATCAGTCCCTCAGCAAGTGTCGTTAGATCTGAAACAGATGATAACGCTCTTTCTGTATCTGGATTGTTGAGGTTTTCAACAGTTAGATCTGCACAGCTGGCTAGTGTAACCATACCAGCAATAGCAATCGTCAATATTCTATTTTTCATATTTTTCATGATGAATTGAGTTAATTATTAAAAGTCAAATTTAACAGAGAAAGCGATGTTTCTGAAATTTGGATACTGGCCAGTTGAATCAAATGGATTTCTGATACTACCAGCTTCAGGATCGTAACCGCTGTAATCTGTTATTGTCAATAAATTTCTACCTAATACAGAGAATGTAATGTTCTCCATTTGGTCGCCTAGTAAACTTAAGTTATCAGGTGTGAACTGGTAGCTTAATGAAACTTCTCTTAGTTTAATATAAGTACCGTCTTCTACCCAATATCTATTGTTAGTGTTAACATCGTAGAATGTTTGATAGTAAGTCATAGTTTTCTTTTCTGCTTCAGGTAATCCTGCAACATCCATGATACCATTTCTACTATCTCTAGTTAACCATTGGCTTTTTCTATTGTAAACATCTCCACCTTGCTTAAAGTCAATCAGTACATAAGCTGATAGTCCTTTCCAGCTAACCGTATTAGATAAACCAGCTGTCCAGTCAGGACGTCCATCACCGATTTTAACAAAAGCATTGTTACCGAACTCATCTTTCATTTTTATAGGTTTTTCGTCAACGGTACCTTGGGTTCCTGCTGCAACCACATAACCTTGGTTGTTTACTTCATAATCTGCTATAGTTCCGCCGTATGCTTCTTGGTTTGAACTAATTTGATCAAGAGTAGTAACCCAGTCATATCCGTAGATAGCACCATAGGTCTCACCTTCACGTATGTAGAACAGACCACTGGGACCAGACTGGAATGGAGGAACGCTTAATTCAGTAATGGTCTGCGAAGATTTAGACCAAGTTAAACCCATATCCCAAAGTAAATCTTTGGTTCTAATTAAGTTAGCTTGAAGGTTAAATTCAAAAGTTTCTCCTTCTAGTGTACCTGCATTCTGATACTGACTTGAATAACCAGTTACTGGCAATAAAGGTACGTTTAAGAATTGATCAGTAGTAGTTGATTGTGCATAAATGAACTCAAAACTGAAGTTCTGCATGAATGTACCATTTATTGCAAATTCAGTTTCTTTTGTTTCAGAAGGCTTCAATTCTTTGTTACCTAATTGTGACTTACTTGTACTACCAGAAACTAAACTGAATGTCTCATACTGCCATGAAAATGATGGACGTATACCAGCTGTTCCTTGAGCAACACGTACTTTTAGTTCGTCAAACATCTCTAAGTCGAAATCTTCTGTTATACGGTATGCTGCAGATACTCTATAATAAGGATTGGTTCTATTATCTTCACCAAAGAGAGATGATTGATCCAATCTGTACATCGCATCAAACAGATACTTATCGTCATAATCTAAAGACATAATACCGAAATAGTTTTCTGATCTAATATCAGCCTGATAATTATCCGCAGAGATATCAGCAGGGTCCATAGCATCAAAGCCAGGGATCCCTAACACCTTAAAGTCATTACCAGAAGCATTGAACCATTCAGTATGGAAATCTTCATTTAAGTAACTAAACTGGAATTTTGCAAAAAGATCACCAAACTGAAATCTAGTAGTTGCAAAAAGCTGTGTGTTCTCAGACTGTGTTTCTTGTGAGTACTTGTATAGAGAACCTTCAGAATATGTAATTCCGTATGGGTCACTACCACCAATTATCCAATAATCATAGGGATATAATGATGTATAGCGCTCATTATTATTCTCCATAGAGTAAGTAGCTTTTAACTCTAGCCAATCAGTTACATCAGCTGTTGCTGAATAGTTACCTAAGAACCTTTGGCCATAAGTGTCTCTATCATTCTTAGAAGTACCATATAATGGGTTTTCTTCATTACTCCAGTGATTGTGTCTTAGATAATATGCCTGACCGTCAACTGGGTTATTCATGTACAAATTATTGTCGGGCTCAGCAAGTACAAGATCAAAAAATAGACCAGATCCACCACCAGGTGTATTAGAAGTAGTTCTAATCACTAAGTTAGATGTAGAAACCTTGAACCAGTCATTGACTTGCCAATCGGTATTAACTCTAAAATTACGTCTACCGTAACCATCTGTATTAGGGATAATCCCTTCTTGCTGGTTGTTTTCGAAACTTGTAAATAAATTAATTCCACCTATTCTTGATGCAAGTGCAAAATAGTTGGTCATATTAGTACCAGTCTGGAAAAATTGTTCTTGAATATTTTGATTGAATGCAAATTCATTATCCATGTATTGATCATCTTCTGTGACTCTAGATCCAACAATATTAGGATCGTAACCTCCCATGTAACCTGCAGGATAAACAACACCAGCATAGTTTGTGTAATCTGGTCTTCCATCACCATCGGTGTCAGGCGCTAAATCGGCTGCGAGTCCGAATGCATGATGCTCTGCTAAATCAATAAATTTGTCTAGATTCTGAAAACCAACTTCTTGGCGTATAGTTACGTTAACGTCACCATCAGCAAGACCAGCGCCGCGCTTTGTACTAACTACAACGACACCATTACCTGCACGAGAACCATAAAGAGCAGATGCAGCAGCACCTTTTACAACCTCAATACTTTCGATATCATCCGTGTTTATATCACCTAATCCACCTTCTATGATGACGCCATCCACAATAACAAGTGGGTTAGAACCTACACTAAGGTTATTATCCGATCGCACTTGGATGTCAGCTGAACCACCGGGTGTACCAGAAGTAGTTCGTATTTGAACCCCAGATACCTTCGCAGAAAGTGAACTAGCAACTGATGTCGCAGGTACTTTACTTAACTGAGCAGCATCAACCTTAGCTACTGATACGGTTAATTTCTTTCTTGGTGTTCCATCAGCAACCCCTGAGACAACGATTTCATCGAGTAAACCAACATCAGTAGACATTTCAAAATCGAGAGTGTTAGCCCCAGCTGAAATACTGACATCTTGAGAGATTGTTGAGTAGCCAATATAAGTGACCTCTACTGTATATGTACCTGGTTCAATACCTGTAATTTGGTATTCCCCATCGGCATTGGTAGATGCACCTTTCATGATTTCTGTTAATACGACATTTACTGCTGGTAGTGATTCGCCTGTACTGGCATCAGTTACCGTACCAGATAATGTTCCACTTTGAGCAAAAGCACTGACTGTAAATAAGCTAGACAGGATTGCTAGTGAGAGTAGCTTCTTGAACATAGATGACCTCTAGTTAAGTTTTATTATTTAGTAATTAGTATTAGTTAAAAACTTTACTGCAACATGCAGATAGCTTAATGTAAACTATATGTATTTAAAATAAAATAATTATTAACATAT
>CABZWK010000012.1 GCA_902529365.1 uncultured Balneola sp.
CCGGGTATGAAAGAAGCCGCCGAATTAGGCGAAGATCAACCTATATCGCTCTTTAATGAGCAAATGTATCCAGATTACGAGCCCCAGTGGGGTATGGCCATTGACCTGAACTCATGTTTCGGGTGTGGCGTGTGTGTGATTGCGTGTCAAAGCGAGAACAACATTCCAGTAATCGGTAAAAAAGAAGTCGGTCGTGGCCGTGAAATGCACTGGATTCGTAATGACCGCTATTACATGGGCGATGAAAACGATCCTCAAGCGGTGCACCAACCCGTTCCGTGTATGCACTGTGAGCTAGCCCCTTGCGAGCAGGTATGCCCCGTGGCAGCCACCACCCACAGTGATGACGGGATGAACCAAATGACCTACAACCGTTGTATCGGTACGCGGTACTGCGCGAACAACTGTCCGTTCAAAGTGCGCCGGTTCAACTTCTTTAACTACCCAAAAGAGTATTTGACCACAGGCGAAGACCCAGATATTATACAGATGGCAATGAACCCTGAGGTAACAGTACGGTTCCGCGGGGTTATGGAAAAATGCACCTACTGTGCGCAGCGAGTAAACCGAGCTAAGATTGACGCGAAAATCAATACCGGCTCGGTAAAACCGGCCGATGGTTCCGTAATAACGGCATGTCAGCAAGCATGTCCGGCTGATGCTATTTACTTCGGTGATTTGACCGATGAACAAGCAACAGTGACGCAGATGAAGCGCAACGAACGTAATTACCTCATGTTAGAGGAACTAAACGTTCGTCCACGTACTTCCTACATTGCCAAACTAACCAATCCAAATCCAGCACTGGTGGACAACACCATGCCAGAGGCGGCTCACTAAAACTAAACGAATGACCGGTATCCCTTTCGGTACCCATCACAGCATTTATGAGTAAATACCAATACGTACCCGAACCCGCTCTCGTAAAGGGGGACCACGATTTTGCAAGTATTACCCATCTGGTGACCGACGTAAACCTACGTCCCACTCCTAAAGCATGGTATTTGTTAATGTTACCCGCCAACGCTCTGCTAGGATTGTTGCTGGCATCCATTGGATACCTCATTTGGGAAGGAACCGGTATTTGGGGGCTAAACAACCCGGTTGGATGGGGTTGGGCGATCATCAACTTTGTATGGTGGGTAGGTATCGGCCACGCTGGTACGCTTATTTCAGCCATTTTATTCTTATTTCGTCAGGATTGGCGAACGGCCATTAACCGTTTTGCCGAGGCTATGACTATTTTCGCGGTCATGTGTGCCCTAATTTTTCCGGGCATTCACGTAGGTCGTATCTGGGTTATTTATTGGGTATTCCCTATTCCAAACCAAATGGGAATGTGGCCTAACTTCAACTCTCCCTTGCTTTGGGATGTGTTTGCGGTATCAACTTATTTTACGGTTTCGCTACTGTTCTGGTATGTGGGACTGGTTCCTGATTTGGCTACCCTACGGGACAAGGCCAGTGACAAAATACGTCAGATAGGCTACGGGTTGTTTTCGCTGGGGTGGAACGGATCGAACCGTCACTGGTGGAACTACGAAAAAGCGTATATGATTCTAGCCGGTTTGGCTACTCCTTTAGTACTTTCGGTGCATACCATTGTATCCTTTGACTTCGCAGTTTCTGTTATACCAGGATGGCACACGACCATATTCCCACCCTATTTCGTGGCTGGTGCCATTTTCTCGGGTTTTGCCATGGTACTTACCCTTATGATTATTACGCGTAAAGTATACGGCATGGAGGATATCATGACCAATGATCATATGGAAAAAATGAACATTATTATAATGGTCACGGGCTCCATGGTAGGTTTTGCCTATATGATGGAATTCTTTATTGCTTGGTATTCTGGAGTAGAGTACGAAAAAGCCATCTTCCTTCTACGTGCCAGCGGACCTTATGCATGGGCCTACTGGATCATGATGACCTGTAACGTAATTTCTCCCCAGTTTTTCTGGAGTAAAAAACTTCGCACCAATGTGACCTTCACCTTTATTATTTCCATTGTGGTGAACATTGGTATGTGGTTCGAGAGATTTGTGATTACGGTAACCTCGTTGGCTAATGATTACCTCCCCTCTTCGTGGGACTACTATTCGCCTACCATTTGGGACGTACTCACCTACGTGGGCACCTTTGGGCTATTCGGAACCATGTTTCTACTGTTTTTACGATTCCTGCCGATGATTGCTATTGCAGAAGTAAAAGCGGTGCTTCCACAGGCCGATCCGCACAACTACGATGAAAATGGCACGTATCATGCGCCAGTGGAAGAAATTCCCGAGCACGTGACGGTCGCTAAACCTAAGAACGCTTAATTACACGAAATCCTATGTCTGCCGAAACAAAAAAGATGTACGGAATTTTAGCCGAGTTTAACAACCCGAGGCAACTAATCGATGTGTCCAAAAAAGTGGTTGAGCTTGGGTACGATAAATTCGACACTTACAGCCCCTTCCCTATCCATGGCATAGATAAAGCCATGAAATTAGAGAAATCAAAACTGGGATGGATTGTATTAGGCCACGGCCTTTTAGGATTTTCCGGGGCATTAGCCATGATGTATTTCATGTCGGTCATCGACTATCCACTGAATATTAGCGGTAAGCCGTTTTTCAACGCCCCAGCCTGGGTGCCCGTAACCTTCGAGCTTACCATTCTATTATCGGCCTTTGGTGCTGTGTTTGGCATGTTCTTCCTGAACGGCCTCCCCCGTTTTAATCATCCACTGTTTACCATCGAACGATTCAAGCGCTCTACGGATGATAAGTTTTTTGTTTGCATAGAAGCTACTGATAGCAAGTTTCATGCCGATCAAGTACACGAATTTTTCAAAGAAGCCGGTGCGGCTTATATCGAGGAAGTTTATGAATAAGATAGTTTCAACAGCCCGAACGGGTGGTTTCTTATCGATTCTGGCACTCAGCCTTGCCTTAGGAGGGTGTCGCGGAATGAAATCGGAAAAAACACCGATCCATCCGAATATGAATATGGACCAGCAAGAGCGTAAAGAAGCTCAGGAAGTCAACAACTTCTTTGAGGACGGACGCTCTATGCGAACTCCGGTAGAAGGCACCGTAGCTCGTGGGCTTAGCCGACTCGACAAAGCGTACTACGAGGGAATTGACGAAAACGGTGAATGGGTGGCTAACATGCCCATTGACTTAACTAAGTCCATTGTGTACCGAGGTAAAGAGCGTTATGAGGTCTACTGTACTCCTTGTCATGGAAATGCAGGCGATGGTTTGGGTATTATCATGACCGGCCAATACGGATACGTACCTGCCCCTACCTTCCACCAAGATCGTTTACGCGAGGCTCCAGACGGAGAAATTTACTCAGCTATTTACAACGGTGTGCGAAACATGCCTTCCTACCGTCATCAAGTGCCTGTAGAAGATCGTTGGGCGATTGTTGCCTATGTCCGAGCGCTACAAGCATCCCAGAATGCTACCCGCGAAAATCTTATTGCCGCTGGGGTAGATGTAGAAAGTATGGAAGCTGAATTTATGGCAGAACAAGAAGCCATTGCCGAGGCTCGCGCCGCCAAAGAAGCTACTCAAGGAGAAATTGTGGCAACAGTAGAACGTGGCATGGAAGTATCTACCATGTATGCCTGCCAAACCTGTCACTCCAGTGATGGAACAGCTATCATTGGCCCCTCTTGGAAAGATTTATATGGAAGCGAAGGACTCGTCACCACCGAAGATGGCGAAACGATAACGGTGGTTAAAGAAGATGAATACTTGATTGAGTCCATCGTGAATCCCTACGCAAAAATTGTGGACGGTTACGATCCACTCATGGCCGATGCCTATGGCGGACTCTCGCAAAGCGATTTACAGTCTCTGGTCGAATACATTAAAAGTTTAAGTGATAATTAAGAGGTCGAACCACCCATGAGTCATCAACCCACGATTACCGACAATCTCCAGTTTTCAGCCGACTCTAAGCTGCCCCAAATTCTATTTGGTGTGGGGATTACTGGGTTACTCGTTAGCGCCTATGGCTACTTTACCAACGCCGATCAGTTCTTCTTTTCCTACCTGGTCAGCTTTACCTTTTTTACCGGTATTGCCATCGCTTCGGTCTTTATGGTCATGTTTCACCACATCACCAAGTCTAAATGGGGCGTAGTTGTACGCCGAATCCCAGAAACCTTCGGGGCAAACATCTGGATTTGGGCCCTCTTTGCAATTCCAGTCCTACTAGGTATTCATAACCTCTACCATTGGAGCCACGAAGACGCCGTTGCGGCAGACAAAATCTTAAAAGGAAAATCGGCCTATCTAAACACCCCATTTTTTATCATTCGTCAGGTTATATACTTTGCCATTTGGGGTTTTGTAGGCCACAAGCTGTTCAAAGCATCCATCGAGATGGACATAACCGGCGATTGGGGCATTTCTTCCCTCATGAGAAAAGTTAGTGCGCCAGCCATCCCGCTATTTGGGCTTAGCATAGCCTTTGCTTCTTTTGACTGGTTAATGTCGCTAGATCCACACTGGTTCTCTACCATGTTTGGAGTGTACTTCTTCGCCATTTCCTTCCAGTCTTTCTGGGCGGTGATGATTCTTATGGTATTCTTTTTGCAGCGCAGTGGCTACCTAAAAAACACCATTGGACAAGCACACATTTACGATATGGGCGCTTGGATGTTCGCCTTCACCGTGTTCTACGCCTATATCGCTTTTTCACAATTTTTACTTATTTACTACGCCAATATTCCCGAGGAAACCATCTGGTTCTACCATCGCCTCGAAGGAAGTTGGAAATACATCACCTACGGCTTACTTATTTTCCGCTTTGTTCTCCCATTCTTGATTCTACTGAACCGAGAACAAAAGCACCGCCGAAACATATTGGCTTACGTGAGTATACTCGTAGTAGTTATGCACTTTTTAGAAATTTACTGGATCGCCATGCCAACGCTAAGTGAGCATGGTATCCACTTTAGCTGGATTGATCTCAGCACCTTCCTCGGATTGGGCGGCATCTTTTTTGGTCTGTTCTTCCGTCGATTCAAACAAAACAGCATGATTCCTGAAAAAGACCCTAAGTTGGGTGCTTGTCTGGAAAAAAGCTACCATCAGTAATCTTAGATAAAACTATCATGTCTGCTGACCATCACGAATTTTCTCGAGCTTCCGTCACCATCGATGCCCAAAACGATGCTTCGGTCGAAACCACTGACCAGGAATTATCCAATGCGATAACCATAGGGGTGAATGACGACATCATGGACTTCAAAAAACTTATTTTTTGGTCCGGTTTGGGTGTAGGAATAGTGGCCAGTCTTGTGGTTATTTGGATTTTTGCTTCTCAAATGTTTTTTGAGCAGTCCAAAGCCAACGCCACTGCGACCAGCACCTATTATGCCATCGAAAAGCTAACCGAAGACGCAAACAATCATATTCAGTCTTACGGGGTATTAGACGCCGAAAAAGGAGTCTATCATATGCCTATTGACGCAGCCATCGAGAAGATTGCAACCCAGGACTAAGCCCCCGAGCATAGTCCCCCTCCTATTTCGGAGACACAACCCTTGTAATACGTTATCATAACGTTGTTCTATGAAGTACTTTTTGCATGCATTGCCGAAGTCAGTTATTCTTGGAACCCTTCTACTGTTCGGTCTCGCTGCGCAGGCTAGTTTATTCGCCCAAAGCAGTTACAACCGAATGAATTCGAGCTCCACAGGCACAAACGCAGTAAACTCTGCCCAAGAACCCGCATTTATACAGGATATAGGCATAGACGAACAACTCGGAGTGCGCATCCCCACCGGCTTAACCTTTGCCAAGGCCAATGGGGACTCGGTTCAACTGGGTCATCTACTCGCCTCCGGCCGGCCGGTCATCCTAAACCCCTTATACTACGAATGTCCTGTACTTTGTGGCTTGGTGATCGACGGGATTTTCGACGCCGTACAAAATCTGGCCTGGCAACCAGGAAAAGAATTCGACATTATTTCGGTGAGTATAGACCCCACCGAAACCGACACCCTAGCCGCCCGCGTTAAAAAAAACTACATCGAAAGCGGAAGTTGGGGTAGCACACAAGGGACTGAGCAACACGCTGCCACCTTGGCACAAGTAAACGAAGGATGGCTTTTCCTCACCGGAAAACAGACCGCCATTGACTCCCTTATTTCCGCTGTGGGATTTGGAGTGGCTCCCATCCCAGGCACCAAAGATTTTGCACATAGCGCCGCTATTATCCTACTAAGCCCAGATGGCACTATTACCCGATACTTGTATGGGTTGCAATACAACTCATTCGACTTTCGGACCGCCATCTTAAAAGCTTCGGAAGGCACCATTGGAAACACCGTTGACAAACTCATTATGTATTGCTATCAATACGATCCAAATTCTAATTCCTACGCCCCAGTGGCCAAGCGAATTATGAGCCTTGGTGGTTTGGCTACACTCATTTTTCTTGGTATCTTTCTAGGGTATTATTGGCTGCGTGAATCACGCAAAAATTCACTCAATTACTAATTAAATAAACATCTAGGTTCCTTTTATGGGAAGACTTTTTGATTTTATGCTCCCGGAAAACAAGTCGCCGCTAACCGCCGACACTACCGATGAGCTGTTCAACTTCATTAACGAGGCCAGTTTAGTCATCTTTTTGGGCGTTGTTCTCGCCATGATTTACTTTGCCATTCGCTACAAGCGAAAGTCCGAAGACGACAAAACTCCGGTTATTACGCACAATAACACCTTGGAAATTACCTGGTCGGTTATTCCCTTGCTGCTCACATTTATTGTATTTGGTTGGGGCTACTCTGGTTGGTTAAATCTAAAAACCGTGCCCGATGACGCCTACGAAATACACATAACCGGCTTCAAATGGAATTGGAGCGTAAGCTACGACAACGGAGCGCAGACCATCAACGAAATTCACGTGCCCAAAGGCCAACCCATTAAACTGGTAATGCAGTCACGTGACGTACTGCACTCTTTCTTTGTGCCCGAGTACCGAGTCAAGCATGACGTGCTTCCCAACCGCTACACCTATGTGTGGTTCCAGGCCGAAGAAACCGGCGAATCCCAAGTATTTTGTACCGAGTACTGCGGAACCAGCCACTCCAATATGTTAGCGAAAGTTATTGTGCATGAACCCGAAGAATTTCAGACTTGGCTAGACGAAAATGGCGGCGGACCTAGTGGTTCTCCAGTCGAGCAAGGCGAACAATTAGTCTCTCTTCAAGGCTGCCAAACCTGCCACTCTGTGGACGGTTCAGAGTTAATAGGCCCGAGCTTCAAAGGGATATGGGGACGCGACCGCAACCTAGCCGATGGCAGCAGCGTGACCGTGGACGAAAACTACATCCGTGAATCGATTCTATACCCCGGCGAGAAAATCGCAGAAGGATACCAAAACGTAATGACTCCTTACGAAGGACGAATTAGCGACGAAGAGATCACCAATATCATTGAATATTTAAAAACTATTGACTAATCGTATGGCAAGTGCATCACCTACTGCAAACAACGCAGCAACGACCCCCACGAAGCTTAGGGTAAAACGATTTCCGCCGGCGCAGACGCCGACCAACACCTACTTGACCGACGAGAAAGGGGTGTGGGCATGGCTCACTACCGTGGATCACAAGAAAATCGGCCTCATGTACCTAGGTGCGGTAGCCTTCTTCTTTGCCCTCGCAGGGTTCTTAGCCATTGCGCTGCGAACCGAGCTTTGGACGCCCGCAAAAACCTTTATCGAAGCGGACACCTACAACCAGCTTTTCACGCTTCATGGGGCCATGATGGTCTTCTTTGTACTGGTGCCTTCCATCCCTGCCGCTTTAGGTAACTTCATTCTGCCTATGCAGCTTGGAGCTAAAGATGTGGCCTTCCCTCGATTGAACTTAGCCAGTTTCTACATCTATGTGTTTGGGGCTATTTTCACCTTCTTATCTTTAGCCAATAACGGCTTCGATACTGGATGGACTTTTTACACTCCGTACAGCTCGGACAGTAACTCTGCTGGAATTATTTGGGTAACCCTTGGGGTATTTATCCTAGGATTCTCTTCCATTCTAACAGGAACCAACTTTATTACCACCATTCATAAGCTCCGGGCTCCTGGTATTTCTTGGGATCGTTTGCCTTTAAATGTATGGGCATTGTATGCTACCTCCATTATTCAGGTATTAGCAACTCCCGTTTTGGCCATTACCATCTTGCTTCTAGCTATGGAGAACATTCTGGACATCGGTATTTTTGACCCTGCACTTGGTGGAGATCCGGTACTCTATCAGCATTTCTTCTGGTTCTATTCGCACCCTGCCGTGTACATTATGATTGTACCAGGCTTCGGTATTATTTCTGAGGTCATTACTACCTTCTCTAAAAAAACCATTTTTGGATACTGGGCCATTGCCCTTTCCTCTCTTGCAATTGCATTCATTGGTTTCTTGGTATGGGGACACCACATGTTTACTTCGGGTCAGAGCGCAGTAGCTACCACTATCTTCTCCTTCCTTACCTTCTTGGTAGGGATTCCAACAGGGATCAAGATTTTTAACTGGGTAGCCACACTATATCGCGGTTCTATTTCCATGAAAACCCCGATGTTGTATGTATTTATCTTCATCTTCTTGTTCTCCATCGGTGGGTTTACTGGAATTATGCTTGGTGCGTTGTCTGTGGACATTCACTTACATGACACCTACTATGTAGTGGCGCATTTCCATTACGTGATGATGGGGGGTACGCTGATCGCCTTATTAGCCGGCCTGCATTACTGGTGGCCAAAGATGACCGGTAAAATGTACAATGAGCCCTTAGCTAAGATTGCGGCAGGCTTCATCTTTGTCGGCTTTAACGTAACCTTCTTGCCTCAGTTTATCATGGGTGCCCAGGGCATGCCAAGACGGTATTACAACTACATTGACCAATTTACCCCTTTCCACCAGACCTCAACCATTGGTTCGTACATTCTGGCGGTAGGCTTCCTAATTATTCTATATTATTTGGCTCATTCCCTATTTAAAGGAAAGCAAGCAGGACCAAATCCTTGGAACTCGTGTGGACTCGAGTGGCAAAGTACATCCCCCCCAGACTTCCACAATTTTTCTCATACACCAGTGGTTATTCACGGTCCTTACGACTATCACCAACCAATGGAAGAATTCCAGCTTGGGCTTGCCATAGAGCACGGACATGGCGAGGAGCATGCTGCCGCAGACGCGACGACCTCTGAAGCAGTAACCTCGGAGACAACCGAAGCCTAATTACGAAATTAACTAATTAAATAGACGTACAAACGCATGGCGAATCATTCTGCAACCCATCCGAAACACGTTCATCACCACTTTGTGAACTCCAACCAACAGTTCGAGTCCGCCAAGTTGGGCATGTGGGTGTTTTTGGTCAACGAAATCCTATTCTTTGGCGGTCTTTTCTGCGCCTACATCGTATTCCGGGCTTGGTATCCTGAACTCTTTACCCAAGCAGCGCTAGAACTTAACACCTTCTGGGGCGCAGTTAACACCGTTGTGCTTATTGGTAGTTCGCTTACCGTAGCCATGGCCATTCGATCCGCTCAAAACAACCAAAAGCGTGGGCTAGAAATTAACCTGCTTATCACCATCTTTTTGGCATGTGTGTTCTTGGTCATCAAATACTTCGAATACGAGCATAAACTACACCTCGGTATTGCCCCTGGTTCGTTTTGGAACCCCACTCCAGAAATCGCTGCGGTCCTAGACCATCCCAAGGCGAATATCTTCTTTGGTATTTATTACATGATGACCGCCGTACACGGCTTGCACGTTATCATAGGGATTGCCCTCATGGTTTGGTTATACCTGCGCGCACGCAAAGGGCACTTTAATTCCGAGTATTACACGCCGGTGGAAATCACGGGGCTGTATTGGCACTTAGTGGATTTGATCTGGATTTTCCTATTTCCACTCCTATACCTAATTGAATGATGCGTTACTACGCCTCTTGAACCTGATTTTAAATTCATCCCTCGAAACAACTATATTTTACGAACATGAGTGAACATCACGGACATCACATCGCATCTGCTAAGCAACTTTGGGGCATCGGAATTGCCCTGCTAATCCTAACTGTGTTAACGGTCACCGTCGCTGGATTGGGCCTACCCTCTCCTTTCGATATACTGTCGGCCATGGCTATCGCCCTAACCAAAGCATTTTTGGTCGCCGCTTTCTTCATGGGACTCTATTGGGATACCAAATTCAACTCCATGCTGCTAATTGGCGCACTGGCCTTCTTCATTCTCATGGTCAGCATAACCTTACTCGATACGCTATACCGCGACAACGTAGTTCCATCCTTCTAAGATGGACGCCCCACGCCCCATCGACCTAAGCGTCCCCTCAGCGGGCGCCATACAGGATCACCGATGGGTGCGCTTCGGCTCTTTTGAGCTACATTGGATCGAGACAGGCGACCTTTGGCTCGACGGTGGCGCCATGTTCGGTGTGGTCCCCAAAGCCTTGTGGTCCCGCCAACTCCCTCCCGACGCTCAAAACCGCATTCCCATGACCATGCGGTGTCTGCTTATCCGTTCCCTGAATACGGGTCGGACATATCTAGTTGATAACGGAGCAGGCAACAAATTTAATGAGAAGATGTCGAGAATCTACGGCCTCGATTACGGTCCCCAGGATGAAAAACGGCTCGAGACTTCCTTGGCCCGCGCCAGTATACAGCCATCCGAGATTACCGATCTCATCTTCACGCACCTCCATTTCGACCACTGCGGCGGAACCACCGACTGGGTAGACGGCCAACTAAGCCACATATTTTCCAACGCGCGCTATCACATACACCGCAACCACTTTCGCACGGCCACCGAGCCCAACGCCCGCGAACAGGCTAGCTTCCTGCCCGACAACATTGGACCCATCACCGCTGCCAGCGACCAACTTTCACTGGTTCATTTTGAACAGGCTGATGTGAAAGTTTTGAAAAATCTTGATGCAAACCAGGCTCATGCAAACCAGTCCGTTTATGAACCCGGACTCGAAGCTTTGGTGATGAATGGGCACACCCTAGGCCAACAACTACCTAAAATTTCCTGTGGTGATACGCATCTCGTCTTTGTAGCCGACTTACTCCCGACCGCTCAACATATACCGTTAGTTTGGGTGATGGGGTACGATATGTTTCCGACCCAAACCTTGAAAGAAAAGCAGGCATTTTTAGAACAAGCGGCCGCTGAGCAGTGGTGGTTGCTAATGGAGCACGATCGCCACCATGAATGCATACAGGTTGGGAACATCGACGGTCGATGGAAGGTTGTAGCTACTAGTACACTGAACGATTTAGCCATATAACACCACCGTGTCCGACATCAATATCTATAGCAACAGTCATAGCCCTCTTATTCGTAGCCTACAAAAGGCGCATCGGAACTCCCTGGCACAGCGGACGACCCTAGGACTATGGAATACAGGACTGGTTGGTCTAGCCCTTTTTTTAGTTTTATTGCTACTGGAGCAGCAGTTTTACCTAGCTCCATGGATTAAAGGTATAGGCTTGGCAGCCATTGCCACCACCAAGCTATTCTCCCTATGGTGGACTCGCCGGCAAGGCCAACAGAAAAGTTTCGAAGAGTTTTACCGGCAATTCAGTCGACAATCGGGCTTTGAAGAGCTTCGGTACGCCGTGGATTTGATGCAAAGCGAGGATGCTAAGAGTAAGGTCGGAGATACTTCTGTTTCTGATTCTGCTTCTTCAACTGCTTCAGTTTCTCCCATACAACAAGCCTTCATTGATGTCGCGATCTTGCAAAACCTTGAGCAAGTTCCCCAGCCCAAGCTTAGCACTGCCTTGGACGAATATATTCGCAACTTACCCACCGCTCGCTTAGCTCGTCAGCGCCTGCAATGGATGGTTGTTTTCTTCGTTCTCGGGGCAATCACCGCAGTTAATTTTTCCAGCGGAACCCAGCGTCTGCTAAGCTTTTGGCAAAGCTACGAACAGCCAAATCCGTATCGATACACCGTATTTCCTGGTAACACCACCGTGGAGCAAGGCGCCGAATTCACCGCCAGCATTGGTTTTGAGGGTACCCTACCTGATGAGCTCATCTTATACTTTAAAACTGATATTGAATCCGAGTACCGGAGTCGATTGTTAAAGAAGGTAGCGAGCGCAATAAACGCATCTTATACTGCAACTTATGTCGCCCCCAGCCTGGAGCTCAATAATGCGCTAAGCTACTACCTGAGTATGGATGGATTCCGCAGTCCGATATACCGCGTGGATGTACAAAACCGGCCTCGCTTCCTGGATCTTTTGGCCGTACTCACCCCACCGCGCTACACCGGGCTACCCACCGACACCCTACGCTATCCTTTTGCGCAATTGAATGGCTACCAAGGCACCCAAGTCGAGCTGCTTACAAAATTGAATAAGCCTGTAGAAGATCTTCAGCTATTCCGCAGCGACCAAAGCCGCCTGCCTATCGACTCCAGTTTTATTAGCACACTAGGCTATCTACCCCCTGATACCCTGCTTCGCATTACCAGCCTCCAGCTCGAACAAGCCGATACCCTGCGACTAAACCTCAAAGACACCAGCGGGCTACAAAGCAGCCGGTCAGAAGCCGGGATCATTCAGTTTGTCCTAAACGCAGCCATCGATGCACCCCCACAGGTTTCCCTATTGGAACCGGTACAAGATCTAAGTGAGGTTGCCCCTACTTCGCTGCCCATACTCTACCGTGCTAGCGATGATCATGGTCTCGGTCAAGCCCGACTCCGCTATATACTGCAACGACCCTTTGCCGAAGGTGAGGCCACCCAGAACATTCCCCTCGGCCTTGCGAGACAAGATGCCATTGCATCGTATACTTGGACACTAGATGAATTAGCCCTTCGCCCCAAGGATGAACTGCTGTTTTGGATAGAAGTTCGAGACAATGATGGGTACAACGGTCCCAAATGGGGACGATCGGAGGAGCGTGTACTGCGGATTCCATCACTTACCGAATTTTTCGATGATATTTCTGAACAGGAGGACGAAGTGAGCAGCGATATGGAGGATATATCGGAATCCCTCGAGGCCATTCAAGAGCGATACGACGAATTTAAAGAAAACCTGATTGACCAGCCCGAGGGTAACTATGAGCAGCAGATACAGCTAGAAAGTTTGCAGGAAGAACAGCGAGAGATTGAAGAGCGGATCAAAGAACTCAACGAAAAGTTCGAAGCCATCAAGGAAGAGCTAAGCGAAAAAAATCTGCTTTCCGAGGAGACCTTGAAGTCCTATGAGGAATTAGAGCAGCTCATGAAAGAAATTGACGATCCCACATTTCGCAAGGCCCTAGAACAGCTCCGCGAAAACCTTCAGCAGATGAACCCTGAACAGATGCGCCAGGCTCTGGAAGATTTTGAGTTTAACGAAGAGCGCTACAAAGAGCGGCTCGAGCGTAGCATTGAACTGTTTAAGCAGCTCAAACTCACCTCCGATTTAGAAAAGTTGGCGCGTTCTTATGAAGAACTAGCCAAGGAAGAGGCCGAGCGGAACGGAGAGTCGGAGGATACTGATCAGAGTTCAGAACAAGAGACCATTCAAAACACCGAACAAACTGAACAAAACTCTAACAAAACTCAGCAACCTACTCCTCTCACCACTCCTCTTACCGAACAGCAAAAACAAGCTCTACAAGAAGAATTAGACCGGTTGCAGGAGCAAAACGAAGCTCTCTCCGAACAAACCACCCCTAAAAACGAGCAGTCCATCCAAGAGCTTCAAGAATTCTCCAAGGAAAAGCTCGAAGAAATCAAAAAACGCTTACAGCAACAATCCCAGCCCAACCTGCAGCAGGATTTCGAAGAACTGGCCCAAAAAACTCGCGAACAAATGCAGATGATGGGGCAGCAGCAATTGAACGTTAATATTGCCGCGCTACAGTACATCCTCCAAAGCCTACTCAATCTATCACTAGAACAAGAAAAACTGGTGACCGCCACCGAGGAAACCGAGAACCAAAGTCAGGCCTACATGGACATGGCCCGGCAACAACAGCGTATAGAGCAGGTGTTCAATAGCCTGGCAGACTCCCTGTATGAACTGTCCACCGAAATCCCCCAGTTTGCCAACCGAATTAATGAGCAAAAGGCCCAAACCCTCGAACGCATCCAATCCAGCCTAACTCAAATGATCGAGCGCCAGCAGAACCGGGCCAGCCTGGCTTCGCGTCAAAGTTTTGGGGGTCTGAACGAACTTAGCTACGAACTGGCCAATCTCATGGACCAGCTCCAAAATTCCCAATCCGGCTCGGGCAGCGGTAGCGGGGGGATGTCGATGCAGCAAATGATGGAACAAATGCAGCAAATGGGTGAGCAGCAACAGCAGATGAACCAGCAAATTCAGGACATGATCAATGACATGCAAGGCGAGCGATTGACTCAGGATCAAAGCCAGCGCCTGGAGCAGCTCTCTCGGCAACAAAATGCCATCCGAAAGCAATTGCAAGAGATGCAGCAAAACGGCGGGCTCGAGGCAGGTGACGAGCTAGGAAGCCAACTAGAGCGCATGATTGAGGACATGGAAGAGACCATAAACGACCTACGTGGAGGGGTCATTGACCCTATTCTGATCGAGCGCCAGCAAAACATACTCACGCGTATGCTCCAAGCTGAGGATGCCCTTCAAGAACGCGACGAGGAAGAGCGCCGAGAAGGTACCACCGCCGAAGATCTGCTCAATCGCCCCACCCCACCCATGAGCTTAGAAGAACTCGAGCAGCGCATACGCCAACGTCTTAATGATCCGAACTTCACCCCCTTCGCTCCCGATTACCAGCGATTGATACAGCAGTATTTCGAATTACTTCAACAGCAGCAGGTGGATTCTTAGTTTTTAGCATCTGTGAAGCTGTTCTAACTTGTAGCCTTGACCACATATTTTCGTATCTTCCAAAAAATTTAGCTTATGTCATCTATTCAATTTTCCGTCGTCGGTTTTGGTCGTATTGGGCAGCGCCATGCCAAAATTATACACGAGCATCCCGAGTGTACGCTCTTGTCGGTCTGTGACACCGATTCTAGCCATTTTGAGCAACGCAAACCCTTGGGCTTTCCAACTCTACCCACCTATACCGGCATTGATGACCTGATCCAGGCCGAACAAACCAGCGGCCAACGATCCGATGTGGTGACCGTTGCAACACCCAATGGGTTCCATGCACCCTACGCTGTGAAGTTACTACGCGCCGGCTATCATGTGGTCATCGAAAAGCCCATGGGCATTACTGGCGCCGAATGCGAAGAAGTGCTTATCGCCGAAAAAGAAACAGGCAAGCATGTGTTTGTGGTAAAACAAAACCGCTACTCTCCCCCATCGGAATGGCTCAAGGACATGGTGCAATCTGGAACCTTGGGGGATATCCTCATTGTGCAAACCAACTGCTACTGGAATCGTGATCAACGTTATTATTCGACCAGCCCTTGGCGAGGATCCCTGGATCAAGACGGAGGAGCCCTCTATACCCAGTTCAGCCATTTTGTGGACCTTATGTACTGGGTCTTTGGCGATATTGCGAAGATCCAAAGCACCATTCGCAACTTTACTCACCCCGATCTCAAGGACTTTGACGATTCGGGTTTTGCTCAGTTTGAATTCGTTCGGGGTGGCATAGGTAGCATTAATTATTCCACCTCGTGTTGGGACACCAATATGGAAAGTAGTATTACGGTGGTAGGTACCAACGGCTCAGTAAAAGTGGGTGGGCAGTACATGAACGAAATCGAATACTGCCACGTCGAGAACTATACCGTGCCCGAGCTACCCCCGACCAACCCGCCGAATGATTATGGCCCCTACAAAGGAAGCGCCGCCAATCACCATTATGTGTTTCAGAATGTAGTGGACGTACTCACCGGCCGAACCGATATTACCGCCACTGCCTTCGAAGGCCTCAAAGTGGTTCAGATGATTGAAAACATCTATGACACAGCCCGATAATAAACCCATCCCCTTACTCGATCTCCAAGCCCAATACGACAGCATTGCCACCGAATTGGAATCGGCCGCTTTGCAGCTCATGCGTTCCGGTCAGTTTATTATGGGAAACCCCGTTGCCCAGTTCGAGTCCGATATCGCGGGCTACCTCGGCGTGGAGAATGCCATTGGTTGCGCCTCAGGTTCCGATGCGTTGCTCCTGGCCCTCATGGCTCTCGATATTGGCCCGGGTGATGCGGTAATTACCTCACCCTTCACTTTTTTTGCTACCGGTGGCGCTATTGCTCGACTCGGGGCCACTCCGGTCTTTATAGATATACGACCTTCCGATTTTAACCTAGACCCGGCTAGCGTTCGACGCTTCCTCGAGGGCTCCAACACCCGTTACCAAGCTCTCGGCGTCAGCCCCGAACAGGTTAAGGCCATTATCCCTGTGCATTTATATGGACAAATGGCCGACATGGAGAAGTTCCTAGCTATTTCGAAGGAGTTTTCTATTCCTCTGGTTGAAGACGCCGCCCAGGCCATTGGCGCCAAACAATCCTTCTCCGATGGGTGTGTAGTAGGTGCGGGAGTAGAAGGAGACTTCGGGTGCTTTAGTTTTTTCCCCTCCAAGAATCTTGGGGCCTTTGGTGATGGAGGTCTCATTACTGTTTGTGATCCCGAACTAGCCGAAAAGGTTCGGGTGCTTCGCCTTCACGGATCCAAACCCAAGTACTACCACCGGATAGTGGGCATTAATTCACGACTTGATACTTTACAAGCTGCTATTCTCGGGGTGAAGCTAAAGCACCTTGATGTATGGTCTGCTGCTCGCCAAGAAAAGGCGGGCTTTTATAATCGGTTGTTTACCGAAGCGGGCTTGGTTTCTGAGGCGCCAGCTTGTTGGACCGGAGGATGTACGTCTGTGTGCCAATGGGAAGGACAAGGTGTAGTGCTGCCCTACGAAACAGTAGCTTTGAACGGCGGGGCTCACATTTACCACCAGTACACTATTCGTGTGAAAAACCGCGACTCGCTAGCTCAAGGCCTAAGCGATGTTGGGATTGGCAACTCGGTGTATTACCCCCTTTGCTTGCACCAACAAGAATGTTTTACGGGTCTTGGATATGCTGGGATTAAAGAACTTTGCCCCCACGCGGTATGCGCATCGAATCAAGCGCTTAGCTTACCTATCTATCCCGAACTCAGCCAAGATGATCAGCGCCGAGTCGTGGAAACCATTGGCCAATTACTGGCTTAGTCCTTTCCGAATAAATCCCTGGTATAGACCTTGTCAGCCACATCGCTAATTTCGTCTACCATTCGGTTGGCGATGATGACGTTAGACATCTTCTTAAATTCATTGAGGTCTCGCACCACCTTGGACCGGTAGAATTCATCTTCTTTTAGGTAGGGTTCGTATACGACTACTTCGATGCCCTTGGCTTTAATGCGTTTCATAATGCCTTGGATGGCTGACTGACGGAAATTGTCCGAACCGGCTTTCATGACCAGCCGATACACCCCCACTAACTTAGGATTCTGACTCCAAATCTGACGTGCGATAAAGTCCTTACGGGTTGAGTTGGCGTCTACAATGGCCCCAATAATATTATTAGGTACATCCTTAAAATTGGCTAAGAGCTGTTTGGTATCTTTGGGTAAACAGTAGCCCCCATATCCAAAAGATGGATTATTGTAATGGTTGCCAATCCGTGGGTCCAGTCCTACTCCTTCAATAACTTGTTTCGCGCAAAGCTCGTGAGACTCGCAATAGGAATCTAATTCGTTGAAATAGGCCACTCGCATAGCGAGGTAGGTGTTGGAAAACAGTTTAATGGCCTCCGCTTCGGTGCTATCGGTAAACAAAACTGGGATGTCTTCTGCTGGCTTTTTTGCCCCTTCAATAAGTAAGTTCGCAAAGGTTTGTGCACGCTCGGACTGTTCCCCTACCACAATTCGGGATGGATATAAGTTATCGTAAAGAGCTTGGCCTTCCCGCAAGAACTCAGGAGAAAACAATAGATTTTCGGTTTCAAACTGCTCTTTGGCCCGCTGAACAAAGCCTACCGGTACAGTAGATTTAATTACCATGACAGCATCTGAATTTATATCTTTTACCTGCTCTATGACCGCTTCTACGGATGAAGTATCGAAATAATTGGTGTCCGGATCGTAATTGGTAGGAGTAGCAATAATGACAAACTCTACATTTTCATAGGCTACTTTCGGGTCAATTGTAGCCTTTAGATGGAGCGTTTGGTTCGTGAGAAAATGCTCTATTTCCTTATCGGTGATAGGAGACTTTTTGCTATTAATGAGATCGACCTTTTCTTGGATAATATCTAAGGCAACAACTTCATTTTTTTGAGCTAGAAGTACAGCAAGTGAGAGTCCTACATATCCGGTACCGGCGATGGCTAGTTTCATAGTTCTTTAATTTTTGAATTAACTAATAATAGTAACTATTTCATTTTTAATATTATATCGCTCCCTCGTCTCGGGGCAAACTGTCATACCATCCTCATCAAATGTTAACCGAATACCCGCTTTTGACATCCACCCCATTTGCTTGGCCGGGTTGCCTACTACCAAGGCATACGCGGGCACGGGTTTGGTTACCACGCTCCCTGCACCTATGAAGGCATATTCGCCAATTTCGTTGCCACAGATAATTGTAGCATTAGCCCCTATACTCGCTCCTTTGCCTACCCGTGTCTCAAGATATTCGTCCTTACGCTCGACGGAACTACGGGGATTAATCACATTTGTAAACACCATACTAGGGCCGCAAAAAACATCATCCGCCAAGATGACTCGGTCATAGATGGATACGTTGTTTTGAACACGCACGTTGTTGCCGAGGACGGCTTTTCCACCTACATAGACGTTTTGGCCGAGTACGCAGCCTTCCCCAACTTGGGCGCCAGACATCACATGCACCCAGTGCCAAATTTTGGTGCCAGTCCCAATGTTGGCAGGTTGATCAACGATAGCGGTTTCATGGATAAATACATTGTTCAATGGTTTGTTCATGATTATACCTTATAATTAGCTTTAAATATGCCTTTATCTATATCCGTAAGTTATGTTGTATGATCCAGTGATAGGCCTCTAAGACCCCTGTCGTAGCATCGAACTCCGTTACAAGATGTGAGGCTTCTTTAACCGCAGGCTGCGCATTTTGGGGCGCAAAGGCCATACCCACACGCTCTAGACCTGGGATGTCGCCGCTGGAATCTCCAATATAGGCCATTTGATCTAAAGGAATATCCAGCGTTTCCGACAAGAGTTCCAGCCCCCTACCCTTGTTGGCTTCTTTCACAATAATATTTACCGAAACATCGGTCTTGTGCACCTCAAAAAGTGGAAAGTTGGCGGCTATTTCAGTGGTGACAAGGCCGTAAATATGATCAATCACCGATGAATCGCGATGGATGAGTCCCACATCGGTAAATTTGGCAAACTCAGGTATGGCGCCTGGAAAGTTGGGGAATATGTCACGATACGCCCAGCTACGAATGGCATTGATGTCGGCCTTTAGGGCCTCAGTCACGATGGGGTTCCAGGTGAGTGTGTTAGTGGTAAGATCGTACAGCCCGCCCCCACTTTCGAATACAAAGGGCTGCCGAATCCCCAAAAACTGTGCTTGCGCCTCGGCGTAGGGCATAGGCCTACCCGTACAAATACTCATAGGCGGAATACTTGGATCATCTTTGCTTTGGAGCTGCAAGGCACGAATCTGCGTATAATCCGGCCAGTGTGGCGATTCAAAAGGGATGGTCATGCAGCCGTCTAAATCCGTAACAAAAAGCCGTATGGCTTTGGTCGGTAGCGGGCGCTGCATCGGGTTGTGATCTACGTTCGTCTGAGTCATATAGGTTTTGTTGACTTGGCTAGGGTGATTCAACCCGAAAAAGAAAATTGTTTTTTTGAAAAACTAGGGATTATCCACGCCAGTAAGAACAACAACAATCCTAAACCGGCCAACCACTGATATTGGTCCTTAAAATCGGCGTACTCTTGAGAGGAAAATTCACCCTGCTCCAGCTCATCGACCCGGGCAAGAAAGGCATCAATGCCCGAATTTCCTCGATCGATTTGGTAGTAACTACCCCCGCCTTGACTTGCGATTTTCTGAAGAACTTCTCGCTGGAGAGCTGTGATTACTACCTGCCCCTGCCGGTCTCGTTTGTACCCAACCAAAGCGTCCGTTCCCTCCTCATAAAGCGGAATAGTGGTTCCAGCTGTGGTGCCAATACCCAACGTGTAGATGGAAACCTGGGAGTCAGTTAGGGGTTTAAGCGTATCCTCGTATTCTTGTTTATGATCTTCTCCATCGGATATAATGAGTAGGACGCGAGCGGCCGTATTAGCCATTGGATTTTCTTGCTCCTCGGAGTCTAGAGCGCTAAAAGCCTGCTCGGCAACTTCCAATGCCGAAGCGAAATCGGTGGCGGAACTCGGCATTTGATCGGTACTTACGATTTCTAAAAAGAGACGAAGGGCCGAATAATCCAAGGTCATCGGGCTTTGCA
This sequence comes from uncultured Balneola sp., assembly GCA_902529365.1. Taxonomy (GTDB): domain Bacteria; phylum Bacteroidota; class Rhodothermia; order Balneolales; family Balneolaceae; genus UBA1275. Next base: position 20,489 of record CABZWK010000012.1, read on the forward strand.
GAAAAGCCTCACCCGTAAACACAATAAGACCCACCCTGTCTCCATCGAGGCGTTCGATGAGGCGACTAATTTCGAATTTTGCCTTTTCGAGACGACTTGGGCGCACATCTTCGGCGTTCATACTGGCCGATATGTCTAAGGCTATGAGCATATCTACCCCGCGTTGTTTCACCTCGCGAACCTCGGTGCCAATTTTAGGGCCTGCTAATGCTATGATGAGAAAGGTCATGGCTAGCAAAAAAGTAACTTGCTTAACTCGCTCACGAGAAGGTGCGAAGCCTAATTGAAGACGCTCTTTTTGATCCTGATCAAAAAACTGCTCGGCATTTTTTATTAGTGCACGAGTGCGCAGCCATACCCCTACCAACAGTAGAGGTATAAGTACAAGACCGTAGAGATATAGTGGATGTTCCCAAACCATGGCTAAAGGTACACATTTAGTAGGAAACTAGGAACATTTAGCATATTAAAACCACGCAGAGATCCATAAGATTGGTGCCCGAGGGGCCTGTTTTAATGAGCGTATTCATAGCATCATGAAACGCATAGCTGTTATATTGCTGAATATAAGGCTCGGGCAAGCGGCCTTGTTTACGAGCCTGTAGGGTAGTATAGCTGCTCACGAGCGCGCCAGCAGCATCCGTGGGGCCGTCAACACCATCGGTAGCGAGGCTAAGCACCGATACGGGATGCTGCCCTTCCAATGAAAGGGCTAAAAGTAGAGCCAAATGCTGATTACGACCACCGGCTCCTTTACCCTTCACCTCAAGGTATGATTCACCCTGAAATACCAAAGCTTGAGGCGATTTTTGTGACAGCTCCGATCGTCCGTTAAGCACCGAAATAACCTGCCCCGCAATTTCTCGCACTACAGTATTCTGTTTACCCTGTATCGGCGCATCGGACCAATGTACCGCAAAGCCTTGTTGCTCTAACAGGCTTTGTAAAAAAGGTTGCAAGGTTTTTGAGCCCGTTATCAGGTTTACCTCTTGATCCGGGTGATCGTTGAGCTCGGGTTTAGGGGTTTCTGGGTAGTGACCTAGCGCCGCTTGTTCAAGATACTCACGTACGGACTTGGGAATCTGCTCCTTTAGTTTGTAGGCATTTAAAATATCGATCGCTTGTTCATAGGTACTTGGATCGGTGAGAGTGAGTCCACTTCCAATCACATGCGCTGTATCTTGGGGCACATCGGAAAGCAAATAGGTGCGAAGGTGTAGATGATGGGCAAATTGGGCAAGCTGCCCCCCTTTTACCAGGCTGATATGCTTTCGTACGGTGTTCATTTCGTGAATACTGGCTCCAGATCGAAGCAGTACATCATAGGTGTGCTGAAGATCAGCTATTGTAATAGGGTCTGGCGGCAAGCAAAGTAAGGATGAAGTACCTCCGCTAATAAAAGAAACAAGAGTGGCCCCGGCGGATAAGTTTTTAATAAAGGACAGTATCTCCAAGGTAGAAGCCTCATTCTCTTCCGAGGGAAGTGGATGGGTGCCCGTGAAGAAGCTTAACTTGTGTATGTTTTTGTCTACTTTCGCAGTGGGAATCGGATCGGGTGAAAGTACCATTCCGTCGATAATGCTACCCGAGTAAGACTTCGAAAAAGCGTCCAGCATCTGTTCGGAAGCTTTCCCTACAGCCAATAGATAGATTTCGTTGGGAAGTTTGGTGGTATCCAGCTTAAGGGAAAATGTTTTCATGGACGTCACTACCTGATCTAAGGTTGCCTTATGATGCCTAAGAATACGAGAGTGCTTATCAGAAATAGATTCCATTAGCGTGAGGGTATAGTGAGCTGTTGGGCGTTGCGAGTGGCTACAAGCGCCGTGGATGCTAGAGGCAACAGATAGACCGCGATTATAACGGAGCCTATCCACCAGTTAGGATGTATAGTTAATCCGGCGAAGAGAAACATGGTTGCTGTAATCCAGCTTGTAAAATGTATGATGGAGAGTATGAGCAAAGATGATCTTAGATTGTCCAGGAGCCAGAGAGCTAAACTTGCCATTATAAATAACATATTGAAAGCCGGTGCATAGGTATATTCGTGCCTATCAACCGGTCCTCCATTTGGGTTTTCCATGGGAAGGCTTTCGTACATGGTAGCTATTAGCGTTGTAGAAGAATGTCGAAGTTCGATCAGTGAAGAAGATTCCACCAATGGTTCTATCATCGGAATCAAGACCGACAGAAAGCCCACACGAGGGGGGCGTATAAGAAAAAAATAGCCCGCTATTATGAGGCAGAAATCTATACAGTTTCTTAGGTAATGGGAATACCTAGGTGATAGAAAGGTAGGGGTTTGGTTAGTCATGATGACATATGCTCTTGGGAGGCTAGTTGTGTTGACAGAGCTTCAAAACCATCGGCTAAACGTACCCACAGCATCCACAAGAAAAATATAACCAGATAAAAAATAATGGTGGTGGAATAATCATGCGTATAGTCGAAAAACTGAGGGACCAATTCTTGCATGAGCATGAGGGTGACGATTCGTATAACATTAACCAGATAGATTATGGCTATACCCAAAAGTGAGAAATACAAACGCGAGCGGTTTTGCCCTTGATAGGCCCATATAAAGCCTAGGAATAAGCCAATAGCCGAGATACCCGTGCACCCATTCACCATTTCGATGCTGTTGTTCCCTGCAATGGTCAGCACCCGGCCCTGCATCCATACCTCGAAGCCCATAAGCTTGGTTAAAAATGCGGTACCATCAATTACCTTAAGGGCCACCCAGTGATCTAGCTGTCCATCAGGAAGCAACCAAAGTTCGTAGAGCACATACCACAGCACGAAAATCCCGAACGCCTTAAGTACAAAGGTACGAATGGGAGAAGGCTGTAGCAGTTCGCTTACCATTCTAGGCTTTAAAGATATGGCGCCCGTTTTTTGGACTAATGCCTTTCATGGCGTTTCTGGTATCAATAATGCAGTCCGACCATTTGGCTAGCTCAGAGTAATCGATATCAGAGTGATTGGTAGAAATGAGTACAGCATCGAAGCTGGCCACCGTGGCTTCGTTCCAATCGGTGGATTTTCTGCCGGTGTAATTAGCATGTTGTCTGGTGGGCGGAATAGTAGGTATGTAAGGATCATAATAAGCGACTTCTGCCCCTAGGTCTTCCAGCAAATGGAATAGCTCAAAGGTGGGCGATTCCCTCATGTCATCTACATTGGGCTTGTAGGCGAGTCCTACTAGAAGGATTTTGGACCCGTTCATCGCTTTTTTGTGGGTGTTAAGCGCATTGGAGGTCTGCTCTATCACATACTGCGGCATGTGGGTATTAATTTCCCCAGCAAGCTCAATAAACCGAGTATTTTCTTGGAATTCTCGGGCTTTCCAGGTGAGATAAAAGGGATCGATTGGAATACAGTGTCCACCAAGACCTGGACCAGGGGTGAATTTCATGAAGCCAAAGGGTTTGGTATCCGCAGCATCAAGCACCTCATGTACGTCAATACCCATTTTAGCATAGACCACTTTTAGTTCATTTACGAGGGCAATATTTACCGAACGAAACACATTTTCGGTAATCTTGACAGCTTCTGCAGTTTTTGTATCACTAACGGGTACGGTTTGTACGATGGCCGTGTCGTACAAGGCCTGAGCCAGCTTAAGGGCATCTTCGCCGTGACCTCCTACTACCTTGGGAATTTTAGCCGTATTGAAATTGGGATTGCCTGGATCTTCTCGCTCCGGACTGTAGGCCACATAAAAGTCTTTGCCTGCAATGAGTCCTGAATGCTTTTCTAGTAGCGGAATCATGACTTCTTCCGTCGTTCCTGGGTAAGTAGTGGACTCTAAGATAACCAGCTGTCCTTCTCTTAGGTTATGAGCCACCGTTTCGGTCGTGCTAATCACATAACTCATGTCCGGTTCACGGTACTGATTCAGCGGGGTAGGCACGCAAAGGAGCACCGCATCGGCTTCTGTGAGCCGCGAAAAGTCTGTGGTGGCAGCGCAGCGATTAGATTGCGACAAACTCTGCATCATTTCCTCGCCTAGGTGTTTGATATAGGGAGTCCCCGACTGGATGTTGGAGACTTTGGATTGATCGATGTCATAACCTATGACCGGCATACCTTCTTTGTGGAAGGTGTATATGAGTGGTAAACCTACGTAGCCTAGGCCTATGATGCCTACGGTATAGGTCTTTTCTTTAATTCTCTCTATTAATTTGTTTATCATGAAATGCGTATACAATGCTCTTAAACAATAAAAGTAATATGGTAAAGAATCCTTACAGGGTTACTGCGTAGTTATTCGATCAATCAAGAAATACAGCGTTAAGGCCGAAGTAGTAATACTGGTCAGCTCTACAATAACCTCACGCAAATCGAAAGGTTCACGCACGGGTTCTGGTTCGAATATGGCTTCTATCATGGCCCCTTCATCCACGAGTGGGTTTTCTTTGAGTAGCCCTTTGCGTTTGACTTTGAAAGTGGCTCCATTAGCTTGGGTAAGCTGAATGTATTTGGCCGTATTAGGCTGAAATCCCCCAGCACGATCTAAATAATATTTCACACGTTTACCGGATTCATGTTCTATAAATCCAGACAATGCCACATTCCCCATAACCGAAACAACTCCTGGTTTTTTAGGTATACTAATTTGATCTCCAGCTCGAACCAAGAATTCATTGGTTCCACCCTCTAAATTATCCTCGAAATCGATGATAACCTGAATACTATCACGAATGACTCTAGTTCCTTTTGAGTAAGCCTCATCGGTTAATCCTCCAGCCCGCTCAACAATGCTTCGAATGGGTTCGTTGGATTTTAATATGGTGTAACGGCCTGGGAATTCAATTTCTCCACTGATTTGAATGGTTTGTTGCTCCTCAAAATCTGGGTTGGTTCGCACAAATACGCGGTCCATATGTTCCAAACGGAATCGGTCGGCATTGTCCATAAGGGACCAAAACAGATCGTTGGAATAAAATTGACTGTGCTCGGCGGGGTTTGAAACTAAGTTGTGAATAAAAAAGCGAGCCTTTTGCTTATCATTTAAAGGCTCTTCGGTACGAGTAATTTCAACACGACCAATGAAGGCATTTTCGTTAAAACCTTGTGCCTTTAGCAACAGATCTTCTAAACTCATTCCTTCATCGAAGGGATATCTCCCCGGATTTTTTACCGCCCCGTCAATTACAACGTACTTTCCAGTTATGAGCTGCACGGTATTCGGGTAAATACTAATGCTGTCATAGGGCTGAATCTGCTCCTGAGCAAAGCCTTCACCTCTCAGGGCTTCCTCTAAATTGAACGGGATTACCTTGGTGGTTCGTCCATCGGCATTTCGACGAGTAAGATCCGCTCGATCCAAATACACCTGCTCGAGATACTCAGCATCAAAAAGCCCTCCAGCTTTAAACAGTAGGTCAAAAACCTTAATGCTATCGCGCCAAGGATAACTAGATGGATTCCGAACGGCTCCCCCTATACTCACCGAACCAAACTGACGAATGTCGTTAAGAGTATAAATAGTGAGTTGATCTTGTTTTTGTAGGAGTAGGTTTTCGTCGGGATTACCTGCTAGCGCCGCTTCCAAATCGACAGTCAAGTACGTCTGGCTAAGATCGTCGTTGGTTCGTATGAGCTCTGCCTGTCTTATATAAGCGTTTTCTCGAAGGCTGTCAGCGGCCAACACCAAATCCCGAATGGTCTGAAGTTCTAGGCTTAATTCGAAGTTCCCAGGTTGGTCCACTGCTCCGTTGATTTCGACTACATTATCATTAATATCGGTAATAGAAAAAAGCTGAATGCGATCACCGTCCTTTAGGTTGAGAGGAGCATCACCCGACAAAGCCTCAATAAGACGCACGTCCAATACTTCACGAGCCCTGGAAGGATCACTTCGCTCAGACATAGGAATAATGCGATTAATCTGCATCCGGTCTGAGTAGGTCTCTGGGCGTAATCCACCGGCAAATTCAACAAGATCTTCTAAGGTTTCGCCCTCTTTGAGTTCATAAATAGCAGCTCGACGTACAGGGCCTTGAATACGAATTTCGTTATTACGTGGTGGAATAAAAATGCGATCATTATTTAACAAGGGCAAATTTTCTCCCAGTACTCCGTCCAAAAACAAATCATAGAAATCGACCGAAGAAATCACTCGTCCATTTCGGATAATACGTACATCCCGCAACGACCCTTGAGTAGTGGGACCACCAACAGCGTAGAGTACATTGAACAAGGTGGAGTTCGAGCTCAACGTATAGGCGCCAGGATTGGATACCTCTCCCAATACAAATATTTCGATAGGCTTAAATCGAGTAACGGTTAAATCCATAAAGATAGTCGGTGGGGTTTTTACCAAGCCCGCATAACTCTGAGCCAATCGTATCTTTAAAGAACTGCGTAAATCTTTTAATGTTTTCCCAGCCACGGTCACCAGTCCAATATTCGGAATGTTGGTTCGGCCTTCGTTGTCCACCCGTAATTCGTACTGAAACTCGGTTGCTCCCCACACGGTTAGTCGTAACTCATCGTCTGCTCCTACCACGTATCCCTCGTCCACCGGGCCTGGAGTACTGGGCTGGAAGGAATCAGGACCACCGCCAAATAAGTTATAGCCAAAATAGGATAGGCCTCCACTTTGGGGATCTACGGATAGTGTCGGAGTGGGATTCGCCACTTGCTGCGCCGTAGGCACTTCTTGGATATCGTCACTAGAAACCACCGTCTGAGTTGAATCCGTAGTCGCTGAGCTTTCCCCAGAGCCGAAAACATTTTGGATTTGCCGAAGTTGAACTAGATACTGTTGAATTTGATTTTCGGGCACTCCATTTTGTCGTGCAAACGCCGCTAATTCGTCTGGATTATTGGGATCTACCCCCGCATTTTTGGCCATTTGCTGAGCTTGTTCAAAGGTTAGACCTCTGGATTGCAGCAGTTCATCGATGCTTTGCGCTTGAAGATGAACCGAATTGAGTTGAGCCAACAATGCCACCATAAAAATGCTTAATAGCGGTAAAAAATAACGAAATTTTTGCGTTGCAGTCATAACATTCATCTTCATTGTGTTGATAACTAGGTGTTTAATGGTCAAGAAAATTTATTCTTTAAGAGAGGTTGAAAATTGTTCAATAAAGGGCATTATAAGAATCCACCCGATAGAGCCTATACCCGAAAGCATGATGAACACAATTAGTATCATAGCTCCTGAAGTTTCGTCGTTTATAGGAACTTGAACTGGTTCTAAGGTTTTGAATGCTGGAGTGGTTTCCTGAACTTTCAACTTGGCCTCTTCGTATTGCTGGGTCAAACTATTGTATAAGTTAAATGCAATTTGGTACTCAGAGTTAAGTCGCTGCTCGTCGGTTTGAGCACGAGCCGAAAGGTTGCCTTGGTTGCTATCACGAAACTCAGCTAAGGCCAATTGGGCCGCTTCGAAACGTACTTCGGCAGTAGCGAGCTGCCCTTCCACGAACGTTAAATCCCGCAATACTTTCTCCGTGCGGTACTCGGTTATGTATTCGGTTAGTTCTCGAATGGTGTACTCGGTCACCGCTGCGGCAGCTACGTTATCGGGTAAGGTTACCGTTACCGATACAATGCCGGATTCTTCGTCCAGTGAAGCTGATATTTTTCCGCGTAAGGTATTGATAACTTCGAATTCCTCTTTGCTCAGATTCAACACCAAACTTTCCTCGGAGGACCCAGGTACACTGGTCATGAGTTCTTTTTTGGATAGTATGGCACCTAGTATTTTCCCGGGGAGGCCAATGGTATATTCTGCAATAAAACCAAGAATACCAGCTGAATTGAGTTCGGTAAAATACTCAAACAAAGTTGCAGTGGTATCCAGATCCGAAAAGTAGAAAGGCTGCTGCATTAACTGCATCTGAAAATTGGTACTCTGAACAATGTTGGGATATAAATCAACCCGAATGGCGTTCGAGTTGCTGTTGTACGAACCACCACTTATTCCAAGAAGTCCGCCATATTGTCTTAACAAACTACTAGCTCCACCCTGGCTTTCGGTGCTGTACTCCGGCATTAGAGTACTGGTGCTTTTGTATTCTTTAGGACTAAGCAGTGCGACGATTACGCCTAGGAAAGCGCCGATGCCCACGACTTTTAAAATAAACATGCGCTTATTCCAAATGGTTTTAGCCAGCTCGAGAAGATCTATTTCGTGTTCGTCGTATTGATACCCGTAATCGGCCGGAACTATTTTGTACTCTTGGGGCAGCGCTATGGGTGTCTGTTGCTCAGGATTTGGATTGTCTTTTTTATTATTTGCCATACCTATAATTTACCCAAATATACTAATAAATGGTATTTAGTATAGCTTGATATTAAAGCACCAAATAGCCCCTACCATCTTTGCAGTATCTGAGCCTTAATTTCCCTCTTAATAGGCCCTAAAACTTGAGTGGGCCCGGAGCCAATGGCTGACTGACCAGGATATTCGGCCTGGCGCGAAACTTGGCTCAAGGCTTAGTGTGAGGCTCAAAACGATAAAGAATACCCAGACTACGAGTCTTTTTTTCATTCGATTCTTGTATATTTTGGGAGCCTTGTAAGAGCGAAATGAGAATTCATTGTTGAAGCAAAGCATGATTACGTTGCAAAAGCGATGTGATAAACAGAAACACCCAAACCCAATTCTTTACGTGAACTGCCGGAAATTATTTTTAGCCGCTACGATAGCCCTTCTTTGGGGGCCTGGCCAGACCTTTGCGCAGGAGTTTAGCTGCTCGGTCAATATTAATGATGAGCAGTTAGATGGGACCTCCTACGATTATGTGAAACAGACCTTAGCTACTGAGCTCACCGCCTATATTAATGAATACCGGTGGACGGAAATGGAGGTGCTCGAGCATGAGCGAATCAATTGTCAGATAAGCATCGTATTAAAATCAGCCAGTACGGATTATACCTATTCGGCAGAAGCAGTGATTTCTGCGAGGCGACCGATATATGGGACTATGCAGGAGACCACTTCCATTATTTTGAGCGATCAGGCATGGCAATTTTTCTATCCTGAGGGTCGTAGTTTGGTGCATGATGAGCTTAGTTTTGAAGCGCTGACTAGCTTTGTCGATTATTATGCTTATCTGATGTTAGGGTTTGATTTTGATAGTTTTGCCGAGCTGGGAGGCAATGAATATTTTGCCAAGGCTCAGGATGTGGTGGATTTGGCGCAGAGCAGCAGTGCGATTGGTTGGGCACGCTCGTCCAATAACCGCCGAAACCGTTTCACCCTGGTGGCCGATATGATGAATTCCAGCTATGATGACTTGCGACGGGCTTATTATCAGTATCATCGAGAGGCTTTAGACGGCTTTACCCGGAATCCAGACCAAGCCAGGCAGGCCGGCTTAGAGGCTTTAGAGCTTATTCAAACCACCAAGCGCCGTTCTACCAGTAATTTTTTATTTGACTTATTTTTTGATTCTAAGTCGCGCGAGATAGCTGCCTTGTTTATAGATGCGGAGAGCCCCACCCGCCTAGCAGCCTATACCATTTTGAGTGAAACCGACCAGGCTCACCTGAGCGATTACAAGAATTTGCAGTAGCATTTGGTGGTGTTACTACCATAAAAAAAGGGTGACAACCATTGGCTATCACCCTCTTATATTCGTTATCGGCACCTAAATTTAGTATCGATAATAATCTGGTTTGTAAGGGCCTTCAACCGTAACACCAATGTATTCCGCTTGGTCATTTTTAAGCTCGGTTAATTCCGCACCTAAGCGATTGAGGTGTAGTTTGGCTACTTTCTCATCCAAGTGCTTTGGTAACATGTACACCTGGTTTTCATAGTTATCACTATGTAGCCATAGCTCTATTTGGGCGAGAGTTTGGTTGGTAAATGAGTTACTCATGACAAAACTTGGGTGCCCTGTCGCGCAGCCTAAGTTAACCAATCGACCTTCAGCAAGAACAATTATGTCTTTACCTTCTAACGTGTATTTGTCTACCTGTGGTTTAATCTCAACTTTGGTATCGCCGTAACTACCATTAAGCCATGCCATATCGATTTCGTTATCGAAGTGACCAATGTTGCAAACGATTACTTTATCTCGCATAGAACGGAAATGCTCTTCACGAATAATGTCTTTGTTTCCGGTTGCAGTAATTACGACATCTGCAGTTTCTACAACGTTTTCGAGTACTTTAACCTCAAAACCATCCATACATGCTTGTAATGCGCAAATTGGATCAATCTCAGTGACTGTTACTATTGCACCTGCACCTCGAAAAGATGCTGCGGTTCCTTTTCCTACGTCTCCATATCCTGCTACTACTACTTTTTTACCTGCTAGCATGACATCGGTTGCTCGGCGTACAGCATCTACCGCACTTTCTTTACACCCATATTTGTTGTCAAATTTAGCTTTCGTTACAGAATCATTTACGTTGATGGCTGGCATGGATAGTGTACCTTTATTCATACGCTCATATAAACGATGTACCCCAGTAGTTGTTTCTTCAGACAATCCTTTGATGCCTGCAACTAGTTCTGGGAACTGGTCTAATACCATGTTCGTCAAGTCACCACCGTCATCTAGAATCATGTTTAAAGGTTCACAATCCTCACCAAAGAATAGTGTTTGCTCGATACACCAATTGAATTCTTCTTCATTCATTCCTTTCCAGGCATAAACCGGTATTCCGGCAGCAGCAATGGCAGCAGCAGCATGGTCTTGAGTTGAGAATATGTTACATGAACTCCAGGTCACATCGGCGCCTAATTCTACCAATGTTTCGATAAGTACAGCCGTTTGAATGGTCATGTGTAAACAACCAGCAATACGAGCACCCTTTAGAGGTTTTGAGTTTCCGTATTCCTCACGTAAAGCCATAAGCCCTGGCATTTCTGCCTCAGCTAGCTCAATTTCTTTTCTTCCCCAATCGGCTAAAGCGATGTCTTTAACTTTGAAGGGTACGTATGTTGTGGTGTTGGTAGTAATCATCATGATGTAAGGTTGAATAGTGATTTAAAGGTTTCTACTAGATCTAACTTCTCCCACGTAAATAACTCGATTTCTTTTTGAACCTGACCGTTATAAGGAGATTCAAAGTATTTTGTAATCGTTTGAGGTGTTCTCCCCATGTGTCCGTATGCTGCTGTTTCCAAATAAATAGGATTTCGCAACTTTAGACGCTGTTCAATCTGGTATGGGGTTAATGATAAATTTTCTTTTATCGTTCGTGCTATTTGGCTGTCAGATAACTCTACTTTTGAGGAACCATAGGTATCTACAAATAATGAGGTGGGTTCGGCTACCCCAATTGCATAGGAAATTTGAACTAACGCCTGATCGCAAACGCCAGCCGCTACTAAATTTTTTGCGATATGTCTGGTGGCATAAGCTGCTGAGCGATCAACTTTGGATGGATCTTTTCCAGAAAAAGCACCACCGCCATGTGCTCCTTTTCCTCCATAGGTATCGACGATAATTTTTCGACCCGTTAATCCGGTATCCCCATGAGGTCCACCGATTACAAACTTACCCGTTGGATTCACATGATAGGTGATGTCACCGTCAAATAATTTTTGGACATATTCGGGATAATGTGCCTTTACTCTGGGAACAATGTGTGTGATAATATCGGCCTTAATCTGTGCCAACATTTTTTCATTATTATTGTCGAAGGCGTCATGTTGTGTAGATACTACTATAGTATCTATTTTGATAGGTACATGGTCATCGCTGTATTCAATGGTAACTTGAGACTTCGCATCTGGGCGTAAATATGTGAGACCATGTTCACTTCTACGCTCAATGGCCAATTCTTGTAAAATCTTATGCGAAATATCTAGTGCCAACGGCATATAGTTATCGGTCTCGTTAGTCGCATACCCAAACATCATTCCTTGGTCACCAGCACCTTGCTCCTCTGGCTTAGCGCGTTCAACACCCTGATTAATATCTTGAGATTGTTCATGTATTAAGGAAATAACTCCACATGAATCCCCATTAAACTGATATTCTGCTTTGGTGTACCCAATTTTGTTCACCACATCTCTGGCCACCTGCTGTAGATCCACATAAGTATCACTCTTCACTTCACCTGCTAGAACGATTTGACCTGTAGTTACCAGGGTTTCACATGCTACTTTTGAGCCTGGGTCAAAAGCTAAAAAATTATCTAGCAAAGCATCGCTGATTTGATCAGAAACTTTATCGGGATGTCCTTCACTCACCGATTCAGATGTAAAATAGTAAGACATATACCATAATTAATTAAGAAAAGTTCAAATATAACATTTTTTATTGAATTAAGAGTGTTGTATTTGTTCGGTATAGCTTTGTGAATCTTGGTTTAATTCATTTAAACGATTTTTTTGAAAATCTTTTGAACTGCAGCGTCATTTTTCTGGAATCTAAAGGCATTAATCTATTCATTTTGTATATTCTATCAAGTATAACTAAACTTCCCTAAAAACGAGCTAATTCAACCAGAAAAGCGGTTTTCTTGAACGGAATACAACAGATAGTGCTATGAAAATTTTCGTAAGTGTTAAGATGGTGCCGGACGTGTCGGCCCCTATGCAAATTAAGAATGGCGAACTGATCATGGATGCCGATCGGGCTGTCCTAAATGCCTATGATGCCTCGGGAGTTGAGGAGGCATTAGTGCTCAAAGAAGCGGATGGCGGAGCCGTCATCGTGGTGAGTGTGGGTCCAGCCAAAGCAGCCGAAACCTTGAGGAAGGCCCTAGCCATGGGCGCCGACTCGGCGGTTCATATTACGACCGAGGGCGTGGAAGGTGCCGGTGAATTCGACTCTGACAGTTATGCAAAGATTTTAGCCGCCTATTATGGCGAGCAAGAATATGATACGCTATTTTTTGGCAAACAGTCTCAGGACACCGACGCCGGACTTACCGGAAGTATGGTGGCCGAATTACTGGGCATACCCTATGTATCAAATGCGGTAGGCATTACCCGCGAAGCTGATGGCAGGTTTTTGGTGAAACGGCAAGGCGACAGCGGTCAAGAAATAGTGGATGCTGGGACCGGATGCTTGATCACCTGCTCCAACGACATGAATGAACCACGCATTCCGAAGCTCAAAGGTATTATGGCCTCGAAGAAAAAACCTTTGGAAGTATTGACCTTGAGTGATCTTGGGGTGAATGCGGCCGATGTGCAACCCAAAACACAGATCACCGCCTATGTAGAAATCCCCGCTAGACAGGCTGGACAGAAATTTAGCGAGGGCGCCGCGGAAGATGCGGGCCGAGTAGCCGAACTCCTTGAACAAAATGACTTACTCTCATGATTTTTATACATCTACTTACGATTCAAGGTGGCGCCATCAAAAGAGCCTCATTAGAAGTACTTGCGCGAGGGAGAGCTTTAGCCGATGCGCTCAACAACAACGGGCAAGAAGTCGAACTTCATACGGTGGTTTGCTCCCCGGAGGTAGCGGATTGGGACGAGGCTAAATGGGCCGCTGAGCTAGGTGCCTACGGCGTGGATAGAGTATGGTCAGCCACCGATGAATCGTTCAAAGAGCATAATAACCAAGCTTTGCTTGCAGCGGTGCAAACAGCCCATGCCCAAGCTACCGACCAAGCAGCGAAACCCAGCCTGGTGGCGATGGCCTCCACCGAGGGCGTGAAAGATATTTTAGGGGCCTTATCGGCGCGATTGGGCGCGAGTGTGGTTGCCGATGTTTCAGAGTTTGGGGTAGTTGCAGAGGGTGATGGACTGCACTTAACCGCCATTCGTCCGGTGATGGCTTCCAAAGCCCAAACCCAAGTGCAAACCACGGCGAAGCATGTGATGGTTTCGGTGCGCTCAGGCTCTTACGGAATTTTGGAAGAAGCCAGAGGTCAAGAAGGAGGCACACCGAACCATGAACCCATAAAAATAGAGCTCATAAAAATAGAACAGGGAGATTCGAAATTGCAGACGCAGATCCGAGAAATCATAACTGCTGCGGCAGATATCATCGACCTAAATGAGGCCGAAACCATTGTAGCGGCCGGCCGAGGGGTTAAAGACGAGACCGCCAAAGCCTTAATAGCGGAATTGGCGCAGTGTTTGAATGCGGGCATCGGAGCTTCTCGAGCCTTAACTGAAGCAGGCATTTATGACCCAAGTGTTCAAATCGGGCAAACCGGAAAGGTTGTCGCACCACAGTTATACATAGCGGTGGGGATCTCAGGGGCCATTCAACATGTGGCGGGCATCACCAATACGAAGGTCATCGTAGCGGTAAACAAAGACGCGGATGCGCCTATTTTCGAAGTGGCCAACTACGGAATAGTTGGGGATTTATACGAGGTACTACCTGCGTTCATCGCCGAAATCAAACGTTTAAAAGGATAGCATGGAAGAGGAAGCTTTCGACGCGATTGTTATTGGAGGTGGAGTGGCAGGTATGTCGGCGGCCATGACCTTGGCGCGTGCGAATATGAAGTTTTTGTTGGTGGAACGGGGCGAGTTTGCCGGCGCCAAAAATGTGTCGGGCGGCGTGCTCTGGGGTAGTGATTTGGCGAAGTTGGTCCCTCAGTACTGGGAAGAGGAAGACGGTGGCTGGGAGCGATTTGTGAATCATCGCCGGCTCAGCTTAATGGATGAACAGTCGGCCTTCACCCTCGATTTTAAATCGAGCCACTGGAATCAGCCTCCCTATACTGGAGTAGTCGTGCTTCGTGCGCGCTTCGACAACTGGTTGGCGGGAAAGGTGCAGGAAGCTATCTATGCGAGTGATTATGCCGAGGAATCCTTTATTGCCACCGACATCAAGGTGGATCAGGTGCTTATGGAGGGTGGTCGTGCAGTTGGGATTAAAACAGGAGATGAGGAGTTTTATGCCAAGGTGATGATCATAGCCGAGGGGGTGAACAATTTGCTCACGCGACAAGTGGGGCTTCAAACCGAATATGTTCCCGCCGATCATATGCTCACGGGGATCAAAGAGATTATTCGCTTCGATCAACAGCGTTTAGAAGACCGTTTTCAACTTCAGGGACGTTCTGGAATGAGCAACGAATTTGTAGGCTGGGCGACTGATGGCGTGGAAGGGGGTGGATTTTTGTACACCAACAAGGATACCTTGTCGGTAGGTTTGGTGCTAAGCATTGTCGATTTGAGAGCGCAAAAGAAATCTCCGCACGATATTTTAAGTCATTTTAAAACCCACCCAGTTGTAGCCGATGCCATCGAGGGCGGTGAAGTGGTGGAATATTCGGCCCATGTGGTGTCTTCCGGAGATAAGCGAGCGATGCCGCGGGAAGTATATGCCGACGGAGTGTTGGTGGTAGGCGAGGCTGCGAATTTGTTGCTGAATGCGGGCAAAGCCATTCAAGGGATGGACTACGCCATGCGGTCTGGGATTTTAGCTGCGGAAACGGTGATGGAAGCCAAAGCTGCGGGTGATTTTTCGTTAGGGAAACTGGCCGATTATCGCAAAAAACTGGATGCCAGCTACATTATGAAGAATATTAATGGGTTTCAGGATGCAGTACATGTATTGCATGATCCTATCATGCAGCATAAAGTCCCCAATATTCTGTGCGATTTTGGGCGGTTGTTCTTTAGTATCGACAACCAGCCTACAGCGAAATCTAAGGATATGATTTTAGACGCCGTTCGCAAGCATTCGAGCCTCTGGGAAATGGCAAAATTTGGATTTAAAGCAGGGAGGTCGTTATGAAATCACTAGCCGAACGACTAGGCTTGGTGGGATACCGCAACCAGAGCCGCAGTGAAATTAAGCCGCATATCGTGGTGGATACCGATATTTGCAACAGCAGCTGCCCACATAAGTGCACCACCTGGGTGTGCCCTGCTAATTGCTACACGATGGACGAAAACCAAAAGGTGCATTTTCAGGTCGAGGACTGCATCGAGTGCGGCACCTGCATGTACGCCTGTAATCAAGGCGCCGTGGATTGGAATTATCCAGATCCTGAAATTGGTCGCGGGGTTAACTGGAATTTCGGTTAGAGTAGCGTTGGTTGACATAGAAAAAGATTTTGTGGTGCAGTCCAACATTTACCCATTTTTTTGCTACATTTATTAATAATATTCATTGAAATATTAGACACCTAGTTGACTTAGAATCAACGATATCATGTCAAAGACCTTATTTAATATCGACGATGCTTTTTTATTCGAATCTGAACTCGGCGAGGAGGATCGCCTAATCATGGAAACGGCTCGAGACTATGCTCAAACCTCTCTCGAACCGCGTGCATTAAAAGGCAATACCGAAGAATTTTTCGACATTTCAATTGCTCAAGAAATGGGTGAAATGGGGCTGCTCGGAGTAAATATACCTGAAGAATATGGGGGCGCTGGCGCGTCATATACTGCTTATGGCTTGGTGGCTCGAGAAGTAGAGCGAGTGGATTCAGGCTACCGCTCGTTTATGAGCGTGCAGTCATCGCTGGTTATGTATCCTATTTCTATTTTTGGAACCGAAAAGCAGAAGCATAGATATATTCCTCGACTGGCCAACGGCGAAATTATCGGCTGTTTTGGGCTTACCGAACCCGATCACGGCTCCGACCCAGGCGGTATGGTGACCACTGCTATGAAAACAGACGGTGGATGGATCATCAACGGGGCCAAAATGTGGATTACTAATTCCCCCATTGCCGATATTGCCGTTGTATGGGCCAAAGCTAAAGAACATAAGGACGACCCCGGCATAATTCGAGGTTTTATTCTCGAAAAAGAAATGAAAGGGTATAGCGCGCCCCATACTAAATTCAAGATGAGTTTAAGAGCCAGCGAAACCGGCGAGCTGGTGTTTGACGACGTATTTGTGCCCGATGAAAACATGTTTCCTGATGTTAAAGGCCTTAAA
Organism: uncultured Balneola sp.; assembly: GCA_902529365.1. GTDB lineage: Bacteria > Bacteroidota > Rhodothermia > Balneolales > Balneolaceae > UBA1275. The sequence continues at coordinate 37,285 of CABZWK010000012.1, forward strand.
GGTCCGTTTATGTGCCTTAACTCTGCACGTTACGGAATTGCTTGGGGAACTGTTGGAGCCGCGGAATTTTGTTATCAACGTGCACGCCAGTACGTATTGGATCGAAAGCAATTTGGCCATCCTTTAGCAGCTAATCAACTCATCCAGACCAAATTGGCCAACATGCTCACCGATATTACTTCTATGCAACTCTTGGCGCTTCGCCTGGGTAAATTAAAGGATTCGGAGCGACACAATCCCGGAATGACCTCCCTAGCCAAACGTCATAATTGTGGCAAGGCTCTTGACATAGCCCGCATTGCCCGGGATATGCACGGAGGAAACGGAATTACTGGCGATTATCGGGTCATACATCACATGGTGAATCTGGAATCGGTGAACACCTATGAGGGAACTTACGATATCCACGGTCTTATCCTTGGGCGTGAAATCACTGGAATTCAGGCCTTCACTCCAAAAGGTAACTAGGTTTGGCTAGAAATTATCAGCTTTGAACCGCCTTTTTATCTGCATATCGTTCTCTTTATTAGGTTATATTTCTGTCCTACTATCAACCCTGATCATTGGATTTTTGTTTATTCCAAACACCGAACTACAGGCTCAACAGCGCCAAGACGTCTGGTTTCAGTCGACTAATATGCTCAGTCGGCAATTTGCCTTAGAAGACACTAGCCTTCGACCCCGCCAAGCTGAGCGCAAATACGAGGACAGAATCTACGAACTGCATGGAGAATTGGTTTGGCCGCAGCCCATTGGGGATTCTAAAGGAGTAACCACCCTCGACCAAAACACCCAACTCCACCCCGCCATCGTATTTTTAGTTGGCAGCGGACTCAATTCCACTCATATCGGTTTATACGCCAATTTTGTTCGTGAAAATCTGGAACAGCTATTCCTGCAATACGGCGTAGCTCTACTGTATTTTGACAAACGCGGCGTAGGCTTATCCGAAGGGCGTTGGCATCGCACAGACTTATACGAACGGGCCGATGATGCCCGCGCCGCCGTACAATTTCTACGCCAACAACCGGGTATTGATCCAGAACGTATTGGAGTCGCTGGACACTCTCAAGGCGGGACCGTTGCGCAAATCTTGGGCCATCTTTACGGTGATTCACTAGCTTTTATCGCTTCCCTAGCCGCCCCCACTTATGACACCCAGCGCCGACTCACCCACGAGTACTACAGTATGTATCACTGCTCGGGAGAACCTCAGGATATTGCTCTGGACAAAGCCCAAAAAAAAGCCATTTCTGATTTGAATTGGGTGAATGCCTTTCCGCTGACCAAAACCTGGCGTCATCTAAGCGAACTAACTGACTTTAATCCCGCCCCTCATCTGGCCCAGCTTCAGTTGCCCGCCTATTTCGCCTTTCCAGAGCTTGATTATTTTGTTTCGGCTGAATGGGGAGTGGAAGCCCTTAAACAAGCGACAGAAAAAGTAAATTTTGCTCCAGAAACAACTGAAAACCCCACGAATACAACCATTCAGCTATTCCCAGGACTAGATCATGATTTCATACCAACATCGGATGTTTGTACCGGCGCTGCAACTGAGTCAGAACAATCCGATGAGCTGAGTCCAAAAAAGCCTGTGTATTCACAAGAATTTCAGCAGCATTTTCAACAATGGGTGCTGAGCCATTTAGGCCTAGGTTTAATTTAACTAGGTTTAACTTTAAAAATTTCGCTATGCCAGCGTGCGAGACTCGTCATTACAAGAGTTCCACTATTACAAAAACCCCGCTACTAAAGCTCGCGAATCCAAATATTACGAAACTGTACCGGATCCCCATGATCTTGCAGAGCCAATGGCATTTTTTCGGGATGCGGCGTATAGTGTGAGGCGCCAATGTAGGTGGTGGGTCCCAATAGCTCTACGCTATTTTGCACCAACACGCCATTATGAAACACCGTAATCCGAGCGGGCGAAACCAATCTCCCCTTCTCCGAAAAACGCGGCGCCATAAAAATAATGTCATAGCTTTGCCACTCACCCGGAGCCCTAGACGCATTAACCAACGGAATGTGCTGTTTATACACCGAGCTGGCCTGTCCATTATTATATGTCTCGTTTTCGTAGGAATTCAAAATCTGCACTTCATACAGCCCCATAAAAAACACCCCTGAATTTGAATATCCTTGCCCTGATTTCCCCTCGGCCACCGGCGCATTCCACTCTAAATGCAACTGCACATCGCCAAAAGCCCGCTTAGTTTCGATCGCTCCCAAGCCTGGGGCCACCGTCATAACCCCACCAGCCACCTTCCACTGCGCTGGCTCAGTCGCCCTCCCCGTTACATAATCAGCTATGCTTTCCACCATACCCGGCATATCCCCTGCTATACGAAGCTGCATCGCTTGCCACCTCGCCAAATCTGTCCCATCGAAGAGCACTATGGCATCCGATGGAGCCTCCTGATGCGTCAAACCTGGGCTCACCTGCTCCAAATCCACATATAACTCCGTGGATTTAGGCGTAATGGCCACCCCCTCTTGCGCCTGTACTGACCAACTTATTCCAACAATAATGCATAAAAACAGAGCAGTTATCCGCCCAAACCGCGAGCGAAGGTACTCTAAGTTGCGAGAAGTAGGTGAAATCAAAGACATAATAGCTTGGTTAATTCAGAGTTTTGCAGACACCCCCCAGAAATAAAACGGGTTTTAATACCGACTTTTCTAACATAATGAAATTATAAGAGCATTCCGGGTTGATTTTTACACATATATTACACATAATGTATGATATACGTGCAAAGTGCTCTATGAGTCTGATTTTTTAAGCTAAGTTAATAGACTATTGAGTCTACTTTTCACACCCAAATTACCTTTAATTAAAGCTCTATATCATGGACTTAGTACATTTGACACGAAAACAACGAGAATTTTTTGACTACATCGTCGAGTATAAGAAGGAAAATGATATTTGGCCTACCTACCGGGAAATTGCCGATCACTTTGGCTTTAGATCCCCCAATAGTGTTACCCAAAATATACAGGCCCTCCTAAAAAAGGGATACCTGATCAAGGGAGATGAGGAGGAGTACGACTTACCGCCCGATAAAAAAGAATTACTTTTTAGTGTCGATGGTGCCGGAATTCCTATACGAGGACTAATAGCTGCAGGGTATTTGCAAGAAGCGGTAGAAGCTGATTTAGGACAGCTAACCATGAACACTCTGTTCCCAAACCTAGACAAGTTATTTGCTCTACGAGTCTCCGGATTCAGTATGAAAGACGCTGATATCTACGATGGGGATTTTGTTCTCCTAATGGATACAGAGTTAAATAGTGGGGATATTGGTGCGGTCTTATACAATGGCGAAACGACCTTAAAACGCATTTTTTGGGATGATCAGGGTCTGCGACTAGAGGCCGCCAACGAAGAGTACGACGACATCTATGTCTCCCCCGATGTGTTTGAAGAAGTGCGGATAATCGGAAAGTATATTGGCCACGTAAACCGTCAAGGCTTTCAGCCTGCCCCTGCCAAAGTAGCTTAGAGTATCAAAGAGTACTTTTAATTATAAAAGGTCTTTTTTTTATAAGAGGATTCTCTTATCTTATCAAGCTCTAAAATATTTGCAATTTGCACAATTAAAATATCCGCAACATGTACGCGATCGTAGAAATAGGTGGACATCAATATAAAATAGCCGAAAACGACACATTATTCGTTGATAAGCAAAATGTAGAAGGGAATAAACTCAGCTTAGATCGTGTACTTCTTGTAAAAGAAGACAGCGGCGTAAAAATAGGTACTCCATTAGTAGAAGGTGCTGAAGTTACCGCTACTCTGCTCGACACAGTTAAGGCAGACAAAGTATTGGTTTTTAAGAAAAAGCGCCGAAAAGGATATCAGAAATTAAATGGACACCGTCAGGTGATGTCACAGATTCAAATTGATTGCATTACACTTGGAGGTACTAAGAAAAAGGCAGCCGACAAGAAAGAAGAGCCTAAAGCAGAGGCCGCACCTGAAGCCAAAGCCGCTCCGGCAGCATCCAGCAACGATTCAGCTAATCTTTCTTCTATGAAAGTAGCCGAGCTCAAAGCCCTCGCAAAAGAGCGTGGTATTGATGGTTACTCTAGTATGAAGAAAGCAGAACTCATCGAAGCATTAAGTTAATAGTAACCGAATCAAAAGAATACGACAATGGCACATAAGAAAGGTCAAGGTTCAACCAGAAACGGACGCGACTCGAACTCGAAACGACTAGGTATTAAACGATTTGGCGGAGAATTTGTACGCTCTGGCGGAATCATTGTTCGTCAGCGTGGAACTAAATTTCACCCAGGTACCAACGTAATGCGTGGTGGAGACGACACTCTTTTTGCTGTAGCAGAAGGAACGGTAAGCTTCTCCAAATCAAAAGGCGGACGACGTTTTGTACACGTAGACTCATTAACTAGCTAATCCGAAGCTAAACGGACTTAGCATATTGCTGATTTTTTTTACATAGCTGAATATTACTACAATCATTTTACAAGCCTTGTTTCCATTTAAGAATCAGGGCTTTTTTTATAATCTCGATTATTATGTCCAAGATTACCCGGCGATTCGTATTTTAGAACTATGAATAGCAACGAATTTCACCCAACTTGGCCGCGACTCTACGGCCTACAAACTTCAGATGGCAACGAGCTCTTAGCTGGCACCATTTACTGCATAGGGCGTAACTTTGCTGACCATGCAGCGGAAATGCAAGCTCCGATTCCTTCCGAACCACTAGTCTTCACCAAACCCATTGGATCATTACTTATGGGTGCGGAAGCCACCGTTAACCTCCCTGCTCAAAGCCAAGATGTACATCATGAAGTAGAGTGGGTAGTTGCCTTATCAAAGGGTGGAAAACATATTTCAATGGAGCAGGCTTGGTGTCATGTGGCAGGCTGGGCGGTGGGCATCGACTTTACTGCGCGCGACCTACAAGCCGCAGCTAAAAAAGCCGGCAAGCCTTGGGCTGTCTCTAAAGGATTCGATGGATTTGCTCCGGTGAGCCCCTTCATTCCAGTATCCATAGGAAAAAAACCTACACATCAAAATCCAGCAGATCAAAACCCTGAATCTTACAAGCACCTTCAACTAAAGTTGCTGGTAAATGGACAACTACGCCAGCAGGACCTGTTATCGAATATGCTATTCGACCTTCCAACGCTAATTAGTCACCTCTCCGACTTATTTACCTTGCGCGCCGGAGATATTATTTTTACGGGCACCCCATCTGGAGTATCGCAGGTTCAGGCAGGTGATCATTGTTCGGCTTCCATACACCAGCCAAATGGCGAGACCCTTGCCCAACTCGATGTGTACCTAGAGGCTGCGTCATAATCCCTCAACTATGTTAGATCATCCGCGCTTTGTTCGTGAACACACTCTATATAAATTCTCATTTTATAAATACTCTCTATTCGGGTTCGCCCTGTCTTGCTTGCTCTGCCTAGTCATCAGAACGACAGCGCTCTTTAGTATGCCCACTCAAGTAGCGAAAGATACAACTTTTGTGCCCGACTACCGATGGCCGGTTGATATATCTCGTCACCTTTCGGGCACCTTTGGTGAGACTAGATCGGCTCATTTTCATAGTGGACTGGACATTAAAACCTGGGGCAGAGAAGGCTACCCTGTATTTGCCACCGAAAACGGCTACATAAGCCGCATGGCCATTAGTGCCAGAGGTTATGGCAAGGTACTCTATGTGACCCACCCAAATGGTTACACCAGCATATATGCCCATTTACAACGATTTTCTCCCGAGTTACAAGCATACATTGATTCCATTCGAGTGGCTCAAGGCTACCGCTTTGAAATAGATATTGACTTAGGGTATGCCGCCAACATCCACCAGGGCAGTCGCTCGAATCCACGATTCCCTGTACAACGTGGCCAGCGCATCGCCTATACCGGATCCACCGGAGTTGGCCCTCCGCATCTCCACTTCGAACTCCGTAACCCTCAGAAACGCGCATTAAATGCCCTCGAATTTGGCATACATGTCAAAGACCGAGTCCCCCCCACCATTCGCTCCCTAATGGTCATACCTTTAGCTGCCAACAGCCGAGTTCATGGACAAACCCAGCGAAAAATATTTCAAGCCATCGCTATGGGCGAAACGGATAATTCATCCGTCAACTTTGGCCGTATTACGGTGCAAGGCCCCGTCGGTGTTGCTTTTGATATCTTTGATGGAGCAGATGAGGTCAATAACAAATACAATTTTTACCAAGCTTGGTTAATCGATCATGGCCTAGAAAATAATAACGAAACCAGCACGATACCACCTGACACCCTAGTACACCAACGCATAGACGAACTTGATTTTGATGATGGAGGAGCGATGTTTTATGATCGTCTAGCCGCACCAAATTCGAAACGTCGTAGTTTTCAGGCTTTTTTCCCTCAAGATAGTCCTGAAATTCCCTTTTATAAAACCATGAAGGCTGGCCCAGGCGTGGGACTTGCCTTGGATGCATCAACCAGAAGTGCCCGGCGATATGAGGTTATTGTGCAGGACTATGCCGGTAACGAGACACGCGCAAGTTATCTGCTAGAGGTGGACGCTGAACATCATGCTCAAGATAAAACTATCCACGACTATGCCACAAAAATTCACCCAAGCGATTGGACGTGGAAGACCAATTGGGTGGCAGTGAACGACTCGCTGAGTTGGTCTTTGGATCCTAGCCATACCGAATGGCCACAAGCTCCATTTATCCAGTCCAGTAAAGGACATTGGTTTCAAGATGGGGTTTTGCATACCATTACGCGGCTCCTACCCGAAACGAGTCAACGAATAAAAACCGAGGACCGGCGCATCCATTGGTTTGCCCAAGAAGGTAGTTTTCCAGATACCCTTAGCCTAGGGATGTTTCATAACCAGATTCAACCAACCGACAGTGCAGTCCATCCCATACCCTTTTTAGGTATCCTTCCCTTTCCGTTGCCCCAACAAAAACCTATCACTGTGGAATGGTTCGTGGGTGATTATTTAAAGGGGTATAAAAATAAGGATGGACAGCTTCCAAGCCAGCTGGGACTTTTCCGATTCAATCCCGAAGACAAAAGCTATTCACGGGTGGCATCTACTTTGCGTGGTGGCATGATCAGAGCCCATATATCGGGTAGTGGTCTCTTTACTCTTTGGGTGGACAGCCTCCCACCTCGTGCGTTTAATGCGGCCATACGTCAGACCGTCTTTGGAACTACTGGGGTTAGCTTACGTTTTGAGGAGGAGCATTCCGGCATTGAAACTTCCCAAACAACCATCTTAGTTAATGGGCAGAGAGGTATCATCGAATTCGATTACGAGGACGATTCCATGCTTTATTACCGCCCCAACTGGACGGCCAACAATGGAGATACTCTCAAAATTGAATACCAGGTGGTAGATGGCTCTGGTAATCGCATTCAAGAGCGAATTACCCGAGTTTTCCGCTAAATATCTACAACCTATTTATTTTCCAAAAAATACCTACCCCCTAGGACTACAAACAAACCAATCTGCATACTACACCGAAGCGATACAGCTTATCTCAACCAAAACATTCTTGGGTAAAGTCTGAACCGCCACGGTTTCCCGTGCAGGAGGGTTTTCGGTAAAAAATGCTCCATACACATTGTTAACCACTCCAAAGTCATCCATACTATCTAAAAATATGGAACATTTGATCACCTCAGAGAAATCAGATCCTGCTGATCTCAACACTTCTCCCAGGTTGTTCATCACCTGCCTGGCCTGAGTTTCAGCATCTTCCCCGACAACCTCCATGGTGACCGGATCCAAAGCAATCTGACCGGAACAGTACACTAACCCCCCATGAATTATTGCTTGACTGTATGGACCAATAGCAGCCGGAGCCTGATCCGTTGACACTATTTTCTTGTTTTCAGTTTGGATTTGTTCGGGTGAAGAAGTTGCCATATCTAGCCAATTAAATAAATGTTAAAGATTTAGACTGCTTTCGCCTTATTATTGCACAAAGTACTATATATACTTACTTTATAAAATATCAAAGATTTCAATTTTATATCATTAGTTTTAATTCCATGAAAACCATTTTCTCACGACTGTTTTTTCTAACGCTGGCAGTATATATTTTTGCTAGTTGTACGGGTGATTCACTCCTCAAACAAATTAAAGATGGCATCGATGCCAAAAACTATGAAGCGGCCATCGTGGCTGCTGATTCTGCACTTTTGACCGATCCAAGTAATGCCATGGCTCTTTACTACCGCGGGCTTGCATTGAATATGAAGGCCGGAGCGACCGATGATATTTCTACTCGCGAGGCCATCTACGGCGAAATGCGCTCCAACCTGGTTGATGCTCGCACCGCCTTTGACACTATGGAAAAAGCTCCTGCAGAATCTGAGCAGGTGACCAACATTACTCTTAATGCGTGGGGCCGTGAGCACAATAAAGCGATTGAATATGCACTGGACGACTCGGTCATGGCCACCGTTGATAATCCACTTGATTACTCCATTCAACATTTAGTAAATGCCACCACGGCCAATCCAGATTCTACTCTTTCCTACGATGTACTTGCTCAGGTGTACTACATGAACAGTGATTACGAAGGAGCTGCAACAGCAATGTCACGAGTAATAGAACTAAAGAATCCAGGGGAAGCATCTGAATACGATCGATTAGCTTCATACAACTTCCTTATGGGTAAGCCAGATGTGGCGGTTAATGCTCTAGAGGAAGGGTTAGCATTGTATCCAGACAGCACCTCACTCATCCAAAAGATGGCGGATGGCCTTTTCCAAACTGGTGACACCGATCGCGCTCTTGAACTAGTAGAAGGACTCATTGAAAACGAACCTACGAATGCTCAATATCGGCTCGTTATTGGAACCCAAATCTATCAAAGAGTAATGACACTATCGGATTCTGTTAGTGAAAATAGCGATATGATCTACGAAATTCGCGACGAGGACGAAGCGCGAGTAAACGAGCTTAATGCGATAAACGACAAACTACGCGAGCAAATTGACATGCTAACTGCTCGAGCCGAAGAAGCATTAATTGCTGCAGCGGATATTGAACCAGAAAATCCCATGATCTTTAACACCCTTGGGGTGGTGTATCAGAACAAAGCTGCTGCATTATTCGACCTGCGAAACGCTACTTTGGACAATGACGAGGCCATGCGTTTAGACGAATTAGCTAAAGCTGAGGCCACTCTAGCTATGGAAAATTATGAGCGCGCAGCCGAGTTAGATCCAGAAAATACCAATTACTGGGAATCCTTATTCCGTATCTATACCTCGCTTGGGATGCTTGAAGAAGCAGAAGCAGCGATGGAAAAAGCGGGCATGTAATGCCGGCCCTCGAGCCAATGACCTATTCGCTGTGATTTTTTGTCACTGCAACCCATAAATCTCTCTTTATGAAGATGATATCACACACCCGATGGGCAATAATTGTTGCCCTCGGGTTTTTTTTAGGATGCTCTAACACACTCAAAACCGTAGAGTCCTTGGTGCAAGAACAAGCCTATTTTCAAGCACTAAAAGAGCTGGAAGAAGGCTTAGAAAAACGTCCCGAAAACGAGCAACTATGGCTCGAGCAAGGGCGTATTCACTTGATCTATTCCGAAACCGATGAGCCAATACAGCGCACCTACCACTACAAAACAGCCTACTTTTCTTTCGAAGAGGCTCAGCGGTTAGGTGTGGATTCCACCCAAAAAGCCGAAATAGACAATCTACTCCAGCGTTACTGGACTCAGGAGCACAATGCGGGGATTCGGGCACTCGAAAGTGGCGAATACGATGACCGATTACGTGACGCTTCCTCCCACTTACGAAATGCAGTTGAATTGAAACCGAACGAAATTTCTTCCTATATCGCACTCTCTAACTCATATTACTCCGCGGCAAAAATAAAACTAGCCTTCAAGACATTGCGAGATTCGGAGGAAAATCTGGATACCCCAAATGCGCAGATTTACGAAAAACTAGGCTTCCTATCGCTCGAACAAGGTGACATAGAAGAGTCGATCACTTTTTACCAACGTTCTATCGAAATCGCCGATAACAAAAATGCCGCTTTTGGATTGGTAAACGCCTATATCTTATCAGGCGAATCCCTTATGGCCGTAGAACTCCTCTCAAGTTTGCTGGAGCGCTATCCTAACAATACCGAAATTAACCATGTCTATGGCGTTCAGCTCAACATTGTACTTGATGGCTATCTAACTCAACTTCATCAGGCCTATAAAGACGACAATTCCAAGGAGGTTGAGCGTCTTCGTGAAGCCATCGACCTCATGATGGAAGGCGTCGAAGGTCAACTAACCCAAGCCTATCAAAATGATATCTCCAACACCGCCTTTGTGGAGAGTCTTGCTATTTTCTACAACAATCTAACCTCAAAATATCTCGAAATGTTAGAAGTGGCCTACACCGAGCACGTAAATCCCATGAGTGATTCTGCGGCGGAATATTTGGATAAAGCGATCACCTATTACAAGCGAATGCAACAACTCCGCCCCAACGATCCTGAATACACGCAAAAAGCCCAGAATTTAGGTGAACTTCGTATTGTCCTTTTTACTTACTAGACCATGAAATTCAATACCAAAGCTATTCACGCTGGCCAACATCCTGAACCTACTTCAGGCGCGGTCATGCCTCCCATTTTCCAAACGTCCACCTATGCTCAAGCTGGGCCAAACGACCACCAAGGGTATGATTACGCCCGGGTAGGAAACCCAACTCGCACTGCCTTAGAAAAATTGATCGCTAGCCTCGAAGGAGCCGATGAATGTGCCTGCTTTGCCAGCGGGGTAGCTGCCATGGATGCCCTGATCAAAATGCTACGCCCCGGCGATCATGTTATTGCCAGCAACGATCTTTATGGGGGATCATACCGCCTTTTTACCCAAGTCTTCCAGCCCTATGGCATCGATTTTTCCTTCGTGGATATGACCGATCTTACCTTGGTTCAACAGGCCTTGCGCCCAACCACCAAAATGATCTGGATCGAGACTCCCACCAATCCCTTACTCCGTATTGTTGACATTCAGGCACTTAGCACCATAGCACATGATCACGGAGCGCTGTCTGTGGTAGACAACACTTTTGCATCACCCTATCTCCAGCGCCCACTCGAACTGGGCGCCGATGCGGTACTCCATTCGGCCACCAAATATCTAGCCGGTCACTCCGACGTCATTCATGGCGCGGTTGCCAGCTCCAACACGACCATTATCGAGCAACTCCGTTTTCAGGTCAAGTCCACCGGTGCGGTCCCAGGCCCAATGGACTGTTATCTAACCCTTAGAGGCATCAAAACTCTTACTGTCCGGGTCGATCGGTCCGTTTCCAACGCCAAAATTATTGCCCAGTGGTTAGACGATCATCCCAAGGTCGGCCACGTAAATTATCCCGGCCTCCCGCAACACCCGCAGCACCAACTGGCCAGCGAACAAATGGATGATTTCGGGGCCATGCTCTCCTTCACCTTATCGAATGATACCCAGGAAGCAGCAGCTGCCTTCATGGCACGCACCCGATATTTTACCTTGGCAGAAAGTTTGGGCGGGGTCGAATCCTTAATTTCTCATCCGGCCTCGATGACTCACGGGTCTATTCCAAAAGATATTCGCAAAGCTGCCGGACTAAAGGATTCACTCATCCGAATTTCCGTTGGAATTGAAGATGTTGAAGACTTACTGGCCGATCTAGACGCCGCCTTTGCCTAGTTTTGTGGCTTGCATTGTGTCGAGACAGTCACCTAGTTTTATTGCCAAGAAATAGCCTTTTTTGTAGGTTTGAACTACTCGCTTATCCGTTGATTATTTTTCGCTGATTTTTTTCATGTACTCTACCAACAAACCATCGCAGGAATTATTATGAACAACGTTGTCATTGTTGCCGCCAAACGAACCCCTATCGGTACTTATGGAGGCGGCCTCGCCTCCCTTACCGCTCCTGAATTAGGCGCCACTGCCCTATTAGAAGTCATAAAATCTGCCAAAATTCCCATGGATCTGGTTGATGAAGTGGTCATGGGCAATGTGCTAAGTGCAGGGATTGGACAAGCGCCGGCTAGGCAGGCAGCCCTGAAAGCGGGCTTGAGCGAGCGAACGCCCGCTACCACCGTGAACAAAGTCTGCTCCTCTGGCCTCAAAGCCGTGATGATGGGCTTCGACCAAATCCGACTTGGGGATGCCGAGGTGGTGGCTGCTGGCGGCATGGAGAGCATGAGCAACGTGCCCTACTATCTGCCAAAGCAGCGGTTTGGGAGTAAATATGGGCACGTTGAGGCTCAGGATGGTATCGTTAGTGATGGGCTTTGGGATGTGTATAACGGGTATATGATGGGGGATGCCGCCGAGCATTGCGCACGGGAGTGCGCAATTGGGCGTGAGGCTCAAGATCAATACGCCATATCGTCTTACAAGCGGGCTTTAGAAGCGTATGAGTTGAATTATTTTAGAGATGAACTCATTAAGATTCATGTCAAAAGTAGACGAGGTGAAACCATTGAAATTAACCGCGACGAAGAACTAGATCGGGTCAATTTTGATAAGATACCAGGACTAAAACCGGTGTTTCAGGCCGACGGAACAGTAACGGCTGCCAATGCCTCTAGCATTAACGATGGCGCAGCGGCTGTGCTGTTGATGAGTGAAGATAAGGCGTCTGAATTGGGTATTCGCCCACTTGCTCGCATCATTAGTCATGCCAACGCTGCCTTAAAGCCTGAATGGTTTACTACGGCTCCCTCGGAAGCTATGCCAAAAGCAATATCAAAAGCAGGTCTTAGTATTCAAGACATGGATCTTTTTGAAATTAACGAAGCCTTTTCTGTGGTGGCACTGATCAACGAACAAAAGCTAGAATTAGACCCAACAAAGGTTAATATTCGTGGGGGCGCGGTGAGTATGGGGCATCCTATTGGATGTTCGGGTGCGCGTATTTTAGTGACCTTAGTGCATGCACTCCAGCAAACCGGTGGTGGTTATGGCTGCGCGGGTATTTGTAATGGTGGTGGTGGGGCCTCTGCTATTGTTATTGAGCGGCTTTAAAAGAGAGGGAGCTGTATTAATCAACGAGATTGACAGGAACCCAGAAATAATCAACCAGAAAAAATGAATCAGAGCGGTTCTGAACCACGCGAATGCGGGAATTATTTTAGGTGCTATGCCTTAATTTTTTCGTATTTGAACTCTACTCGTGCATAAGGTGCTTTTTAAGAGCTAAGTTTTCGTCTTTTAGTTGACTTTAAGCTGGCAGGAGGCTAATTTTCTATTCGTTTTGTACGTTATAATACTTTTGCTTGAAACCTGTTTGGATGCAAACAAACAACTGCATTGAGAGCAAGCATTGATCTTCAGAATTAACCAACTATACGTCTATACCGCACCGCTACAATAATCCACACATTATTTGTGTTCGCCCTAGGGCTTATTTATGGATGGATGGTTTTGCTTTCCAAAACTCATTGATAGACGATAAAACTTATGCCTAAACAACATCAAGAAGACAGTAAGTCTGGGAATCAGACTCGAGCTGCTTGGTTATTGCCTGTAAAAAAGGGAGTGACGGGATGGCTTTGTCTTGCCGTTAGTTTGTTGATTTTAGGAACTTCAGGGGGCACAGTTTGGGCACAGAGTACGAGCGTTCAATTAGTTAAGGTGGCCGAAAGCGACACACACATCGAGTACCGAATTTCGAACCCTAGATTGGAGGTTTTGCCCCCCTTTGAATTACCGGTAGCCGTAAGTCAGGGACGTGCCGATGTACAGATTTTGCAGCAACAAGTTCGAAGTATTCCCACACCTATTGACTCGATTCAAGCCAAAGCTTGGGCACTGAAAAGTACACAATTGCCTGTGGTAGAAACGGGGTTTGTTGGCTCGTTTCGGGGGCAAGATATTGCTTCGGTGGTGCTTCACATGGCACGATTTTCGCATAATTCTTCCAATCAACCCAATTCGCTAAATACATCAAATTCGACTAACTCAGTCAGTGGCGCGGATGCATTAGCCCGAGGTGTTACCCAGACCGAAGTGACTCGGGAATTGCATATTCGTGTGGGGAAAACAGCTATGTCGCCTGATATAGACAGATGGGACAGGCAAAAACTAACTCAACAGCCGCAATCTTGGGCAAATAATGCCGCTAATGCTGAGCAAATGGGCGCAAAGTGGAAGCAGCACAATAGCACTCCACTGGCCAGCGGTGAGTGGTATAAAATTCCAGTTTCTCGGGAGGGTATTCATGGATTAAGTGCGGATTATCTCCAGGAATTAGGCTTGGATCTGAGCCGCATTGATCCACACAATTTGCAGATTTGGGGCACCGACGGGAAGGTTCTACCTGAACGTAACAATACAGTACGGCCAGATTTTGCACAAATTCCTGTACTGGTTCAGGGCGAGGCTGATGGGGCTTTTGATGCTGGTGATGTGCTGCTGTTTTATGGCATTTCACCCGATCAGGAATTTCGGAATTTGGAAGAGTTTTCGCACAGTATCCATCCCTATTCGGATTCTACTTTTGTTTTTTTGACCGTAGGTGAGCAGCCAGGGCTTCGTATGAAAAGCGAGACCGATTTTTGTGCGCCTTGTGCCAACCAGGTGCAGTTCCAGGACTTCAACTGGATGGAACAGGAGCTGAATAAGTCAGAAACGCGTCAAAAGACCGGACGCTTTTTTCTTGGCCAACGCATTCCCGCTACCGCACAAGGACAGAATGTGTCTATATATAAGGACACCTTGGTTCAGGTGAATCCAAACGAATCGCTGTTGCTCTCGGGGCGAATCTATGTGCGCTCTGAAAGCCGCCCTACCCTCCAGCTCAAGGCCAACGGAGAAGTACTGAATACCTTTTCAGTGAATTCACTTACCTCAGGGTATAATTCCTATGAATTTGAGTCGGCAAGGGCGTATAGTTTTAGCCAAATACCTTTCAGCTTGAATAGTTCGGACTTTATTAACTCTGGTGATGCGGTTATTGAGCTTAGCGTTACCATAAGTAATGGGGATGCAGGGACTGAGGCTTTTGTGGATTATGTGCGCGTAGCTAGTACCCGTGCTCAATATGCCGATAATGGAGAATTATCCATGTTTGCGCCCATCGATTCCGATGGGCAAACAGTGCGCTCATTTACCGTTTCTGGGTTTATAGCACAGCCGCGAGTCTTGGAGGTTTCAAACCCGGTCCAGCCTGTGACGGTGCCGTTCACCAATAGCTTTGGGACTGGTATCACAGCTACGCATACCTTTCAACATGGTAGTGAACCTTCGGATCGCTACTGGGTGCAGACTGGTTATTATACGCCGGTAATGGGAAGAAAGGTGTCCAATCAGAATCTTCGTGGACTTAGCGGATATCCCAATTATATAGTCGTAACGGCTCCTACCTTTTTGCCATACGCTCAAGAACTAGCCCAATATCGATCCCAGCAAGGACTCGATGCACTGGTTGTGACGCAGGAACAGATTTTTAACGAATTTTCTGGAGGGGTTACCGACCCATCAGCCATTAGAGACTTCATAAAGTATCTGTGGGAACGCGCGTTGGCTCAAGACCAGCAACTGCCCGAAAACCTTCTGCTGTTTGGCGATGCTACTTTCGATACTAAAAATATTAAAAAGGGGTTTACAAATTATGTAATTACCTATCAAAGCAGTGAATCCATTCATCGAACCAATAGTTACGGCACCGACGATTATTTTGCATACATGGACGACGGAGAAGGTATTTTTGGTTCGTCTGACCGAGTCGATATAGGAGTAGGGCGTATTTCGGCACAGTCTCGAACCGAAGCGCGCATAGCTTTAGACAAAATTTACCGCTATGAGGACCACGCCAATGCTGGGGATTGGCAGAATCTATTTACTTTTGCCGGAGATGATGATTTTCCAGAATCGGATCGTAACCGTGATTTACATGTACTCAACGCCGATGGGACTGCCATTCGAATGAACTTGAATGAACCCGGAGCCCGCCTAAAGAAAATCTATCTTTTTGCCTACCCTGAGGAAATTACCGCCGCCGGTCGGCAACTCCCCGCAGCCACTCAGGATCTGATCGATACCTTTAACCGGGGCATGCTGGTGTTCAATTATTCGGGTCATGGGAACGCCCAAACCCTCACCGATGAGGAATTATTTCTCTCGGATTATATCCCTCAACTCAATAACCGAAACAAGTTGGCGCTCGTGGTTACCGCCACTTGCCAGTTCGGTCGTTACGATGACATTGATGCCCAGTCCGGGGCCGAAAAACTGGTATTGGCTGAAAATGGAGGGGCTATTGCTAGCTTTACTACCACGAGGGTTGTGTATACGTCTTCGAGCACTTCCGCATTGAATTTCGGGTTAAATATTGCTCTCTCCCAAAAAATGTTGGAGCGCGATACCGATGGGCGCGCTCTCCGACTGGGTGATATTTTTGTGCGCACCAAAAATACTTCTATTGGGAATGAGATCAATGCGCGCAAGTTTATTCTACTGGGAGATCCGGCTCTTCGATTGGCCCTACCAGACAAAAAGGGGACCTTCACTCACATTAACCAGGTGAAACTGGATACCCTAAGCGAACCACTGAGTCTTCGGGCACTGGACACCGTAGAGTTGGAGGGCGAAATTCAATTAGCCAACGGGCAGCGTCGC
This sequence comes from uncultured Balneola sp., assembly GCA_902529365.1. Classification (GTDB taxonomy): domain Bacteria; phylum Bacteroidota; class Rhodothermia; order Balneolales; family Balneolaceae; genus UBA1275. Next base: position 53,926 of record CABZWK010000012.1, read on the forward strand.
AGCAGTTTTAACGGAGAGGCGGTATTCACCCTATTCGATGCCAAACGCCGCGTAAGCATTCCTCAGGATAGAGAATGGGTATCGACCTATGGCTGTTATTTAAATCGCGGAACGGCCTTGGAATGTACTTATGAGGTCGAGAGTGATGTTTTGTTTCGCGGGAAAGCGGAAGTGCAGAATGGACGTTTTTCTACCCGATTTATTCTGCCTAAAGACATGAGTTTTTCTCCGGATCTCTCTCGCATGATTGTCTTTGCGAAGAGCACTGAGGAAACCGCCGGTGGATCGTTTACAAGTTTGCGTTTTGCCGGGGTGAATCCCAATGCCGTTAATGACGGACAGGGGCCAAAAATGGATGTGTATTTGAACGATCCTTCGTTTTTTAATGGAAGTTTGATGAATTCGAATCCCACCGTTTTTGTCGAACTCAGCGACAGTTCGGGCATTAACACCACTGGAACCGGCATTGGACACGAGATTATCGCAACCTTAAATACCCAGCCCCCTCGTGAGTTTGTGTTAAACGATTTTTATGAAGGAGCGCTGAACGATTTTACGCAAGGTAGAATCGAATATCCTCTACAGGACATGCCTGAGGGGGCCTATACCCTAAAGGTTCGGGCGTGGGATGTGCACAATAATCCGTCTGAGCAAAGTGTAGCCTTTGAGGTGCAATCTGAGGAGGATTTGGTGGTGCGTGATGTGTACAACTACCCCAATCCGATGAATAATTTTACGCAGTTCGTTTTCGAACACAATCAACCAGGGAGTCCTTTAGAGGTGAGTATTCGCATTTACACGCTAACCGGAGTTCCTGTACAACAAATCCAAGAAACCATAATAGGAAATAGTTCATATGCCAGTATTCCATGGGATGGCCGTGACCGGGATTTTGATCGCCTGGGCAACGGTACTTATGTTTATGTGCTCAGGGTTACAACAGACACTCCCGAAGGCCGAAAAACAACCGAACAAATTGAAAAACTAGTAGTCATTCGCTAAGTGCTACTACGCTAATTGCGGTGATTCACCTAAAAAAACATAATTAATGAACCAGACTCTTTATATTCCTGCACAGAATATTTTGAGAATAATATACACTATGAAAAAATCTCTGTTTTCAGCACGTTATAATCCATTTATCCTAAGTCTTAGCCTATTTTTTGGGATCTCGTTTTCTACCCAAGCGCAGGTGGCAATTACCGCCGTGCCGTTTTTACAGATTGAGCCCGATTCTAGGGGAGCCGCTATGGGAAATACCGGTGTGGCTATTGCCGATAATGCATCAGCCATGTTTTGGAATCCTGCTGGCTTGGCGTTTCAGCGAGGCAATCAGGTAAGTATTACTCACTCGAACTGGTTGGCTAACTTTAATGTGGATGATTTGTTCTACGATTACCTGGTGGGTAAGTACTATGTGGAGGGCATTGGTACTATTGGCGCCCATCTCACCTACTTGAACCTAGGCGAGCAAATCCAAACCAACGAGGATAGCCCCGATATCATCTCTAAATTCAATTCCTATGAGTTGGCTCTGGGCCTTTCTTATGGCTTTGAAGTGAACAAGAATCTAGCCCTTGGTACCAGCTTACGTCTTATTTATTCCTCTCTGGCGTCTGGTACTACGGTAAGCCAGCAGAAAGTAAATCCAGGAAGTAGTGTAGGAGTGGATTTGGCCTTGTTGTACAAAACCGATCCCTTCGTTTTAGGTCAGAATAACGCTCGATTTTCTGCGGGCTTTAACCTTTCTAATGTTGGCCCTGGAATGCAGTACACCGATAATGCCCAAAAAGACCCGCTGCCAACTACCCTGCGTGCCGGCTTTGCCATTGAATATGATTTAGATCCCGAAGGCTACAACAGCATTACCCTAGCTACTGATGTTTCTAAAATTATGGCCCGCAAAAAAGAACTCATTTCTACCCAAGCCGGCGTTTCTGACACCTCTTATGTAGCAGCCGGCCCTATTGAAGCCTTGTTTAGCTCTTGGGATACCTTCCAGCGTTTCGATGGTCAGGAATACGTCGATGTGAGTCTGTTCCAGCAGCTTATGTTTGGCGCCGGTCTGGAATACTGGTATAACGAACTTTTTGCTTTGCGCAGTGGATTCTATTACGAAGACCCAAACAACGGCGACAGAAAATACATTACTTTTGGTGCAGGCTTACGCTACAACGCCTTTGGTATCGACTTTAGTTACATCAAGACCCTTGAATCGGATCACCCCTTGGCGAATACTCTCCGCTTTAGCGTGCTCCTGAACTTTTAACCTCCATGCTACGCATCCGCTGGCCTTTTTCGATTAGCTTGTCCGGTTGTTCCGGCCTGGTCGTACTCTGGTTCTTGCTAGGCCTAGAAATCCTGGGTACTTCAAGGCTCACTGCGCAGGTCATTCGACCCGCAGTCGGACAGGTTAATGTGATTGCGGTTCGCGTAGAATTCTTGGCCGATACCTCTGAGCTGACTTCCGGAACAGGGGTGTTTGGGCCCGACGGATTCGGTGGTTTGGATTATCTAGCCCGTGAGCAGAATACTCGCATTGACCCTCTGCCCCATAACCAACAGTATTTTGAGGCCCATCTCGAATTTGCTCTTAATTATTACCTCAAAGCCTCCGATGGGCAATTAGAGTTAAACTATCAGGTACTTCCCAAGGTGGTGCAATTGGATCATCCCATGTCGTTTTATTCGCCCATTGGCGAAGAATTCACCTTGGAAAAGTTAGCGGTTTTGCTGGAGCATGTGTGGGGCAAAGTAGATGAATCCGGGCAGTTCGACCCCACCGGTTTGGACCCTGAAACAACCGCTTTTGTTATTTTTCACGCAGGCGTTGGACGGGATATTGAGTTAACCGGCACCAGCCTTGACATTACCCCGTATGATCTACCCTCAATCTACCTCAAAGAAGATCAGCTCGCTCGGTTATTGGACGATCCCAGCTTTGAAGGCTTTGCAATCAACGATGGGGCTTTTCATGTAAAAAACTCCATGATAATTCCACGAACACAAAGCCGTCGAGGTGAAGACATTGCAGGAAACGAAGTAGTGTTTCCTCTTTCGATCAATGGACTACTTTGCGCCTCTATAGGAAGTCATTTAGGCCTGCCCGATCTATTTAACACCGTCGATGGCTCGCCTGCTATCGGGAGGTTTGGTCTTATGGACGGGGCCGGTTTTTTTTCCTACAACGGCCTCATTCCGCCTGAACCCTCGGCTTGGGAAAAGGTCGCCCTAGGGTGGATAGAACCTGTAAATATTACCGAGTCTGCAGGAGCGTTAGAAAACCAAGGGAGCATAGGCCCTTTCATTTTGGCTCCTGCTTCTATGGATAGGAATGCAGATGACCCGCAGCTCTACCGTTGGGATATATCCAGCAATGAATATTTTTTAATCGAATACCGCAACCGTGATTTGAATGCTAGCGGAGTTGAGCTAACTATACGTGAACCAAACGGGGCCAGAGTGCGCCAACAATTCACCAACAGCGATACCGATTTTATCTATCAATATGCCGGATTTGACACCTTATTAGCCGCTGGAACCCTATTGAATGTTAGTAATTTCGATTGGAGCTTACCCGGTGGATTAGACCTTGGTCCGGATGAAAAAGAAGGCACTGAGGACGATCGAGAGCTTAATGGAGGCCTACTCATTTGGCACATTGACGAAGGGGTGATTCAAAGGGCTTTTGATGTCCAAGCTCAAGGGGGCGACCGTGGAGTCAACGAAGATCCGTATTATCGCGGGGTAGATCTAGAGGAGGCTGATGGAGCCCAAGATATCGGCTTAGATGCTGGGCTGTTAGATAATTCTCCCAGCTTTGGCTATGCGTATGACTTTTGGTGGGAAGACAACAACTACCGCGTAATCACCGGAAATGGGAGTATTGACTTGAATCCCGACAATGTGTTTGGACCCCAGACCTATCCAAACAATGCCAGTAACCCAGGTGCTCGCCAGTATTTTGAATTATATGACATTCAAGCCACCGAATCGACTGCTCAGTTTTCTATTCGTTATGCCGCTCCGTATAATCGCGCACCAAAGCTAATCGTTCATACCCAAGATTTTCTTCCCTCAGGCGTAGTACCCGATGAGGCATACTACCGGAAGTATCCCCTGTCGATCGGCCGTGTTATTGTGGGGGCAAATGGGGTCGAGGCGTTGGGCGGACCAGTGGCTACTGCTACTGACACCTTAATTAGTGTGCATTCAGAACAATCCCTACATCTACTCCCCTTAAGCCGTCTGAAAACCCAGCAAATGCTAACACGCGACGACTGGGTTCAACGTTCAGACATGGAAGGTTCTTTGCAACCTGTATTAGAAGATCGAATCATTACCGCCGAGCGTCGGGCAAGTGACTCACAGCTACTCATTCGCTCATGGAATGTTATCCCCGGTGATGACAGTCTGGTTCAGCGATGGGAGCAAATGGTGGTGTCTGAATTAGCTGGGAGGGGATTTGGCGAACAGCTGGGTTACCTGAGTAGCACGGGGGGAGTAAATTCACCGATATTACTCGAAGAAATAGGGCTACAAATTGATATGGCTGGCCAGGTTTCTGCTTCGGATTGGCTGCTGGAAAGTGCCTTAATCGAGCATGTGAACCCTGGGAATGAGCAGGCTACATCCTTTCAAGCAAGATGGAACGATGACGAGCTTCAGGTAGAGGGTTGGAGCACAGATGAAATTTTAGCCCTGGAGCAAAGTGGCTTATTAGGAAATGAACAGTACGCTCAATGGATACCCATAGTTGAGGGAGCACAGCTACGGCTTATTCGACTTAGTGAGCAGGAATTGGGGGTTTTTGACCCTAATGCTGCCAATGTATATACCTTAATATATAGCAGCCAAAACAGTGACTATGCCGCAGAATGGCCTGCAATCTCTAAAAAAGGGACCATTTTTCGGGTTAATCATAACGAGAATACGATAGAGGGATACCATCTAAGCGGGGCTATGTTGGATTATTTTCCGTTGCCTGCACCCGATTCGGTTCACTGGGTGGCAAGTCCCCTGCTTGGAGATTTTAATGGAGATACTGAGCAAGATCTGCTTGTGATTGGGCAAAATCCCTATGCCACTATGCTTTATGGATATTCGCTCCAAGGCGAGTTGATACAGGGATTTCCACTGCTGGTAGGTGCCGGGGGGGGTATTTCGGGCGGGGATCATGACTCGCGGATACATCAACCCGGGATAATCGGGTCTTACCTTACGGCTATCGCCCCTTCTGGGGAACTCTCTATCTGGGAATTTCCAGCAATGGGCAGCGCAGACTGGCCCTCGCGAATGGGGCCTTGGGGTTGGAATCGGGCGGTTCAAGTTGGGGAAGAATCGAACGTTGATGGTGGTGATCGGGCAAATGGGGTTTTGGTACGCAGCGAAACCTATAACTGGCCCAACCCCGCCAAAGAGCAAACAAATCTGCGTTTTCAAACTTCCAATGTGGGGGAAGTGCACGTCCAAATTATTGATCTTAGCGGTCAACTTATTTGGGAGAAGCAGATTCAAAGTCGCGGCGGTAGTCCAGAAGAAATTAAAATCGATACCTCTCAATGGCCGTCGGGAGCGTATATTGCGCTAGTGAAGGCTACTGTGGCTGGTAAAACAAGCAGTAAATTAGTTAAAATGGCCATTGCAAAATAAGGAGCTCTCTACCATTGAAGACGTTATTTTTTCATATCGCCGCATCGTTGCTATTGCTCATCGGAAGTTCGATTTGTGGTGCCGCCAAGATCTCCGCGCAAACCAACCCGATGTACTACGATTATTCGTATAACCACCTGGATTGGTTTACGGTGGAAAGCGAGCATTTTTTGGTTCATTTTCAAGATGGTAATGATCGTAGCGCACAGGTTGTTTCCCGAATAGCCGAAGAGATTTATGGGCCTATCACCGATTTGTACGAGCACGAGCCCGATGAAAAAGTGAGTATTGTGTTGAAGGATCGAGAAGATTATTCCAATGGAGCTGCTTACTTTTTTGATAACAAAATCGACATTTGGGTACCGGCCTTAGACGCTCCCCTGCGTGGCACACACAGTTGGATGCGCAATGTAATAACCCACGAATTTACCCACATTATTCAGATCCAAGTCGGTCTTAAGCGCGAGCGACGTACTCCCGCTACTTATCTTCAGTGGCTATCCTATGAAAAAGTGCGCCGCCCCGATGTATTGTATGGATTTCCCAATGGCATTGCCTCTTTACCTTTTGCTTCGCTTAACATCCCAGCTTGGTTGGCAGAGGGAACCGCTCAGTTTCAGCGCAAGGAATTAAGCTACGATAAATGGGATGCTCACCGAGATATGATTTTGCGTAATCGGGTGCTTTCTAATAGTCATTTTAGCCTCCCAGAAATGGGTACATTTGCCTCCAAAACCTCTATTGAGCGAGAGACGGTGTACAATCAAGGCTTTGCTTTTACTCGGTACATGGCCGATCGCTTCGGAGAAGTGGTCTTAAAGGATATTACCTTGGCCTTGGGGCAAGACCAGGTATTCGATGTAGCAGAAGCCATCGAAATAGCCATCGGTATTCCTGGGGAACAGGTTTTTGAGGAATGGATTTACAGTTTAAAAGAAGAATATTCGATTGTAGAAGCCCAGATAAATCATTCGCCGTGGGCTGCTGACAGCGCAAAGGTATCAGCGATAGAAAGAGAAGGATTTTATAATTTTTACCCACGAATTCACCCTGAATCTGGAACCATCGCTTATGTGTCTAACCGCGAACGGGCAACATCTCGCGTGTCACTGTACACCCGTGAGCTGAATGCTCTAGCTCAGGTAGAAGATATCTCAAATGGAACGGGTGTTGTGGATGGAACGAACTTGAGTTTGAGCACCGGTTCGAGTTCAGGTGCAAATTCGAGTTTAGGTTCAGCAACTCCGATTGTGGAGGACCTCCAAGCACCTGCATTTAGCCCAGCTGTTACCGGTCATGCACACATACATGAACTAGAACCCCAAGTCAAATTCATAAACAATTCATTCGATTGGAGTCCGTCAGGTAAACAGCTCGTATATAGCGTAAACAAGCACAACCAGTATGGAGAGGATTACAGGGATCTATTTATCCACGATTTATCACATAAAACAGACTTTCGCATAAGCCAGTCTGCTCGCCTGGAATCTCCAGCTTGGCATCCACAGGGTCTTGGATTAGTGGCCGTTCAACAATCCAAAGGCACTCAGAATCTGGTTTGGTCAACCCTTCCGGATTCTCAAAGCTGGAATGAACAACTAGCCAATGCATTCGAAGAAAAAAAGCCTGAAATACTACTGGACGAATGGAAAAATTGGACCAGCTTTGAAGACGGCCGAACTATGTTCAGCCTTATTTGGCATCCTAATGGTCAACAACTGTACGGAGCCTATGCCTATTTGGGCGAACGGCAACTCTTTAACTTGGACCCTGAGAATGGCGCCTTCACGCCCCTAACAGCAGCCAATTTTGATCTGCGTGACCCATATGTCGACTCCTCTGGTTCTTACCTGTATTTCAGCGCCGCTCCAAACGGTCGTTTCAATATCTACAGGGTGGCCTTGAATTCAGAAGGACTTCCTATTCCAAACCGTATAGAACAGCTCACCGATGTAGTTGGGGGTGCTTTCATGCCGATTGAGTACCATGACCGACTATATTACTCCGAATACATTGCGAATAGATATACAATCCGGTCTCGACCCATTCACGCCATTTCAGTATCCGAGAATGAGCTAGGCTTTGAATGGCTCATGTATGATATGAGCCGACGGCAGGATAATCCTCAACTCGTTCAATCCTCAAATG
>CABZWK010000013.1 GCA_902529365.1 uncultured Balneola sp.
AGGAAAATGTGGTTATCGTAGGTAATTTCGGGGTAAGTACTACTATGGGAACCATTAACTTTCCTAAGGATGGCCAATGGTTCGACTATTTTAATAAGACCGAACTACAGGTAAGTGGTGGAGCCTTAGAGGTGAGCTTATCGCCAGGTGCCTTTCATATATTTACCAGTAGAGACTTTTCTGAATTAGTAACTTCAAATACGAGAAAAGAGACCTTGGCAGAAAAAGCTAGCTTTGCTCTTCTGCCCAACTACCCAAATCCATTTAATCCAAGCACACAAATTTCCTTCAGTTTAGCTAAATATGGTGCTACTTCTTTACGAGTATACGACCTTCTTGGTCGTGAAGTGGCCACCTTGGTAGATAAGCCGATGACCCAGGGTAGTCATACGATTAAGTTTTCAGGCTCCGGATTGTCTAGTGGGGTTTATTTTGTGCGCTTATTACAAGGTTCAAACACACAAACACAAACTATTACCCTGATTAAGTAAATGCGAATAAGGGAAAATTATAGCAATCATTACCAGCTTAACTACTTGGTAAATGAGAGAGTCGTTTTTGGCTCTTTTTTCCATGTATTATTGGTAATGTTCCTATTAATGACTGCTTGTAGTAGCCCCTCCAAAACGAATGAGACTTCTCCATTTATAGGGCTGAATACTCCAATAATTTTATCTGATACAACAGAGGTTATTTGGGCCGATTATGTATGGGAACCCGCAGATCTCAAAGTGACCAAGCTACCTTCCGGAATACAACATATCAGGCTCAACAAAGAGCGTTCTCGCTTGATCGGGCGGCTACAGCAACCTGCTGAATTCATTAAACTATTGGTAGATGATGAGCAAGGACATATCCTCCTAAAAAATAGCGGTTATGTTTCGGTGAGTTTTAGTTACCCAGATCCGCAAAGGAGCTTCGAATTGGTCCAACTAAAGGGTGAGATGAACGGCTGGAATGTGGCGGCCAACCCAATGCACTATCGCGATGGTGCCTGGCGGGTTGAAATGAAAGTAGAATCTGGTGTATATGCCTATAAATTTGTGGTTGATGGTATCGAATTAATCGATCCAGCTAATTCTCGAACAGTACCCAATGGATTTGGAGATTATAATAGCGTTATAGAAGTAGGACAGAGAAGTACCCACCCGGCGGTGTTGGTGCCAACCGAGGCTAGTGGAAGTCGGCTAAGCGTTAGAATGGAATCCTATCTACCTTTGGATCAGAGCCTAGGACAATTTTCGTCAGAGCAATCTACATCAACCAGTGGAAAAGAGGATAAAATTCTCAATCATTTTTCTATTAATGAGCATACACTTTTGGTAATGTGGGAGAACCAGGCGGTGGAAGTACAGGAGATGGGAGCTTACTGGGAGTTGGTAATCCCAGCGCGGGCTACCTTTCATGATCGTAGTCATTTTAGGCTTTGGTTGACTAATGAGGTTGAGGTACTGCATAACTTGACCATCCCTTTACAGAATGGGCAAATTGTGCAGAACAGGGATGACCTTAAGCGAAGTGATCGCTCGGCTTGGAATATGTATTTCGTATTTTTAGATCGATTCAAAGATGGAAATACGCAGAATAACCGCCAAGTTAATGATCCTGATATACATCCTTCTGTCAATTATTACGGGGGTGATATTCAAGGCCTAATTGAAGTCATTAAAACAGGTTATTTTGACTCACTATCAGTCAATACCTTATGGCTTTCTCCAATTATTCAAAATCCAGAAGGAGCCTACGGATTGTGGGACCAAGGAGGTGTTCGAAGTACCTTCTCTGGGTATCATGGCTACTGGCCAATTTCGTCGTCTAGGATCGATGATCGCATGGGTACAGAGGAAGATTTGAAAGCATTAATCGAGCTTGCTCATGAAAAAGGTATGAATATTCTGCTCGATTATGTGGCTAATCATGTGCATCAAGAGCATCCAGTGATGGAACAATATCCTGAGTGGAAAACCGATTTATATCTGCCTGACGGAACCATGAATACCCAGCTTTGGGACGAGCAACGCCTGACTACTTGGTTCGACACGTTTATGCCTAGTTTGGATTTTTCACAAGAAGCAGTTTTGCAGGTAATGTCGGATTCTGCCCTCTACTGGGTTCATAAATTTGATATTGATGGATTTCGTCACGATGCAACCAAGCATATCCCGTTAGAGTTTTGGCGTACTCTTACTCTAAAAATAAATAGGGCAATGCAGGATAACCCGCAGCGAAATTTTTATCAGATTGGAGAAACGTACGGAAGTCGTCCACTCATTGCTAGTTATGTCCGCAGTGGGCTTTTGGATGCCCAATTCGATTTTAGTCTTTTCGATGCTGCACAAGCTAGTTTTGGTCAAAACCAATCGATGCAGTCATTAGCAGAGCAGCTAAGGGAAAGTATTCGGTATTACGGGATGAACAATCATATGGGAGTGATATCAGGGAATCACGACAAAGCTCGATTTATTAGTCTAGCTAGTGGGGAAGTGCGGTGGGACGAGGATGCAAAACTCGCGGCTTGGACCCGGGATATACCTGATCCTAGCCAAGAAGGCTATGCACGCTTACAACTCATGCATACCTGGATATTTACCGTACCGGGAATTCCGGTTACGTATTATGGGGATGAATTTGGACTCCCCGGAGCTAATGATCCAGATAATAGGCGTCCCATGAAATTTAATGGGCTCAATGAATTTGAGCAGCAAAGCTTATCACATTATACCAGTATGTCTAGACTTCGGGCCAATCATTTAGCGCTCCAATACGGATCGCTTCGATTCGAAACCATTGAGGATGAGCTATTAGTTTTTGAGCGTGCTTATTTTGATGAATCGATTTGGGTGTTCTTTAATGTTTCCGATGAGTCCAAAACGATCACCTTTGAGCATCCCTTTACTGGTGAATCTATTTCAGTTCAGCTTCCACCAATTAGCTCTCTGGTTCAGGTATTTCACCCTTAATTTTACACGTAATCTATTGTATCTGTAATCTTTCAATTATTTAATCATGGATTCAAATTATCACTCTTCTTCAACACGTATTCTTAGTTTATTTGCACTTGGGTTATTTATATTCACGGCTGCATGCACACAACCTTCTAGAGTAGATTCGGCTGCACCAGTGTCCAAAGTAACTAAACCAGAGTGGAGTAAAAATGCCACAATTTATGAGGTAAATGTGCGCCAATATACCCCTGAAGGAACGTTTAATTCTTTTTCAGAACATCTGCCACGCCTAAAGGAGATGGGAGTTGATATTCTTTGGTTCATGCCTATCCATCCAATTGGCAAAATTAACCGAAAAGAGAATGAGAATAGTATGGGGAGTTATTATTCGGTGCAGGATTACAAGGCGGTGAGTAGTGATTATGGTACAGCGGAAGATTTCAGTGCATTAGTTCAACAGGCACACAGCCTCGGGATGAAGGTAATTCTAGATTGGGTACCAAATCATACTGCTTGGGATAATCCCTGGACAGAAAATAAAGATTGGTATGTGCTTGGTGAAGAAGGTGATTTCATTCCGCCATTAGGCACTGATTGGACTGATGTCATTCAACTGGACTATACCAATGAAGAGATGCGAGCCGCAATGATCGATGCGATGAAGTATTGGGTGGGTGAATTTGGAGTAGATGGGTACCGCTGCGATGTGGCGGGTAAGGTTCCCACTGATTTCTGGGTACGGGCACATGCTGAGTTGGACGAAGTAAAGGATGTATTTATGTTAGCTGAAGATGGGGAGCCTGAATTGCTAATAGAGGCATTTGATATGAACTACGCCTGGGAATATGCTCACATCATTAGAGAAATTGCGAAAGGAACGATGACTTTCGATCGATTGGATTCGTTACTAGCAGAAGATGCTAAAAAGTTCCCTGACAATTCCTATCGTATGTATTTTACATCCAATCATGACGAAAATTCTTGGAATGGATCCGATATCGAAATGTACGGGGATAATTTCCAAAACTTTGCGGTACTCTCAGGGACTATTGACGGTATGCCTTTGGTCTATAGTGGACAAGAAGCAGTACTTGAAAAACGACTGCTATTCTTTGAAAAAGATGAGATTGAATGGAAAGACTATGCACTAGTCGATTTTTATACCGATTTGTTGGCGTTGAATAAGCGAAACGAAGCCCTTTGGAATGGCGATCATGGAGCAAATCCCATACGTATATCCTCTCCGCAAGGCACCTATGCTTACCAACGAAACAAAGATGATTTCGGCGTGTATGTCGGGCTTAATAATACCCAAATGACCCAAGAAATTAGTTTCTCATTAGAAGCAGGCACCATATATAAGATATATGGAATGGATTTTGTTGAGTACTTGGCAAACGGCAACGATGTCATGAGTGTGCCGGCAAATTCATGGCTGATATTAAGTACCCACTAGGCTATAATAACACATTCATTACCACAAATTAGTCACTTTTTATCCTAATCATTATTTGGAGTAACCAATGAAACGAACAAAACCCAACTTGCAAAAAACTGATATTTGGAACATGAGTATGGGCTTTTTAGGTATTCAAATGGGCTTTGCCCTTCAGAATGCTAACGCCAGTAGAATACTTCAAACCTTTGGAGCCGATGTAGAGCATCTGTCTTGGTTTTGGTTAGTAGCACCCATCACTGGGATGATTGTTCAGCCCATTGTCGGACATTACAGTGATAATACTTGGACCCGTTTGGGGCGTAGGCGGCCTTACTTTTTGGCAGGTGCCGTTCTCGCTAGTTTGGGGCTCATTCTCATGCCTAATGCTGGCTTGTTTGCGGCATTCATACCAGCTTTATGGGTTGGAGCAGGTATGCTTATGATAATGGATGCCTCCTTCAATATTGCTATGGAACCATTTAGAGCGCTGGTGGCAGATAAATTGCCAAGTTCACAACGAACGTTAGGCTTTTCTGTTCAAACCGTTCTCATTGGAATCGGTGCGGTAGCGGGTTCATGGTTACCCTACATACTTGCCGAAGGCTTTGGATGGGGTAAAACAGCTGGAGAAGGTGAAATTCCATTAAATTTGATCATCTCATTTGTGGTGGGTGCTGCCATACTGCTGGGTTCTATACTGTGGACGGTGGTCACTACCACTGAATACGGTCCAGAAGAGCTTGAGGAATTCGATAGTGAAGAGCTAGAAAACGAAGTAGTTGAAGAAGAAAAACCCTCTTTGATTCATATTTTTAGGGATTTTGCATCTATGCCGGAAACCATGAAGCAGTTGGGACTGGTTCAATTCTTTTCTTGGTTTGCTTTATTTTCGATGTGGGTTTTTACCACACCAGCCATCGCTGAACATGTTTTTGGGGTAGCTAAAGGGGATACTAGTTCTCCATTATTTCAAGAAGCTGGAAACTGGGTTGGAGTTATTTTCGGGGTGTATAACGCCATTTCTGCTGTATTTGCCTTTTTCTTACCTAAAATTGCCGCATCAATGGGTCGTAAAAAAACACATGCTATATCCCTCATTCTAGGTGGATTAGGTCTTATTTCGATTTATTTTATTCAAGATAAATATTGGCTCCTGTTTTCCATGGTTGGTATTGGCATAGCTTGGGCTAGTATTCTAGCCATGCCATATGCTATTTTAGCTGGTTCTATTCCGGCAAAAAAAATGGGAGTCTACATGGGGATATTCAACTTTTTCATTACCTTCCCACAAATTGTAAATGGAATTATTGGAGGGCCTATTGTTAAGCATTTGTACGGTGGGCAGGCGATTTGGGCCTTGGTCACTGCAGGCGTCTTTATGCTATTAGGTGCATGGTCAGTTATGAGGGTGAATGATGTGGATGGAGACGCAGCTATTTCAACTTGATACTAAACCATGCAAAGAATTAGTGTAATTGGGGTTGTTATTTTGCTCATGAGCCCGTTTAGTGTAAGTTGGGCACAGGCACCGGAATGGTCTGATGGACTGGTTTGGTACCAAATATTTCCAGAACGTTTTCGAAATGGCGATCTAACCAATGAACCCAATAAAGAGCGAGTTAGGGGGCCTGAAGGGTGGACTCTGAGTTCATGGACTTCGGATTGGTATGTCAGAGCACAGTGGGAACAGCAAGCGACACCCAACTTTTATGATATCGTTCGAGAACGAAGGTATGGAGGGGATCTTCAAGGGGTCATTGATCAATTAGACTATTTGCAGGATTTAGGAATCGGAGGTATTTATTTTAATCCTGTTTTCGATGCTCAGTCTATGCATAAATACGATGCAACCTATTATCATCACATTGATCGAAATTTTGGCCCCAATCCTACTGCAGATATAACTCAGTTTGCCAATGAGAACCCTGCTGATCCTTCTACTTGGGAGTGGAGCAGCGCAGACTCCTTATTTCTGAAACTCATACAACAAGCTCACCAGCGAGGGATTAAGGTAATTATTGACGGAGTATTCAATCATACTGGAACGGAATTCTGGGCATTTCAACATCTGATAAAACATCAAGAAGAATCACCCTATAGGCATTGGTATTCTGTTTTATCGTTTGATGATCCTTCTACCTCAGAGAACGAGTTTGATTACGAAGGCTGGTGGGGATTTAAAGGATTACCCGTATTTAAAGAAACTGGTGGAAATCTTTCTTCTGGAGCTAAGGAACATATTTTTGCAATTACCAAACGCTGGATGGATCCAAACGGGGATGGGGATCCTAGTGATGGCGTAGATGGGTGGAGACTAGATGTGGCATCGGAAGTTGGTAAACCGTTTTGGAAAGAGTGGCACGCACTGGTTCTATCTATAAACCCAACAGCTGTTACTGTGGCTGAAATATGGGATGAAAAAGGATTAGAGTATGTGGGAGATACCTTGTTTAGTTCGGTAATGAATTATCCATTTGCTTATGCATCTAAAGAATTTTTCATTGATAAAACTATTGATGCTTATGAACTAACGAATAGTTTGATGGATCTTCAGCGCAGCTATGGTCCTGGGTATGAGCATAGTTTGCAAAACCTATTTGATTCACATGACACCCCAAGAATTGCGACTCAAGTTAGGAATCCTGGTTCACCTTATAATCCAGATGCCTATCCAAAGCATGGATACAAGGTAGGAGCTCCCACTAAGAGAGAGCTTCAAGTACTGAGTATAATGGCAGTTTTTCAACTAAGCTGGCCTGGTGCTCCCATGATATATTATGGGACAGAATCAGGAATGTGGGGGGCTGATGACCCCGATGATCGAAAACCCATGATTTGGTCCGATTTGCAGTATGAAGCGGAAAAAAACCACCCTTATGGATGGGAGAGAGGAGTCGATTCGGTCGGTTTCAACGCTGATTTATTTGAGCATTATTCGGGTTTAATTCAACTTAGAATGAATTCAGAGGCGCTAAGAAAAGGGGAGTTATCGGTACTTGAAACTGATAACCCGAAGGTGCTAGCTTATGAGCGTATAACGGAAAAAGATTCGGTTTTGGTGATTATCAACCATCAGAATAGTGTATTTTGGATGGAATCGAAGCTTTGGAATCAAGTTTCAGCTAAGTACTATACTGTGTTTACATCTCAAGGCCAAAAAACTGACCCTAGGGTTACTCAAAACGTACAAAACTATGAAGTTCGAAGTAATGGCCTCCTTATTCAGGAAAAAAAGCGGGGTATCTCACCCTATTCATATGTCATTTATCGAGCGCACAGATAAATTGAACCGAATTAAAAAATCTATACCACCACTCAGTAAATTATTTTGCTTGTAACTCATATTGCCAACGCCTAGCCGTATTAAATCAGGCGATAAAGTGCAGAAAACCATAACTTTGAATATGAGATTAGATTCCAAACAATTTGTCCCATTTGTGCTAGTGATAGCGTTTATAAGTTTGGTCGCTATAGTGTTTTCTTCCTTCAATTTTAATTCAAAACAATTGAAGACCTTTAATAGCGGCCTATTAGAAGGAACCGATCAGTTTTTAGAGGCCCATGTATCTGTATTGCAAACAGGTTTTTTAGAACAAGAAATGGATAGTGTACAAATGGCTTCATTTATAGAAGAACCGATCATCATGCTATTTGCTGCACGTTGGTCGGATAAGTCAGCTCAAGTGGTGGACCAATTAGAACAAATCATCGCTAGATTTGATTCTGTTTCCTCGGTTTATAATACAATGACTCCAAAAATGGTTATAGCTCTAGTTTTAGATACGCGAGAGGGATATGTTCAAAAAGTAGAGGAAGAGAAGCTAGAAAGAAATAAAGGTGTATCTTATGAAAGTGATGAAGTATTTTCCGAGCGGCATCTTGTAGTAGATGGAAGTGTCTTGTTTAACGAATTTCAAATCCCAGGGATCCCCACCCTTATCTATTTGGTCAATGGACAAATCCTTTGGACTCAGGTTGGCTACCGAAATTCATCACAATTAGAGTATTTAATCAGTCTTTTAGAGGTTGAGTTTGGGAACAAATAAGTTCGAAAAAAAGAGATCAGATAAACCCGAAAAACTTAAAGCTGACGGACCGTCACCGTTGAAAAAAAACCTAGACACTGTGTTAAATGAGCCGTTGGTCTGTCTAAATGGGACTTGGTTGCGAGAGTCTGAGGCATATGTACCTGTTGAAAATAGAGGAATGATGTATGGGGATGGTTTATTTGAAACAATGCTTAGCGTTAATGGGCAGGTTATTTTGCTAGACTTGCACCTAAAGCGTTTAAATAAAGGCTTAGACTATTTAGGTATTGATTTACAAATATCCTCCGAAGAGTGGGGGCGCTTGTTTAAGGTTGGAATAAAAAAGAATGGTCATTTAGGCTTGCAACACATTCTTCGCTTGCAGTGTTGGAGGAATGGAGGAAGAGGGTATCCTAGTACAAACTCGAAGGGGTCCTGGTTTCTTTCTTACCACCCAATACCCGATCAATTAGACCAATCGTCTAGTCTCCGTCTCATGAAAAGTTCCTTTCATTTGCCCGTTAAAGCAGCAGAGGTGAGTACATTAAAGTCATCTAATGCTTTATTGTATGTATTGGCTGCTACTGAGGCTCTACAAAATGGTTATGACGATGCACTGCTATGTAGTGCAAATGGTTATGTAGGAGAGAGTAGTTCAGCAAATATTTTTTGGATAAATAAACAAACAGTGTACACCCCCTCTATAAATTGTGGTATATTAGCCGGTACAAGACGTGATGCATTGTTGACTGCGTTACATAATCAATCTTTTTTTAGTATTCAAGAGGGATTGTATCACATAGAATCACTGTATGAAGCAGATGTGGTTTTTTCCACTAGTACCATCATGGGAATTCAACCCATACACAATATAGACGCAATTCAACTGGTCACAGATCAGACCATACTAGATATTATCAGAAACATATATCAGTTAACTATTTCGTAGGATATACCAAAAATTGTAGTCAATGCCTAAAGAATTTAGACATATTAAAGATGTCGAGAGGTATTTACTTACCCTCCCAAAATTTAGTATGGTTGGAGCTAAAGCCGCTAATTTTTCATTAAGTAGGGTCAAGAATTTTCTACAAGAAATGGGCAATCCTCATAAAAATTTCCCCTCTATTCACGTAGCTGGAACGAATGGAAAAGGCACAGTATGTTACCTTCTTGAAGCTACTTACCGCCGTGCTGGATATAAAACGGGCTTGTTCACATCGCCCCATTTAATTTCATTTAACGAACGATTTCGCATACTCGGTAAGCCCATTTCTGATAAGAAATTAGTGGCTTTGTTTGCCCAAGTTTCCAGCTTACTAGACACGTATAAACTCACTTATTTCGAGTTAAGTACGGTCATTGTATTCACTCTATTTGACCATGAATTTGTAGATATAGCCATTATTGAAACAGGTTTGGGAGGAAGATTAGATGCAACCAATGTACTTTTACCTTTATTAAGTGTTATTACAAGTATTTCCTACGATCATACCGATATACTTGGAGAAGATTTAACTTCAATTGCTTGGGAAAAAGCAGGCATCATTAAGAAGAAAGTACCTTGTATTATAGGCAAAGTACCGAATGAAGCATATAAGGTAATTGAAGAGCGTGCATTTAAACAGAATGCCCCTTTATTTGAAGCGGAACAATTAAACCCAAGTTTTTCAAAGAAGAATATTGCACTGAGTGAACCCAATATTACGCTCAAAACTTCTTTTTTTGAGCCTGTTAATGCTTGGAATGTAGCTATGACCTACCAATCAATTCAGTGTTTAAAGGATCAATTTCCAGTAAGTGAAGAAGATTTTGTTGCGGCTATTGAAGAATTCCCTGGTGTTCCAGGGAGATTTGAGCGAATGCATC
Source organism: uncultured Balneola sp. (assembly GCA_902529365.1). Lineage (GTDB taxonomy): Bacteria > Bacteroidota > Rhodothermia > Balneolales > Balneolaceae > UBA1275. The sequence goes on from CABZWK010000013.1 coordinate 10,281, forward strand.
CCACCTTCCCTTGGTATTTCTCAGGCTCTCATAATACAGAAGGAATCACATCTACTATTAAAACTGTTAAGTCATTAAAAAACAAAAGAAAAGTTATTGTAATTGGAATGATGAAAGATAAAATAAGCAAGGAAATTTTAAATCAAACACTCGGTTTTGCGGATCGTTTTTTTTACAAATTAGAAGGGGATAGGGCCGCTTCTTTGGCAGGTATTCCGTCTCATTTACATATGAAAGCCATCTATGACGGTGATGTAGAATATATGTTAAGTGAATTGAAGACATCTTTGGTTATTTTTACAGGAAGTTTTTACTTTTACTCTATTGTTAAAGATTGGATGAGCCGAATGTGAATATGCTTTTCTAGTGCGGCCAGAATTTTGACTCCCTTACAATCCATGAATTCAAAGTATTCATGAAGTCGGTACTAACACGTTTATTTAATTAAATTTTATGTCATCACTAACGAATGATGGGTATTCTTGGAATAACCCTGAGCAATTGAAATCTAAAAAACTACCGGATTTACAAGCTATAGCTAAGTCTATAGGGGTGAGCAGGGTAACTGGGTTAAAGAAGCAATTGCTTATTGACGCCATTATACAGGCAAGTGCCGGGCATGCTTCAAATGAGGAAGTTAAAGCAGAACATAGCTTCAAACCAGGCAGAACCTCAGATATATTCAACGAAACTCGTACGGCGACCCAAATTAATACCGCTGCGAATAGCCTATATGGCGGCGAACATGTGGTTAGTTATAAAGAAGAAAAAGCGGAAGCCGAGGAGGCAAAAAACAAGGGGCGCAGAGGCAACAGAGATTCCAATGATCAATATCATAATGCCTCTAACAGATCAAGAAATCGTAAAAAGCACGAACATGATGAACTTCCAACCTCCGAAGCGCCTACTCTAAAGGAACGTTTAGCGGAATTGGAACCGAAACTTGGTCCTTATCTAATTAATGAGGGAACCTTAGAAATTCTTCCAGATGGGTATGGATTTTTAAGATCTGTGAATTATAATTATAAGGCAAGTCCCGATGATATTTATGTATCTCCTTCGCAGATTAAACGATTTAGACTTCGGCAAGGTGATAGTGTAATTGGTATTATTCGGCCTCCTAAAGTGGGTGAGAGATATTTTGCTCTGCTTAGAGTGGAAGGGGTTAATGGACACATCCCTCGTGATGTAGATAATAGAGGCTATTTTGATGAGTTGTTGCCTGTACATCCCGAGGATCGGTATCGTTTAGAATATGCTCCAAATGAGTACACCACACGCTTAATCGATATGTTTGCCCCAATAGGTAAAGGTCAACGAAGCCTGATTGTTGCACAGCCGAAAACGGGTAAAACCACCATACTACGTAATATTGCCAACGCAGTGAGTCAAAATCATCCAGAAGCAAAAATATTAATTTTGCTGGTTGATGAGCGCCCTGAAGAGGTTACCGAGATGGAGCGAAGTGTACGAGGAGCAGAGGTAGCTGCCTCGACCTTCGACGAAAAACCAGAAAATCACGTGGGCTTATCGGAAATTGTATTTGAAAAAGCTAAAAGATTGGTTGAGAGTGGGCATGATGTTCTACTATTGTTGGATTCAATTACTCGATTAGCAAGAGCTTATAATGTATGTGCGGGTAACAAAGGAAGGACTATGAGTGGCGGGGTGGATTCGGAAGCATTAAAAGTGCCAAGACAATTATTCTCATCTGCTCGTAACATTGAAGGTGGTGGCTCATTAACCATAGTTGCAACTGCTTTAATTGATACCGGTTCTCGTATGGATGATGTTATTTTTGAAGAATTCAAAGGAACAGGGAATAGTGAAATTGTACTAGATCGCCGTATTTCGGATCGTAGAATTTATCCAGCCATTGACATATTTAGATCTGGAACGCGACGCGAGGAGCTATTGATTAGTGAAGAAGAGCGTGAAAAAGTAGTTTTGTTACGTCGACATTTAACCAATATGAGTCCTTTTGAGGCAATGGAATTCATCCTTGATAAAATAAAAGGATCTCGAGATAATTTAGATTTTCTAGTCTCAATGAATAAACGCTAATTTGGGTTCACCTTAATGAACGCAAATAAGAGGGTTAGCAGGAGATAAGGCAACGTATTGCACCTATTTATTGCTTGAAGAAGCTTGATAAGCCGAAGCCTGGTATATAATCGGTTAAAGTAGAACACTAAACCATTAATTAGTATATATGAACCTTTCATCTCCGTCTTTTGATACCATAGTAGTGGGTTCGGGACACAATGGGTTGGTCACGGCTTGTTATCTTGCTAAAGCCGGTTATAAAGTCTTAGTTACCGAAAAAAATGATACCATCGGTGGGGCAGTACGTACCGAGACTATGTTTGAATCTGCTGAAAATCCTCATGGGTTTCGCATGGATGTGGGTTCATCGGTTCATATTATGATTCACCAAACAGGAATCATCGAAGAGTTAGAATTGGAGAAGTACGGATTGGAATATATAGATATGGACCCAATTATGTCTTACCCAGTTCCAACAGCAAACGGAGTCATACATTTCTGGAAGGATCTGGAAAGAACCCTAGAATCCATCGCTAGTGTGGCTCCCAAGGATGTTAAAAACTATAGGGATTTTATTGAATTCTGGGCAAAGATTAACAAAGGAGTTCTCGCCTCATTCATGACTCCCCCTAAGGGAGGTAAAATTGTTAGTGAAATAGTGAAAGCTCAGATCCGAGATGGATCTATGTTCAATAAAGGGGAACACATGAGTGGCTTACAACGTATTTTATCAAGCTATGGAAAAGTAGTTGATGATGCATTTGAAAGTCCCTATTTGAAAGCCGCCTTAGTTTGGTTTGCTGCCCAATCTGGACCTTTACCCGATCAGAGCGCCACTGGTGATTTTGTGGGATGGCAATCTATGTTGCATGAGTCGGGTGCAAAGCATCCCAAAGGAGGTAGCGGGATGCTAACCCAAGCCATGAAGAACCTCATTCAGGCTCATGGAGGAACTATTTTAACGAATACCCCTGTAGAAAAAATTCTGATTCGTACTGGTCGTGCAATCGGTGTTCAAACCGAAAAAGGCCAAGAATTTCTTGCACCCATCGTCGTTTCTAACGCTCATGTTCAAACAACCATGCTAAAAATGGTGGGGCCGGATCATTTGGCTAATTCTATGGTGAAAAAAGTCGAAAATATTAACGTGGGGAACGGATTTGGAATGGTTATTCGATGTGCGGTAGAGGAGTTACCTGTTTACACAGCGGCCCCAGAAGATCCCTTTATCCATAATGGTATTCAATTGCTGGCTCCTTCTGTGCAGTACATGAACGAAGCTATTGGAGACTACATGCAATCCAAACCGCCACGTAAACCAGCAGCACTTGCGATGACCTTTTCTAAAATAGATCCAGAAGTGGCGAAGGATGGGAAACATACTATGTTCGTTTGGGCTCAATGGCATCCTTACAACCTAGCAAATGGCGAAAAGTGGGACGATATTCGTGAGCGGGAAGCTCAAAAAATCTACGATGTAGTGGTTGATTACGCCCCAAATATGAAAGATAAACTCATCGATTGGTACATCCAAAGTCCCCTGGATATTGAGCGAAAGCATGGGCTGCTAAAGGGTAACGTAATGCATGTCGAAATGAGTTTTGATCAAATGTTTATGTTTCGACCTATTCCTGAAATGAGTGCATATGAAACACCTATTGAGCACCTTTACTTATCCAGTGCTTCCTGCCACCCGGGTGGTGGTGTATTTGGTGCGGCGGGATACAATGCCGCTCAGGTTATATTGAAAAAGTATAAAAAGCACTCATGGCTTCAGAGTACATAGAATTATCATCGGATGATTCTTCCACGGTGAATTCAAACGACCAACCTAATCTAGTTGCTGATCAAACTAGTATGAATCAACATATAACGATAGACTTTTTAAAGTTGCATCAAAATATTGAAGCCATTACGAACAATGTGGCTCCAGATACACAACTTTGGCCCGTGATTAAAGATGATGCGTATGGACATGGAGCTATTCCTATTGCTAAACAATTAGCATCTCAAGTTCGTGGATTTTGTGTAGTTCGCCCGTCGGAGGGAGTCATCCTTCGAAAGACTGGTATTAAGCAGCCAATATTGGTGTTTGAGCCTCCAAATGAGCGTAGCATAGCTGTCTATAAATCTCATAATTTAATTGCTTCTGTGAGTCATATCAGGCATCTAGACCTATTAGAGTCCGGCTGCTCGTATCATGTGAATATAGATACCGGGATGAAGCGTTTAGGTGCTCCTATCGAAGAGCTACCGGTGCTTATGCAGGCCATACAAAAGCGAAAAGATATTTATGGCAATGGGGTTTATACCCATTTTTATAAGGCCGATGATCCTGGTTCATCAACTGTAGCCAAACAGCTAGATTTATTTCAAAGTCTTCAATCGCAGTTTCCAATAGAGTGGCTTCGGCATACAGCTAATAGTGGGGCTATTTTTCATTACTCAAAGCAACTACCGTTATCATTTGATGCAGTACGACCTGGTGTATGTATATATGGGTATAGTGCGGGTAATCAAGCCATTGACTCATTGAGCCCGTTACTTTCATGGCAGAGCCGGCTGATACATCATCAACCCGTGAAAAAAGGGGAATCGGTGAGTTATGGAGCACTATGGAGAGCGCCACGCGACGGATGGGTAGGGGTCATTCCTGTAGGCTATGTTCATGGTTTGCCTCGCTTGTTAAGCAACCAAATGCAACTCAGTATCGAAGGAACACTGTACGAACAGGTAGGCTCAATTACGATGGATTTCACCCTTATTTGGCTTGGTGAGAATAAAATCCCACTAGGTTCACCTGTTTTTTTGCTTGATTCTGACCAGCTACGGGCGAATGTATGGGCAGAGAAGACCCAAACCATTGCATATGAGATTACGACAAGAATATCCCCCAAGGTACCTAGAGTATATGTAGGCTAATAGGCAATATAATCTAGTGTTAGATTCCAGTATACCAAATCTCCATAAGCGTTCAGTGAGTCAGGAACCTGAATTACTCGATGTTCTCCTTCGGTCATTCCCAAAACTCCTCGAACAAATCCGACACCTCGAGATCTTTGATAAGTGCCAATTTCAGTAAATTGAGTAGAAGCTTGTGACCCATTTAGGTAGGAGCTATCAACGATATTATCTCGAGAAGTCCCCCCTCTAAAAGTTGTGTAATATAAAAAGATATTATCTCGAATTGTTACTTTTTGGGTACCCGTTCCACGCTCCATGATGTATACTACCAATCCATCATCATAGTTTATGGTTTCTATGGCTTCAGAGATGTCGGGTAAACTAGGGGCATCAGAATAATCGTAGGTGAAGTAAAAGGGATCTTCACCACATCCTATGATCATTGATGCGATTAGCACTAGCATGAAAAAACCGAAGGATGTTCTAGAAATAGAAGAAAAATAGGTGTTGTTTTGCATAAAACTCATAGATGTTAGGAAGTTTAAATATAAGGCTCTTTTACGACATTTTCCCCCACGTGCGTAAGAGTTATACCTCACCAAACGCTTTACGTAATTCTTTAGTACGTTGACGGACTGCTATTGCAGAAACTCCGATTGCGATTTCGTATAAAATAACCAACGGGATAGCAATTAATACTTGTGAAATAGGATCTGGAGGAGTTAAAAATGCTGCCAAAACTAAGCATAAAATGATAGCATGTTTTCTGTAAGTTCGTAGAAACACGGGGGTTAAAAAACCTGCTTTAGATAAACCATAACTAAGTACAGGTACTTGGAAAATAATCCCACAGCTTACGACCCACATAGCCAATGAACTGAAGTATGCGTTTATGTCAAAGTCGTTTCGAACCAGTCCACTGTCTGAGATGTTGAAATTGGCAAAAAATTGTAAGGCAAAGGGGACCAAGATGAGATAGCCAAATGCGATTCCAACGCCAAAAAAAAAAGTGATGAAAAAAGCGGTTAAAATAGTTTTCCAACGTTCTTGTTTCTCTAAAGCAGGTGCAATAAAAGCCCATATTTGATAGAAAAATAACGGTGAACCAATGATGAATCCAGAAATAAATAACATACCCCAATAAGTGAAGAACTGCCCGGGTAATTTCCTGGATTGTAGTGTGAGATCAATCGCATCTACCCGAATGATATCATACATGAAAAATGACGCTTTAGTAGGGCCAAGAAGCAGGGTATCTATGATGAAATCAGAAAATATAAAGGCTCCGATTACACCAATTACAACTCCGATCATACCCTTAATCAAGCGCCATCGTAGCTCTTCCAAATGCTCCAAAAAAGACATCTGATCTGTACGATCCTTAGGCTGTTTAGCCTTCGGTGGAGTACCTTCCATGATTTGGCGTTCCTTCAAAGTGGGCCTCTGTTCACTTTTAGATTAGTAGAGTGGATATTGATCACACATCTCTTTAACTCGACCAGTTACCGTTTTGTGATTCGATTCACTCTCTGGATGTTGTATTACTTGATCGATCAGGTTTGCAATCTCAATGAACTCACTTTCCTTGAATCCTCGGGTGGTCATTGCGGAGGTTCCTATTCGTATTCCAGAGGTTACAAAAGGACTTTCTGTATCAAAGGGAACCATATTTTTGTTCACGGTAATGGCTGCTAAACCTAGCGCTTCCTCGGCTACCTTACCCGTTACATTTTTGTTACGTAAATCAATTAAGATGAGGTGATTGTCCGTTCCGCCACTAACAATAGTATATCCTAGCTCTAAAAATCGGTTTGCAAGGGCTTTAGCATTTGCCTGAACCTGGGTTTGATATTGTTTGAAATCGGGTTTAAGCGCTTCTTGATAGGCGACTGCTTTAGCCGCGACCACATGCATAAGAGGTCCACCTTGGGTACCTGGGAAAACAGCAGAATCAAATAATTCTGACCAATTTTTTGTTCTTCCAGATTTGGCTGCAACGATGCCTAGCGTATTAGGGCCATCCTTACCCACTAAAATCATTCCACCCCGAGGTCCTCTCAGTGTTTTGTGAGTGGTGGTGGTAGCTACATGGGCATGAGGCAGGGGATCGTTTAGGTTACCCGTCGCAATAAGCCCAGCAGTGTGAGCCATATCCATCCAAAGTAAAGCACCTACTTCATCCGCAATTGCACGGAATGTTTCATAATCATAATCTCTAGAGTAGGCAGAGGCTCCAATAGAAATGAGCTTAGGTTGAACCTTTTTTGCTTTGTCTCGGATTTTGTCATAGTCCAAAAGTCCATTATGTTCATCCACCCCATAAAACTCGGGCTTAAAATAAATCCCTGAAAAATTTACTGGTGAACCATGGGTTAAATGTCCCCCGTGAGCTAAATCAAAACCCAGCAAGGTTTCACCTGGCTTCATAAGCGCTAAATACACTGCCGCATTCGCCGAAGCTCCAGAATGAGGTTGTACATTCACCCAATCAGCACCATATAATTTTTTAGCTCGATCTCTTGCCAAATCTTCGATAACATCGGCAAACTCACACCCACCATAGTATCGTTTTCCTGGATACCCTTCTGCATATTTGTTGGTTAGTACACATCCATTTGCCTCCATAACTGCTTTAGAGGCAAAATTTTCAGACGCAATAAGCTCTAGATTATCATTTTGGCGAGTGGTTTCTTTTTGTAACAAATCAAAGATAGCGGAGTCTTGAGATTGAATACTATTCATAGATGTTAGCTAATAATTTATGGGTGAGATGAGGTTAGGCTATAGATTTTTTGGACGCGACGTTCATGGCGCCCCCCTTCAAACGATGTTTCTAACCAGCTTTGTAGAATATTTTTAAGTATTTCAGGTTCGCTTTCTAAACTTCGCCCTGGCAGACATAATATGTTGGAATTATTGTGCTGCCGAGTCAAGGCAGCGGTTTGCGCATCTTGGACCAATGCGGCTCTGACTCCGCTAAACTTATTGGCTGTCATGCAGACTCCTTGACCACTGCCACAAATAAGAATGCCAAATTCGGCATCACCTTGATCAATTTTTTGTGCTACTTTAACGGCATATTCTGGGTAATCTACGGAATCTTCACTATGAGTGCCTAGGTCGTCAACATCAACCCGAAGATCCTTTAATATTTGCAGTGCAACACATTTTGCTGCATATCCTGCATGGTCGCTTGCAATAGGGATTTTCATAAAAATAAGTTGGGTTACTAGGAAGAATAAAAAGTACGCTAAATATCTTTAAAAAAACGCTTAGTTTAAAGAAGAAACCCTAAATTATGAAGGCTCTTGTAAGCATATGCCCCCCAATCAAAGAGGTGGGAAAGAGGCGAGAAAGTAGGCGAAAAAGGGCATTGAACTTATTCTATTGCCTACAAGACTATCTCAAAACCAGTCATATCGATGAAAAGTTTAACTGAAAAAAGCTACGAAACCGAACTCAATGCCATTAAAGCACTGCTGCCCGAATTGGATGAAATTATTCACAAGATCAAAGCCGATAACCAGTTCAAAATCGAGCGTAAAGCTAAAAATGACTTAGTAACCTCCGCGGATCTTGCCTCTGAGGCATTCATAGTTAATCGGTTGAGTGAATTATTTCCGGATGATGTGATTTGGGCCGAGGAAAATTATGCCCAACCAGAGGAGTTAGATCAACGAATTTGGATTATAGATCCCATCGATGGCACGACCAATTTTTCACATGGTTTTGCGCCTTATTGTATTTCCATCGCTCTTTGGGACCGAACAGAATTGGTGCTTGGGTTAGTCTATGAGTTGGCGCATAAACAATGTTTCTATGCTACAAAAGGACAAGGGGCTTATTTGGATGGCTCTGTACTTTCCGTTAGCCCATGTACACAGCCCGAAGACTCTCTTATAGCTACAGGCTTTCCCTATACGGAATTCTCACAGGTTCATTCATTTTTGACTTTGCTTAAGGTACTGTTTCAAGAAACTCATGGTGTTCGAAGAGCGGGGGCGGCTTCGTATGATTTATGTGCGGTTGCCGCTGGTTGGGTTGAAGGTTTTTTTGAAGAAGGCTTAAAGGCATGGGATGTAGCAGCCGGTGGGTTCATTGTTCAAGAAGCGGGGGGATATATTTGCGATTGGAAAGGCGGAGATAAGTGGCTTACCGGAAAGCAAATAATTGCAGGGAACAAACCTATAAAAAAATATTTACTCGAACGCATACAAGGTATTTATCCAGGTTTTGGTTCTACGTAAATTGTAGAGATAATCTTCTATGATCCAGAATGTAATTCTATGTCTATGAGTCCATCTATCCATTCAAAGCAAATCCGAGAAGCCACTTTTGCACTCATCCAAATGAGCTGTGGTAACGATCCAGATGAAAACCGGGAAAAAGCGATTGCCAAGATTCGAATGGCAGCAGAACAGGGAGCACAAGTGATGGTACTACAAGAGTTATTTGCCTCACAATATTTCTGTTTCACTGAAGATTATGATCATTTTAGCTTAGCAGAGACGATACCTGGGACATCGACTCGAACCTTTTCTGAACTAGCAAAAGAACTAGGGGTGGTTATAGTGGCCTCGCTGTTCGAAAAACGGGCTGAAGGACTTTACCACAATACAGCGGTTGTTATCGATGCCGATGGAGAGATGGTTGGAATGTACAGAAAAATGCACATACCAGACGATCCTGGCTATTACGAGAAATTTTATTTTACTCTGGGTGATCTTGGCTACAAGGTTTTCCACACGCGATTTGGCAGAATAGGAGTGCTTATTTGTTGGGACCAATGGTATCCAGAAGCGGCTCGATTAACCGCGTTAAAAGGCGCTGATGTGTTAGTGTACCCGACTGCCATTGGATGGGCTCAATCACAAGATCCTGAAACCAATGATGAGCAGCATCAAGCTTGGCATACTATACAGCGTTCTCACGCTGTGGCTAATGGAATTCCCGTACTTTCTGTTAACCGAGTTGGGGTAGAAGGTGACATGCAGTTCTGGGGACAATCATTTGCATGCAATGCCTTTGGTAAGGTGCTTTGTCAAGCCTCTGAAGGCAAAGAAGAATTGTTGATTCAACCGATTAATTATAGCCAATCGGATGCCTACAGAATTCATTGGCCATTTCTACGAGACCGAAGAATTGACAGTTATCACCCCATTACCAAGCGGTTTTTAGACGATGAATCCTGAATTGAACGCAGACCGGCATTCAGCAGGCGCCAATCAAATACCGTCTAAAGCCTCTTCGTATAAACACACATTTGACCATGTAGATACTTCTCGGGTTCACCTCACTGAGATGGGATATCGTTTCCCAGGAGAATTTGAAGCCCATGAGGCAACGTGGTTAAGTTGGCCACACAATCCCAATACGTGGCCGGGAATGTTGGACAGGATTATTCCTGTTTATGCGGAATTTGCAGTAGGACTTACCCATGAAGAACGAGTTCACATTAATGTTAATACCATTAAAATGGCTGAATATGTTCGCGAATTAATTAAGCAGAAAGGAGGGGATTTAAGCAGTCTAGAGTTACATCAATTCCGAACCAACGATGCTTGGTGTCGCGATCATGGGCCTTGTTTCTTGGTTCGAGATCAGGAAGTTGACTCGTTAATACTGCTGGATTGGGAATACAATGCATGGGGCCAAAAATATCCCCCTTTTGATCTAGATAATGCAATTCCAGCGCAGGTAGCAAATTTTTTATCCATACCTAGTGTCCGGCCAGGTATTGTAATGGAAGGGGGGGCAATAGAAACCAACGGCCAGGGTGTTTTAATGACAACCAAGGCATGTTTGTTGAACCCAAACCGTAATCCCAATCTAAATCAATCGCAGATTGAGGGATACTTAGAACGTTTTTATGGCGCCAAGGAAATTTGGTGGCTAGGTGATGGTATTGTAGGGGATGATACAGACGGTCATATTGACGATATGACAAGATTTGTCTCACCCAATACCATTGTTAGTGCTGTAGAGAACAATAGTAAAGATGAAAACTATCAGGCATTACAAGAAAATTGGGAACTCCTCCATGGCTTCTACTTTGCCGATGGTTCTAAACCCGAACTTGTTGCACTTCCAATGCCTTCTCCAGTCGTCCATGAAGGGCAACGATTACCTGCTTCCTATGCAAACTTTTATATTAGCAATGATTCTGTTTGGGTTCCTATCTTTGACGACCCTAATGATGAGCAAGCTATAGGTGTTTTACAGGAGTTTTTTACTAATAAAGTGGTACGAGGAATAAATGCACGTGAATTAATTTGGGGACTTGGAGCCTTTCATTGCCTTAGTCAACAACAGCCTGTAAGTTTTTTAAACCAGAATAGAGTCGTTACTCTAGGTTAAACGAGCTTTCTTCGAATGCTTGGGCCAATGATACTGTTTATTTCATACGACGAACTGCAACCCGCTTGAATTCGATTTTGTCCCCATGATCTTGGAGGGAAATGTGTCCGATTCCTGCTTTGGCCCAATCAGCATCGTCATTCCACTTGCTTTGCAGTTTACGTTGGAGAAAATCGGCGCTTTTGAGATTATATTGGAGAACTAATTCTCCGTTTAACCAGTGCTCAACTTCGTTATCAAGTACTCTTATTCCTGCTACATTCCATTGCTCTGCGGATAGGTAAGGTGATGAATTGGGTGCATACATATCATACAAAGAGGCTACTTGACGATGAGGAAGTGATTCAGAGGGAGCTAATTCGTTGTCTAATAATTGGTATTCAGGCCCGGTTTCATAGTCATCTTTGTAGTCGCTTCCTTGGATCACATGATACATGATACCGCTATTTCCACCAGGTGATATTCTATAGTGGACTTCTAACTCAAAGTTATCGAAGAGGTCTCTACTCACAATGGATTGACCAAATCCCGTATTTTTTTCAACCGCATCTCCTTGTTTTGAAACAATGAGTATTCCATCGATAATTTCCCATTTTTCCGGTATAGCTTCCTCATTAAACCCAGTCCAGGCATCAATAGTTGAGTGGGTTTGCGAATCAAACAATACGACCCAATCCGAGATAGATTCAGCCTTTATTTTTGGTTCTAAAGAGTTCTTAGTCTCATCAGCCACCTTGTCTTTAGATGTTTCGGGGGTGTTACTGCACCCGTTAAACCCAAGTATTATAAGAACGCTTAAAAGCAATAAATAGGGGGGATTTTTTAACATATCCATTGATTATTTTGGATTAAAATTAACACTTTTTTTATCGTTTACATATTGTTGGAATCGATAGGGTAAGATAAATGCGGGTTCATTTGGTACGGCATCAAAACGATACTCCAAATCAATAGAAGGTTTACTAGGACGATCATTCGGATTCCAACGAAAGCCTTCCAGTCTCCGTAGAGAAAGGCTGCTGTCTTCTTCAAAAACAAAGCCTTGAGATGCAGTAGCAGCTAATTCATCAATGTCATCATCCACAAAACGTATATTCGCTAGAGGAGTGTTTAATTCAATGGCCCCATCGTTTACTTCCTCTTCATTTTGGGTGAAATAAAGAATGGTTACATTAGGTTCTAAGGTCATGGTATGAAGCCGTCCGTCTATAAACCGAGTTATTACCGTGTCGGCTTTTAGTTGATTAAAACGTCCCGATTTCTCTGCTCTAACAGTAACAAAGGCCTCATTAAGTAGGTATAGTAGGCTTAGTTCATTACTATCGGTTTGGGCAATAATGGTTTTTGCATTTAGTTCGGTATTATCATACCAGGCGATGGGTTGCCCAGTTAAGGTGAATTCTTCGAGCTCGGAATCGTATTGTAAACTGTCTGAACGGGTAGAAAAGTTAGTACTCCAGCTTTGACTCAGTGAGTCACTTTGAAATGTGAAAGTGCTATCTTTGTCGTACACCTTAACAATGGGAGCAAATACAAAGGTTGTATCAGATTCGATATTGGTATTGCTTTCTGGCGTTGGATCATCTGGCGTATTGATTTCTGCCGTGTTGATTTCTGGCATTGGACCATCTAGCGTATTATTAGCTGCAGAATCAATTGTTCGTATAACTGCATTTCCAATGAGTTGACGGAAGCCTGTGGAGTCTGCGTAGATTGAATCGGCCCGTATACGTTGCTGATCGCTAAGATTATCAATAAGTACATTACCGGATAAGTAACTTCTCTTTGACTTACGTGCGAGGGTCATGAAGTCACTCTCCGCATATTCTTCCTCGGTAAGCAGTTGCACATGCTCAATAAAGAGGGCACTATCTTGTTCTTCAAAATAGGTTCCCCTGTTAGCCGTAAGTACTCCTGTGCTATCTACAAGCCTGATGCCATAAGTGAAGTAAGCAATTTTTTCTTCGAAATTGTAATCTACAGAGGTACCAAATAGACGAGTATTCTCCTGCTCAATAATAACCCTACCTCTGAAGAGGCTTCGTTCGTTTTTACTAAAATAGCGAAGCGAATCGGTCCAAATAATGGCATTATCTGTTTCAATTTGAAGGTTACCAATCGCTAGTAATTCACTGCGATCTAAGTATCGATAAGCTGTATCACATACCATGGCTAAACCATCTACGGTGAGACGTGCCTGAATTAAGCGTTGAACAGGCTCTTGTTTGTAGATGGTTCGTTCGGCTGATTCGAAACGCAATAATTCAACAACATTTTGTGCCTTTAATGGACTGCTAACTATGCTAAATAACACCCCAATGCCACCCAGAAGTAAGAGTAAGCTCCGTTGAGTATTCGCTGAAGGCGCCCAACAATTTTTTATTCGGCAATAGGCACGCTTAATCGATGACAACAGTACCACCCCCTTCGTTTAAAGTGTACTCACTTAAATCTGTATTCCCTTCAAAACCTAAAGCAGAAATACTATCCGGAGGAGCAATAAAGGTTACAAATAGGGGAGTGCTCATACGATCCTGAAAACGCTGCCATTTTAGATAGTCAGATCTCAAGATTTTTTCCTCCATTGTGTTAATTTCAACATCGTAATACATTTCAAATACTCCAACTGACGACCTGTAAAGAGCACTATCACAGGTTATAGTGCTCTGTAATTCGCCTGTTGCTTCGTCATAGATAGTTATTAAAATAGGTCCTGATATTTCAGTAAAGCTTTCCTCATTATTCTCTACAAATTTTGCATAACTAGCTTCTAAATCGAGTACTTTTCGACCCTCATCCATTAGATTTAGACGGAATCCCCAACTTTCAGAAGAACCGATTTTATCCGCTTGTAATACCTGATCAATCTGTTGGGTATCAAATTCGGATAAATCCTGACAGGAAATTAGTGCAACACTAATGGCGGTACAGAAAATGAACGTGATATGAGTAAGATGAAGTCTATTCATAACAATTAGTTATGAAGGGGTAGTGCCAAAGTACCGGTCTCCTGCATCACCGAGTCCAGGAAGGATATACGCGTTCTCATTCAATTCACGATCGAGGTAGGTGGTAATAATAGGGACATCGGGATGATTGTTATGCACCTTCTCAACACCTTCTGGAACTGCAATTACACAAGTGAAAACAATATCATTTGCTCCGTTTTCTTTTAAGTAGCTAATTGCATGGGATGCACTACCGCCTGTGGCAAGCATAGGATCAACTACGATACATGTTCCATGATCTAGTCCTTCGGGTAAATTGTCGTAGTAATTAATAGGCTCATGTGTTTGGTGATCACGGTACACACCAATATGGCCTACTTTGGCATTGGGCACGAAATGTAGGATTCCTTGAACCAAACTCAAACCTGCTCTGAGTATGGGAACAACATGAACGGTTTTATCCAACATCACCCCCGAAGTAAGTTCCAGGGGTGTTTGAACCTGTACATCCTTGGTACTTACGTGCGAGAGTGCATGATATCCTAAAATACCCCCCAATTTATCCATTGCTTCTCTGAACGCTTGAACTCCTGAGTGTTGATCTCTGAGTTTGGTTATGTAGAGATGGACTAGGGGGTGTTCAATTACCTGCAGATACTTGTTTTGAGGCATATCATTCCGTGCCTTGATTTTCTTTGTAGGAATCAAAGTAGGTTTTTGTTGCTTTTGCAACTACACCAGAAAGGGCAAATAAGGCGATTATGTTAGGGAAAGTCATAAGTCCCAATGCAATATCTCCAATGGCCCATACCGTTTCAAGGGCTAATATAGCTCCTAAGAAGTGCATGACTAAATACACCATTTTATAATAAATGATGGAAGAATCACCAGCTAAGTACTGAATAGAGCGGTCCCCATAATAACTCCAACTAATGGCGGTGGAGACTCCAAACAAAATCACGCATATGGTGACGATATATTTACCACCGGCAAACAAGGGGGAGAGACCTTTCTCAAAAGCCAATGCGGTTAAAGGTGCTCCATTCTCTACAATACTAGTTTGAAGTTCACCTAAGTTTTCACCGGTCAATTTTTGAATAGTCACAGATCCGTCTTCTAAGACAACAATTTGGCCACTAAATAGTTCTTCTCTGTCTGTGTCTGTGTAAAATTCTCCGTATGAATAATCATTCCGAAGAATATCACCATTGACAGGAATACCGTTTGATATGGTTAAAATGGTACTTTCGTCGTCTATTTCAAAGCTAGCTTCTAAGGCGTTGGTAGTAAAAACAGTCGGGTGTTTTTGCTCCCATACTCCAGTACTTACAATGACCAAACCGGTCATGGTACAAACCACAAGAGTATCAATAAAAGGCTCTAAAAGGGCAACAACTCCCTCACGAACGGGCTCTTTAGTTTTTGCAGCGCCATGAGCAATGGGTGCGGAACCCTGACCCGCTTCATTTGAAAATAAACCTCTTTTGATACCCCACACTAAGGTAGTTAAAAACAAGCCCGAACCAATTCCAAAAGCACCTGCCTTAGGTGTAAAGGCATATTCAATGATTGTTCCGAATGCTGGTAGTACTTTTTCAACATTCAATAATAATATAATGAGCGCTCCAAGTACATATATAATTGCCATTACGGGCATTAAACTTGCGGTTACTCGACCAATACGTTTGATTCCACCTACTATAACGAATCCAACCACAGAGGCTGTTGCTAGCCCAGTAATCCATCCTGGGATAAGAAAGGTGGCTTTCATAGTGTCAGCCACGGTATTTGCCTGTACGGCATTTCCAGTTAAGAAAGAACATATAACGGCCATAGCAGCAAAGAAGACGGCTAACCACTTCCACTGTTCACCTAGACCTTTTTCGATGTAATACATAGGACCACCAGAGACCGACCCATCACTATTTTGTATTCGGTATTTCACGGCCAGAGTACACTCAGTATATTTAACTGCCATACCAAAAAAAGCGGTAACCCACATCCAAAATAATGCTCCTGGGCCACCATAATGTATGGCAATGGCAACACCTGCAATGTTACCAATCCCCACGGTAGCTGATAAGGCTGTAGTCAATGCTTGAAAGTGATTGACGTCCCCGATTGCGTCAGGATGGTCAAATTTTCCCATCACGGTTAAAATCCCATGCTTAAAATGTCTTATTTGAACAAAGCCTAATCGAAGAGTGATAAAAATTCCAAAACTGAGTAGTACGGCAACCATGAACGGGAAGAAGGATGGAGTGCTCCAAACCAAATCATTTAACGTGCCAACTATATTCTCAAAAGTTTCCATGTGCTAGTAGATGTGGTGATTATTGGTTATCTATTGTTGAAACATACCAATCAAAGTAATAAAGATTTTGGAAAGTATACGTGAGATTAATTAATAATGAGAATGGAGGATTAATTTTTAGAGAATGAACGATTTAATGAAGAACTGTCGTTACTAAATTACAATTTCCTCTAAGTTATTAAAATAATAGGCTTATTATGACAAAGTCAGACATAGTAGATATCATATCCTCGTCGGTTGGTTTAACTAAAATAGAAACAGAAGCGGTGGTAAACGGCTTTATGGAAACAGTTATCGATGCCATGAAAAGAGGAGAACATATTGAACTTCGAGGTTTTGGTAGCTTTAAAGTTGTAAAGCGTGCTCAAAGAGTAGCGAGAAATCCAAAAACGAACGAAGAGGTTATTGTACCTGAACAGTATGCCCCTATTTTAAAAATCTCGAAAGATTTTAAAGAGTCGGTAAATAAAACGCTTTCTATGTAAATTTGAATTATTTTAGAATTCAAATAGGCTTTACTAGAATAAATCCCTATATTTCTTATATTTGAAAATTAACGTAAATAGTTTACAGGATACCAAGTATGCCAAGTGGTAAAAAAAGAAAACGCGCTAAAATAGCTAAGCACAAGCGAAAAAAACGATTACGCAAGAATCGTCATAAGAAGAAAAAATGATTTTTAAGGCCTCTTTCAAGAGGCCTTTTTTTATGGGGGCGATTTAATTTAGTGTAACAAGATATATGTAGCTTACAACGCTGCAATTGAAATACACAACCGCATGATAAAATGACATTGCCTCTAAGCCACTTTAATGAGGTCATTACTACATAGCCACTGCTAAAGAACGTTAATCCGTAACCGAATTAATCGAGTGTTCTATCAGTGCATCTGAAATCTTGACAACTCTGCTACTGCGAACTAGTAATGATTTAAGGCTCTTTTGAACGAAGACCTGTAGGTCTTGAATATCTGTTGTTTTACTTAAATCGAACTGGAAATAAGAAATCAGTTGGATGTTTGATAAGTATTTCCCTTCGCTATCCCCCTCAATTTCTACATGCCAGCGTGTGACATTAGTTTGAGGGCCAAAATTAGCATGGATTCGTTTAGAAATTAAATCCATCCATTGACTTGCAAAGTCCGTTCTGTAATTGCCCTTTCTCTCCTTAAAGTTGGGTTGGCAGTTCTCGGGATTAAACATCCACATAAGTTCAACATCAATAGTTGGCTTAGTTTTGGCTTGTTTTAACTCATCAACATATAGTAACGGATGGCTGTTAAGTCCATTTAACTGATTAGCGAGTATGAATTCACGATATTGGTCCCAGTCAAAGTTTATTGATAGTTTTTTAAGATAACGAGTATTTCTTTGCAGGTTAATGTTCAGTTCTAATCCAGTTGCAAATATTGTATTATCTTGCCATGTCCTAAAGTTTTCCGTTTGGATATGTTTACTTTCCACATCCGATTGGATAGTGTTAACGATGGAAAGGAAGATAGGGTAGTTCATTCAGGTTGATTTTTGTTCCGATACCTTTGGTGTACTATTCGTTTACTAATTGGATATTTCCATTGTTAAATGGATTTATTCTGTTTATCAAAAAAGCACTGCAATTACTTCCGTGAATTATTACGAATTAATATATTTAAATAAAGAGCTGAACGTCAAATTAAGGTCAGAAACTTTACATCGTATAATTTCTCCCCAAAAAAACATAGTTGAGCTTTACATAGGAGAGCACTGTGTTCGATTTCATGCAGTCCCACCAACCCCTTATGTGTATGTACGCAGTTGGAATTCAGCTAAGAAAAAAAACGTGATCAACTTTTTTCCTGAATTATATGGTCAAACAGTTCAAGAAATACTCTCTTTGACTCAAGAAAGGTATCTAGGTATACGTTTTTCAGGTGGTACAACCGTTTGGTTTGAAGTATTTGGATCACGGGCAAATTTGTATTTGGAGGTAGAAGGTCAACTGTGTGATTCTTTCAAGACCTGCCACCCAAATTTGAAGGATGCCGAAAAAAGATGGAAATGGGCAATGCAAGAAAATACATTGTCTAGCAGCGATACAGAGTTATTTAGTGCAGTTACAGAGGCGATAAAAAAGTCTGCCGCAAATGATACGCTTATCAATAATGATGATGCCGTAAGAATAGATTTAGAATCAAAAGACCTCAAGAAGAAGCTTTGTTCGCTGCATCCCAGTATAGAAAGAACTCATTTAGAATCACTAATCGACTTATATCTCCCTCAATCTCCTGAGCTCAAAGAAATCCACCTTTTTATAGAAGAATGTCATCATCAACTAACCGAACATGCCGAGTTTAGACTGTTAGATGATGGTTCTAGAACGCTATTTCCTGAGGCTTATTTGCCTAAGAATACCAGAGAGATTTTTTCAAGTGTGTCCGATTTACTATTTCGACACACCTCTAGTCTACAACGTGAGGGAAGATATAAGCAACTGATGGCGGCCAGTTTAAAAGAATTAGAGAAGGCGACAAATCGGACTAAGGTGAATTTAAATCAACTAGAAAAAGCCGTTAAAAATCAAGAAAAAGCAACTACTTGGGAGGAATATGGACACATTTTAATGACAATGGCTCATAGAGCAAAGCCAGAGTCTGAAATAATGGTCGTACAAAATTATTTTAGAGATAATGAAGAAGCCAAAATTAATCTAGATATAGAACGAAGTTTTGTGGACAATGCGCAGCGCTATTATAAAAAAGCCAGTAATGCTAAACGCAGTATGGAGGCGGTAAAGCAACAATTTCCGTTACTTAAACAGCGATTAGAAGCATTGCTGGTCGGGAAGGAATCCTTAAGCACTATAAACGACATCAAAGATTTGGATAATTGGCGCAAAGACATGCTTGAAAAAGGACTCCTGAATAATGAACTTGAACAAGGCTCAACCAATCATTATAGCATCGGTACAAAGGGTAGAGTAGCCCGGTCGAATACCCATCAAAAAAAACAAAATTCCACTCAATCGATTTCTAAGCCCTATCACGAATGTACGGTATTTGGTTTTTCAATATGGATTGGAAAAAACGCGCGATCTAACGACAAAATGCTCAGTTTAGCCCACAAAGACGATATTTGGTTACATGCAAAATCTGTCTCGGGCTCTCATGTTATTATACGGGCTCAGCAAAAAATACCTAACAAGTCCGTCATAGAAATTGCAGCCTCTTTTGCAGCTCATCAGTCAAAGGCGGAAGGATCTGAGTGGGTTCCTGTAATATATACTCCGAAAAAGTATGTGAGAAAAGCTAAAAATGCAGCTCCGGGTGCGGTAATTGTTCAAAAAGAGCAAGTAGTCATGGTGCAACCTATGGAACCAAGAGACGCATAAAGTATGTGACAAACCTCTATATTATAAGGTATCAACGTTCAAGAATTGAATTATGAGCAAATTCATACATCCTATCGTATTATGTGGTTTTATGGCCAGTGGAAAAACTGCAATTGCCAAGGCTATAGGGGCTATAATTCGTTCCGATTATGTTGATCTCGATGCCGAAATTGAGCGTCGAGAAGGGGCATCGATTCCCGAAATATTCAAGGAGCATGGCGAAGATTATTTTAGGCGTATAGAGCGCAAAACAGTTATACAAGTGATGAATGAATCCCCGAAAATTATTTCTTTAGGTGGGGGTGCTTTACAGAATCAAGAGGTTTTGGATGGGATCAAGGAGCAATCTATTCTCGTATTTATTCGTCCCGATTTTGAAATCATTTTTAAACGGTTAATCACCAATAAAAAGCGCCCGTTAATTGCTAGGGAATGGGCTGAGTCAAGAAATCCTGAAATAGTAAAAGAACGTATAAAAAACGTATATTTAGCTCGCTTACCATTGTACGAGCAAGCACATATCACTCAACCGGTAGAATCCGACTGGTCTCCCTATCAGGTGGCTAGTAAGATTTTCGATCAAGTATCTCAGTTTCAGTCATCATAGTTTATGGACATCAGATCTACCACACTTCGAATTACCAATGAATCAACCTATACCATTCAGCTTGTGCACAATGAGTTGGAAAAGGTATCGGAGTATTTTTTGGAACCAATAGTTTCTGAGAGAGCCTTGGTCATTGTGGATGAACAAGTGCATCTTTATCATCGTGACTGGATTGAAAGTAGCTTGGCAAAAACCTTTAGGTACCTTTCGAGTTATATTGTTCCTTCTGGTGAAAAAAGTAAAAATCTCAGTCAATTTGGTAGTTTGTTGCACTGGATATTAGAGCAGCCGATCGAACGTAATACCCCCGTTATCGTTATTGGGGGCGGTGTTGTTGGAGATTTGGGTGGGTTTGTAGCCGCTAGTACTTTACGAGGATTACCTTTATTTCATATTCCAACCACCTTATTAGCCATGGTTGATAGTTCCATAGGTGGTAAAACAGGGATTAATCATTCAACAGGTAAAAATGTGATAGGATCTTTTTACCAACCAGTAGGGGTTTTTGCTGACACTCATTTCCTATCAACTCTCGATAAAAAAGAATGGACCAACGGATTAAGTGAAATTCTTAAGTATGCCTGTATTCAAGATCAAGGTATTTTCACCAGTTTAAAAGCATTATTTGACCATAACCTGGATTATGAACCGTCAAAATGGGTTGACGTAATTCATCGGAGTGCTCAAATAAAAACTGAAATAGTGGCGGAGGATGCATTAGAAAAGGGTAGAAGAGAGTATTTGAATTTTGGTCACACCTTTGGTCATGCTATTGAGAATATTGCAGATTATGGTACTTTTAGTCATGGAGAGGTGGTATTTGCTGGCATGTACGCGGCTATTTTAGCTTCAAATGAATTTCTCAATGCACAGCTTGATCCCAACATAATCCTACAATACGCACCTCGTTATGACTTTAGTTTAGCATCTCTTAGATCGGTTATCCCCGATCTAATACAGCAAATGAGACGAGATAAAAAAGTACAACAGTCACATATTCGATTGGTTCTCCTTCAAAGTATTGAAGCGCCATTTGCCTATACGGTGCAAGAAGAAGATCGGTTAACCGATATTTGGAAGCAAACGATTGACATGTTTTCATGATCCATGCATAGTTCAGTACAACATACTCCCTCTCTGTTCTGGCGCAACCTGATAGGTGGGTTTAGTGGGTTTATAGCTATAATCGTGCTAGCGTTGGCATCTTTTCAATTCGATGCTCCCCAAAAGTGGTTAATCAATTCGATATTGCTTCCAGAGGATACACCGTATCAATTAGACTTTGAACATTCTACCGGTTTTTTCCCGTTTAACTCACACATCAACCAGCTAAATATTACCATTGAGGATAGTGTAGCCGGACTACAATCGTTGATTATTAGCGATTTATCGTATGCTTGGAAGGTGACAGCTTTGGCTAAAGGTCAATTGGAATTCCCGTTTCTACATGCACAAGGCGTTAGCGCGCTTATTGGCGGAACTATGGCTAATGATCAGGCCCATATTGAACCCATAGATTCAGTTTTATGGGAATTTAACCGTGGCTTAGATTTATTTATTACCGAGCTAATTGTGGGCGTCGATTCCATTAAAGTGAAGTCGAGCGGTGAGGGACTGGATTTTCCGGGTTATTCAGATAGAGACCGGGCCATTTTATCTTCTCAAAAAGAGCTTGTTTTCAAAGGTGGTGGAGCGACCCTAGGAATTCAAAAGAGAGGAGGGGATTTTCGAATCGACATTCCTGAGGTTCGTTCTGAATTAAACCTACCTAATTGGCAAGATGAGTTCAATTTTAGTGGCCGCTTTACGGGATCTCCTATGTCTTGGATAGCAGAAAATCTCATCTTAACTACTTCTGAATTTTCCTCTGAAGCTGAACTAAAGCAGTCTGGATCTAAGTACGATTTAGCACTAAAATCGGCTAAAATCGATACCACATTTTATAATGGCTTAGCTCCTCTTATACTACCTAGCACGGCATTAGAAAAGATGGATAAATATGGCTTGGTTATTACGGAATTACTAGGAACCTTATCGCTTGATAATGAAGATATCAGAATCGAAAATCTGCAGGCAATTTCAAGACAAGGGAGTTTGGTATTGGAAGGAAAAAAAAGCGGTGATAGATGGTTCTTAGAGGGAGATGTATTGGAATGGGATCCAGGAATGTTAGCCTCGATAGCCAAGCACCATTCTTTCTTGGCTACTGAAAATTTGGCTTCTAGACAGATGTATTTTTTATTCGAAGATACCGGCGAAAAGCAAAGAATAGATCTACGTTCTATATCGAACCAGCAAATAAATCTTGATACAGTTTCAGAAATTGACCTAACTTTTGATATACGAAGACAAAAAAAATCTAACTCCATTTATTCTTCATTTATTCCATCATTAAAAGCATCAGCCACGTTTAATCAATTTGTAGTAAGTGACTGGTTAGTTGATGTGTTACCAGACGATCAAGTAACTATTAGCGGCACTGTTGAAGTGAATCAAGTCAATTCAGCGGAATTTAGACCTGAATATAATCTAAGTCTTCAACTTCCAAAGGTGAATATTGGTGAGCTAGAATATAATAATGTGGTACTAAACATAGCACCGGATACCGCACAAATAGGGCACTTAAAAGTAGATGCGGGCGCTAATTTGCAGCAAGTCCAGCACTACACTATTTCAGCAGGATTCGACTCAGAGTTTGGGAAGCTCAGCTGGGAAGGTTTGGGAAGTTATGGGTTGTCGGTGATGGAAATAGAGAGCAGCTTTCAAATGGATAGTTTACTTCTTTATTCTAAGCCTCAGGATGCTATAGCTAATTCACAAATGAACCCGAATGAAGCCCATAAAAAAACCGGTAAAATAGAGCTAAGTCGCTATCTATCGGATCATACTAGTTCGATTCCTAAAATTAGCGGCATCTTTAACGCTATTTTTGAAAATAATAAACTCTTAGAAGGGGTGTTAAGTGCAGATATACCATCAATCATTACCCAAGATACAACATGGTTAGATAGGCAGTTTTTTATCGATTACATTGTTGAATCATCTCAACGTCAGCAATTACGAGTGACTTCCTCACCATTAGATTTTCAGGTAGAAGGAGTAATTAATCCATCAAGTATGATCTTTCTGTATTATCATTGGTCTCACTACTTAAACAGAGAATGGAATAGACTTCATTTCAACGAACTTCCTCAAACTCCGTTAATAGCCTTTAAAAAATCAAGTGGGACTAAGACTAGCCATGCTGATAGCGCGTCCTATCAGACACAGTTAGAGTGGGAGTTTGCACTTAAAGACAATGAATTAGTGCAAGCTATTTGGGCAAAAAATCCCATCCAAAAGAGTTCCATGGTCGTCAATGGACGCTTAGATGCAAATAGGGATCGAATCCTTATGAATGTGGATATTTTTGATTCCGATTTCCAGTGGAAAACTATGCAGATAGATAGTTTAAACTCACAATTAACGGCAAGTTTTAGGTACGATTCAACCAGTTTGAATTTTTCAGTAGTGGAATCCCGTGCCAATGTCAAAGCAATCCAAACATCAGATCTAGAACTAGGCGATGTGCAATGGCAGGTTTCTATGCAGGCGGATAGTATTCGGTTTAATCAACGTATAGGTTCATTACCCTCTGGGGCTTTTTTGGAGTCAAGTGGAGATATTTTTGCCGCAGAAAGTCAGTATAATATCGTATTTGATGCATTGGAACTAGGGTCGGGTTCTTACATTTGGAGTAATTTAGGGGATATAGCCATCAATGTAGATCGTGAGCTCAGTGTAGTATTTAATCAGGTTAGTTTGGACAACAATGATGAGCTTTTAGATATTCGTGGAGTCTACAGTGATTCGCCAGAAGATTCTATACAATTTATTGTTGATCAAATTCAACTAGATCGTCTGGCTGAATTATTGAACGTAAAACAAGATATTGACGGGGTGATGGATGGTCAATTTTCTACGCGAACTCTTCAAAAATCACCAAGTGTTCAAGGATATTTGACTATAAATAATTTTTCTTTAAACAACCAAGTGGTGGGTGATTTATCGTTGAGTTCAACCTTTAATTCGTTAAAAAATAGGTTTGACACTCAAATTTCTGTTTTCACTGATTCTACACTATACCCTGACTATTTTAATAGTTCTGGGCGAGCTGGTCAAAATGTTGCCTTTAATGGTTTTATCAACACCCCGGGAATCAATCAAACACTAACGACGGATACACTCTATTACTTTGACCTGAATTTTGAAAATATTGATTTATGGATACTGCCTTTTCTATCTCCAAATGTATTTTCTGAAATGTCGGGTACTGCATCAGGAATGGGGAATGTCTGGGGTTCCAATTCGGGGTATGATTTTAGTATAAATTACTCCATCGGGGAAATTGATCCTGTGTTTATACGTCCAAAATTTTTAGATACTTACTACTATGCCGCAGGGCCTCTCGAGTTTTCAAGTGAAAATGGTTTGGTTTTTCAGGACTTCTTTATAATGGATCCTTCTGGGGGTACAGCCAACTTAAATGGGAGTTATAATCTAAACCGTTTTGGATCAATTCATGATATTGACCTGAATCTTCAAATGAATGAATTTCATTTCCTGAATACAGGCTTTGATGAGGAGGCTCCATTTTTTGGCCAAGGCTACGGTACTGCGCTCATTCGTATGACAGGAACCAATGAAAATCCGCTCTTATTTTCTAAGGGTCCTATACAAATTAGCCCATATTCTTCAATAGGACTACCGTTGATTGAGCGCACAGAATTTGAAGAAAACAACAAGTTTATTCGATTTGTTGAGAACTTTACAAATGTTGACTTTGCTAATTTGAATAAAAAATCAGGGATTAATGGGAGTCAGAATGAGATAATGGGAGTTCAAGAAGCACGTAGTTTTACCGAGCGCTTCACTCTTGACTTACAATTTGAGTCTCAAATACCAATGACAGTAGAGCTTATTTTTGATCCAATAACGGGCGATCAAATTACTGCCAATGGCCTAGGTAATATTCGTATTCAGTTACAGGACGAAGCATTTTCGGTTTTTGGCCAATTCGATATTCAAGATGGTGAATACAATTTCGTGAGTGGGGACATTTTTACGCGCACCTTTGAGCTCATACCTGGCGGTACCCTTCGTTGGGATGGCGACCCAATAGATGCAAAATTAAATGTTCAGGCCTTGTACGAAGCTAGACCAGATATAAATACATTAACCAGAACACGCGATCAAATCGACCAAGAACAAGCCTCACGTGTTCCCGTTGAGTTGGTTCTTAGTATTGGTGGATCATTAGAAAGCATTGAAAATGATTTCTTTTTTAGGCTACCGAATACTTTCGAAACCCAACAAAATTCTACCCTAAAAACACAAATTAATGCCCTCAATCGCAACGAAGATGAAAAACTCATTCAAGCAACTAGTTTCTTGTTAATGGGTGACTTTATCCCGTCATCATCCGCTGTTTCGGATGCAACAAACTCTTTAACCAATAATTTTAGTGGAAGTGCGGCAGTGCTAAATCCACTATTATCTAGTCAGTTGATAAGTCCACTTCTTTCTAATCAAATGAATTCATTACTGCGTAGTGATATTGGAAGTTTAGACATTGATTTTAACTTAAATACTTATAACAACATTGATTTGGGAGTAGCACTTCGACTGTATAACGATCGCATCATTTTGAGTCGAGAGGGACAAATTACAGGTAGTCAGTCCACTATTGGTGATATAGGGGCCACCTACAAGATAAATCAGGCACTCGCCTTAACTGCATTTCACCGACAAGACCCCACATTTAGTGATTATTCTGGGTCGGACAATTCTCAGCAATCTCAAGACATAAATGGGATTGGTTTAGAAACGGAAGTTTCATTTAGCTCATGGCGAAGTTTCCTCGGGCAATTGTTTGAGCCTGTAACTAGACTATTCACACGAAAAGAAGAAGAACCTGCACTTAGCATGGAATAAAGCTATTTTAGCGTAGGTATAATTTTAACCATTCCCTTATCCCATATATGAGTCGAAAGGTCCGATTAAGTAGCTTAGAAGAGACTTTGCTACAATTACTTAGCATACATCCTGAGAAAAAAATCCATCAAAATGAATTTCAGGAAACCTTAGAAATGTATTCCAAAAAAGAATACAAGCGATTAGAAAAAGCACTAATTAGTTTAAGCAATAAACAAAGAGTACGAATACATCAAGGTTGGGTTCGATTAAACAGAGATCATTCGGTATTGAAAGGACGTATAGAATTTAACCAGAGAGGGACAGGATTTGTCATAGTAGAAGGGCTGGATGAAGATTTAAGGGTGCACGCTAGTGACGCCGGACTTGCTTTAGCTGGAGATAGAGTAGCGGTCAAGGTGCTAAAAAATAAAAAGCAAGCTCGAAATCCCAAAGCTAAAGTGGTTGATGTACTTGAGCGTGGAAGTTCTTTCTACGTAGGTACCTTACGCAAAACAGAATCAGACACCTATTTAATTGAAAGCGATAGGAAGTCAGCAAACGTCGATTTTTATGTAAATAAAGAAGATTTAAACGGTGCACAAGAAGGGGAGAAAATTACCTTTTATCTAGAAAATTGGGTGCATAGGCAGGCATTACCCCAAGCTAAAATTCTTACTAGGTTGGGTAAATCCGGTACAAATGATGCAAATATGTTGTCTATTTTGGCTGAAAATGGACTTATTGCTGATTTCCCGTCACAAGTAGAGGTAGAAGCAGATGCTATTCCACTTACTATTGAACAGTCTGTCATTGATCAACGGATAGACATCAGAAATAAAACCGTCTTTACCATTGACCCCCTCGATGCTAAAGACTTTGATGATGCCTTAAGCATTGAAGAATTAGAAAATGGTCATCTTTGTTTAGGAGTTCACATTGCAGATGTAACTCATTATGTACAGCCGGGTTCGGCTTTGGATGAGGAGGCCCATAAACGAGCAACCAGTATTTACTTGGTTGATCGGGTTATTCCAATGTTACCAGAGCGTTTAAGTAATGGGGTATGCAGTCTACGACCAAAAGAAGACAAACTCTGTTATAGTTGTTTTATGGAAGTAAACCATAAGGCTGAGTTAATCCGGTATGAAATTAAGGAAACCGTTATACACTCTGACTATCGATTTACGTATGAACAAGCACAGGAAATCTTGGATGGAAACGACCATTTTCTGTCCAAAGAAGTTAATTTGGTTGGTGAGTTGGCTAAAAAATTACTCAATAAGAGGTTTAAAGAAGGAGCCATAGATTTTGATACGCCGGAGCCAAGATTTGTGCTAAATGATAAGGGTGAGCCTGAAAAGGTGATTTTAAAGAAACGACTTTTTGCCCATCGTTTAATTGAAGAATGTATGCTTTTGGCCAATCGTACGGTAGCTGAACACGTGCAGCACCTTAGAGATCAAACTAAGAAAGATGTCTTTCCTTTTTTCTATCGTATACATGATCTGCCTGATGAGAAAAAATTAGCCGATGTTCTCGAACAAGTTCGCCCTTTGGGGATCTCGTTTCAGATGGATGAGCTAGCCAAACCTACAACAATTAACCAGTTATTAGAACGTGTCAAAGGAACCCCAATGGAGTATATAGTAAATGGGCTTACTTTGCGTGCCATGGCTAAAGCGGTATATAGCCCAGATAACTTAGGTCATTATGGATTGGGTTTTCACCATTACGCTCATTTCACCTCACCCATTCGGAGGTATCCTGATGTGATTGTTCATAGACTGTTAAAAGCTTATGCCCAAAACAAAAAAGTCTATGAGCTAAATGAATTGCGAAAGGAGGGTGAGCACTGTAGTATGCGAGAAAAGGTAGCAGTAGATGCTGAGAGAGACTCCATTAAACTGAAGCAGGTTGAATACCTTAGTCAGCATGTCGGTGAAGAATTTTCCGGGGTCATAAGTGGAGTTATGGAGCGGGGAATATTTGTAACCTTGAATGAGGTGTTTTGTGAGGGTATGATTCGAGTGGGTGATTTGAAAGGTGACTACTTTCACTATGAGCCTAGATTACATGCACTCATAGGTAGGCGATCGGGGGCTAGATATCAATTAGGAGATGCTATTAGTGTTAAAGTACATGCAGTTAACCCAGAAAAAAGACAAATAGATTTTATTCCTATTGGTAAAAACAAATAGACCTGTTCGTAAACTATGCGTTGAACGATTACCTTTTTTCAACGCTTTATGTATTGGTAGGTTGCATAAATACCACAAGAATAACATACCCACATTCGTTATGTTACAGTATAATCAGTTAGGGTAAAACATAGAATCCAAACATTTCATCGATGAAATTCAGAATCACTATTCCTAAAAAACTATTCTTTTTTGGTATTCTTTTTTCCTTAGCATATTACCCTGTGATACAGGCTCAATATGTTAATTTTGGTAAGAATAGAGTTCAGTATCAACAGTTTGAATGGCGATTTATACAGTCCAAACATTTTGATGTCTACTACTATGGTGATAAGAACTACGAACTAGCGGAATTTGCAGCCAAAAGTATTGAATCTGCTTACCAACAACTTAGCGAAGATTTTCAACATGAAATTGTGAGTCGGATTCCACTCATTATATACGATTCTCACAACGATTTCTCTCAGACGAATGTGGTTGCACTGCCCACCAGTGCAGAGGGTATAGGTGGGGTTACTGATAAGATGAAGAACAGGATGACGGTACCCTTTGATGGGGATTACAATGATTTTAGGAGAACCTTACATCATGAGTTGGTACATGCGGTCTTTAATGATTTATTTTATGGCGGGTCAATACAATCTATACTACGCAATAACATTCAATTAGTTTTGCCCCTTTGGTTTGAAGAAGGATTAGCAGAGTATATGGCTTTGGGTTGGGATACTAACACAGACATGTTTATTCGGGACGCAGTACTCAATAATTATTTGCCTCCAATTCCCTATCTGAGTGGGTATTACGCCTACCGAGGTGGACAGTCTGTTTGGAATTTTATTGCCGAAGAATATGGACGAGAAAAGATAGCAGAAGTACTTGAAAAGGTTAAAAGTACAAGAAGTGTTGAGAATGGATTCCAGCAGTCTATTGGCCTAACAGTACAAGAACTTTCAGAGCGTTGGGAAGATGCACTTCGGAAAAGGTACTTCCCAGAAGTTGCCGACCGCGAATTAGCCGATCGTATAGCAACTCTTATGACAGAAAGAGGAGACTATGGGTCATATAACACTTCCCCAAAAATTTCACCTCAAGGGGATAGAATAGCATTTATTACCAATAAAAGAGGGTATTTCGATGTTATTGTGATAGATGCACTAACAAAAAAAAGGTTGAAAACAGTCCTCCGTGGCGAAGATGACCCTGCCTTCGAAGAGTTGAATATCTTGAAACCCAATCTTAGTTGGTCTCCCGACGGTCGTAAGATAGTGTTATCTACAAAAAGTAAGGGCTTTGATGAAATTGCGATTATTGATTATCAGAGTACTGAAGTAGAAAAAATTTCAATTCCTGAATTGGATGCAATTGGGTCTGTTTCTTGGTCACCAGATGGTACTAAGTTAGCCTTTGACGGAAACATAGGTCCATATCAAGACATATTCATGTACGATTTAAATGAGAAACAATTAATTAACCTCACCCAAGATTTTGTTTCTGACTACGAGCCTAGTTGGACTCTAGACTCTAAAAGAATATTGTTTAGTTCGGAGCGAGGAAATCTATTAGCACTTAAACAAGCCACTTTAGAGAGTACCTTACTCGAGCAAAAAATAATCTACCAAAGTGACATATATCAACTAGAAATAGGTAGTGATACCCTAAAAAGAATTACCTTAAGTAAGGATTGGAACGAACATCAACCTCAACAGATCCAAGATGGTACCATTATATTCCAATCGGATCAAAACGGAATCCAGAACCTTTATCAAACAGACCCTATAACCAAGGAATGGAAGGTACTTACCAACTTACAGACAGGAATTTCACAGTTTTCAATTAGCGCAGATGGCTCAAGAGTAGCATTTAGTTCCATTAATGAAGGTTATTTAGATATTTTTTTGTTGAAAAATCCATTGAATAATGCAAAAGCTATTAGTCTTAAACCAAATTACTGGGCGCAGCGTAGAGGCCTAGAGGCTCCTGAAAAACGTGTCCCAGCAATTCGTTATGCGCATGAACTCTACAGCCAAGGATTATTGAGTGGGGCAGAGCGCGAAGAATTAGAGGAGGAAGAACGACTTAGTGATCCAGATTATCAAGTGGTTGATTTTGAAGAAACTGGTGAAATCGACTTCAGAAACTATGTGTTTTCAGAGGAAGTTATTTTAGATAGTACCATCTTATTAGAAGATGAATTTATTTTTGAACCTAACGACAACATAACCACAGATGGTCGGTATGTGCCAAGAGCCTATAGATTAACATTCTCAACTGATATTGCTTACAGTCCAACCGTAGCAGCTTCTACCTACGGTGCATATGCACTTGCACAATTTATGATTAGTGACCTCCTAGGGGATCATCAGCTTGCAATGGGGACCAATTTCCAGACGGATCTACGTAATAGTGATTACACACTGCAGTATGGATTTTTAAAAAATAGAATGAATTGGTTTGCCTCATACTTTCATACTTCTAGACAATATCAAACCTTCGGGGGTGATTTGTTACGCTTCAGAACCTTTGGTGGTGGGATATCCATTCAATATCCATTTGATAAATTCACGCGTATAGACGGCGGGCTAAATTGGATTGGTATCGCTCGTGACTACGATGCGATTGCTGCCTTTGGTGGACTTTATTCCTACGGTGTCACTGAGGCTAGCAACCTGGAGAGTTCTTTTTTATATCCTACTATGTCATTTACCAAAGATGCTACCTTGCCTGGATTTATTACTCCTCAAGGAGGGATTCGATATACTCTTAATTTTTCAGGTAGTCCTGGTCTTGGAACAGATGCGCCTAGCTTTGCCTCGGTCATGGGAGACTTTAGAAGTTATATCAATCTTGGTTACTCTTATACTATTGCACTACGTGGTAGTGGGGGAGCATCAGTAGGAAAAGATTCGCAGACCTACTTTTTAGGGGGAATGATGGGATGGATTAATTATAAGTGGTCAGATAATGGAATTCCTTATGAACGTTTAGCCGATACTTTTTTTACTCAACCCGCTGTTCCACTCAGGGGGCATAGATACAATTCTGTTTACGGAGATAATTTTGGGCTCATAAACGCTGAGTTTAGATTTCCTTTATTTGCTGCTGTTATTCCAGGAGCACTTCCTATTCTACCATTATATAATGTAACAGGTGTAGCTTTCTTTGACGTGGGAACCGCCTGGGGGCAACAGATAAATTATGGGATCACAGATATTGATGGAAACCCAATTATTAACGATGCTTCGCTTGACTTTAAGGTGAGTGAACCTACCACGTTTCAAGATGAGAATGGGGTTATTTTTTCTTATCTCGATGGAGATGTTTTAATTGGTTCTGGATTTGGCTTGCGAACCATAGTTTTTGGCTTGCCACTACGTTATGATGTGGGTTGGGCATACAATAGAGACGGATTTTCAAATGAACCTATTCACTACTTTTCCATAGGGATAGATTTTTAGTGCTATAGCCGATCTTTCATTGCTAATAAGCTACCCCTTGCCTCAATAAATGATAAACTCAAGGGCTAAGTTGAAGTTTTCCAATGTAAAGAATTCGGTCGTATTGCAGATTAGGATCTCGATAGAATAAAATACCTGTATACCATTGATTTTCCTTAGTAAGACTACTTCCTAACTCAATAATATCGAGATCATTACCATTACGAGTGGCATAAGTGTACCTGTATGTGCCTTCTTTTAATAATGCTTGGGCTTCAAATAAACGCAACTCAGGGTTCCACTTCATTCTATGCTGTTTGTTTTCCGACCACTGGTTAAAGTCACCTACAACAAAAAGTTCATCATCATAGTTAGGCCCCGTACCCATAGGGTTAAATCGGAAATTGATTATAGCATATCGTGCATTGATCCTTGAACTGGGATTACCATACATTGATTGAAGAGTATAAGGGGTATCGTTGAATGATATAAAATCTTCTCTTAGAGTAATCTGTGGAAGTTCATCGGACTCTTGATACTCTAAAATTTCTCGGTTAGAAAGGCTAAAAGTGGATAGATTAAGTCCATAATAGCGCTTATTAGCAGGGTAGCTTTGGGATTCTTCAAGGTAAAATTTAGCTACTTTTTCTTCGCTAAAATTCTTACCTCTTGCTAGTATAGCCTTTCGTAAAAAACCATCTTGAAGTACCTGAAAGCTCAAATCAAAAACGGGCATATATATAAATTCTGGATAATTAAACTCAGCAAAAATTCTATCAACAGCCGCCCCAAGGTTCCCTTTGTTGTACAGAGTTTCTCCATCCAACTCAAGGGTACCACGCTGCTCAGTAAGTGCGAACGGAAGGCTAAACATCTCAATACCTGTGGTGTAATCTGATACATGAATGAAGTAAAATCCACTGGTCAAAAACTCAAGATCTCGCAGAGAAAACTGAATATCATATGAGTGAAACGGTATACTATTACTTTGGTTTTTAGACCCACCCTGGACAATTCGCTGATTCGTGGTATTCATAAACCATGTAGGTGGTAGGTTGCTCTGCGTCCAGTCTTTGTTTCGGTGAGAAAAATGTATGCGAAACATTCCGTTGATCTCGCTTAACTCATCGAAGCGAAGAACAAGTCGGTCATTGGATCCTAAGTGAGCGCTAACCAACGGGGAAGAGGCTTGTGAAGAGCTGAAAAACTGAACACTACGAATATTATCGGGGATAATTCGTTGTTCAGGATGTATAAGTAAACTGTTTACCTGACGAATGGGTGGGCTACTTGGGGCTAGATTAACAGTTGAACTGCAACTCATCCAAAACAGCGAAATAAAACCCAGCACATAGT
The DNA here is from genome assembly GCA_902529365.1 of uncultured Balneola sp. GTDB lineage: Bacteria > Bacteroidota > Rhodothermia > Balneolales > Balneolaceae > UBA1275. The sequence goes on from CABZWK010000013.1 coordinate 43,766, forward strand.
AGGTGTAGGTCAATAGATACTGAGAAGAGGAATACGAACTGATTTTAGTACCCATTTGAATTTCAATTGCCAGCCCAAAAACCGTTGAACACAATTCGGGCAAGACCTCTAAGTAGGACATTTTTAAACAATTTACCATGTTCACTCTGGGTCAGTGTATCTGTGCCTGAGCATTCAAAAGAAACCTCTAAAAAACCTCCTTGAACCGTGACATCATATAGGTGCAAGCCAGCTTTACCGCCTTCTTTCATATGCATAGCCATTGCGCTTGCGATGGCACCTGTACCACATGCTAAGGTGAAATACTCCACCCCGCGTTCATAGGTTTCTAGCTGAATGTGATTTGCTTGTTGGCTACAAACAAAATTCACATTGGTTCCTCTAGGATGAAAAAGCTCATCATTACGAATGCTAAGCCCTAATTTTGCCAACTCGTTAGTTGGTTGAATAGCCAAAAGATCATTGGAAAAAAGCACAACATGTTCGGTTTGAGGGTAGGCTCTAAAGGCAGCATCGGCTTTGAATAGTGAAGAAGACGTAGAGGCTTGTTGTGTACTTTGTTCAGTAGATTCTTTATTCACACAAGCCAGCCACTCATCAGAAATAGAACTTGGAGCATCACAATCAGGAAAGCTAATATCGACCAGATGGTTTCCAGGGTGTACGAAAGCCTCATATACTTGTTCATGTACTTGAAAGCGATGGGTATCCGAATAGCCATTTAGTGAGGCATAAAATGCAATAGCTCTTCCACCATTACCACACATTCCTGCGTCACTACCGTCCGCATTTTTATAGATCATGGTATAGTCTGCTCCCAAGGTGGAAATAGGGTGAAGAATCAGTAATCCATCGGCCCCAATTCCAGTCTTTCGATTACAAATTACTGGGGCAATATGCTCTAGATGTTCTAAGGGAATGTCTTGCTTGCTTGCATCAACCAGAATAAAATCATTACCAGTAGCTTCTAGTTTATGAAAATGAAATTTTTCGGACATAAACTATGGGTTTAGTTGTAATGCAGGTAAATGCATAAAGGCTTTTTCTTTTGGAATGGATTGCCCTTGTCCGCGTAAGAGGGTTGAAAAATTAAAAGCTAAAACGGTGAGTAATAATTTCGGTTGAACATTTTGCCGTAATTCAGTGTAAACAGGAGCCAGTATATCGATCATAGCATGATAATCTGCTTCTTTGAGGTTCAATATGATATTTTTAATGGTTTCCACTTCATCCTCATGAATAAGTGATTCTGTACTTTGGGTGTGAAAATATACGATCAAATCTCGCAAGAATGATTCTAACAATTCGATTATTTGGATAAGTCCTTCGGTATTTAGTGTTGAGGTCCAATTCAGTATAATGGAGTTTATTTTAATCGCATCTAAGACATAAGAACTGCGAATGAAATCAATCATTTCTGAACGGCTCTGATGGATTTGATCTAGGTCAATATCTTTAGTTTTGGCGTAATTGGCTTGGGTTAATTTAGCAACAAACGCTGCTTTATCCTTGGGTATTTGGTCGCGTTCGATCAATGCCTTTTGTACGTCTTCTAGCGTGTTTTGGCCGAATGTAATGTGTTGGCAACGGGAGGTAATAGTGGGTAGGAGCAGTTCATAGTGATGAGTGGTTAGGATGAACAAAACTCCTTCAGAGGGTTCTTCAAGTAGTTTTAAAAAAGAATTGGCTGTCTCTTTCCTCATGGTTTCGACCTGGGTCATAATTACTATCACCTTTTTGCCTTGATACGGTCGTAATTTAGTCACGGGGCGTATTTCCGAGCGAAAATAATCAATGGAATAAAAAGCTTGTCGATTTTTACTACGCTCTTTATCGGAGTCTGGGCGGTCGGCATACTCAATGAGGTTGTAGCTATCTTCACTAAGCCATTCTAGGCGCTCATTTCTTTCTTGGATTCCCGCTGAGCTAGGCATGGGTATGAACACGTGGATATCAGGATGTTTATACCATGGTAATTCAACTTTCTGCATATCCTTTTTCTGGTTTATGCATTCGGCGAATCGCAGGGCAAAAGGCAACATACCACTTCCTTTTGGGCCGGAAAATAAATAAGCATGACCTACTCGGTTGCGCTCAATGATGCTGCTTAAAAGTTCTTTAACCCTATGTTGACCAATTAAATTATCTGATAAGAAAGCCATTAATCCTCCTCCCAAATAAAGTCAAATAACAACCAACCAGCCACGCTAGTTACACCAACAAAGCCGAAAAGTGCAGCTACTTCAGAATTCCACCAACCTTGCATACCGTCCACGAAAGCTTTTTTGGTTAAGCGAGATAACAACAAAATAAAAGGTACAAATAAAGGGATACTAAGAACCGAAAAAATAGCCCCTTTCCGATCTGCTTGCGAGACTATTGCTGCAATTAAGGTGCATACCGAGGATAAGCCCATAGTTCCAAACACCATGATGTATAAAAAGGCAGGATAGGATACAATCGACCACTTGATTAAAAAGCCATATAAACTAAAGCTAAGTAGGTAAATTAAAAGACTGAATCCCATATTATATAGGTATTTTCCTAAATAGACCGCTGTAGCATTGGAGTAAATCTGCAAAGTTTGATAAGTTCCTCTATCTGTCTCCATGATAAAACTTCGCCCCAAAACAGTTAGGGATGCGAACAAGACTACAATCCAAATAAGACCACTTTTAGGCGTAGGCTGCAGCTCTTGGGCCCGGAGAGTAAACAAAATGAGTAATAGGGCAGCTATAATGAAAGCCGAAACCATATTTAAAGCATACTTACTGCGAAATTCGATACGAAGATCTTTCTCAAATACCGATAAAATTTGGCGAATTAACATGCCGAAGTTTACAAAAAAATGAAGTCTTTCACTTTGTAAGTTTCGTCATTACTTTATGGGTCTAAAACAATGGAAAGGGAGGATTTCTAACGGCGTGCTCCTTTTAAATTTTTAGCGCACTTATCATCAATTTAAACTGAATTACCATTGAGTATTCATCAATTACTTAGTTTAAAACATATTCTGCTAGACCTTGAGGTGGTTAATAAATTTGATGCTATTCATGCATTGGTAGATACGTTAATTGGTACAATTGATACCGAACAGCTACTAGAAATAAGAGAGGCTATTGTTTCGCGTGAAAAAATTATGTCTACAGGGGTTGGGCAAGGTTTGGCAATACCCCATGGTAAAACAGATGCGGTTGACCAATACTATGCCGCTTTTGCACGTTTGAAAGAACCAATAGAATTCAATTCTATTGATTCTGCACCCGTTCAGCTTATTTTTTTAATAGTAGGCCCTTATTCAGACCACCGAAGTTATATACGATTATTAAGCAGAGTTTCAACTCTTATGAATTATGACGATTTTCGTACTGATTTATTGGACGTACAAAATGAAAAAGAACTCATTGAGCACTTCAAAGAAAAAGAGTTGCGTCAATTTAGTTAATCCAAAAAATAAAGTGAGTAGTTAATGTGGCATATATATATAAGCTTACAGATAAATTATTGGAATCTTAAACAATTGGCACTGCTGTATTTTGTTCTAGCCACAATCTACCTTGTACCTGTGCAACTTCAGGCTCAGAGTGTGGAAGACATTATTTTACAGCAAGAATCCAAAGGGGTGCACTGGTCTATTTCGGTTATAGATGAACAAGGTCAGTCTTTAGAATCTTGGAACGATCAAAAGTGGATAGTTCCAGCTTCTAACATGAAGCTTGTCACATCGGCTGCGGTGTTAGAAAAATTAGGAACTGAATTTCGCTACCAAACACCCATCTATGGACGAGGATATTTGGAGGATTCTGTGTGGGTAGGAGATTTAATGATAGTGGGTAAAGGAGATCCTAGTATCTCTGGTTTTTTTTACGAGGAAAATAGATATCATGTATTTGAAGAACTTCTTCAAGTTCTCAAAAATGAAGGAATTACTAGATGGACCGGTCAATGGATTGGCCGTTTAGGCTATTTTGATGCGGAAGTGTATCCAAAAGGATGGGATTGGGACGATTTGAACTTCTACTACGGAGTAGAAATTAGTGAACTCAGTTTTAATAATAACGCGGTAGATCTAGTTGTAGTGGCCGAGGGTGAGATAGGAGCCAAACCACAAATAAGTTGGTTTCCGAATCAAACTGATTATGTACAGTTTATTAACGAACAGCGTATAGCACCTGCCCATACCAAATACGATGAATATTACCGAAGATCGTGGCAAACTAATGAACTCTATTTAGCTAGCAGTTTGCCAATGGGGTATAAGGAGACAGAAGCTCTTGCTATTTATGATGCCCCCGCATTCTTTATGGACTCATTTGTAGATTACTTGTGGGCAAATGGCCTTGAAGATACCCAGCAAGATACCTCTCCCTATCGAATTGAACGTTGGTGGCCTGATGTACTTAAACCCGAAGCCAACGAATTATTGACAGGTCTTGCTAGCGAACAACTAGGCTCGGCCTTATGGACTGGATATCCACCCAATTGGTATGCTACCACTTTGGCTTCAGATGCACTGGTAGGATGGGAGTACCTAGGAGCAGTGGAATCGCCCAAACTTGGTAATTTGGTTAGTTGGCTAAACAAGGAAAGCGATAATTTTTATGCTGAGATGCTCCTGAAAACTCTTTCAGCTGAAACCCATGAAGGCCCAGGCAGTACAAGTGACGGCGTCCAAAAAACGCGTGAAATTTTAGGCTCTATGGGATTAGATACGACATATATGATTATGCGGGACGGCTCGGGTTTGGCAGGTGGAAATTTTTTAACTACCTCGTTCTTAACCGATTTGTTGTTCAGTATGCATCACAGTTCAAATTCTGAGATTTTTCATGCTTCACTGCCTGTGATGGGAGAAGATGGCACGCTGCATTACCGGATGAAATTCAGCCCACTTAGAGGGCGGGTGCAGGCCAAAACCGGATTTGTAGGAGGAGCTCGAAGCCTAAGCGGATACCTAACTACAGAGCTTGGAAATACCCTTATTTTTAGTATGTCAGCCAACAATTTTGTGTCAAAAGTATCTGCCATAGATGCAGTACATGAGAAGATATTGACGTACCTTTATTATAATTATTAGTTTCTTGTTGATGTCTACCCAGCTAGGATATCAAAGTTTCTTGAATTTTTACGATTAATATATATGCTGAAAACCTATGAGTGAGCTATGAGTGCAGAAATTATAGATGGTAAAATGGTAGCAGAGCTTCTTTACAAGAGAGTTAAGGAGGATGTGCAGCAGTGGTGTAAAAAGGGTAATCGAAGACCGTTTTTGCAGGTTATTTTGGTAGGAGATGAACCCGCATCCATAATCTATACCGGTACTAAGACTAAAGCTTGTCAGCAAGTAGGCATAGAAACCGATACTATGGTTTTGCAAGACACGATTTCAGAAAATGAACTTACCGAAATTATTCATTCTTGTAATACCAATTATGATATAGACGGTATACTAGTTCAAATGCCTTTGCCGAGTCATTTATCAAAATACAGTGTGATAGAAGCCATAGATCACCGGAAAGATGTAGACGGATTCCACCCTATGAATGTGGGACGCCTGTCATTGGATCAGCCATGCTTTAAAAGCTGTACTCCCGCTGGAGTGATGGAACTCCTGAAGTACTATAGCATTCCCGTTAAATCTAAACATGCGGTAGTTGTCGGAGCGAGTACTATAGTAGGTAGCCCAATGGCAGTCATGTTGTCTAGAGAGAATTCAACTGGCAAAGCTACCACTACAATTTGTCATAAATATACCCGAGATTTGACGGCTCATACTATTGGTGCTGATATATTGATTGTGGCCGCAGGGCAGCCAAACTTAATAAAAGCTGAAATGGTTAAACAAGGCGTTGTTATTATCGATGTCGGTATAAATCGAATAGCGGATGAAACCCATGAAAAAGGATACCGACTAGTGGGTGATGTTGATTTTGAATCGGTACGAATAAAAGCAAGTTGGATTACTCCTGTTCCTGGTGGTGTAGGCCCTATGACGGTGGCCATGCTCATGAAGAACACACTGTTAGCAGCAAAAAAATCGGTATACCCGAAATAAATGATTTTAGAGTGACATAATGGTGTCACCCTATGTTTGTAAGTTTCTTCTGAATCAAAACAAAACAGAAGACATAATGTTTACTTCACACAATACATCACCCAGTCTTAACACTTCATCATCGACACTTAATCCGTTGAGAATTCCTTCAAGCAGGGTTATCAAGAAAACCAAGAACCCGTTTATTCGACCGCTATTGGCACGAATAAGCAGCGAAAGTGAGCGAGAATACCAAGAACTCCATCAAGTATTTTCCTTATTAGGATGGCATGAAGTGCCGGATGTTTTAAAAGTTGAAATTTATGACGATGTGCGGGCAATGGTAGAAGAGTTGCAGGGAAGCTACTCAAGCTGCGATCCTTACGTTCGAAACAGAAGAAATAGAGTTCATTATTGGGTACAGTCATTTTTAGATGGGAATTCCAGTCTAAAAACTGCCATTGAAGCTCTGAAAATTCACCCTTTGTAGCGATTGACTGTATACTCACGTTTTTGGTTAAACGATAGAGGTTTTTCTGATTTTTGCATTCAATTACAGAAGAGAAGTTTGTATCTTTATTAAATTATATCAAATTTATTAGACCAATGTCGAAATCTTCATCCACCCAATCCGCCCAGAGTAGCTTCGATCGAATCACTAGACAAGGACTCACCTATGACGATGTCTTATTGGTTCCTCATTTTTCTAAGGTTCTCCCGCGAGATGTAGATATTAGCGTGCAACTAACTCCTACACTTATCTTGAATACACCTATTTTGAGTGCGGCAATGGATACCGTATCTGAATACAGAATGGCAATTGCATTAGCCAGAGAGGGTGGAATAGCTATGCTGCATAAGAATATGAGCATAGAAAATCAGGCGGAGCAAGTTCGATTGGTTAAAAGAAGCGAAAGCGGTATGATAGTGGATCCAGTGACCTTAACTCCGTCTGCTTTGGTTCAGGATGCTCGTGATCTTATGGCAATGCACCGAATAGGTGGTATTCCAATTATTGATGAATATGGAGCTCTTCAGGGTATTGTGACAAATCGAGACTTACGCTTCGAGTCTGATATGACCAAAAAATTAGGGGACATTATGACAAAACAGCCCTTAATTACAGCGAAAGAGGGAACTAATTTAGTACAGGCTGAGGAGATACTTCAATCCCATAAAGTTGAAAAGTTACCCATTGTTGACTCAAAAGGGATCTTGGTCGGCTTAATCACTTTTAAGGACATTGAAAAAAAAATGAATTTCCCTAATGCCTGTAAGGATGAATTAGGGCGTTTACGCGTCGGAGCTGCCGTTGGGGTTACAGCAGACACTATGGATAGGGTAAACGCTTTGGTTGGTGCTGGCGTAGATATTATCACCGTCGATACAGCCCACGGCCATTCAGAGGGAGTTCTCAAAACCGTCGAAGCCATAAAGAAAAAGTATGGTTCATTGAATGTGATTGGTGGTAACATCGCCACACGAGAAGCGGCTAAAGCATTAGCAGATGCAGGAGCTGATGTGGTGAAAGTTGGGGTTGGACCTGGTTCAATATGTACCACGCGGATTGTGACTGGAGTAGGAGTACCACAGTTAAGCGCGGTGATGGAAATAAGTGATTTTTGCTTGGAACATGGCATCGGGCTCGTAGCAGATGGTGGAATTAAGCAAACGGGTGATATACCCAAGGCTATTGCGGGAGGCGCTGACGTGGTTATGATGGGGTCTATGTTTGCTGGAGTTGATGAAAGTCCAGGTGAAACCATTATTTTTGACTCAAGAAAGTATAAATCGTACCGTGGAATGGGTAGTATAGGAGCTATGCAAAAAGGATCCAAAGATCGCTACTTCCAGGACGTGGAAGATGATTTAAAAAAACTGGTACCTGAAGGAATTGAAGGCCGTGTACCATATAAGGGATATTTAAGTGAGGTCGTTCATCAAATGTCGGGTGGATTACGAGCTGCTATGGGATATTGTGGAGCAAAAAATATCTCAGATCTTAAAAAAGCACATTTTGTACAAATATCAGCGGCCTCTTATAAGGAAAGTCATCCACATACGGTACAAATAACAAAAGAAGCGCCTAACTATTCGGTATAAAGGTGGGTGTAATACAGCATATACCCCCCCATGATAAGCCACTTAAGGAGCTGTTATTTATTGTTTATTTCTTCCCACCCATGGGTGGAAGCGGTGTGCAAAGACCACTTAAATATGTAAAGTATCTAAATGAATTTGGTTGGAAGCCAATAATTTTAGTGCCAGAGCCAGGCCTTTATCACACCTTCGATTCCTCTTTAGAACAAGAACTTCAAGAACTCATTGATCAGAAAAAAGTGCAAGTTTACCGGGTAAGAGGTGGAACACCTTTGCATTGGAACAGTTCGAAAACGCACTGGCGTCCGGGGTTTCGTTTAGAAAAATGGTTGCGAAGGCTCTCTCATTTTTTCTATTTACCTGACAACAAAAAAGGATGGATTAAACAGGGTTTTCAAAAATCCAAAGAAATTATTGAAAAGCATTCTATTCAAGCGATATACGCAACAGCGCCACCTTATAGTAATTTAATGTTAGCGGCTAAGCTTAAAGCCCGTTTTAATATTCCAACTATAATGGATTTTAGGGACGATTGGTTGGAGAGTCATCTAATTGCGTATCCAACACCCATTCACAAAATACTAATGAGGCGACTTGAAGCAAGCGTACTTGCAGTGGCAGACACGGTCATTGCAATAAATGAACCTATAGCTAGTGCAATAAGTAGAAGGTATCCCTTATTACCCAGCGTTGTGGTTCAAACTCATGGCTATGATTCAGATGATTTTGATGCTGCCTACTTTCCTGGTAGTTCAATAGAAAAGAAACCCACTGACGAAAACGGCCTTAGTCAAAATGAAATAATCCAAATACTTTATTCAGGTTCCTTTTATGCCGATAGTGGCCCAAGCATTTTTTTAAGGGCAGTAAAAAAACTTATTAAAGAAGTACCCTCACTTGCCAATATTATAGAATTGCACTTTCAAGGTAGTCCAATCGAGCCATATTTACCTTTAATTAATCAATTGGGCTTAGATGAGATTGTTCAAGACCATGGATACATTCCTCATAATGAGGCTATTCTCCGTATGCAACAAGCTTCTATTCTTTGGTTAAACAATGGGCATAGAAAGCGAAAGCATACCATAACTCTAAGCAAAACCTATGAATATATGGCAACCAGGCGGCCCGTTATTGCGTTGATTCCTGAGGGGGATACAAAAAAGGTTTTAAAAGATTATTCACGCAGTTATATTACTCCACCTGATAACATTGAAAAGGTGAAAAAAACTATTCTACAAGCAATTGCTGATGTTCAAACTGGGAATCTAAAATCTTTGAATGAAGAGTGGTTGGAAACATTTACCAGAAAAGTGATCGCTGAAAGTCTTGCCAATAAATTAGATTCGCTACTTGATCAACATCCTGTGAATTAAATGAATACCGAATTATTAAAAACATTAGTTAGACTTAAAGACAAATGGTTACGTTTGATTTTAATTGATGAGTCCGTTCCAGATGGTTCTCGTGAATATCAATTTTTACCTCGTCAGTTTTTTTTTGGATTAGTCGCCTTTTTGGCCTCTGTTTTGATTGTCTTTATGCTCATACTCAATTTCACACCTCTCGGAGAATGGGTATACAGAAGCAAAGAATCAAAAGTAAATATGCAAATTGAGCATGTATTAGGCAGATTGGATGCTCTTCAGGACTCATTAGATATACGCGATGAACAACTTGGGCAAATTAGGAGTATCATCCGGCTAAACACTGATACAACATTAAGTCTAGATGAACGGTTGCAGAGTTTGCTTTCAATGCAAGATCAAACTGTATTGGGTAGGATTCCCCGAAGTGCCCCAAAAGAAGTGTTAGATTTAAGCACACAAGGATTAATATCATCCTCATTGTTAAAAAGTGAACCCATATTTCCTACAGCATATCCAGTCGATGGTACTATTTCTCGATCATTTAAACCTAATGAAGAGCATTTTGGTTTAGATATTGCAGCCACTGAGGGTGAAGAGGTACAGGCTTTGGCGGAGGGAACTATTGTTAATATTAATTGGACGATAGCGAATGGTTATGTAATATCTATTCAACATACTAAAGGTCTATTAAGTGTGTATAAGCATTGCCGGACATCTTACAAGCGAGAAGGGGAAGTGGTGGTAAAAGGTGATGTGATTGCCACTGTTGGTAATGCTGGTGTGCAAAGCACCGCTTCTCATCTTCATCTTGAAATATGGAAGGACGGGTTACCGCAAGATCCTGAAATCTACTTATTGAAATAAAATGATATCTAGAAAAAGAAAAACTACGAGTACAACTATGACGAATGAAACCAATTATCCATCGGTCAATATTATTAGTGAAGGTTCAGAACTAGAAGGCATTCTAAAATCAGAACACGATATACGCATTGGAGGAATACTTAATGGTACTCTTAAAACAGAATGTAAAGTTATCATAACCGAACAAGGATTTGTTTCGGGTGATATTATATGTCAAAATGCAGATATAGCTGGAAAAGTAAGCGGAGATGTATTAGGAAAAAATAAAGTTACACTTCGAAAAAAAGCAATCCTTAATGGTAATCTAACTACTAAGATTTTAGTTATTGAAGAGGGTGCTAATGTAAACGGGCTTTGTAAAATGGGTGACATTACAGTAGCGGATACTCAAGATTATGCAGAAAAAGTGCTAAATGGTCTAGAAAAATGAAACCTTAAAATGGGGATTTAATGTGATTTCAAAATGGTTACCAAAACCCTATCGAGTCTACCTTAGTTTTGGGATTGAAATAGCATTATTACTCTCCCTACCAATAATTATAGGTAGCTTTGTTGATGGATATTTTGGAATTAAACCAATTGGTATATTGAGTGGAGTTACCCTTGGGATTATTTTATTTTTTTTTCGAATTGTTAGCTTGCTCAAAGATCCTGCCCTAGATAGGCGAGACAGCAAACAAGGGGACAAGTAATTTAAATGAGCTGGGCCTGCTAAAACCACTTTCGAGAAAATCTACTTATGCTAAAGAAATATTTTTTTGAAGCGCCAGTTTTCTCTGCATTCCTTTTTGCTCAAATACCCTTTTTAGTCGCTTTGATTTCTATTGGGTATTGGATTCTGCCTGGATACCTATCCGAAACGCTCATCGCTTATTTGATTGCGCTTGTGTATGTTGGTGGCGCAATGTGGGTTTGGGTAAGGTTTTGGACGATTTCCACTCAAAACTTTATCAAGGTCTATTATACTACCACCCTAATTAGATTTTTTATTGTCATTCTGTCTCTCTTTATTTCACTATCGACCATAAAATTTGAACAAATGTTCTTTACAGTTTATTTTATTATTTCCTATCTTTATCAATCTGTAATTGAGTTATTACTTATCCATCATAGATTATTGAAACATCCCTTAGAGGAATGATAAAATTTTTCACGTTTTTATCCTTATTTATTGTAGTATTTTTATTGGGTCAACCAACGGTTCTTGCTGCTGATGCTGACACGGAAAGTAACTCTCCTATAGACATTATGGGAACGGTTGCAGATCACGATTATTTCACGTTTTTTGGGACAAAATTATATCTTCCTAGATTATTTTTATGGCAAGACGATAACGGGTCAACTCAGTTTTCGACCTATGGCTCAACTAAAAAAGCCTTAGCTTCAGGTAATTTTGAACAAATAGACTATGTCATTACTCCTGTAAAAGGCTCTATGTTGATTGATTTTTCTCTAACATCGCACCTTTTGTATTTCTGGTTTGGACTCGGGGCGCTCGCACTTTTTACCATGTATGCAGGTTCTCGCTACAAAAAAGGCATAGGTACATCTACCGCGCCAAAAGGCGTGCTTCAAAATTTATTTGAAGTATTTTATGAATTCATTAGAGATGAGGTTGCCAAACCAAACATTGAAGGGGATAAGCATAAAAAGTACGTGCCTTATTTATTTACTATGTTCATGTCAATAGCATTCATGAATATATTCGGGTTACTGCCATATGCTGCTACAGCCACTGCTGATATTACAGTTACTGCTGTTCTTGCATCATTTACCTTTTTTGTAACCCAGTTCAGTGGCACTAAAGATCATTGGCAGCATGTATTTTGGTTTCCTGGAGTGCCTTTGGGTGTCAAGTTTCTTATGATTCCAGTAGAATTAATTGGACTTTTTACGAAACCTTTTGCTTTAGCTATCCGATTATTTGCGAATATGATGTCTGGAAAAATAATGATCATCGCAATTCTTGGTTTGATTTTTATTTTTAATGAAATGTATGGAAGTATTGCAGCATACGGAGTAAGTATTTTCTCAGTAGTAGTAACCTCAATACTGTATATATTAAAACTATTAGTGGCTATTCTGCAGGCTTACATTTTTTCATTATTATCTGCAGTTTTCATTGGAATGGCTGTTGAAGAGCATGAACATGATCATGACCATGAAGAACATATTCATGCTGATTTATCAGTATAACCTTAGAATAAAAATCAAAATTTAATAAATAAAAAACTATGGGACTATTAGCGGCTGGTATTGGAGCTGGAATCGTGGCAGTTGGTGCCGGAATTGGTATAGGACTAATTGGTAAAGGTGCTGTTGAGAGCATAGCACGTCAACCTGAAGCTTCTGGAGATATTCGTGGAGCAATGATTTTGACGGCTGCCTTTATTGAGGGCGTTGCTCTATTCGGTGCTATTATTTGTATAATCCTTGCATTAGGTTAATTCTTAACAAAGATCACTATGCTTTACCTTTTAGCTAGCGGAGGTTTACTCTCTTTTAATACTGGGTTTGCAATTTGGATTGCAATCTCACTGGTTGTATTTCTCTTAATCATGATGAAATATGCTATGCCGCCAATTATGGCAGCCCTTGAAGGACGTGAAACCAAAATACGTGAATCCTTAGAGGCAGCTGAAGTTGCTTTGGCAAAAGCCGAGGCTATTTCTAAGGACAACGATAAAGCACTTCGTGAGGCTGAACAAACAGCTCATCAAATACGTAAAGAAGCCAAGGAAGAGGCAGAGCGTATACGAGGTGAACGAGTTGCAAAAGCTAAAGATGAAGCAGAGCAAATAATTGAACAGGCGAAAGTAGATATTGAACAAGAAAAGCAGTCTGCTTTATTAGCCCTTAGACAAGAAGTTGCTCATTTGGCTATAAAATCAGCTTCTATGATTTTAGATGCTGAATTGGATGAAGAGAAAAATAAAAAATTAGTTGATAATTACATCAACGATTTGTCTAAGAATTAAGATTTATGATTAGCTCTAAGGCGGCAAAACGATATGCAAAAGCTCTTTTGACGCTATCTCAAGAACAGAATAGCTTAGAAGCAGTATTAGAGGATATCAAGACTATTCATAGCACAATCAAAGGTTCTCGTGACCTTCAAGTGACGTTGAAAAGTCCTATTGTCAAACCTTCTGACAAAATCATCATATTAGAAGAGATTTTTTCTAAGCACATTGGAACTCTCGCGATGCAATTTATATTGCTGGTTGCTGAGAAAGAAAGATCTGCATTGCTACCTTTAATAACCGAAGCTTTCTTCAACGTATACAATGAGGCTGTAGGAATAATTGAGGTCACATTAAAGTCAGCATATCCAGTGAAAGCTGTGCAATTAGAATCCATATCCAAAGTCTTAGAATTTTCCACTAAAAAGAATGTGCATTTGCATGTTGAAGTCGTACCATCACTTTTAGGTGGTATAACTATACAAATGGAAGACACCGTAATAGATGGGAGTGTTCTGCATAAGTTAAATGAGCTACAGCACACTCTTCTCTCTCAGTAATATTGTTTTTTGAATAATTAGACCTTTATAAAATACAACAACATGAGTCAAGTAAGACCAGATGAAGTATCGGCCATACTAAGAAAACAGTTATCCGGATTTGATAATAAATCCGATACCTATGATGTGGGTACCGTCCTTGAAGTGGGTGATGGTATTGCACGTGTTTATGGCCTCTCAAAAGTACAAGCAGGTGAGCTAGTATCCATACCTGATGCCAAAAACGAAAAAGGTGAATCAGTAACAGGTATGGTACTTAACCTAGAGGAAGATAATGTAGGTATCGTTTTATTTGGTTCATCTAGTATGGTTGAAGAAGGTCAAACGGTCAAAAGAACAAAAGATATTGCCTCTATTTCTGTAGGAGATGGATTATTAGGCCGAGTTATTGACCCACTAGGAAACCCTCAGGATGGTAAAGGACCAATAACCGGAAAGACAATACGTGTTCCCTTAGAGCGTAAAGCACCTGGTGTAATTTACAGAGAACCTGTTGCTGAGCCCCTCCAAACAGGTATAAAAGCTATTGATTCCCTAATACCTATTGGTCGTGGACAAAGAGAACTAATTATTGGTGACCGGCAAACTGGTAAAACATCGGTTGCAATTGATACGATTATCAATCAAAAAGAAACTCAAAAAACCGATAAGCCCGTTTTTTGTATTTATGTTGCTGTAGGTCAAAAGGCATCCACTGTAGCTGGAATTAAGCAAGCTCTTGAAGAGAATGGTGCTATGGGATATTCCGTCATTATCAACGCTCCTGCTAGTGCTGCTGCTCCGATGCAATATATTGCACCATTTGCTGGTGCTGCAGTAGGTGAATACTTTAGGGATACAGGTAGACATGCCTTGGTAATATATGATGATTTGTCAAAACAAGCGGTTGCCTACCGAGAACTTTCACTACTTCTGAAGCGACCTCCTGGACGAGAAGCATATCCTGGTGATGTATTCTATCTTCATAGCCGATTATTAGAACGAGCCGCCAAAATCATTAATGATGATGAAGTAGCTCGCTCTATGAACAACATCCCAGAAGAACTGAAGTCTCTAGTTAAGGGTGGTGGATCTTTAACCTCACTTCCTGTTATTGAAACCCAAGCTGGTGACGTTTCAGCCTATATACCAACGAATGTAATTTCGATCACGGATGGACAGATCTTCTTGGATACCGATCTATTTAATTCCGGCACTAGACCAGCCATTGATGTCGGTATTTCTGTATCACGTGTGGGTGGGTCTGCACAGGTGAAATCCATGAAAAAACTATCTGGTACACTTAAATTAGATTTGGCTCAATACCGCGAGTTAGAGGCATTTGCAAAATTCGGGTCTGATTTAGATCCAGCTACTCAAGCACAGTTGAGAAGAGGTGAAAGAACAGCTGAACTTCTCAAACAAAATGTTTATGAGCCACTTCCCGTAGAAAATCAGATTGTTCTTCTAAAAGTAAATGATAAGGGGCTACTTGACAAGCTTGCGGTAGATGCTATACTCAATTTCCAAGCTGAATTTTTGGATGTTGCGACATCAAAGTACGAAAAAGAAATGGCAAATTTAGCCACTACTGGATTACTGACCGATGAATTTGGAGAGCTAATTTTAGCTACTGCTTCTCAAATAATTGAACAAATTAACGCAGCCTAGTTCATTTCAACATGGCCAATTTACGCGACATACGTAATCGGATAACATCCATAAATAATACTCAGCAGATTACCAAAGCTATGAAAATGGTTGCGGCTGCAAAGTTACGTAAGGCACAAGACCGTATGACCCAAACGCGTCCTTATGCTAATACTTTGTCATCTGTAATTGGACGCTTAATTCAAGGTCAGGAATTATCACATCCGTTACTTCGGGAAACCAATGAATCTAAATGTAGTTTAGTCATAGTAGTTGGCTCAGATAGAGGCCTATGTGGAGGTTTCAATAATAACTTATTCAAAGAGGTAGAGCTATTTATTGCAAGCAACTTTGAACAGGGAAAAGAAACTGATGGCTTAAGCTTGATTACAATAGGGAAAAAAGCAATAGCCTATTTTGGTAAAAGATCGTATTCAATAGCCGCTAAACACCCTGGTTTTTTCGATAATATGGAATATGAACTTAGCTCCACTTTAATTAGTGAAGTCATGGAAGACTTCATCGATAAAGAGATTGATGAAGTTTATTTAGCCTACAATGAATTTAAGTCGGTAATCGCACAAAATCGTAAGGTTGAAAAAATATTACCATTAAAAGCGGAAGATTTGGTTTTAGCTGATACTGATAACTCTGTACATTCTGACTATATTTATGAGCCTGATCAGAAAGCTATTATTGACGAGTTACTTCCTAAGCACATAAAAATGCAGCTCTGGAAAGCAGTTTTGGAATCCAATGCATCCGAACAGGGATCTAGAATGACCGCAATGGATAGTGCAACTGAAAATGCTAAGGATTTAGAACGTAGTTTACGCTTAAAATATAATCAAGTTAGACAGAGTGCAATTACTACAGAAATTTCCGAAATTGTTTCAGGTGCACAAGCACTTAGTAATTCTTAGAAGAATCGACGTATTAATTGGAGAGTTGGCAGAGTGGTCGAATGCGGCGGTCTTGAAAACCGTTGAGGCGCAAGTCTCCGGGGGTTCGAATCCCTCACTCTCCGCATAAAAAAAGCCCCTAAACAGGGGTTTTTTTATTGCCCATACTGAATACCATTGATAGCAGTACATCGTTATTGTGGTTTAAAGAATTCGTATATTTATTAAATGAACCAATCAATTAAACAATTGCTTTGTCCAAGCAGTCTTAAAATTTCTGCCATCATTGTAGTTATGGTATACTTCAGCCATACCCTTAGCGCTACATCATGGACATATATCAAAGCTGTAGGTGGGTTTAACAGTGATTTGGCTAAAGACACTGTTTATCTAGATTACCATGAATTTATCGATCGTGCACTAGAGCAAATTGGTCAAATAAAAGCCGCCCAAGTATCGATTTCTCTAGCACAAAATCAAGTCCAAAAAGCTCGCGATCAACGTATCTTACCATCACTACGAATGGAATCCGAACATGGCATCTTACCTAGTGTAGTTTCACCTAAGGGATTTCCAAGTAATCAGATATACTTAGATCCTGATGCGACTTATGATTGGGAAAATTGGGATTTTGCAAATCGATTTCGTGTTATTGGGGTACAGCCTTTATTTATATGGGGTGCTGTTGATAAGGCAGTAAAGGCAGCTCAATTTGGTGTTCAAAGTATTGAGCAACAAGCAACAGCCACTAAACAAGAAATAGAGCTTCAATTACACGGATTTTATTTTGGTTACCAATTAGCTTTAGAAATTGAAAGGTTATTGGATGTAGCTATTGAGACTATGGACACGGTGGAAAGATCAATCAACCAGCAAAGAAAAGATAGTCCAGAAGAGATAAACGAGTCTGAAATCTACAAGTTCAAAGTTTTTAAAGCCCAATTTAAGGCAAGGGAAGATGAAGTAAAGCAAAACTTACTTTTTGTTACCGAGTCTTGGAACTATATTTTAGGGGATAACGATACAGTATATTTACCTGCTAATATGTATCTAGAAGCACCTTCTGCATCTTTTTCTACCTTAGATTATTATCAGCAGATGGCCTTAATGAATCGTTCCGAAATCCAGGCACTTTCTTATGCAGAAAAAGGGGCAAGAATGTTTATTGAAGCAAAAAAAGCGAAA
>CABZWK010000014.1 GCA_902529365.1 uncultured Balneola sp.
TTCAAACAACCTATTCTGAGGTTGAAAATGCACCTGAATCAGGTTTTGAGGCTACTAATGCGTCATGGTATATTTACACTGGAGAGGCACCAAATCTACCTAAGCATGCTGTCTTACCGAATAGCAACGCTACTATTATCATTAAAACTCCAACGGGTAACTATGCTAAAATGGAAATAATAAGTTATTACGAAGGGAATCCAGATGTGACTTCAGCTGAGTTTGCTAATTTCATGACTCGTCCAGCGGATGGATATTTCAGCTTTAACTATGTACTACAGGAATCTGAAAGTACCCAACTATTTCACGTTGATTCCTATACATTCTTAGATCTGGACACAGGTAGTATCGTTGAAGATTCCCTTTCATCACAATGGGATATTGGCTTTAATGCTACGAATATTATTGCGAACACTGGGTATAATGGTGGTTTACAACCATTAAATACGGCATATAATTTGGTGGATGAAGCGCCGTTGGAAGGCTATGGAAGTATGGACGCATCTTGGTATACTTATACTATGAACAACACGCCTCCACATGCTATTTTACCTAAAGAAAACTACACCTTAACAGTGAAGACTCCGGATGATTTGTATGCTAAATTCAGAGTTATTAGTTATTACAAGGGCAATCCAGATGTTAATTCTCAAAATTTCATCAATTTTATTCGCCCAGCTGACCGCCATTATACTATTGAATATGCCCTACAAAAAGATGGCTCTCGCTTTTTTGAATAACATTAGATGACTAGGTTAATTGTTCATCTTGCCTTAGCTATTTCTGAAGCTTAGGAAGTAAGTGTTTTCCGTATAATCATCGAACAACCAAATCAAACTAAGCCCTCTTTTAGAAGGGGGCTTTTTTTGCATGATAGTTATTCTCTTTTCAGCCCAATTAAACCCTATTTTGCCACTGTATCAGGTAATAATCGGTAGTTGAAAATAAAACCGACTACCTTTACCCACCTCACTACTTACTAGTATGTCAGTATCATGTGCTTTCAATATTCCTCGCGCTACAGCAAGACCTAAGCCTGTGCCCCCTTTATCCCTTGAACGAGCTTTATCTGTTCGGTAAAATCGGTCAAAAAGCCGATCTAGATGTTCGGAAGCAATACCAATTCCTGTATCCTCAACCGAAATTTGGATTTGAGTTTCAATCTGTTCACAAAGCACCTTTATACTACCTTCATTAGTATACTTTAAGGCGTTCATAATGAGGTTGTCCATGACCTGATCTAACTTATCTCTATCGGCATGTACCGATGTGTTAGTCGAGATTTTCAGGGTTAATTCTATATTTTTTTCCTGTGCTAATGGTTCGTACGTAGTGATTATATTTTCTAGAAAAGACCCTATCTCCACCGCTTCTTTATCTATAAAATGTTCATCCATATCGTACCGTTGCAACATTTTAATATCGTTAAATAAACGAACCACGCGTTCCACTTGATTCTGCATGGTCACCATATACTGTGCTTTTTTTTCCTTCGATAAAGCCTCTATTTGAAGCATCTCAATAGCACCAGATATCGTATGTAAAGGGTTTCTGACTTCGTGGGCAATGTCAGCAAAAAATTGTTTTTGTTTTTCGTTCAGCAATTGGAGCTGCCTATTATCCTTTTTAAACCTTTCCGCCATTTTATTGAGTGATGTGGCTAAGGTTCCGAATTCATCATTACGATCCATTTCAAGGGTTTCATGGGTCTGACCATCAGCAATGTTTAGTGCTGCATCATTTAGCTGTTTTATGGGCGCTGCCATATATTTAGAAAATATAAAGCTCACCACCATAACCGCAGCAATAGAGAATAGCATACCGGCATAAATAATATGACGAATATTGTCTACTGCCTCATAATATTCTTCTTTGTCCTTACTAATTCGTAAGTAACTTACACTAGGAAACCCATTATCTACTTTAGCAAAAGCCACTAACCTCATATAAGTCGGATCATTCATAACATAAATCTCTTCATTATTCCCTAGCACTGAATCCACTACTACTTCACTTAAAAATTCTCGTGAATCTACAAATACTTGTTCGGGCTGAGTATTATAGATTGGTATACCAGTTGAATCAAATAAAGCTAAATCATAATCGAATAAAGCCGTGGTTTCTGTAATGAATGGAAAGAAATCGGTATTTTCATCCGACGACTCAACGGCTTGTCTTACAATCCGCATGTCATTTTTAAATTCATCAAGCCCTGCTGCAAATAGGAAGAAACGAATGCTTAAAATAGCATAGGCGCTTATGGTGATTATGCCGATGATTAATAATAAAATGTAGGTTACCGAAAGCTTAGCTTGAATATTCATGAATGTATAAACTCTCTATTGAAACCATAGCCAATACCTCTGTAGGTTTTTATTAATTTGCCTTCTTCCTTCATTTTCAATCGTAGATTTTTTATGTGCACATCTACGGTTCGATCAAAAATAAATTTCTCCTCGTCTGATATATGCTCTAAAATTTCAGATCTGCTGTATACGACTTTAGGATGTGTAAAGAATAATTCAGCTATGATATATTCTGTATGGGTTAAATCTATTTGCTGGTGACTTATAAACATCTGTTTTGAATCGGTATCCAAGTAAACATGATCGTACCGTAACCACTGCTTTTTTTCTGGTTGCATTCGACGGAGTTGACTCTCTACGTGCGCCTTAATCAAATGTAAGCCTGCTGGTTTTTTAATGTAATCATCCGCACCTAGTTCTAAGCCTTCAATTTCATGTTTTTCCTCATCTCTGGCTGTTAAAATAAGAACTGGAATATCAGATAGTACCGGATGTTTTCTAATGTGTGCACATATTTCTTTTCCATCCATGAAAGGCACCATTATATCTAAAATAGCTAATTCAATTTCATCGGCATACGATTCTATAATAGCTAATGCCTGCTTTCCATCCTTTGCCCAGTGAACTTGAAAATGATTCAACTCTAGGTAATTGGCTAACATTTCGCCCGATTCTAATTCATCTTCCAGTAAAAGTAGGGTATGTTTTATCTCCACATTCATGGGGGTTTATTGAAGATTCAGGTATATAATGGAGGCTTGATTTGACAAGCCTACAAATATATTTAGCACTATAGTTACTCTCTATAATTAACTAAATTATAAAGATATCTTTTGTAAATAACATCCAGTACTATGACCGCGAATACCACATCTAATCGACCAGTTGTTTGGATAACAGGAGCCTCTTCGGGTATAGGAAAAGCATTTGTACAGCAATATGCAAAGGAAGGCGCACATCTTATTTTATCTTCTAGGCGGGTGGATGAATTAGAAAAGCTCAAATCTGACTTAGCTAGTGATTCTAGTGGTGATATACTGGTTCTGCCATTAGACCTTTCTTCTGGAGATACATCACTGCAGAAAAAAACGGAAGAAGCCTGGGCCTGGAAAAACAAAATTGATGTCCTAGTGAATAATGGAGGCATTAGTCAGCGCTCATTATTTCTTGAAACCGATATGCAAACTATTCGTCGACTAATTGAGATTAATGTGTTTGGAGCCCTAGCTCTTAGCCGTTTTATTTTACCCAACATGGTTAACCAAGGCTTTGGACATATTATCGTAACTAGCTCAGTTGCCGGAAAGTTTGGGACTAAATATCGTTCAGGTTATGCGGCGAGTAAACATGCCATCCAAGGTGCTTTCGATTCAATCCGTCAAGAAATGTATGAGCATAATATTGACATTACATTAGTATGCCCCGGCCCTATAAAAACAGCCATAACTCAAAATTCGCTCACCGGCGATGGCCAAGCATTCGGTAAAATGGGCGACTTACATACCCATGCAATGGATGCCCATGAAATGATAGGTCGAATTTGGCCTAAGATTATAGCACGTAAAGAAGAAATTATAGTATCTGGACCTAAAGAACGTCTCGCACTGTACCTCAAACGATTAGCCCCAGGAATCTTGAATCGTATTCTAAAACGCTCAAAAGTAGTATGATTAAGTGAACGGAATGAGCAGACATTTCCACAACTCATCGATTCATTCCAAGTTACACTACCCTAATCGACTTCTTTTTTTCAAATAATGAATGAGTGCCTCATTAAAGGGCTTCTCAGTGGATACGGATTCAAAATCTATTTGAAATTCATTACAGGCCTGCTTAAACCCTTGCATATACATAGCCACTTTGGCTCGATAATCATGGCCAATCTGTGCGGGTGAAATCTCGATTTGTTCACCACTCTCCAGATCTTCTAGTAAATAACGTTCATGTATAAGATCTAAGTTCAACTCGGTAGAATGTTCCGTTACGTTAAACAATATAACTTCATGCTTGCGATGGCGTAAATGTTTAAGTGCCGATATCAATGCCTCATGCACTTCTATATTTTCGTATAAATCAGTAAAAATAACTACTAAACTTCGCTGGTGAATACGTTCAGCTAACTCATGCAATGCAGCAGCTGACCCGGTACGCTCGCCTTTATTTTTTGTTAAATAAGGCTCCATTTCTAAAAAAATTCGCCTCAAATGTCCCCTGGTACCCTTAGCAGGGAGCAAATTACCGATCGTATCAGCAAAAGAAGCAAATCCTACCGCATCTCTTTGGCCTTGCATTAGGTACCCCATTGCCGCAGCTAAATGGGTAGAATACTGAAGTTTAGTCCATTGAGCCTTATGTTGAAAATGCATCGAAGAACTCGTATCCAAAACTAAAAAACATCGCAAATTAGTTTCTTCTTCATACTGCTTCACATAGAAACGCTCTTTTTTTCCATATGCCTTCCAATCTATATGCTTAAAATCGTCGCCCGTGTTATAGGGTCTATGTTCCGCGAATTCAACACTAAAGCCATGATAAGGGCTTTTATGTAGGCCAGCGATGAATCCCTCAACAATTTTTTGGGCTTTAAGCTCTAATCCTTTTATTTGAGATAGTATTTCTGGATCAATATTCATAATCAATGGTACTAAAACAGACCCATAAATGGCCAAATTACCCGCTATTTAGACAAATAAAGATTCTTGAATTCGAAAGGTTTCCTAAAGTGTTCATCCTTAAAATCTTGAGCAAAATAAATACTTTCCCCCGTCGACTTCATTTCTGGTCCTAACTCTTTTTTAACCCCAGGAAATTTATCGAAAGGAAATACTGGCTCCTTGATGGCCCAATATTTTAGCTTAGATTCTAAGTCAAACTCACTAAGTTTTGCGCCCAACATCACTTTCACTCCAATGGCTGCCTCTGGCCGCTGCGTGGCTTTTGCAAGGAACGGGATAGTGCGAGTAGTTCGAGGGTTCGCCTCTAGAACATATACCTTATCGTCTTTAACTGCATATTGCACATTTAAAAACCCTTGAATATTCATAACTTTGGCAATTCGCTCTTGATATGCTCGGATGGTTGCCTGAATCTCATCTGACAAGGAGTAGGGGGGGATAACGGCCGTTGAATCACCAGAATGTACCCCTGCTGGTTCAATATGTTGCATCATTCCAGCAATGTGAAGTTGGTCACCATCATAAACAGAGTCTACGTCCACTTCAATGGCATGTTCTAGATATTTATCGATCAAAAATGCATTTTCTGGATGAGTCTTTAGAATGTTGGCTACATATCGCTCAAGCTCCTCTTGTCTGACTGCAATCCGCATACCTTGACCGCCTAATACATAACTTGGGCGAATTAACACCGGATACCCAATACGATCAGCAATGCTTAAAGCGCCTTCTACATCGGTAGCCGTACCATATTCAGGAAAAGGAATATCTAGGCGAATAAGTAAATCAGAAAAGGCACCTCTATCTTCGGCAAAATCGATTCGTTCAAACTCAGTCCCAAAAATATGGATTCCCGCCTTGACCAAGCGTTTACCTAATTTCAACGCAGTTTGGCCACCTACCTGGATAATGACCCCTTCTGGTTGTTCATGCTCAATGATATCAAGTACTCTCTCCCAATAAACAGGCTCAAAATATAGCTTATCTGCAAAATCAAAGTCCGTAGAAACAGTTTCTGGATTACAATTAATCATGATTGCTTCATAACCCATCTCTTTTGCTGCAAGCACGGCGTGCACACAAGAGTAATCAAATTCTATGCCCTGTCCTATGCGATTGGGGCCACTCCCTAAAATAACCACCTTCTTGCGATCAGACACGATGCTCTCATTTTCACCTTCATACGCAGAATAGTAATAGGGTGTTTTGGCCGGAAACTCTGCCGCACACGTGTCAACCACTTTAAATACTGATTTAAGACCCAATCCTAAACGATAGGCGCGAACCTGATCATCGGTTACCTTTTCTCCCGTTTTACTCACTAGCCAAGCAATTTGTGCGTCCGAAAATCCTGCTTGCTTAAGCTCATAGAGCTCTTCCTTTGTAAGTTCTCCTAGAGCTTTACCCTCAGTTCTATTCTCCAATGATACCATGTATTCAATCTGTTGAAGAAACCACGGGTCTACTTTGGTGATATCAGCAATTTCATCTACAGAGCTACCCAGTTTAAAAGCATTACGAATCTGCAAACTTCGATCCCAATACGGGTTAACCAAACGATCTCGAACGATCTTTCTATTTATTTCTTCATAGCCGTCAGCCCCTAAACCGTCGCGTCCAATTTCCATACTTTGCCAAGCTTTATTGAGTGCCTCAGGAAAATTACGTCCAATACTCATTACCTCTCCAACCGCCTTCATTTGTGTAGACAATTCCTCGTCAGCTCCAGGGAATTTATCAAAATTGAAACGGGGCACTTTACACACTACATAATCAATAGAGGGCTCAAAACAAGCGGAGGTATTACCAGTAATTTGATTGTCCAACTCGTCCAATGTATACCCAACGGCTAGCTTGGTTGCAACCTTTGCTATTGGATACCCCGTTGCCTTGGAGGCCAGTGCAGAAGAACGACTCACCCTAGGGTTTATTTCAATCGCAACAAAACGATCCGAACTCGGCTCCATTGCAAACTGAACATTACAGCCCCCAGCAAAGGTGCCAATGGATCGCATCATTTTTATAGCCGCATTACGCAGTATTTGTAACTGCTTATCGGTGAGAGTCTGTGTAGGTGCCACCGTTACGGAATCTCCGGTATGGACCCCCATAGGATCCATATTTTCGATGGAACAGATAATCACCACATTATCATTAGCATCCCGCAAAAGCTCGAGTTCATATTCTTTCCAACCAAAAATACTTTCTTCTATGAGAACGGAATGAACAGGACTCATTTCAAGTCCGTAAAGAACTTTTCGATCAAATTCTTCTTCTGTCCAAACAATACCACCACCAGCACCACCCATTGTGAAGGAGGGACGAATTACAATAGGTAATCCCCCCAGTTCTTCCTTGATTTCCTTTGCATCCAGTAATGAATACGCTTGCCGGCTACGACATTGTTCTATCCCAATTTCTTCCATGCGATCCCGAAACAGTTGTCGATCTTCCGTCAATTCCACTGCATCTATATCAACCCCAATAATCTGAATACCCTGCTCCTTCCAAAAGCCTTCCTTTTCCAAATCTCTAGCCAAATTAAGTCCCGTTTGACCCCCCATAGTCGGTAGAACCGCATCGGGTTTTTCCTTGGCTACAATTTCTTTGATCGAATCGGTTGTCATGGGAAGCATATAAATCGCATCTGCCATGATCGGATCCGTCATAATGGTAGCTGGATTCGAGTTTATAAGTACGATTTCATATCCTTCTTCTTTCAAAGATCGACAAGACTGAGAACCAGAATAATCAAATTCACATGCTTGCCCGATAACTATGGGGCCAGAACCTATAATAAGAATTTTGTTAATGTCGTTACGTCGTGGCATAGTGAGTAGTAAGAGTGTTAAAGTGGGTTATATTCGTTTAGTTCTGTGACTGTTGTGCCATCGTTGATCCTAGCTCAAGACTTATGTTTATCCATGAGTTCCACAAATTGATCAAACAGATAGGCTGAATCGTGAGGACCGGGTGAAGCTTCTGGATGGTACTGAACCGAAAAGCCTGGAAACCGCTTGAAAGCCAATCCCTCCACCGATTTGTCATTCAGGTTTATGTGGGTTACTTCAGCAACATCATCGGTCACACTATCCTCTATTACCGCAAAACCATGATTCTGTGTTGAAATTTCAACCAATCCTGTCGTTAAATTTTTTACTGGTTGATTGGCACCTCTATGTCCTACAAACATTTTACCTACTTCAACCCCCTCACTTAGCGCCATTAATTGATGGCCTAAACAAATTCCAAACAATGGTTTACCCGTCGCTTTAGCAAATTCGACTACCTCTAAGGCATAATCTCCAGTCGGGTTAGGATCCCCTGGTCCATTCGAGAAAAAGAATCCATCAGCATTCCAATCCTTCACCTCATCAATTGAACACTGGGCTGGAAAAATTCGCAAATTACAACCTCGCGCTAAAAAACTTTGGATAATATTTCGTTTAATCCCGTAATCAAAAGCGGCTATTCTATAACGAGATACTCCCTCGGGCTGATAGGTCTGCGCCTCCTTTCTAGTCACTCTAGTGGCTAGTTCTAAACCTTCCATGGGTTCCCAATCGATCGCTTTTTGCACCAATACCTTCGGGTCTAATTCCTCGGAAGAGATAACCGCATTCATAACCCCCTTCTCCCTAATGTGTCGCACTAACGCCCGAGTGTCAACCCCGGAAATACCAACAACTTTATGCTCTTCAAGATACTGCTGAAGACTGCGATCGGCTAAAGGATTACTAAATTCATGAGAAAAGGCTCGAGTAATCACACCTGCAACCATCACTTTTCTGTGCTCATCGTCCCGATCCATCGTGCCATAATTACCAATGTGAGGGTAGGTCATCATCATGAGCTGTCCGAAATAGCTTGGATCGGTAAAAATCTCTTGATATCCTGTCATACTGGTGTTAAAACACAACTCACCTCCGGTAATTCCCTTATATCCGACCGAAAATCCATGCACAACTGTTCCGTCACTTAATGCTAAAATTGCTTTTTCTCGAGATTGCAAAGCCATAGTTAAAGAATCCTATTAGTTAGGGGGTTACTATTACAATGTTTGACTCTTAGATCAAAAATAGCAGCCATTGGTTCATGCGAATTGAATATGCCTCTACGTCTTGAACCAATGTTCAAAAAAAATCCGACAACGGGAACCGCGCCGGATTTTAGTGATATATAGATAGCGAAAAATTTCATTAATGCTGCGACCCCTGACCTTTTGTAAGTCGCACCATCAAAGTCATAATACGTAGTAAAAATAACCTTATCGGATTGTACCTATATGAAATTAAAAACGCTATGATCAACAAGCTTAGTTTGCAATTTCATTAAGATAAACAGATAGCCTGATTGCATCAAGACCATCTTTCTATTTTTTATTTCGACTGTGAGCCAGTAGTGAACTTGTTAGAGTGGCAAATCCACTTAACAAACCACCAATTACTGCTGTAATTAGAATTAGAATCCATTCCAGAGTCAATCCAAAAAGCTCGGCCATGCGTGAGCTCAATACCCCATTACTGGCTATATGTACATAGGCCGCATGAGCCCCCCATGCCAAGAAAACCGCAAAGAATCCTATCCCAAAAGCTCGAATAGGAGTTATATTCATCCGATAACCAATAAATAACCCTGGCAAAGCTGCTGACCACCAAGGAAGTACTAAATTCAAGAAAAATGCATTTCCGGCAATTAAAAGAAACAATATGATCATGGTCTTAAACTCCATTTAACTAATGACTTCGATTCCTGACCCGGCAACGTACTGGAACCAAGGGGGGGCTCTTTGTAGAAGTGTAATTCATATAATTTTCCGGTTCGCCACGATTCTATCATGTAATCATAATTGGGAGAACCTGGATTCCCAGATGCGCCACCAGGATACACCCCCCACGCCTTAATTTCAGGCCCAAGTTCAACAATCATTCGCCAAGAAGGCCCAGAACTACCTCGCGTAGCATTAACCGATTCCGCACCCCCACTACTGTAAAGGTCATTCACTCCTAGACCATTGGTTTGAGTTAGATGAGGTATGTCGTTATTCATGACCCAGCCCCAATCCCAATCATCACTCCAAACGCCGTAAGCCTCGGTCAAGTCGTTCAATGCCAAAATAAACGATCGCGTTGCTTGGTCTTCAATAGTTTCAACCACTTCGGTAGAACGATTGTCCACCATCCAAAAATTTGAGTCTTCTTTGAGCTGTTGTACCAAACGATCTCTAGCGGGGGTTCTTAATGGAAAATCAGCGTCGTATTCATCAACCAAAATAGCTTCATATAATTTGTACCACCAACTTCTAAATACACTTGGAGCACGATAGGACGCATTATTATAGTAGTTCCATGTTTGCAAAGAATCCAATACCTCGCTTTGGGTTGCATTCAATGAGTCGGTCTGAATCCAGCTAAACATACTGGGTAATATTTCTGCTGCATGATAAGAATAGTTATCCATCAACAATGCCTGCATGTCTTCCTTAGTTATATTTTCCAATTCGGATAAGCGCTCGTTAATTCGTCGACCTCTCTCAAAAGGGGCATATACATCGTCCATGTAGTATGGGTAATCGGGTGCCGTAGACTCTTGGTTGGCCGAACTCACAAATCCTCTTAAGGGGTTTTTAGTATATGGATGATGCTCTCTGGGAATCCAACCTTGCCAATCATACAGGGGGTCTGTTCCATCACTAACTGTTCGTCCCTGACCATCCCATTTGTTTGGGAATCGTCCATTTACCCAAAGTGCAATGTCTCCATCGGTACTAGCAAATATAAAGTTTTGAGCAGGAGCTTGATAATGGGTTAACGCTTCTACATACTCATCGTAATTCTCAGCTCTATTCAACTGATAAAAAGCTCTTATTTCGTTAGATGGCTCATGAGCAATCCATCGCAATGCATGATAAATAGGTTCTGTAGAGCCTTTTTGCCCATCTGTACTTTGCCCATTTGTATTTGCACTACTCACTTCGGAAACAGGGCCATGATGGGTATATACAACGGTATCAATAATGGTTTCACCACCCCTGACATGAATTTCTTCGATACTTTTCGATGTTGCTTTCCACTGCCCGTCGTGCCAGTACTGCTCTTTCTTTTGATTTTCGAATCGAATTTCATACCAATCCAATACATCAGAAGCTACGTTGGTTACTCCCCAAGCAACCTGCTCGTTAAAACCAATAACTACCCCTGGCGCTCCCAACAAACTTACTCCATAGGTATTAACCCCTGGTCCATGCAACTGAATCTCGTACCAAATGGAGGGAAGTGTTAACCGCAAATGGGGATCATTGCTCAAGATGGGGTATCCAGAGGCTGTTTTCTCGCCACTTACCGCCCAATTATTACTCCCTATGCCTTCTGGCACAGGAAATGGCTGTATGCTTTTCGCTACTTTAGGCACAAAAAGAGTATCGGGTCGCCTAACCGGAACCCGTTCAAAATCCCATACTCGAGTAGCTGGTATAATGGGATCTAACAGATCGTGATCTTTATCAAAAAATTGCTCAATAAACTCTGGGCCAAAATACGCCAAGGTATTACTATGGGAGACATCATTGTTTCCAGCCGCTAAGGTGCGCGTCATGTTTTTTTGTAAAAGGGCGGTTTTAAGCGGAGTCCAAGGTTCTGGCGATATGTCTAGCAACTTATATTCGAGGGGATATTGCTCTGGCTCCAAAGAGGATATAAATGCATTTACCCCGGCAGAATAAGCCTTAAAAATAGTCCACGAGGGTTCGTGTTTCTGAACCTCTGCTACTGCTTTTTCAGCTCCAAACACCATACCCCATCTACGGCTTTGCCGATCTCGTTCCACTAAAGAAGGGCCTACTAATTCACTTAGACGACCAGCCGCGTCATAGATTTGCATTTCCATTTGAAATAATCGGTCCCGGGCTTGTAGAAACCCTTGCATAAAATAAAGGTCATGATCATTCTGAGCAAAAACATGAGGCACCCGACGATCATCAAAAAAGACCTGCACAGAATCCATTAGCCCGAGGAATTGTTCATTTAAATCAGAGGGCGGTTCTCGTTCTGCTTGTGCCCAAAATCCTCCATCAGGATCCATAAAAGGACCCATTGGAGGAATATTCCCCCAGCGGGTACTTAGAACCCAAATAAAAGCAAGACCTGCGGCTAAACTCAGGCTAAAGGGTAGGTATTTCATATTATCAATTAATTTTTACCAGTAAAAAAAGTCTTGAATTACGGGACTAATTCAAAACCTATTATCATAAGCACCCCTAAAGACATGCATCTTGGCTCCAAAACAACATTTTCATACAGTAAATACTGCCACCACTTTTCAAGAACTCATAGGTAGGTAACTCAGCAACAGTAAAACCATTTGACTCAAGAAGCTGAGCCGTTTTAGGACTGCCAGAAGGGAGTAAAACCCGTCTTCCTGCTATAGCTGTGGCATTACATGCAAAAGACTCAAGGGTTTCCCGTTTATCTATTTCTAACACCACATCAAAAAAATGATGAATCAATTCCAATCCCTCTTCATCAAAAGCTCTAGGATAAATCATCACCGTTTGCTCATCGAGCATACAAAAACAGGTGTCCAGATGATACATTCGTTTGTCTTGCAAATGAAGTGAAATAACAGGTACCCTTGTGAATGCGGCTAATACCTCTAGTGCAGGCATGCTGGTTCTAAAACCATGACCCGCCCATATAAGAGAACGTTCTGGATGCCACTGAACATCGCCCATTCCCTCAAAAAATAGCGGTATTTTACCCGGTTCAACTATTTTTTTCGCTGCATTTACTGTCTGCTGGCTTATCGTTTTTTGGCTTTCTTCGTTCCGTTGGTTAACAGGAAATATAGAATGGACAGGGTATCCTTTATGCACTAGAACCTGATGAAGATACGGTACTTCAGAGCGACGCATTGGGCTACGCATAGCTCCCATAAGGAAGGACGCTCCCGCCTCTTTATCCCAGAGTGGAAAGCATTGATTCGCACAAAAAACTAAATCCGGCAATCCTTCCATTCCTTTTAATGGGTGTACATAAAGCCCCCACTCTTCAAATCGAGCCTTCAACCCTAACCATTCAAGCCAAGCTTGGTTTTTATCCACGCAACCAATCATCGATTCCATATGAGGGTTAATCACATATTCCACATCAAAAAAATCAGGTTCTACCATCATAACCTGATCTGGCCACGGCATTTTTGGTCGCGAGGCTATTGTTATGTCACATTCGTGTAAACTTCGAATTACCCCACTATTTATTCCTAACATCCCTTGGTCCTCCGTCTTCATTTACACAGCTTATTTTTGTTACAGTACAATAGTAACAATTGACCACAACATCTGCTATTTTCCCAATAATAATTAGTAGAAAGTTATGACCTATTAGATTCTTAATTTTGCTTTTATGACAGAGCAGGCACCCCACTTAGTCGTCGCTTTTGGCGGAGTTTCACCAGAACACGAAGTTTCGGTCCTTACCGCTATGCAAGTAATGAGCGCGCTTTCCGATTCCAAATATTCCATACTTCCACTCTATATCAGTAAATCAGGGCAATGGCTCACCGGTGATATTCTAAAAGAACTAGAACAGTACGGTGATCTAGACGCCCTTATCCAGCAAGCCAGTCCTTGCTATTTTAACCGAGATCAACTGGGACGTGTGGTGTTAGAGCATCCCAAGAAAGGACTGTTTTCCAAGCCCGTACAGCAAGCTATCTATGCGATAGTGGTCGCTTTTCATGGCGGGGCCGGTGAGAATGGTTCATTTCAGGGGATTTGTGAACAATTAGACCTTCCCTACACGGGGAGCGGGGTATTAGCCTCCTCTTTGGGCATGGACAAGGTTAAAGCAAAGCAGCTATGCGAAGCGAACCGCATACCGGTTACCTCTTCTCTAAACTTTTATGAAGAGGATTGGGATCGTCACAATGCCACCATTCTAGAAGAGGTAGAACAACTTGGATATCCGGTGATTGTGAAACCCTCATCGCTGGGAAGTAGCATTGGAGTAAAAAAAGTAGACACCCAATCAGCCTTAATAAAAGCGGTAGAAACTGCGTTTAGGTACGATGCTCAAATACTCATAGAAGAGTCTATTGCTCCCTTGATTGAAATTAATTGTGCGGTGTTAGGCACCCCTGAATCCTGTATTTCCAGCGTATGTGAACGACCTATTGGCAGTGGTGAAGCGCTCTCATTTGCCGATAAATATCAACGTGGTGGATCCGCTGATAAAGGCATGGTTTCTGCTGATCGCGTAATTCCTGCAGATATCTCTGACGAACTAAGCCAAGAAATACGAGTATTGTCAGAACAAATATTTAGAGTATTTCAGGCAGCTGGAGTAGCGCGAATTGACTACTTGGTTCAAAAGGACACTGAAAAAGTGTACTTCAATGAGATCAACACCATTCCAGGATCTTTTTCCTACTATCTATGGGAGCATTCTAAGCTCAGTTTTACCGATTTATTGGATCAACTTATTGAAACGGCCATTACTGTGCACCAACAAAAAAATGGGCGAATACTGCACTACGACACCAACCTTCTAAGCGACAAAGCTGCCACTGGATTGAAAGGACTAAAAGGAAGCAAATAATCATGAAATGTGCACTAATTACCAATCCCAAAAAGTACGAAGTACAGCAAGTACTTCAACAGACCTTGGTATGGGCACAAGACAAAGAAGTTCATTGCTATATCGATGAACAAACTGCAGAGTCTCTGAACGTGATTGAAACCGGTGGACTCCATTTTTGCCAAGGTGATACCGCTGCAATAGAAGCTTCGGACCTACTTATTGTAATTGGAGGCGACGGAACCTTACTCAACGCTGCCCGACTCGCACGAGGACTCGAAAAACCGATTCTAGGGATAAACAGTGGACGTCTAGGATTCATGAACGATGTTTCCATTGAGGAAATGCATTCCGCTTTGGACGCACTTATCGAACAAAATTACACTTTAGACTACCGACATTTTCTGCAAGCAATCGATCAAAAAGGCCAGATCTATTATGCCTTAAACGAGTGCCTGTTTACTCGCCGCGATTCAAGCTCTATGATTAATATAGACGCTGAATATGATGAAGACCTCATAAATACCTATTGGTCTGACGGCCTCATCGTAGCCTCCCCAACCGGGTCGACCGCCTATAATCTTTCAGCTGGGGGGCCCATTGTTATGCCCGGCTCCGGCGTGCTTGTCGTCACTCCTGTTAATCCACATACCCTAACAACACGTCCTTTGGTGTTGTCTTCTGACAAGGAGCTTCGAATTTCTATTCCCGAGTCCGATCCTTCCGTAATTTTTTCCTGCGACGGAGTGGTTCAACACGTATCAGAATACCCTTTTTCCATCTGTATAAAAAAATCCTCTTCCCGAATTCCCCTCATACACCTGAACAATCACAGCTATTTTGACACGCTCCGCAAAAAACTTATGTGGGGGCAGGACTCTCGACGTAGCTAATCGTTTTTCGGGTAGCTATCATTACTGGTTCCAGTTCATTCAGGCTTAATAGCTAATTTTTCAGCTATAGGTAAATAAAATTCTTATTTTACTTCATTCGGGAAAAAAGATAGAATAGCCAAACAAAAAACTTAAAACACCACCCAAAGTCATGAAAGTAACCGTTGTCGGAGCCGGAGGAAATGTTGGATCTACTGTAGCGCTTAGCGTTGCACAAAGAGATTTTGCAAAAGAAGTTATCGCTTTAGATTTAGAGCGAAAACAAGACGATAAAACCTTTTATCCATCCAAAGGACGCGCATTAGACCAATGGGAAGCATCGCCCATTCACCTATTTGACACACGAGTTAAAGGAACTACAGACTATGCTGATACGGCGGGTTCCGATGTGTGCGTAATTACCGCAGGAGTGCCTCGAAGACCAGGGATGAGTCGTGATGATTTACTGGAAATTAATGCAAATATAGTTCGCAGTGTTACAACAGAACTAGTAAAGTACTCTCCTGATACCATTCTTATTATTGTTTCTAATCCACTAGATGTAATGGTTCAAGTGGCCAAAGATGCATCAGGACTTCCTTATGAAAAAGTTATGGGAATGGCTGGAATTTTGGATACTGCTCGATATCGAGCGTTCATTGCCGATGAATTAGATGTTTCACCAAAAGATATTCAAGCTCTACTAATGGGTGGGCATGGTGACACTATGGTTCCATTACCTAGGTTCACTACCTTATCAGGAATGCCTATTAATCATTTTATTACGGATGAACGACTAGATGAAATTGTTGATCGTGCTAAAAAGGGTGGTGGCGAAATTGTCGGACTCATGGGAACCTCGGCATGGTACGCTCCGGGTGCCGCAGCCGCTCAAATGGTTGAGGCAATATTGTTGGATCAAAATAGAATTTTTCCTGTCTGCGCTCACATAGATGGAGAATACGGAGTTGATGATCTGTATATTGGAGTTCCAGTCAAACTTGGGAAAGGTGGTATAAAAGAAGTAATTGAGATTGAATTAACCCAAAAAGAAAGCGAACTTTTGCAGGAGTCGGCTAAAGCCGTTCGCGGCACTCTTGACGACTTTAAAGCACTTATGAACAATAAATAACGAGGACAAAGATTCTCACTACTTGCTTTTAAATCCCGTTTCGTTTCGTTGCGGGATTTTTTTTGGGTCTTTATTTCCGTGGTTTACGAGGTTTTACCAATGCTGTTCAATAGCTGTAGCGGTACGATTAAGATCATCGATAAAACAAATAACAATAGGCCCACCATTTCAGCAGACCATCCAACCATGATTTGAACAAGGTCCGCACTCCAAACAGCACCAGATGCAATGAGCATAGTTCCAAATGCACGTACTAGTCCAAAGGGGACTTGCATGGCTTGCTGTGCAACCTTATAGAGAACAACTGCCATGGTTCCATAGCTAAGCACGGTGGCGATAGCCGCTCCAGTCATACCTAACACAGGAATAAGTGCAACATTCACTATAGCTGTGATTAACGCGCCCAATCCAGTGATTTGTGCCAATTTTTTGGTTTTCTCTTGAATAAATATACCCGCTGAGAAATTTACATACCAGCCTTGGAACCAATAGGCCAATAGCAGCCACGGTACAATACTTAGGCCCGACCAATACGCCTGATCGATTAGAGTTGTGTTCAAAAAAGGAACTGGAATTGCAACAATTGACTCCACAAATAGGCCTACTCCTAAAAATACGGCAGCGGCGGCTACATTAAAATAACGGAAGGCCTGACCAAAAATAATGGGTGCGTTAGGTTCGTCACTTTGTCTCATGAAAAAAGGCTGCCAAGCCATTCGATACATTTGCACGAGTAACAACATAAAAACAGCCAACT
Source organism: uncultured Balneola sp. (assembly GCA_902529365.1). GTDB lineage: Bacteria > Bacteroidota > Rhodothermia > Balneolales > Balneolaceae > UBA1275. The sequence goes on from CABZWK010000014.1 coordinate 17,315, forward strand.
TATAACAAGCATTATATACACCCACTATATGATCTGCACTCCACTCCAACCCATAGATAGCATAGATTTGTTCGCTGCTTAAACTTTTTAAAAAAAAGCGGTCCAGGGTTTCATTAACTACATGCGCTAAACCAGCGGGGATGAAAGGCCACCCAAATTCAACCATTTTTCGTAGCATATCACTGGACCATGAACCTCTCCACAGTGATCTGGTCAGTCCAATTACTCCTAATAGCACAGCGGCAGATGCTAGAAAATTAGCCATAAATATTGCTTCAATCCCCCAATCTAAAACCAAAATTAGATACCCATTTAACCCTACATTTATGGCCACATGTCCCAGTTTTAACCAGGCAAATGAATAGGCCCGCTTGGACAGTCTCAATTCTGCAAAAGGGACAATGGCTAATGCATCAACCAGAAGAATACCTATCATTAGCAGGTAGGTACGGCCCTCACCCGAAGCATTGGGTGGTAGTGAGAGCAAACCAGAAAGTGGGTCCTGAAAAAGTAAGAGTATAAGGCTTATTAACAGACCAATGGCTAATAAAGCTCGCTGTATAGTGGAAAATAAATGAGCAACTTGTTCACGATCTTTACCGTAGCGAAGGTAGGAGGATTCCATTCCAAAAGTAAAAAGTACCTGAAGTAACCCAATGGCAGCATAAACAAGACCCACTACGCCGTATGCATCAGGATTGAATAGCCCTGTATGAAAAGGTACCAATAAATAATTGACAAATCGGGCAATAACACTACTAATGCCATATACCAATGTATCAGATAATAAATGTTTAAGTGGTTTCAACTCTACCTTATTTAGCGTAGATACCTTCTATCGCTCGTATTCCTAACAAGTAACTGTCGGCCCCGAAGCCTGTAATTATTCCATTCATAACCGCGCCCGTTACCGAATGTTCACGAAATTTTTCTCGGGCATGAATATTAGAAAGATGTACTTCAACCTTGGGTATGGAAATCGGATCTAAGGCATCTCTTAAAGCTACCGATGTGTGTGTATAACCACCTAAGTTTACCACTAGCCCCTCAGTACCATCGGTGAGTACTTCTTGAATTCGATTGATCAAATCACCTTCTACATTTGACTGAAAAAAATTAATGGAATGTTTTGTAAAAGATGCCTGGATATATGTATTCAATTGATCTAAGGTCATTGAACCATAGGTATCCGGATCTCGAGTGCCTAAGAGATTTAGATTTGGTCCGTGGATAATAAGAAGCTTCATTGATGTAGATGTTTAGCAATATGTTCGGCAATATGACGCATTTCGTCACTCTTGAGTTCAATAGAACGTCCCAAACGGAAAGGGCCTCCCTCAGCGTACATAGGAATCAAATGAACATGGGCGTGAGGCACTTCAAGTCCTTCTACCGTCATACCCACTCGAATGGGTTTAAGCACCTGATCCATGGCCTTAGCAACCTTCTTAGCAAATTCCATAAGTCCCAGATACGTGTGATTATCCAAATCGAACACATAATCTACCTCATTTTTTGGAACAACTAGAGTATGACCTTTAGATACCGGTCGTATATCTAAAAACGCAAAGTAATTGGAGCTTTCTGCAACCTTATGGCAGGGTATTTCACCTGCTATGATTTTACTAAAAATACTAGCCATTTATTTGAACCTAATCATCGGATTCTTACAATTTATACCTTCCAATAGTACGGTATTTCAAGCACTTAGAAAAAAAAATCACCAACTATATTGACCCTTAATCCTAGCTTAGTTACTTCACCCAATGTAGGTGTATAAATTATTACACTCTTTTTTCCTTTTTTTTGAAAAAAAGCTTTAAAAGGTCGTATATTTGGAATCTGTGTTTGAACCGGTAGCTCAGTTGGTAGAGCAACTGCCTTTTAAGCCGTGGGTCGTGGGTTCGAGTCCCACCCGGTTCACTTTTATTTGTTCTAGGATATTCGAAAGTATTTAATGAAACGATACTTCGAAAACAGTAATTGCATTAAATGCATTGCTGAATTTCACAAAACAAATTGACTCTCTCTTGACCAACCCCGTTCGCTTGAAACCGGACGGGGTTTTTTTATGTGTTTAAACCATAAAATGATGTATTTTGTTCGATGAATCATCATCATATTACCATATGAATATCGAACTTTTTAATCCACTGAGATGGAATAAAAAAATTCTGCTAGGCCTTTTGGGGCTGGCTTTAGTGATTTGGTTTTTATTTATCGATGTCTACAGCCTTAAAACACGCTGGGATTTAAGTCAGCAAAAAAAAGAACTCATACAAAAAACTGAAGAGCTAAAAAACGAATCTAAAACTTTGGAGCAGGACATTCAAAAGCTTGAAAACAACCCTGATCTTATTGAAAAAATTGCTCGAGAAGAATATGGGATGAAGAAACCAGGGGAAAAGGTGTACAAAATTAAAAAAGAAGAGTAATCATTCGTAGAAATTGCACTTATGAAAGCTATAGCAATTGACCTAGGTGGAACCAATATTAAAGCAGCCGTTGTAGATCAGGATCTCGGCATCATAGAACAAAGCTCAACTTCAACACATGCTGAGTTAGGTAAAGAACACCTGCTCGATCGTATTACTGGGGTCGTATTAGAACTATCCAAAAAATATGAGGTAGTCGGTATAGGTATGGGGCTCCCTGGGATGGTTAGCTTGGATCAAACCACCGTTCATTACCCCCCAAATCTGCCTTTTTTGGATGGCGTCAATGTGGCTGAGGAAGTTAATTCCCGGACACAATTACCTTGTAAAATTGAAAATGATGCAAATATTGCTGCCCTTGGCTCCCTACACTTTGGTACCGGTAAAGGCCACGATAATTTCATTATTCTTACTCTTGGTACGGGAGTAGGCGGCGGAATCATCATTAACCGACAACTTTTCAAAGGTTCTAAAGGTATGGCAGGCGAATTAGGTCATATTATCTTGGATTATCATGGACCTCTTTCAAACAGTGTTACACGAGGCACCATTGAAGCCTACCTCGGGCAGCGCTTTTTAAGTCGTTTTGCTATGGATATGATTACCCAACACCCAAATAATTCACTCTATCAGAAATTTAGCAAAGATTTTGACAAACTTGAGCCGGTTGATTTAACCCAGGCCGCCAATTCGGGCAACGATCTTGCCATCGAAATCCTAGCGAAAGCTGGTCAACGACTTGGATATGCCATCATCAATTATACCCACATGATGGATATTAGAACCTATGTACTTAGTGGTGGAGTTTCTAAGGCTGGCAAATGGCTATTTCAACCCGCAAGAGACATTGTTAAAAAGCATATGATGCCCCCATTTCAAAAGGGCTTTAAGATTATTTACGAAGATTTGGGTAATGATAGCTCATTACTTGGGGCTGCTGGATTAGCCTTTGATTCGTTTGGTTAATTTTACGCTAATGGGGCGTTATAGCGTAGCTTTTCTTCGGGCTCAAGTACCCCAAAATATCTCTGAGATTAATTACTAGGAGCCACGTGCAACTGTTTGTTAAGCGAAATAGAAATATTATTTGTGTACTCTTCGCATTCCTGTTACTAGGGATTCAAGATGGCTATGGCCAAATGCGAAATTTAGAGCGTCAGGATGATGGATCCACCTCTACATTCTCCAATACATTCACTGAATTAAATATGAGTACGTCCGAGGGATCTTTACAAGGAGGAAGCACCGAAAATGCCGTAAAATTTCAAGCGAACGATTCACTGATTGTTCGATTAGGAGATGGCCGAAAAGCTTATTTATTTGGAATGGCAAAAATTGCTCATACCTCTGGGATATTGGTATCCGGGCAAATTACCATGAATTTAGACTCTACTACAGTAGAAGCTAGGGCTTTAGGCGTACAAGACAGTCTTGGAATGCCTGTGTTACGTATGGGGGAGGACGAAATAAAAAGTACCCGAATTCTTTTTAACTATATAAGTAGTCGCGGAAAATTTGAAGATGCACAAATTAGCGTGAGCGATGGCCTACTCATCGGGTCTAAAATTAAAAATGTAAATGAATCTGAAGTATTCATTCAGGATGGTATGTACTCGACTTGTCCACCAGATTATTTGTATTACTATTTAGAAGCCAAACAAATGAAAGTGGTAGATGAGGAAGAAATATTTTTTACCAATGCCCGACTCTACGTTCTAGACATTCCGTATCCATTTGTGTTGCCGTTCGGGTATGTCCCAGCACAAATGGATAAAAAACGCTCTGGCCTACTGACCCCGACCTATGTATTCGATGCCCAGGCTTCCAAAGGTATTGGTTTGCATAATTTGGGTTGGTTTCAATACATCAATGATTATATCACCACCACCCTAAGTGCGGATGTCTTTACTTCGGGTACGTACTATGCCAATAATTCCACACAGTATCGAGTTGGAGACCGATTTAATGGGGCTATTACCCTTGGATACTCCAGAGACCAAGGCTTGGAACCAACCGATCCAGATTTTAGCACCCAGATTAATAAGTCACTTGGAATCCAACATCGCCAAACTATTTCCCCCTATGCCAGTATTTCGGCTAATGTTAACTTGCGAACAGCGGACTTCTTTTCTCAAAACTCCTTCGATATTGAAGACCGTGCAAAGACCAGTTCTACCTCCAGAATAGCCTATAACTATCGTGACCCTGAAGGGTTATTTACCTTTAGCACCAACGCAAGTATGGTCCAGAATTTTTTCAATAATTCGACCAGTTTAGACGGGCCTGGCTTTACCTTTTCGACCAAAACACTTAACCCATTCCAATCTGGATCAGGAAATAACCCAAAATGGTATGAGAGTATAACTCTACGATACAATAACAGCTTCGATAGTAATTTCGACTACAGCCCAAGCGATGCCGATAGTGCAACCATTGGTTTCTTAGATGCCTTTTTATCGCCAGACAAATACCGCGAAGCAACAGGGAATAATGATTACATACAGTTGGGTTTAAAACAAAGTGCCAATATAACAGTGGGTAAGATTTTAGACTCTCCTTATATTAATACCTCGGTGGGTGTACAACTAAATGAATTTTGGTATCCCAGCTCCACTCTTAAGCGATTCGATGAGCAGACAGATCAAGTCATTGAGGAAAAAAATCAAGGATTTGTGGCAGGGCGTGACTTTTCAGGTTCGCTCAGTTTTTCTACCACATTATATGGTACATCTACCCGGAAAATTGGAAACTTTGAAGGACTACGGCATACCTTTCGTCCCTATATTAGTTTTGGGTACCGTCCCGATTTTAGCGACCCAAAATGGGGTTATTTCAAAGAGGTTATTTCCGACACACTAGGAAATACACAGCGCTATAGTATTTTTGACAATGAAATCTACCGGGGGCCTTCAGCTGGAGAGCAGAGGGCTATGAGTATTAGTATTCAAAATATTCTTGAGACGAAGCTTATAAAAAGAGACACCACCGGGGAAGTTAGTGAGCGAAAAATTAAGCTTATTGATAATTTATCCTTAAATACATCCTATAATTTTGCAGCTGACAGCTTACAATTAAGTCCGCTTAGTGCTGCGCTCAGTTCCAGTAGCTTGAAAGGTGTACGCTTAAACGTTCGCGCCCGTTTTTCTTTTTATCAAAGAGATTCACTTGGCAGATATTACGATCAACTATATCTAGGAACAGGTACTAAATTAGCTCAAATGGAAAGTTTCCGGTTTACCGCTAGTACCAGTTTTAGGGGAGGAGGAAACGGAATAGAGCCTATTACTCCCAAGTACCGAAGACAGTATGATCCTTTTGCACAAGGATATTTCAATCCGGTTGATGCAGCCTTTGGTGAGCAACCTGTTATTCCATTTAATTCTCCTTGGAGTTTCAACCTGAACCTCAGTTATTCGTGGAGATATAGGCACAACAAAGATCCACTAGAAACGGCCACCCTTAATGCCCAAAGTATTAGCTTCAATTTAACCCCAAAATGGCGCTTCGGTACCACAATTGGCTATGATTTTATTCAAAAAGAGCTAACACCATCCCAATTTAGGTTGAACCGAAACTTGGAGTGTTGGGATTTATCTTTTCAAATTAGTCCTTTTGGGGATTATCAGTACTATTTCTTTCGCCTAAGCGTAAACAACTCACAAATTCAGTCCCTCTTCCAGAAATTACCAGTTCTCAAGAATTTAGAACGAAGCTCTTCACCTACAGGACGTTCTGGTCAATTGAGTAGGGGTGGATTTCCTGGCAGCACTAGTTTTTAATTCCTTTAAATAGGAAATCCTTCGTAAAGGATATAAGTAGCTACTTCTTGTTCATTTTGGCTAGATACTTTACTACGTACTTGCCTATAACATCAAATTCTAGATTGACGCCATCCCCTTCTTTTTTGGTAGCTAGATTCGTGTGTTCCCAAGTGTAAGGAATAATTGCTATCCGAAACGTATCAACCAGATCTTCCGCAACCGTTAGACTAATACCATCCACCGTAATACTACCTCGACCCACTATCATATCTTGGTATTCTTTATCGAGAGCAATATCTATGAGCCAGCCAGTCTCTTCGGGTGTAATCCGTACAATATTAGCAACAGTGTCTACGTGTCCTTGAACCAAATGTCCTTCTATGCCTTTTTGCAAGGTCATTGAGCGCTCTAAATTCACTAGCATATCTGTTTTCAGCTCAGAAATGGTAGTCTTTCTCAAGGTCTCTTCTATGCTTTGTACCGTGAAACTATGGTCATCGAAGGCTACTACAGTGTGGCATGCGCCGTTAATGGAAATACTTTCGTCAATATGACAATTACCAGCAAACGAACACTCTATTTTGGTCTCTTGGCCTCCATTTGGGATGACATGAACAGCACTAACTCGTCCCATTTCTTCAATTATTCCAGTAAACATAGTTGTAATATTTAGTTGGTTTGATGATTTATGTCCTGTTGGTACTCACCAAGTTGTACAGCTTTTGTGAAACATACCATATATATTGGAGAGTTAAATATATCCGGTTAAGAGCATATCATCACCTATTTGCTGCCATGAGACCTCTTTGAGTGTACATATGTCGCGCATTGCGAATATTCCTATATCCATTATGGATCGGGTCCCATTACCTAACAATTTAGGAGCTAGAAACAATTCCACCTTATCAACCAAACCTTCACGTAAAAGCGCCGAACCGAGCTGTTGACCTGCTTCTACCAAAATAGATTGTACCCCTATGCTACCAAGAGCTGAAATAGCTTCGCGCAAATCTACATGCCCCCCTTTATTAGACACCTGAATGACTTTTCCCCTAAAATAATTATGCTTCATAAGCTTGATCATTGGATCTACATCGTCCGAGGAAGCTTCTTTATTCCAAGTAATGATCGTTGTTTTTGATTCATATTTGTCAGAGAAAAGATGAAGTTCTCGAGGTAAAGTATAGGGACCATCTAACACTACGCGCATAGGTTGACGGCCTCGTACATAACGAACTGTTAGTTCTGGGTTATCGGCCATGGCTGTTTGCCTACCGATCAAAACAGCATCATAGTGAGAGCGCCACTCATGCACTTTCGTTCTAGCGGCTTTACCTGTTATCCATTGCGAATCTCCATCGGCAGCCGCCAAATATCCATCCACCGTTTGAGCCATTTTTAAAGTCATAAATGGCCGCCCAAACCGTTGAGCATGATTAAAAAACTCATTCATCTGTTCTGCCTCTTGCTTAAGTACGCCCAGATTAACCTCTATATCATGAGCTCGTAATTTTTCAATACCACTTCCATTAACTAATTGATTTGGATCTTTCTGCGCTATGACCACCCGCTTAATTGGTAAGGTAGCAAGTAAATCCGCACATGGTGGTGTTTTACCATGATGTGAACAAGGTTCCAAGGTAACATATACCGTTGCATCTTTTAACGCTTCGGCATCCTCGACTGACCGTATTGCTTCAACTTCGGCGTGCGCATTGCCATATTTTTTATGATATCCAGCGCCAATACGATGCCCATGTGCATCTACAATAACACATCCCACCAAAGGATTGGGTGAAACTCTACCTCTTCCTTTTAGGGCTAAATCAAGTGCCTGTTGCATAAAAAAGGAATCTCTTTCTCGCGATTCTTCCTGCGATGGTATATTCCTTTTCTTTGTCATATTGATTGGTAAAAAAAAGGGATGAAAACCTAGTCCTCATCCCTTTTCATGAACATAATTCAAAATTTATTGCAAGAGTACAAATCGATTGTCGATGATGTCAGCTTCTTCCTTTAATTCCGAAATCCATACACTTAGATATTCGTTATTAAGTTCTTGCTCGAGTTGCCGACGAATATTTTCAAAAGCATCGGGACTCGTGGTAGCCATGTTAGGGGTGGTCTTGTTAATTACATGCAGTACATATATTGCGCTTTCACCTGCAACTGGCCCAGAACGTTCGTTCACTTCCATACTAAATGCATATCCAATAACTTCTGGCTCTCTACCGGCACCACGTAATACCGTACTATTGGTTGATACATTGTCTACGGTCTCTATACTTTTATCAGTGGCATCACTCAATGAAGCCAAATCGTTATGCTGTATGAGCCATTCTTGAATCTGCGATTGCAGCACTTCTTTGCGTTTTTCAGTCCGCACTGCTGCCACTAGTTGGGAACGTACTTCTTCAAGAGGTCGATACCCCTCTTCAGTTACTTCACTTAATTGCATAACAACGAGTTCATTGCTCAGCTCAATAGGCGCCGAAATATCCCCTACCTTGGAGCGAGATAAGAAATCTAAGACTTGTTGGGAATTACCTAACCCAGAAATAAAGGTATTCCCATCCGTCGCAAATATACTTCCAACAGTAAGCTCTGCTCTATTGGCTTCTTCAATGAAATCATTTTCCTCAGCGAAATACTGAAACTCATCAGCTTTTTCACCCGCTTCGTTCAATGTTGCAGGAAGGGCTTCATATATTCGAGACATGACTGAAAACTGAATCGTATTTCTATCTTCGCTAGTATTTTTAATGATAGCAGCAGAAGTACCTAAATCAAGCACATCGGTAACCTCGCCCTCTCCTACTGACAAAACAGCTTCGTATTCTTCCCTTAGTTCATCTTTATCCAAAGATACCCCGTTATAGGGAGTACTGGATTGCTGCAAAACCAAGAATACAGAATCGTTTTCAGCGGTTTCGAAATCGGCCCGTAAATTTTCTAGCTCTTCGCGAATTATTGCAGAGTCCTCAGTAGTAGGTAAAATACTAAATCGAACAAAATATGCGCGATAGGATTTTTCCTGCGTATATAACTCCTTATTGGTATTGTAGTACGATGTCAATTCAGCATCTGAAACTTGAATTGTACTTTCATCCACATCACTGTATGGGAATCGCAGGTACTCTAATTCTGCAAATGTGTTGCGCTGGATAAATTCACGTTCTATTTCGGCCTGAGTAACCTGGAGACCAGAAGTAATGTAATTACTGAGTTTTTCTTGACGTCTTTTTTGTCGCAATTGCAGCTCAATGGCGATTGCTTCTTGTGAATATTGTTCATCCGATAGTACATTCTGAACCATAAATCGATCAATAGTCCCATCTTCACGCTGAAAATATTGGCGAATTAAGGGATCTGGATTTTCTCCATATACCATATCCAACAATTCGTCATCGGTGACCGTAATTCCAAGTTCATCCATTTTTTGTTCTAATAACTTGGCACTTACGATTTCTTCCCAAACCTGCGATTCGTACGCCGCCCTGAGTTCTGGGTTCATACTTTGTCCCGTTTGCTGGCTATAAGCATTTGAATAGTATTGTACTCGACTATTATACTCCTCATAGCTAATTGGTTCCCCGTTTATGGAACCAAGGGATCTAGGCCCCATCATTAAGGCATTTGGATCAAATACATCCATAACTACCCATAGAAGTCCAAAAGATCCTAATAGAATCCATAAGATAACACCAGTGTTATCTCTAAATTTCGTCATTACACCCATGACAGGTTTCCTCTTTGTTGAACAATTAAATTGATGTTTTCACCAACCGATGGTTGGTTATAATGCTATATATCAGAATATAAAATACAATAGCAAGATGGCAAATATACGCCAATACCGTGGCAATTAAAAGTAAAACCAAACAGCTTTACAAAGGATTAAACTTAAAACAACTCGAGTAAACGCAAATGTTTTAGATATCGCTTTGGATCTTCTTTAATTCCCTTGATCAACTCATTCAAATTATAGGATAGCGAATCCACATTATTATACAGTGATGGATCATTTAAAAGTAATCCCAAACTACCTTCCCCTTGATCCATTTTTTCCAGTACTGAATTCAGTGTGGTTGATGTTACAGAAAGTTCTTTGGTTAATTGACTCATTTCTACACTCAATACTTCCAGGTTTTTAATGCTTTGCTCAATGGAAGCTCTTGAACTATCGCTTATGTTTTCAATAGTTTCTAGAGTCCGTTTGGCCGAACCAATCATATCGTTTAATTCATCGCTATTGGATGTAACTACCTCGAGCAAATAATCACTCGTTTGTTTCACATTGGACAAAGCACTACCAATATCACTGGATGATTGTTGATTTAAAAAGTCTAATGCTCGTAATTTTTCATTGAGCAAGGTAATAGTCACTGCAACTGAGTCGCTAATCGCAGTACCTCTATCTGTGAATATGTTTAAAAGACCCTCTTTTTGAATACCCTTCAAATATGAGCCCCACTCCAACGGCTCTGTCGAATTTGATTTAATGATCCGAATGGTTGGTGAACCTAGAAAATCTGGTGATGCTAATTGTGCCATAGAGCCTTTAGGTAATTGAATATCCTCGGTAATATTCAATGTAATTAAGGCACTGTCTTCAAGAACTAGATATTGCATTTCCCGAACAGTTCCAATTTTAAATCCGTTATAATAAACATTACTCCCTTTTATTAACCCCTCAACATTATCAAATTTTGTATACATGACATTCACTTTAGAAAACATGGGTGCCTCTTCCATAATCCTGAATCCTATGTACCCAATGAATATGGCAAACAGTACCACCAACCCAATTTTTAATTCATTACTAAATTTTACCACAATTATTTTTTTGAAATAGTTACCTTTTACAAATAGATATCATTTAAACAGAGAGACCTAGCTGCTTCGTTCGATAATCTTTCATTTAATCGAATCTAAAAATACATAAACTAAATCTGGTATTCACTTGCCTTAATGAAATCTAATAAGGAACTATCCGTACTGCTTCTCATCTCTTCGAGCGTTCCATACCAGCTTAATTTATTCTGATCCAAAAATGCCACCTTTTCTGCTATCTGTAACACGCTATACATATCATGGGTAATTACGATAGAGGTAATCTCCAAGTGTTCCGACATGTAGATAATTAGGTCATTAATCTCCTGCGACGTCTGAGGGTCTAAGCCTGATGTGGGTTCATCATACAGCAGATACTCCGGTTCTAAAATAATGGCTCTAGCTAGACCCACTCTTTTTCGCATACCTCCAGACAAAGCGGATGTGGGCTTGTCCCCTGAGCCAACTAAATTGACCATTTCCAACGCTTTTTCTACTTTTTTCCGTATTTCAAGTTCATTTAAATCGGTAAAATAACGGAGCGGAAATGCCACATTTTCAAAGGTATTAATTGAGTCAAAAAGTGCCCCACCTTGAAACAAGATGCCGAACTTCTGACGAATTTTTCGTAGATCAGTATAGCTTAGTTCAAATAGCATATGACCATCAATAACAACCTCACCTTGATCTGGGTATAGTAGAGCATTTAAGTGTTTTAACAGCACTGATTTTCCAGAGCCAGATTTTCCTATAATTGCTAGGGTCTCTCCATCTAATATGTTAAAACTCACATTTTCCCACACAAGATTTTCTCCAAAAGATTTCGATAAATTTTGTATTTCAATCATAACTGTTTACTTATCCATTCGATCATCCTTTTTTGAGAATGTCCATTCAATTTATATTGGCACCTAAAGTAACAAAGCTGCCAACATAAAATCCGACAGCAATACATAGATACAACTTAATACAGTGGCTTGGGTTGTGGCGTTACCTACTCCCTCCGCTCCACCGCTGGCATAATATCCCTTAAATGAAGATATAGAGGTAATCACAAATCCAAACACAAAGGACTTTACCACACCAAAAACCACATCTTCAGGGAAAAAATACTCTCTAGCTCCCTGCATAAATTCCGCAACGAGTAAAATTCCATCCAATGAACCCGCTAATAAACCTCCAGAAATACCCATAACAGCAGCAACAACATAAAGCACTGGAAACATTAAGATACCCGATAAAATTCTCGGAACGACTAAAAAAGTAACTGAATTAAATCCCATAGACTCAAGAGCATCTATCTGCTCACTCACCCGCATGGTTCCTAATTCCGTAGAAATTCTAGCACCTACTTTACCTGCTAATACTAAAGCGCCAATGACTGCTGCCAATTCGATTATAATCGACTGCCCAACAATAGACCCAACTACAGTGATTGGTAAAAGTGTGTCAGCACTTAATTGGTAGGCTGTTTGTAAAGTCAATACTGCCCCGGTAAATGCCCCAGTAAGCATGATTATTGGAATAGATTCGTATCCTATTTTCACAAATTCTTGAAATAAATTCTTCCGATACGTGCTAAATTCCAAAATGGATCTAAGGGCGTGATACAGTAAAGTGGCGTATTGCCCTAGTTGGCGTAATGCTTCCATGATTCGGTTCTACGGTTAACCATTCAAATAGTTATATTACGAAAGATTTTTACCAATTGTCATGTTTACCACCATGCATTTGACCTTAGTCAGTCGCCCATTATTACCCTTTCTACTGCTTCTTTCTTTGGGATGGACGGTACCCAACTATACACAAGCGCAAGATCATTCAGATGAAATTTTTCGCTTTTTACGAATTTCCACATCTGCTCAAATGGCTGGCATGGGTGGGAATCATGTTGGCCTATGGAATGCTGACGGTTCAACTTTTTTTACCAACGCGGCTTACTTATCACCCAGTGATCACGGAACTGCATCCTTAAGTTTTGTCAATTATTTTGCTGACGCTCGTTACAGTAACCTCCATTATGCCTATAATATTGAGGGTATAGGTACGATAGCGGCAGGGGTGCAATATGCCAGCTATGGAGATATGAGACGGTACGATGAATTCGGGGGAGATATTGGTAGTTTTAATGCTGGTGATTATGTGACTCAAATAAGTCTTAGCCGTATTCTTTACCCAACGGTTCGAAGTGGCTTTAGTATACAGTGGCTACATTCCTCTCTAGATCAATACAATGCTTCTGCTTTTGCGTTTTCAGGAGGACTCGTCTACACGCACCCCAAAAAGGTGTTAGCTGCCGGAGTTACGGTTCAAAATTTAGGATGGGTATATAACAACTATCTCAATTCAGAAGAAAAATTACCTCTAAACATTGCCCTAGGTGTATCATTTAAACCTGAAAACTTTCCCTTTTTAATGGCCCTTACCCTTAATGACTTAAATCGATGGGAACTACCCGTTTTAGGAGAGGAAAATCCTCGGTCAGTCGATCATGCCCTTCGTCACTTGCAAGTTGGTGGGGAAGCCACCATTGGAAAGCATGCTTATTTGCGATGGGGTTATAATCCCTATCAACACGAGCAAACGGAAACTGGAAAGGCCATTGATTTAGCTGGGGCAAGTATTGGTTTAGGTATTGAAATTCAGGAGTATCGCTTCGATATTAGTAGGCAATCCTATAGTCGAATGGGTGGGATTGTTCAAGTAAGTTTTCAGCGTATTCCACCTAGGGGCGACTAATATTTTTCAGGAAAATGAATACTAACATCAGAAAAAATAGCCTTTTAAACGAGTCCATACCCGATCGGTATAAAGATTCAAATATTACTATTATATCCAATGCTGTTCGCATGCCTACTAATTGGCCATCAGAGCTATTCTCAAGTAGGATTCTGAGCCACTATTTTGTACAAAATACCAACATCACACTCAACTTTCCCTTCACTCATACTCAATCATGATTAGATATTTTACCGCTGGAGAATCACATGGCTCAACCCTCACAGGAATCGTTGAGGGAGTTCCTGCTGGTTTGGAAATAACAGAAGCTGACATCGCAGAGCATTTAGCACGCCGCCAACAAGGATATGGACGAGGTGGAAGGATGGCCTGGGAAAAAGATATAGCACGAATTGATTCGGGAGTTCGATTTGGAAAAACAATGGGTGGACCCATTGCCATGGTTATTCAAAATAGAGCATTTGAGAAAGATAAAGCCGGCTGGCCCGTGGTAATGAACAAAGAAGTGGAGGCCGAGGGAATAAAAAAAATAACCCTACCCCGCCCAGGGCACGCTGACTTGGTTGGCGCCCAAAAATATCGTTTCGATGACATTAGACCCGTAATAGAACGTTCTAGTGCCCGTGAAACAGGTATGCGGGTAGCATGTGGATCTGTTGCTCGACAATTTTTAAAGCAATTCGGCATCGAAATTGGAGGACATGTTCTAAGAATAGGAGCAGCTGGATACATTGATTGGGATCAAATCAGAGAAAAAACCGCCGGCTTTATGAACAGCGGTGCTGAATCTCTGTACCAAACCGCCGATACCTCAGAAGTTCGCTGCTTAGATGACGAACTTACTGAACAAATGGTAAATGAAATCAAAACCTATCGTAAAGCGGGCTCATCACTAGGGGGCGTTTATGAAATTATTATCACCGGAGTGCCGGTTGGCTTAGGCAGCTATACTCATTGGGATAGGAAAATCGATGGAAAATTAGCCCAAGCTATACTAAGTACTCAAGCGATGAAAGGGGTGGAAATTGGATTAGGCTTCGAATCAGGGGCCAGACCGGGACACCAGGTCCATGACGAAATAATTCACACGGGAACCCGCTTTTCTCGAAGCACTAACCGATCTGGTGGTATTGAAGGTGGTATGACAACCGGCGAACCCATTATCATTCGAGGGGTCATGAAACCTATTCCTACCATGTTAAACCCACTACAGACAGTTGATATGCAGAGCCTAGAGCAAACCGAAACACGTTATGAACGATCCGATGTTTGCGCTCTTCCAAGAGCCGTTATAGTTGCCGAAAGCGTAATTGCACCTGTTATTGCAAATGCATTTCTAGAGAAGTTCGGGGGTGATTCTATCAGCGAAATCCAAGAACGGTATTCCACTTAAGTTTATGATCAAAGTTCCCCTCTTTAATAAATCCCAATCCTGGACGCAGCCCGCACTACTCATATTCGCTGTTATTTTGTTTGGTTTGTTTCGGGTCCATGTAGTCGCTGCTCAATCACAGCAGGGTGGAGAAGAACAAAAGACACAGCTGGAGCATAATCCACCGTATCAGCAATATGAAGTAAAAGCGGGAGAAACACTTTACAGCATATCCAAAAATTTGGGTGTCGAAATTGAAGAGTTAACAGAATGGAATGAGCTATCTAACAATGCACTTTCTGTTGGGCAGTTATTACTCTATTTACCTACAGAATGGTCTCTATCAACCCGTGAAACACAAAACGAAGCGATAGAAACAGGGGCATCTATTATCCGTTCAACCGATATAGAAACCACTGATTTTTATATTGTTAAGAGCGGGGACAACCTCATTCGTATTGCTGGAACTCATGATATGAGTGTTGTAGAACTTAAAACATTAAATGAACTGGAATCTGATTTTATTCGGGTTGGGCAGCGCCTCACGGTAAAAAAAGTGGTCGATAGTGTAGCGCCGGTTGCAGTAATTTTCGAGCAAGGGTCTGCACCCCAAGGTGCATTTCTTATTTACACCGTTCCCCCTAAATTACCCCTGGATAGTTTGCTTAGAACCTTTCAGATGAGCAGAAAGGAACTAGCTTATTTAAATCCTGACGTTAATATCGACCGACTAGATCCCGGTCAAAAGATAACTATACTAGCTCCTCCTTCAAGAAATTATGCGAATCCATACACAAAATCGGCTTCGATCATAGATGTCGGTCAAGTCGCAATAAGTGTGTATAAAGAGTCCGATAAAGCAAATACTACCACTACCGGTGAACTGTACAATCCAGAAGAACTTACGGCAGCGCACGCTACTATCCGCTTAGGACAAGTGGTATATGTTGAAAATCCCGTTAATGGTCGTGGAATTTATGTTCGCATCAATGATAGAACCACCCAAAATGTCTTACAATTATCCAAGCAAGCCTATGAATTACTAGGATATAATGAGCCTATTCTTAGCTCAAGTATCGATGAGATTACCCCATCTAAAACAGCTCGTATCTTCACATTGGAGGAAATCTAGTGGAACCAAAAGTATATTCATCGCCTATTCATCGCTACCATGTGTTGACTAAAGGCCTTTTGTATAGCTTTTTAACCGCTCTTCCTTTGTTCATTATCTATGAAATACTCATACTGCTAACGGCACCTACCACTGAGGTAGTGGTTCGAATTAGTGTGGATGTGTGGTTTAAACAAATGTTGCAATTATTTGGATTAGATGCTCTCAACATAAGTCTATTTCTCGTCCTAATAGCAGGAATATTTATTTTAATTAGAAAACGTGGGGAATTAAATGATCTAAGGATGAGATACTTTATTGTTATCTTACTAGAATCGACTGCATGGGCAGTATTGGTTGCTTTAGTTAGCTCGACATTAACTAGTTGGATACTACCCGGAATGGCAGAGCAATCTGCCGGTTCACCTGTACAGTTATCTTATATACAACAAATTGCGCTCTCATTAGGAGCGGGTTTATACGAAGAACTTTTCTTTAGGGTTTTACTTGTGAGTGCGTTTATTTGGATTTTTAATAAATGGTTTGGGGCTAAATCGTGGGCTAGCTATATCTCAGCGATACTTTTGTCCGCAGTGTTGTTCAGTGCTGTACACTATACAGGGAATATGGGTGACCCCTTTACCATGAACTCATTTTTGTTTAGGTTTATATTTGGAGTTATTCTTAACGGAATATATGTTTGGCGAGGGTTTGGAGTCGCAGCCTGGACCCATGCTTTATACGATGTGATAGTTATTACTTTTCTGGACGCTTGAGTTAATTAACATCTAAAATTAATAAATCATCACCCTAAGGTGAAGAACGGCAAATAGTTCATTCAATTTAGACTTGTAATAAAAAAGAGGTATCTAGTAATAGATAACGAGGTCGGTTTGAGTAACAGACAACTAAACAAACAGCAAGCATTTAATGAGGAAATTCTTCCTCACCTAGAATCCTTATATAATTTCGCACTTCGACTCACCACCGACCCAAGCGACTCGGAGGATTTGGTTCAAGATACAATTGTGAAGGCTTTTCGCTTTTTTGAAAGCTATGAGAAAGGAACCAATGCCAAAGCTTGGTTATTTCGTATCCTCAAAAATTCATTCATTAACAACTATCGTAGAAACCTTAAAAAACCTCAAGAAGTTGACTACGAAGAAGTAGCTGCATTCTATGAAAATGTAAGAGCAGAACGCACGGAAACAACCGATTTGGAACATTTGATTTTCCGGGACAAAATGGATGATCAATTCTCTAAAGCACTCTCGAAGCTTCCTGAGGATTTCAGAACAGTGGTATTGTTATGTGATGTAGACGGATTTACCTATGAAGAAATATCTAATATGCTGGATGTACCCATTGGAACCATTCGCTCTCGATTGCACAGGGGTAGAAATTTGTTGAAAACAGAATTATACGAGCATGCCAAGAAACACGGATACACAGACGATTAAAGCTGTATTGTGTTAATACTTTAGACTAAGTTTAGTTTAATTTGCATGGTGGTACCCACACCTGGTTCACTTTTAATGACCGCTAACTCACCACCATGATATTCCTCGACAATTCGTTTAGTTAGATTAAGACCTAGCCCCCAACCCCTTTTTTTGGTAGAATATCCTGGCCTAAATATATTCTTCTTGGTCGTTGCATCCATGCCTACACCAGTATCTGCAATTTCTAAAACCATTCCGCTACTTCCTATATAGCTTCTTATAGTAATACCCTTATTGGACGATTCTTGGGTCATTTGTAGGGCATCCATCGCATTTTTCATAAGATTCTCAACAGCCCATTGCAATAATTCAGGATTTAGCTTAACCAATCCTGTAGCTTGTAGATCTGTTTTGATGTTCACTTCGCCTGATATTTTGGGCAACCTTCTTTCCATATATTTAATTGCCTCATCCAATACCGGTGCTATCTCGAGAGACTTAAGTTCAGGCTTAGATCCAATTTTACCAAATCGTTCAGCCACCCCTTTCAAGCGATATACATCATTTTCAATTTCGTTTAGCAGTGAATGTTGTTCTGATTGCTCGGGTAAATCGTCTCGGAATAAATGAATCCAACCAAGTAAACTGGATATAGGCGTGCCCAATTGGTGTGCGGCCTCCTTCGCCATTCCTACCCATAAATTAGATTGTTCCATCCGCGTAATACTAACCAAACTCGTATAGCCAATGAAAAAAAGTAGGAATATGACTACTATTTGAAGGGCGGGTACATATCGAAGGACTTGAACCACGGTACTTTCACCATAGTACACAAACTGACGTAGCGCCTCTTCTCCATCGCCAACGATAATTGGAATGGGAGGGTTCATCGCCTTTAATTCTTGTATATATGCTCTTCTATTTTCTTCTGTTTCTATTTTTGAACTACGTACATTTCTAAAACTATATTCAACAACAGAATCCCCGTTTTCATCGAGTAAAATGTATTCAAGTGGTTGGTCATTATCATTAACTAACACCGCAGGAAGTCTAAAATTACCCCTAGAATCCAGTATTAATTCATCTGTGACAAAATTCTGCATACTACGCATACTTTCCACATCAACCAGCATTTGTATCGTACTATCGGGTATATCTTCCCAGGACTCTAACTGATCAATGACGTCAAGTAACAAACGACTTGACTCATGATGAATAGGGTGGGCATTAAACTCAAGTGCTTTAGCCCATAACTGTACACTGGATTTTTCCTGTTCAAGTATTCTATTTATCAAATACTGATTGTACACCAATGAACCAAAGCCAAGAAAAACCAGTAGCAGTACTAGTATCCACTTTGTAGGGCCTGTTCGATCGAATAACTTCATATTAACTATTTAATGAATGCAGTGAACAGCCGGAAATAAACTAAAAACCTACAGAAAACACTATTTAAGCAGAGGCTTTTTGTTTCTCATACACCGGAGGAGCCTGTTTTTCAATGGTTTCACGTGTAATCACACATCTCTTTACCTGCTTCATAGACGGAAGAGTAAACATGATATCGAGCATGGAACTTTCCATGATCGACCTAAGTCCACGTGCACCCGTTTTACGAGTTTTGGCTTTGTTGACAATTGCTTTTAAAGCCTCCTCTTCAAAGGCCAATTCGACATTTTCTAAGCTAAACAACTTTTTGTATTGCTTAACTAGTGCATTTTTAGGAGTGTTCAATACATCCATAAGTGCCATATCGGATAATTCATGAAGTCCACATATCACCGGTAAGCGACCGATGAGTTCTGGTATCAATCCAAAATGCTGTAAGTCTTCGGGTTCAACATGAGTGAAAATATCAGGATTATCCTTATCAAACTTCACCTGTTCTTCAGAGTGAAAACCCATGGCCGAAGTGGAAAGTCGTCGCGCAATAATTTGCTCAAGACCCGCAAAAGCACCACCACATATAAATAGAATATTAGTAGTATCTAGTTGAATAAAGTTTTGCTCTGGGTGCTTTCTACCTCCTTTTGGTGGAATATTAGCCACCGTCCCCTCTAATATTTTCAGTAATGCCTGTTGAACACCCTCTCCACTTACATCCCGAGTAATAGAAGGATTATCACTTTTTCTAGCAACTTTATCTACTTCATCAATATATACGATTCCACGTTTCGCTCGCTCTACATCGTAGTCAGCCGCTTGTAACAAGTTACTCAAGATGCTTTCAACATCTTCCCCTACATACCCAGCTTCTGTAAGTACGGTTGCATCAGCAATAGTAAATGGAACGTCAATTACCTTAGCTAATGTGCGCGCTAGTAAGGTTTTCCCACTACCGGTTGGACCCAACAAAGCGATGTTACTTTTCTCAATTGTAGTATCATCTTTTTCTGAAAATTCAGCACCAATGCGTTTATAATGATTATAAACCGCAACGCTTAAAGTTTTTTTTGCAAACTCCTGACCAATAACATACTCGTCTAGTTTTGCTTTGATTTCAACAGGCTTTAATACCGGTTGAAATGACTTCTCTCTCCGCTTTGCAAGAGAAGCTAAATCACTCTTAATTATGCTCGATGCATCCTCAATGCATCGGTCACACACATAAACACCAGGCCCCGCTACCATACTATTCACTTCCAGACTAGAACGCCCACAAAACGAACAATTGACGATATCGTTATTCTTTTCTTTATCGCTCATAAAGACGTTTATTTTTTAGAATCTACTCGGCTAATTACATTATCTACCAGACCATAGCTTTTGGCTTCATCCGCAGACATCCATTTATTACGATCTGAGTCATTAATAACCTCATCCAAACTTTTTCCTGAATGATCCGCTATGATTTGACTCAATTCCTGCTTAATCCGGATAATTTCTTTGGCCTCAATTTCAATATCACTGGCTTGTCCTTGAACCCCACCAAGTGGTTGATGAATCATCACTCTTGCGTGCGGCAAAGAGCTTCTCTTACCTGTTGCTCCTGCCGTTAACAACACTGCGCCCATACTAGCGGCCATGCCCATACAGGTGGTAGCCACATCACACTTTATGTGCTGCATAGTATCATAAATAGCTAAACCTGCAGAAACCACACCACCCGGGCTATTCACATAAAGATTGATATCTTTTTCTGGATCTTCGGATTCTAAAAACAAGAGCTGAGCTACGATAGAACTGGCAACTACATCATTGATAGGGGAGCCTAAAATGATAATTCGATCTTTAAGTAGACGCGAGTAAATATCATAGGCTCGCTCGCCTCTGGACGTTGTTTCGATTACCATTGGAGCCAAATTGTCCTGTATGGTGTTCATTTCACAATACATGGGTTGTTGATAAATAGGCTGTTTAATCATGATTTACTTCTGCTCCTGCTTTTTTTCTTGATACGCTTTGTAGTCGTCTTTGCTTAACTCTTTAATTTGTACTTCCTCTTTAAGTTTTTCAAACACTTTATTATCTCTAATGGTGTTTCGTAAACTTTCTAGCATGTTTGGGTTTTGGGCATAATACTCTTTGAGTTGTTCTGCTGTTAACCCGTAACGAGCAGCCTCCATTCCTAACTGAGTATCAATATCCTCAGCGGTAATTTCAATATCATCATACTTTTCCTGCAGCTGCATGTTGATAAAATACCATTTAGCTTCTGTTTTAGCCTGCCCACTCATTTCTTCTTTGTAAGAATCGGTATCAAATCCATCGGGCAACTGGTTACCATGTTGCTGTTTTAAACGATCCACATAGGATTCTTTAACTTGGGCAACAAACGCTTCAGGTACATCAAATTCATGAGCATCAACCATTGATTGTACCGCGTCATTCTTGAAAAAATCATCGGATGACTGATCGTAATACTCCTGCATCTTACTCTTAATATAGCTTCGATACTCATCCTCAGTTTTTGCCTCATTATTGGTTTGTTTAACAATAAACTCTTCATTTATCTCTGCTTTGTGCAATGCTTGAACCTTTTTTACTTCGACACGAAAGCGATCGGTTTCTCCATCTTCCTCTAAAGTCATATCAACCAAATCGCCGGTTTTCTTTCCCTTAAGGGCTTTCAAAAAACCTGCGGCTGATTCTTGACGCATATCGATGTTTTGATCCTTATCGGTATCTCCATCAACCAGATTTCCGTCTTCATCCAAGGAACTTACATCTGCGGTAATTTTAGACTCTGAACCTATGGTGCTATCTACATCCTCCCAATTACCTTCGCGTTCTATTGCCCGTGCTATTTCCTCATCTACTTCAGCGTTAGTTACATCATGTACCATAGAGGTAACCTTAATTTTGCTCAGGTCAGCTAATTCCACCGTTGGTTTGGTGCCTATTTTAAAGGTTACCTCTAGTTCGTCGTTTTTCCATTGAAAATCGATCATCTGAGTTTCTCCCACTGGATCATGCGCCTCAACCACTTTGGTTTCAAAAACTTGTTGAATGTATTTGTTGATCTCTTCGATCTCTATTTCTTGACCAAATCTTTTCTTAATGAGCCCAATTGGCGCCTTACCTGGCCGGAAACCAGGTAAACTAACTTTCGGACGTATACCCTTGTATGCCTGGTCAAATTTAGGCTGAAGATCATCTCTATTTGCTAAGATGGTAATTTCTTTGTCGACCGAAGTTAGGTCTTTAACCTTTATTTCCACGTATACTCCGCTTTATTTATTTCGCTGTTTCGGGTTGATGGTTAGCCGTAATGGCTTATTTGAATCAATACCGAAACCTCTAGATTGATAAAAATTTAACAGATTGAAAAAATACGACTTTAAATAACGGTATTCAAAACCGATTTATGGCGTCTGAATAATGGACAGATTAATCTCTATGACCTTATATCTTTTATCCAAGCTACTCCTTTTGGCACGAATGACAAAACCTTGAAGCCACAAGTTGATCTCTTCAAACAGCTTAACTTTTTTGCTTGGAATGAGCTCATACTTTTTTATTTGGCTCATATACTTATTTTCTCGCACCTATTCGGAACTGTACTACTTTATTTTAACTCAAACTATTATAGAGAAAATTTTACTTTAAGAAACTAAATAGCAATTATTATTAATGCTGACTTAGTTGCCAACTAGTTCTCAAAACCTGAATTAAACTTATTTATACCCCCTAATTCTTTACTTTAGTAAGAACACGTTATACTCCTCTATTGAATACACCTAGCCAACATCAAACCCTACACAGCTTCAAATGGTCATTCATTGAGAAAGTTGGAAAGGTTATTTTCCAACTTGCCCAGATTGCTCTATTAACTCGTTTTCTAAGTAAAGACGATTTTGGACTAGTAGCACTTGCTTTGGTTAGCATTGAGTTCTCTTTTCTTTTTGTAGACGCTGGCCTAAATGCAGCTATTCTACATATTCAGCATGCTACCGACAAAGTTCTCAGTAGTGTATACTGGTTAAATATTTTCCTTTCCCTGATATTGTTTGGGGCTTTATGGACTGCAAGCCCATGGATTGCCCTTTTCTATGAAGAACATGCCCTCGAGCTCATACTTCCAATCCTAGGTGCAAATATTATCTTATTGGCCATCGGCCGTCAACATAAAACCTATCTACAAAAACAGTTTTTATTTAAACCTATTGCTCTCATCGAGATAAGCGCCTACATAACCTCATTGTTATTGGCCATTTACCTTGCACTTGAAGGCTATGGTGTGTTTAGTTTGGTATACTCAGCCCTATTGGCCTCACTCATTACTAACCTGTGCTATCTTTTTTTACGACTTAAGCAGAACCCTATTCATCTGCACTTTAGTTGGTCAGAAGTAAAACCCTTTGTGGACATAGGTAAATTTCAAATGGGTAGTCGTTTGCTAGATTTTGTCTCCAAAGAAACGGATGTACTTATTATAGGTAAGATCCTTGGTATGGAGGTATTAGGTCTTTACAGCCTTACCAAACAATTAGTTCTGCGTTTATTTAATGTTGTCAACCCTATCATTACCAATGTACTAAGCCCTTGGCTTGCATCTCTACAAGAAGAGCCAAAAAAACAAAAAACGACCTATCTTCTCATAACCCGTTACCTTGCTTACTTAAACTTTCCTCTCTACTTAGTCTTTGCTATTGGGTCTTTTGAAATACTGTATGTGATATACGGGCCAAGCTATACTTCAGGTTCTCTGCTCCTATTCACCTTATCCATCTACTTTGGTATTCTTTCAATCACCAATCCAGTGGGTAGTTTACAAATAGCCACTGGACGTACAGATATAGGTTTTTATTGGACCTTATTTCGTGCATCGATCACGCCTGCTGCTCTACTTATTGGGATATATATAGGCGGTATACAAGGAGTGGCTTATAGTTTGTTAATCTTAGCTTTTGGCTTATTATATCCATTATGGTTTGTTCAAATAAGGACCATGATTGGGGTATCATTCGTTGAATATCTTAAGGAATTTTATCGCCCCCTGCTAAGTTTTATAACCCTTGCTTTTGGGGTACATTTCGGACTTAAACCCATATTCGAAGCACCTAATTTCATCGCTATAACCCTAAGTCTTATCCTAGCTATGACCCTTCAAATAGGACTTATATACCTCTACGACACCAAAACCTTCTCACACCTCTACTCGCTTTTACAAAAAACCTTTAATAGAAATTAAACCAAGTTCCGTGGCCACACCATTTTATGTACACCTTAGCGAAGCCACCACTCAAGACAATAAGTTGGATCGTCTATATTTTTCAGGATTTGTATTCACTCAGCATCCGGATTCTGCCGATGAACTATCTATCGTAACAAAGGCCTTCGATAACTTTGAGGCACACGCCCCCCTGCATTTGAGAGGTAGCTACGCAGGAGTTTACTGGTCACCCAAAGCAAGCCAATGGACTCTATTCAGTGACCCACTGGGCACGAAACCATTGTATTATGCCCACCTTTCTAATGGATGGCATATTTCCAACAATTACGACCTACTAGCCGAAAAAATAAGAGCCATTCAACCCATAAGCTGGTCAGCGTTAGGTTTTTATCAGTTACTGAGTTACGGATTTGTTCTCGAATCAAACACCTTATTTAATCCTATTAAGCGATTATCCATTGGGTATACAGCCACCATTGCCACCTTAACAAATGACCAAAAAATAGCCCCTAGAGCAACCCTAAAGCTCCATAAATGCTATTCCTTACCCACTATCGGTTCAACTTTCTCTCTGGATGATGCTGCCGCCCAAGTGGACATACTATTTCGAGCTGCTATAAAAAAAGCCTTCGAACGAGATGCTAGTAAAAAGAAAACCTCCCTTGTTTCATTAAGTGGCGGGCTAGATTCACGAATGACTAGCTGGGTAGCTAATGAAATGGGGTATACCAATCAACTCAATCTTTGCTTTGCCCAACAAAATTCCTTAGATCATACTATTGCACAAAAAATTGGTCGTGACTTAGAACATAAATGGCATTTCATGCCATTAGACGGAGGAGACATGCTTCGAGATTTAGATGAAGTCACTCAACACACAGGTGGGAATGTCGTGTATTATGGGCAGGCTCATACTCGACGTATTTTGCAGGAAATCGTCGATAAAAATACAACCTCTTCACTTGGTATGCTCCATACTGGAATGTTAGGCGATGTCGTGATTGGGAGCTATCTACAAACGACAAACAATCCAACTCATTTCTCCGCATTAAGTGGGGCAAGTTCATTGCGTTTTTCCAACCAATTAGTGGATCATGGATTCAAACCCAATTACGGAAACTTAGAGCACCATAAAATTATGCTGAGAGGACTATATGGAATGAATATGGGCCTTATGTCAGTTTATGCGATAACCGAAAGTTACTCGCCATTTTATGATTTTGATTTGTTCAATTTCTGCCTACAACTCCCGGTCGAACTACGCGCTCAACACAAATTATACATTCATTGGATTACCCAATATTACCCAGAGGCGTCGAACTATATCTGGGAACGAACCCGAACAAAAATAACCGCCAAATCTATTCAGATAGGCTCAAAATCACTCCCTCTGCAAACTTGGCTTTGGAAATTATTGGAAAGAATACAATTCGGTCAACCCACCCGGAACCCACGCTTTATGACTCCACTGGATTATTGGTTTGCCACTGAAGCCCAATTACACTCTTTTTTGGACAGCTATTTCAATAGGTATCTAGACCTAATCGATGAAACAGAAATGAGAGAGCATATTCATGAGTTGTATACAAATGGAAATGGCAAAGAAAAAGTACAAGCCCTTTCCGTCATTGCGGCTGCGAAACGCTATTTAACATAACATACATCCTATATGAACATAGAAGTTTGCTGCAATAGTGTGTACTCGGTTCAAATTGCCGAAAAATTAGGCGCTTCACGTGTGGAGTTGTGTCAAAACCTATTACAAGATGGTTTAACCCCTAGTTTAGAACTACTACAAGTGGTTTGTGAATCACATGCAATCCCCATTCACGTTCTCATCCGGCCCAGAGTAGGAGATTTTTTTTATTCTACTTCTGATCTGAAACGAATTGATGAGGCGATACATCAAGCCCATAAGTTTCCTATAGCAGGAATTGTGGTAGGGCATATGAATAGGAAAAAAGGGGTTGACCCAGCCCTTCTACGCCAATGGCGAACCTTAACTCAGGGCCTAGAACTCACCTTTCATAGAGCATTCGATCAGGTAGCAAAGCCATTCAATGTATTAGAACATCTGATAGAGGCTGGCTTTAACCGAGTATTGAGCTCGGGGCAACAACCTACTGCTGCTTTAGGAATTGATCTGCTTCA
>CABZWK010000015.1 GCA_902529365.1 uncultured Balneola sp.
TTTAATTTAACTCAAGAATAACTCACTCTATTTTCACGCTATGCCTTACGTTGTTACAGAACCATGTATTAAATGTAAATACACCAACTGCGCGGCAGTTTGCCCGGTTGATGCTTTTCGAGAAGGGCCTAATTTTTTGGTCATAGATCCTAATGAGTGCATTGACTGTGATGCATGTGTATCCGAATGCCCTGTTGAGGCTATTTATCCCGATGATGAGGTGCCTGAAAAATGGGAACATTTTATTGACTTGAACGAACGCCTTGCCGAAGCATGGGAAGACAATGTCATCAACGAAACCAAGGATGCATTGCCTGAAGCAGATGAATGGGCAAGTAAAGAGGGCAAAGAAGATCAACTTCAAGAAGAGTGGTAAAACTACTGTGCAGGGGAGTTTTATATACATCACTCTACTAAATCCATGTTAGCACTCGCTTCGTTTTTTGCAAAAGAACGTCCATCCATTATGGGAGTACTCAATGCTACTCCCGATTCCTTTAGTGATGGAGGACAGTTCAATCGGGTTAGTGCAGCTCTTCATCGTATTGACGAAATGATTGCGCAAGGCGCTTCAATCATTGACATAGGTGGAGAATCCACACGACCATACGCCCCTGCTGTTGAAGAATCAGAGGAAATTCGCAGAGTTATTCCTATTTTACAAAATGCAGTACCCCGCTTTTCCGATCAGGTCCTTTTTTCCATTGATACCACTAAATACGGGGTAGCAGAGCAGGCCTTAGATGCGGGTGCGCTCATCATAAATGATGTCAGTGGGCTTCAAAAATCACCAGCAATGGCAAGCTTAGCTGCATCGTTTAATGCGGCATATATTCTAATGCACGCCCAAGGAAGCCCCCAGGATATGCAAGACAACCCGAGTTACACGCATGCCGTTATAGATATCGTTGATTTTTTAGTACAGCAAAGCGTGTTCTTGCAGCGGGAAGGAGTAGAACACATTATTGTGGATCCAGGCATAGGCTTTGGAAAAAGTCTGGATCACAATCTGCAGATTATTGCAGGGCTTGACAAAGTGATAGAAATTGGCTTTCCTGTATTGTTAGGTGCCTCTCGGAAATCTATGTTTGGTCAGCTGTTAGACGATCGTGGAGTGGAAGGACGATTGGCGGGAACACTAGCTGCACATTATCATGGATTAATGCAGGGAGTGCGTATATTGCGTGTGCATGATGTGCAAGAAGCTAGTGATAGTGTACGGGTGTTTGAAGCTTTACAAGCGGCTAAACAACCAGAATAGAATTTTAGCTTTTGTATAGATACTTTTAGGCCACATATTAGTTGGTTAGACGAACCTATGACACACGCTATTATAAAACGTAAATTACCCTTTTGAATTGAATCCTCTAGGCTTTCTCGATTTCGGATTATTGGATTTTCTAGAGACACTAATTATTGCAGGAGCTTTAGTTGGTGTTTACCGTTGGATCCGTGGAACCTACGCCATTCGCGCAGGTGTGGGTATTTTATTTCTTCTGCTTATCAATTTTATTATTCGATTATTTGGATTCACTACTATCGATTTTATTTTAAGCGCCATTCTTGATGTGGGTATTTTAGCAGTATTTATCATATTTCAACCGGAAATAAGAGGGCTTTTGTACCGAATAGGTCAGAATCCTTCTATTCGGTTATTTGGTGGTAAATCTAGCACGGAGC
Organism: uncultured Balneola sp.; assembly: GCA_902529365.1. GTDB lineage: Bacteria > Bacteroidota > Rhodothermia > Balneolales > Balneolaceae > UBA1275. Next base: position 1,681 of record CABZWK010000015.1, read on the forward strand.
AGGTTATTGATGAAGTTATAAATGCGGTTAAGCATATGTCAACTGAGTATATCGGTGCTCTTATTGTTTTTGCTCCTCCTTCTGGTGCCTTGAGTTATGACAATACAGGAACGCAACTCGATTCCGTAGTAAAACAAAAATTATTGGTGAGTATCTTTAGAAAAGAATCTCCATTGCACGATGGCGCCGTTATTATTCGTAATAACCGGATTACTGCAGCAGGTTGTTTCCTATCTTTGTCTGAAAATCCTAATTTAAGTAAATCTCTAGGTACTCGTCACCGAGCAGCAATTGGTATGTCCGAAAATAATAATATGTTTGTTATTGTCGTCTCAGAAGAAACCGGCCGTATATCGGTAGCTCAAAACGGTAATTTAAACAGTGGACTTAGTATTCAACGTCTCCGTAAAGAAATGGAGAGTAGCTTTTCTTTGACTAAGTTTAAAGAAGAAGTAGCTTTTTCAACCCCGCAAACGGAAATGAATCTGAAATAATTTGGGCTTAGTAAGCGACGGACCCTGTTCTTTACCCAGAGTTGCGTTCTAAGAAATGAGTATTTCCCTGTACTCTATATAGACTTCGAGCGGTCTTAACGGTGCCTTTTCCATAGCGATTATTGATACGATCAATGGCTTGATAACGCTGAGTATATTCGGCTTCATCCCGAAAAAATAGATTCATTTGGCTGGTTTTATCCATGTCTTGAGTGCTTATCATTAGACTGCGAATGGCCATTTTTCGCTGGCAAAAAGAGTCAATGAGCTCAGCTAATTTTCTCATGCATGCGTCATATACATATTTGGTTATGTGAGTATAACTAGGGGTTACAAAGCGGAATCCTATGCTAGGATAGTCATTTTTGTCAAAACCAATATGCCCACCAAAACTACTCGAACGTATGCCGTAGGCCCGCATTCGGTAGCAGATCATTTCGATTCCAATGGCTAGTTCACCTTTGATAGCTTCTGGGTCAGTACTTCCTTCGGAGAAGGTATGCCCATAGCTGATGCCCCATTTAGGTGAATATTCATGATTTTCCTCGAGTATTCGGCCTTGATCCTGGCCGGTAATCGTTTCAAAAAGCATACGCCCAAAATGGGGTCCAAATAGACGCACAAAGGTGTTGGGTTCATTGTGTTTTACCACATCTCGTATGCGCTCATATCCTTCTGCTAGGAGATGCTCATAACGCCTTCGCCCTACCCCCCACACTTCGTTGAGCGGTAATGGGTGTATATACATTCGTTCATCTTCATTGCTTAGAATAAGAGAAATACCGCGGGGTTTATCCAAACCACTGGCTAGCTTAGCATAGGTTTTGGATCGAGCAATTCCAATAGATCCATACAGTCCCGTGGTTTCCACGATATCGCGTTGCATTTGCTGAGCAAACGTCCGGATTTGAGGTTCTTCTTTGCCCAGAAGAAAACTTGCGTCCATAAAATATTCATCCATTGAGTAGCGCTCTATTTGGTGTGAGTATCGGTTCATAATATGATGTACCTGTGTTGATATAGCGGTATAACTAGCGTAGTCTACTTGAAGCATGCATACGTAGGGGCATCGCTTGTAAGCCTCATAGGCACTCATTCCTGTTTTAATCCCCATCAAACGTGCTTCATAAGAAGAGGTGGCTACAATGCCTTTAACGGTTCCATTTTCTTTTCTCCATCCACCCACAATGAGGGGAATTCCGTACATATTCTTTCGGAGCTGCTCTACTTGCGCGTAAAAACAAGCAAAGTCAAAATGCAAATATAAGCGGTCTTTTCGGTGTCGATGTTGGTGTTCTGGGTATACCGTATTGTAGAGAGTAATACGATGTACATCTTGTTCGGCTTGATACGAATGTTCATTTTTTTTTGGCATAAATTACTCCGCTATTGATATGTACAATATATGTGTGTAATTTAAAATGACCAAATAAATATTGGTCATGAATAACTTTCCCCTTGTAGAAATGCTCGCTTTTTTCCCCCGCTATTCAGAGGTGTACACTTTTGATTGGAGGCCGCGCTATGTGCGGCAGGTACGTCATATTAGATCCTGTCACACTAAGACGCTAGGAGGGGTACAATATTCATTTTTTAGCATTGTGACTCAGCAGGGCGAAGCTATGGATGTACGCTTTAATCACGATGAATTACTTTGGGACATTGTAGCGCTGCCTGGATCCGAGTTAGCTATACATAGCGAAGATGGTTCGCATTTTGTTATTGACCGAATATTGGTGCACCAACAGCGGCATAAGCATCAGCCCTCTATGGCTCATCGTATTCGCCCTATCCGTTTTGAGTGGCTTCCTTATGCCCGATGTGCGAGGAAGAGCCCTATTGAACATGCCAAAGTAGACCGCATGCATCCGTATCGTTTTTTGAAAGGAAAAAATAGCTCCTATCAGGTTCATAGGATAGAAACGCGTCATCTAGAAGATGTTATGGTTACCCGGCATTTCCATTATGTTGTTGAGGATACCGAGCGGAGGTTCTATCATGTAGTATACATATTGGATCAGGGAGATTGGCGGTTTATACAAGAAGTAGATGAACAGTTTTTATTTCATCGGTCTACTCCCTGAAAGCGGACCAAACAGTATGATTAGAATAGCCGTAATTCGGCTTCGATAAGATGAGGCCCGTTGTTACGTACGTTCCCAACAGCAGGAGGAACGATATGGCTTTTAAGTCCGTCGTCGGGATAGGGGGCCAATAGGTAGTTCAAATCTTCTATACCCAATTGTGGATTTAACCAATGAGTCCATTCAGATGAATGCAAAAAAATAGGCATACGGTCATGAATGTCTTGCATGGTTGCATTGGGTCGAATGGTCAAAATAGAAAACGAGTAAAAAGAGTCCAATGGGCTTAGGGGAGAATAAAAACCCGCTGCAAAAAGAATAGAGTTATTGACCGCTTGTATATAGTGAGGAGTTTTATTCCCTTTTGTGCCGGACCATTCAAAAAAACCGTTCATTGGGATAAGGCATCGCTGCGTAGATACGGATCGCCACATGGGTTTTTCGACTATCTGTTCGGACCGCGTGTTAATAGGTAGTAGGTGGCGGCTTCCTGCTTTCGGTTTCCACCCCATAAATCCCCAATGCATTGGTATCCGTATTAACTGGGGAGTATCGGTAGCGGGTTGAAAGATGACCGGTACGATATGGCTGGGCGCTATATTATAAGAAGGTAGTGTATGAGCGATTTCCTGTAGATTCTGTTTTCCAAAAATTCCATCTATTTCGTTTGGTAGCGAAGATCCAATTAGTGTATCTATGGTACTAGAGTCACTAAAAAGAGTGTATCGTCCACACATTAGATAAAAAGCACCATTTAATAGAAAATACGAAGTACAATCCGTCTATTTTTTGCACGGTTTTCTATAATATCTTGTCCAAATTCGTCAATATGGGGTGCAGTAGGTAAGGGTTGTGTATCTGCATATCCTGATGCTTTGAGATTGGAGGCTTGGTATCCTTGACTAACAAGAAATTTAACTACTTCAGAGGCTCTTGCAACAGAAAGTTCCCAGTTAGAAGGAAACCTTAACGTATTAATAGGGACATTATCTGTATGCCCTTCGATATCTACTTTAAAATTGTAAAATGATAATCCATTTAGAGCATCAGATACTTTACGAATGATACTCTCACCTGAGGGTAATAATTCAGCACCACCTGAGATATAAAGTGAACTACTATTAAATGTCATCACAATTTCTTTGGTAGTCAAATCAATATTAACTAAGCCTTGGTTACGTTCGGTAGTTAAAACAGAATCTAGATCAGCTTTAATTTCTGCCAACGGAGTTTTCTGTATTTCTGTACCCGTTACTTCTGATCGCATTCCTTCTTTCATTTGATCCCAAAGAGCTTGATCAGGGGTACTTGAAGCAATTAGAATAGCAAAAAAAGCAAGCAGTAATGTAATCATGTCACTGTAGGTAAGAAGATATTCAAGATCTTCTTCTGCTTCTTCTATTTCATTGGCGCTCATAACAGACTTATTTAAATTGTAGTACTATCAAAATAGTTAATCATCCTTACCTTTACCTTTTCCATCTTTCTTTTTGAAGTCACGCTGCAAAAAAGTACTAAGTTTATCTTGAACATAAAAAGCGGTTTTCTTTTCATTGATTAGAATGATTCCTTCAAGCATAAAAGTCTCTCTAAATCGATTTATAGAGGCTGAATTTTTTATTTTTTCAGCAACAGGATAAAAAATAAATCGGGAGAGTATAATACCATATAGTGTAGTCATCAAAGCAGCTGCAAGTCCAGGTCCCATGCTACTGGGATCGTCCAAATTACCAAGCATATCAATTAGCCCAAATAATGTTCCGAACATACCAAATGCAGGCGCTGCTCCACCCATCGCGCGAAGGACATCGACAACAACCATTTGCCTAAAATAGGCTTCTTGGATGTGGTTAGTTCCAAATTGACGAATATCATCACTTGAATAATTGGTACTTAAAAGAGAAAAAAGATATCCTTCTAGATATCCGTTTCGCTCTTCCTCTAATTTATCAAGTGCATTTACTCTATCTTTTCTAATTTCGTCGTTCCACTCAACGATTGATTCAAAATCTTTTTGCAGAGATTTCTTATTTGCACCTGCTTGGCTAAAAAAGTATCTCACCCCCGCTAAAGCTTTATTCACGTACCTTGATTGAAACGTGATATAAGAGGCCATAAGTACACCTCCTACCACAATAACTAAACTAGGAATATTAAAAAATTGATTACCTATATTTTTAGTAAATTCTGTAACCTTAATTGTTTCAATTACACCAAAAATTATCAGAGCTAAACTGATAACTGTACCGATCATTGAGCCAAGTGAAAACTTCATTTGTTATTGTCCTCTGCGTATTTCTTGGATTAAAGTTTCTAATTCAGGAATGCTAGGTATGGGAATATTTGGATCCATCTGAACTGCTCGATTCCAATTGGCACGTGCTGCTGTGATATTTTCTAACATAAAAAAGACCGTTCCTTTTAAAGCATAAGCGTCTGCAGTGTCTTGAATTTCAAGGGTCTTGTCAATAAATTCTAAAGACTCTCGGTATTCTCCAATATAAAATAAATCTTGAGCTTTCCGAAAGTTAGTAAGTAGAGATTGTATATCTCTAGCTCTGTTTTGTACTAGACTGGAATCGATTACTATTATAGAATCTTTATCAACTGGTCGTATGCCTCGTAAATCCAAATAAAATTGTTCTTTAGAAGGGTCTAGCTTAATTTCAATTTTTGAGCTTTCATTCAAATAATTAACTGTAATTACCTCTTTGGAAGGTGTATTATCTGTACTAACAGAACTAGTTGTTCGAGATGAATTTGAAAGTGCTCTTGGGTTCGAATTTGTAGGCTGGCTATTTGAATTACTAGATATAGGCTGTGGTGTCGCACATCCAATATGAATAATCATAAAAAGCACAATAATTATTGTGAATTCTTTTTTCATGAAAAATAGGTTATTAGAATCGGATAACAGCATGGAATCCAAATCCAGTTTGTTTATAAGTTATACGATCTTTGTTTGACAATTTAATAGTTTCACCAGCTAGCATTAGATTCCCAAATACCGAAATGCCAATATTTTTGCTTAGATTGAATTGCAGTCCAGGTTCTAACATAAACATTTCTCCTTCTTGGTTGCCAAGAGGGAATTGTGTATTTAGTTTGGAATAGAATACTACACGATATTCATCTATATCTGGAATTTTTTCTGATAGAGCTTGATAATAAATCAAGCCTATATCAAACAGAGAGATGTCAAATAGAGTTAAATCTCTATTTCGAGATCTAATTATATGATAACCTGCAGTAAAACCAATATAAGAGCTATTTTCTAGATCTAAAGGCTGTCTATAGGTAAATGTTATACTGAAATCAGTAAGAGCTTGTCGTAATACTGTATCGGCTTGATGTGTGAATGTATTCGCTGTGGAATCAGCACCCGTACCCGTAGTGTCGTTAGTTGTAGTAGTTGTCGTTGCGTATTGATTCCTATACCAAGTATCGGATGATCTAGTAGTAATTCCAAAACTGACCAATTTCTGTGAACCTTGATTCAATGTAGGTAAAACTATAGGTGGGTTTGAAATAAATGAATTGTTCCAAACTACTTCACGGGATTGTGGATTCATTACGCGTATACTAATGACTAACCCTTCAGGTTCTCTCCGTTGTAGACTTAACTCAACAAGACCTTGAACACCATATTTATAAGAAATCTCCTCTAGCATATCTGGAGACACATCTGCTAGAGAACGTCCTTGCATGTTTAATATTTGTAAGGTCGAATCATTTCCAACTATCTTAAGTTTGTCATTTGGTTCTAATTCAGGCGGTGATAATACGGTAAGTCCTGCATAATTCCGCAGAGAATACTCAATTTCTGCACGTATATATTCAACTTCTTCATTTGTGAATCTAAGGGCTGAATAATTTATTTTATATATAGCTATACGGCGTACTGAAGCAGGAAAATCAGCCAAATTTGGGTTTAACTGCTCTTGAATCTTTTCAATCATATATGGGTCACCTTGCTCATGGGTGAAAATTTGAGCAGAGACATAAACTGTATTTACTAATCCTCCAAAAGTTAGGACCAATAGTAGATTGAATAATCTTTTCATCATCTATGCTTCTGTTTTCATTTTACGACGTACAGCGTAAAGAATAGTTTTTTGAGCATCCTCTACTTCTGAATTAGTAGCATCAGAAGGCATTTCTATTTCACTTAAAATAAGCTGTTGATCTCGTTTAGTACGAGACTTAAGTACTTTTTCTCTGACTGCAGCTGGTGCAGTTCGTAAAGCTAAAATAAGTGTTTCAGAAGGTATTTCATCAAGCGCTGATTTTATTAATTCAATTTTTACTTTAGGTAAATCATCAAATCCGATAAAATACTTTTTAATTTTTTTAGCTAATTCTAAATCTTGTTCTGCAATAGAGGCAACGTATGCATCTTGTTCAGAAAGTGGCATAGTTTCAATTGTATTTAAAATAGTTTCAACACCGTCTGCTGCAACATATTTCATGTCTGAAATATCTAATGCTTTATTCGAAAAATGAGAAGCAACTTTTTTATAAACTGAAATGGGTATGTTATTAATCTTACCCATTTTTAAGAGTACGGATATACGCTTATCTTCATCCATTTTTTGTAAAATAATACCAGCTCTCTCGCCAGCAACTTGTGCTAGTAATATAGAAATCATTTCATTAGACTCTTCTTTCATTAGATGTAGAATTTGATGGTCTGTCAACTGATCAACAAAATCGAATAGGCTGTTTTGCGATTCTCCAGATTCTGTAGGTGCTTTATATGTTGTAATGCTACTGCGGAAATTTTCCGTTTCATCTATTCTTTCTTCGAGAGTAAGGCTTCCAGAATTATCTATACCGTAATTAATTAGTTCATAAATATTGGAACTCATATAAGGTTTTAAAATGTTAATGAGCTTCTCATCAACACTAACTAGGCTTTTTACAGCTTTAGCTGTACCTTGCTCGTTATCATTTATGATCCATTCGGTTAATATATCTGCAACAATTTTAGGTTTACTTATGCATATATTTGCTATAAAAGTTTTATCACCTTCAAATTTTGCCATTTCTTTAACGGTAGGACCAATTTGAGATTCTGGTGGTATTGTTCCGGGGATTACAGGCGTTCCAGATATTATAGGCGCTCCAGAAATTCCAGGTTTATCAGCTTGATGTACTGGTTTTTTAAACCCTTGGTCTTGTACTAATTGTTCTTCATTTTTACTTTTAGATTTTCTAGATATTGCAAATAGTAAAGAGGATATAAACAACAGGCCTAGTGCAATAATAACATAGAGAAGATGTTCTGGGTTATTCCAGTCAATACCCAAAAACTCTTTCTTTTCTCTTTCAAGTGTTATCATTTGAATTATTGTATCAGGTGAAGCTGGGATAAACGTATTATCGGTGCTTTCTTCTCTCTCTTCTTCAGTCTGTGTGACTATATTATCAGATCGATTAGTCGTATCAAGTTGTGTAATTATACTTCGTGAAGGAGTATTTTTAATATTTTGATTAATGGCTCTGTTATTCCTAGGAAATACCGTCTTGTTGACAGAAACAATGTCACCCCGAAATTCATCTGCATTGGCAATTAATGAGGCGGCTTCTTCAACGAAATCTACATCTTCATCACTGTATGAGGTATCTACGAGGACCTTAATGTTCAGCCTAGTAAGTTGAAAACGTGCATCAAATCCAGATGCCTTTATACTGTCTTGCCCCGTGGGCCTATTTGACTGAAGATTGGGCGGTATAAAGGGGAGACCAGGTAGATTCTCAATTTTAATATCTTCTTGTGGTTGAACGACTTGATACCCTTTTGGGACTAAAATACGTTCTAATGTAGCCTTAACATCAACAATAAACGTGCCCTCTCGGTAATAATCCGAGAGCGCATTATCTAAAATTACTTCGTAGTATCGCTCGTACTTAGCCGCTTCTTCCTGCGCATCTGAAGACGAGTTCTGTCCGGGCACTATTTGCCCAGTTACGATCATACTCTGAAGCGCAATAATGCTCGTAAGAGCAAGAATTTTAAGATTTCCTGCCATGATTTAACCCCCGCAGAAGGTATTGTATTTAAGCTCTAACGTAGATGATATTAGATACATCGTCAAGTATGCGAAAATTTTTTGGGTTTTCCACATTTATATATAAAATAAGTAGAATATTAATCTAATGATAATAATATTGAGAATTATTGGTATGCAGATGTTTAGGATAGAATAAGTTTCTTATAACATGATATGAAATAAACTTATCCACACTGCGAACTACGTAAAAACACATAGGTTGTGCATGTGCTGAAATACTTATGACTTGGAAGAGAAGGCTAGCGCATAGATTTTCATTTGCCTAACCATAGAAGCTAAGCCATTAGCTCTGGTAGGCGAGAGATGATCACTCATTCCAATTTCAGTGATAAAGGTAGGCTCTGTTTTCAAAATAGCGGTAGGGGTTTGATGGCTATACAAGCGTATCATCAATGCTACAAGTCCTTTAGTGATAGCAGCGTCACTGTCTGCCTCGAATACAATCCGCCCATCATTGAGTTCAGCATGCAGCCAAACTTGGCTTTGACAGCCTTTAACAATATTGCTATCTATTTTTTTTGAACTATTGAGTGGGGGAAGTTTAGATCCGAGTTTAATGATATACTTATAGCGTTCAATCCAATCCTCGAAAAGATTAAATTCTTTGACAATTCTATTTTGTGTGTCTTCAATACCTATTTCGGGCTGCGACATATAGACACTTAAATTTCTTTTAACTCTAGCTTACCTACTGACTTTACAGTTGAAATTTTGTTACTGGTATCGTCTTTTACGGGACTGAATGACTGATAAATTGTTTGGTATTCGTCAGAACCAGGTACTTTATATCGAAATAACTCTGAAACAGTTTTACCTTCAAACGCACTGCTTAGAGCTTGCTCTATCATGGCAATATCATTTAGATGTATAACACTCTCCAATCCTTTTTTAAAAATATCGTCTGAGCCGAATCCAGTCACTTCTTCGAAAGCCTCATTGATGTATTTGCAATTGAAGCCTGATTCATCCTTCGAAAACTTGAGAATGAATTCTTCTCTTTGTTTCAATAAGGATCCAAAATCAGTATTGAAAATAGCCTTAGCACTTTCTTTTTTCTCTGTAACATCTCGTTGATATGACACCCAATGAGTAACCTCACCCTGTGCATTCATTAAGGGATGAATATCCCACTGGTTAATGAACTCTGAGCCATCTTTGCGATAGTTGATGGTGTGACCAAAGAATGCCTGACCTTCTATTAATCGTCTTTTGAGACGTTCCAAAATAGCCCGGTCAGTTTTAGCACCTTGAAGGATTCGTGGTGTCTTACCAAGTACTTCTTGTTTTGTATATCCAGTCATTCTGGTAAAACCGTCATTCACATAAACAATTCTTGGCCCAGGTTTTTCCAAGCTAAGTTCGGTGATTATGATAGAATCATAATCATTTCGAATCGCGCTTTCAAGCAAATCTAACTGATGTTTTAGTGTAGCAATTTGATCTTCTTGTGACTTAAAAGCGCCTTCAAGCCTTGCTTGGGTATCGGCGTCTTTGGCAAAATTCTTGATTTCGTTTAATTCAAATGGTTTATTGTGCTTCATAGTGCCATTTTGGTCTCGAAGAGTTTTTCACATTGTAGGTCAGCAACTAAACGAGGAATAGTGGTTAATCATTCCACAACTTCAAACAAATAAATGGATGACCTAATATTAGCTTATCTTGAAACAATTACAGGATAAAAAAAGGGGGACTATTGCCCCCCTTTCCTCACTCACTCATCGAAGTAGCAGCATCGCTTTAGCTTAGCTGCACGCTCATTAAAATTAATTTAAACCTACACGTTTATGTGAATTCATACAGTTTAATTCATCGCCCAAACACCATGATTTCATGTGCACGTTATTAACGGTCATAGTGGCTTATCGCCTATCTTATTATTGAATAAATATAATATTGTAAGCGCTTTTTTGCTAGTATAAAGTATGTTTTTGAATAATATTTTTTTAGGTCATCAAAAACTTTTCTAAATAGGCTAAAACCTTAAAATGAAGGGTTTAATCCTTACTAAATAGTGACTGCGAGAATTCTTGAGCTGCTTCTACAACACTTTTTTTACCGGATTGGATCTCTTTTATGAGCGCGTTTCGAATAGAGCTAGTGTGCCTGGCTGCCTGCAAATAGTGAAGCCAATAGTACTCACATAATTTTTGAAACCAGTGTACTTGTTGGAGTTTTCTTTTGTGCTCAAAGAATCCCTCTGCTAAAGCTTGTTCCAGAAATTTAGTTATGGCTTGCCAACTTTCAGTGATCCCAATGTCTTGGGTCGAACTGACCCCTAAGGTCGGTACTTGGTAGTTTTTAAGGGAATGATTGATTAGTTGGGAAGTAGATTGTAACGATTGTAGTGTTTGTTGAGCTAATGATATTGTCATTCCGTCCATTTTATTCACCAATAAAACATCTGCAAATTCTAATACTCCTCGTTTAATCCCTTGTAATTCATCCCCAGTTCCAGGTTGGTTAAGCAAAACAAAACAGTCCACCATATCTGCTACTGCACCTTCACTTTGCCCAATTCCGACAGTTTCTATAAGAATAATGGAATAACCAGCTAGTTCACATAAGCTCATGATTGATTGAGTAGCGTGGGTAACTCCACCAAGAACTTGTTGAGAAGGTGAAGGGCGTATGAAGGCATTTGGCTGGGTGCTCAACCGATCCATCCTGGTTTTATCACCTAGAATAGAACCGCCAGATAGTTGGCTACTAGGATCAACAGCTAACACACATACTCGGTGTCCTAGCGAAAGTAGGTGCATCCCCAAGGATTCTATATAGCTACTTTTTCCTACCCCAGGAGGGCCTGATATTCCTATTCTTATCGTTGGCGCATGTTCGGTAGCATTGAGTCGTGCCAAGATTTCTTTAAGTAGGTTTCCAGCCCTATGCTGATCTTCTGTCCGAGTACTTTCAAGCAGTGTAATTGCCCGAGAAAGACTTCTTATTTGCCCATTTTCAATGGAATTTATCCATTCCGAAATGGAAGTATGATCGCTGGATTCCTTCATAAATTAACTCGAGACTATTTGATCTTCTAATGCGGTAAGTATAGATTGTGCTGCTTCGGTTATGGGTGTTCCTGGGCCAAAAATAGCAGTTACTCCGTCTGCTTTCAATTTAGCGTAATCCTGTTCTGGTATCACGCCACCTGCCACTATGATCATATCGTCAACACCTTGCTTCGTAAGTCCCTTGATTAGTGCTGGTATCAATGCTTTATGTCCACCGGCTAAACTTGATACCCCTACCACATGCACATCATTTTCGATGGCCTGTTTTACTACTTCATCCGGCGTGGAGAAAAGACTACCCATATCCACATCAAATCCTAAATCTGCAAATGCGGTGGCAATGACTTTTGCTCCTCGGTCATGTCCATCTTGCCCCATTTTTACAATGAGCATACGAGGTTGTCGCCCTAATGATTGTGCTAATGTGCGCACCTGTACTTTTAATTGCTCGAAAGCTGAATCTTTTTCATACACTTTGCTATATACTCCTTTTATTGTAGAATGATGTGCACTATGTCGCCCCCAAACGCGTTCTAGCGCTTCAGAAATTTCACCAATGGTAGCTCGTGCCCGAGCGGCTTCAATAGCGACGGATAAAATATTTTGCTTGGATGATTTTGCAGCTTCTACAAGAGCGGTCAAACGTATTTCCACAAGTTCATTATCTCTGTTCTGTTTAAGAAGCGAGAGTTGTTTTTCTTGAGACTGCCGGACTTTTGAATGATCAATGTCACGAACATCCATGGGTGTTTGATCAGGGCTCTTATATTTATTAACCCCCACAATAGTTTCAATTCCTTTGTCTATACTAGCTTGGCGTATAGCTGCGGAAGCTTCAATTTTCCTTTGTGGAAAGCCTTGTTCAATAGCTCGTGTCATTCCACCCATGGCCCTAATTTCTGCAATAAGTTCTTTGGCTTTGGTATATAAATCATGAGTGAGTGATTCCATTGCATAGGAGCCAGCAAAAGGGTCAATTATGTGAGTCACATCGGTTTCTTCTTGTAAAATAAGCTGGGTATTACGGGCAATCCGAGCGGCTGTTTCTGTAGGCAGGGAGAGCGCTTCGTCGTAACTATTAGTATGAAGGGACTGAGTCCCACCAAAAATAGCGGCGATAGCTTCAACCGTAGTTCGAACGATGTTATTTAAGGGGTCTTGTGCTGTTAATGACCAACCAGATGTTTGGCAATGGGTGCGTAACATGGTGGATTTGGGATTTTTTGGCTCAAATAAATCCTGCATTAGTTCTGCCCACAATTCTCTCGCAGCGCGTAGTTTGGCAATCTCTGTGAGCATATTCATTCCAATACCAAAAAAGAAGGAAAGCCGAGGAGCAAACTCGTCTACATCAAGACCTCGATCAACAGCCGTTCCAACATATTCTAGCCCATTTGCAATAGTGAAAGCTAATTCTAGCACTTCATTTGCACCTGCTTCTTGCATATGGTAGCCTGAAATAGAAATCGAATTGAATTTAGGCATATACTGGCATGTATAGTCAATAATATCGGAGACTAAACGCATAGACGGGGTAGGGGGATATATATATGTATTGCGAACCATGAATTCTTTTAGAATATCATTTTGAATGGTTCCACTGAGTTGATCTTGGGAAACGCCTTGTTCCTCCGCTGCTACAATATATGCCGCCATAATGGGGATAACAGACCCGTTCATTGTCATTGATACGGACATTTTATCCAGTGGAATCCCATTGAAGAGTTGTTTCATATCTTCCACTGAATCAATAGCTACACCAGCTTTTCCTACATCACCCACTACCCTTGGATGATCTGAATCATAACCTCTATGTGTGGCTAAATCAAAGGCTACACTCAGGCCTTTTTGTCCATTTTCAAGTGCATTTCGGTAGAAAGCATTGGACTCCTCAGCTGTTGAAAATCCTGCATACTGCCGAATAGTCCAAGGCCTACCGGTATACATGCTACTATATGGTCCCATACGATAAGGGAATTCGCCTGGATTTTGTGGTTTAATACACCTTTTTATGAGGTCATCAGGCGTATATAAAGCCTTTTTTTGGAGTTGTTCGGCGTCTTGGGACAGAAATTCACTCATCGAATACGAATTAAGAGGTTTATATGGGTAGAATATGCAATAAACTAAGAAGTAGCCTTTTATGCTACATCTTCCATTCGAACTCCTACCAATCGACTAACACCGGTTTCAGGCATCGTGACACCATACATCATCTCTGCCTTACTCATGGTTTTTTTATTGTGCGTAATAATGATGAATTGAGTGTTATTTGAAAACTCTTTAATCATTTTAGCAAATCGTTCGATATTTGCATCATCTAACGGCGCATCAACCTCATCCAATACACAAAAAGGTGAGGGTTTTACCAAATAGATAGCAAATAGTAATGCGATGGCGGTGAGCGTTTTTTCCCCTCCTGAAAGTTGGGAAATACCCGAGGGTCGCTTACCCCTAGGTTGTGCTTTAATTTCAACACGAGCTTCTAGAGGATCTTCGGCATCTTGCTCTATAATCAAATCACAAAAATCGTCAGCAAAGAACAATGTTTTGAACACACGCTGGAAATTATTTCGAACTTCTTCAAAGGTTAAGTTAAAGCGTTCTGTGGCCGTGGTATTGATTTCATCTATGGTTTCAAGAAGTTGAATTTCGGCTTTTATTAAATCTTCAATTTGTTCTTCATAGAAGTTTAATCGTTTGCTTTCCTCTTCATATTCTTCAATGGCAAGCGGATTTACTTCTCCCAGACTGTTCGCTTTTTGTTTGAGCCAAGTAATTCGCTGTTTCACTTCCTCTGGGCTTTTATCCTCGGGCAAAGGGTCACTTTTAAGCTGTTTAATGAGTAACCCGTAACTTTCCCAAACATGGTCGCGAAGGCTTTCACTTTGTAAATCCATTTTTTCTTTGGCCATATGTAAATGATGAACTAGTTCAATGTTCACTTCTTTTTGGCGTCGTATTTCTTTAAGCTGTTTCTCTATTTCGTTAATGCTCCCCCGTACTATTGCAGCAGCTTCTTGTGTTTTTGATAGAGCTTGATCGGCATTTTCTTTATGGATAGTCGATTGCGCTAGTTTTTCTTTCCAGCTAGTTATTTGTTCGGTGTTTAAACTGATATGCTCACTTGCTTTACCAATGCACTCCTCACGATGCTCTATGCGTTGTTCAACTCCATTTATACTAATTTGAGCACGTTGGATTTCACGTTCATGATTCTCAATCTTATTGGTAATATCCTGATGTTTAAGTTGAGCATCGTTATACCGGCTTTGTGCACCTGATCGCTGTTCTTCTAATGATTCTAATAAGCTTTTTTGTTGTTCAAGTTTATGGTTATAGCCTTCAATATTTTGTTCGATCTCTTTTTGGGAGGGTGCTATGTTAGCAAGTTCTTGTTGCGCATTTCCCTCGTTGGATTGAAGAGAGTTTTTTCGGTTAACCCGGTCGGTAATATTCTTTTGGTAAACTTGTACCTTTGAACTCATAGAGTGTTTTTGTTGCTCTAATGTGCGAATTTGTTGTTCGAGATCTTTTAGTACTTTATTTAGTATGGGTAAATCAATCTGTGCGCTTTTGCTTTCAATCTGTTCTAGATAGTCGGTGAGCTTGTGCAGCTCTTTCTGAATTTTTACCTGTTGTTTTTCTAGTCGCTCAATTTTGGTTTTTAAGCTTACCCGCATACCAGTGTGGCTACTTTTACTGCCCGATGTGTAAAAAGAGTATCCATTACGAACATCCCCTTGTAAACTCACCGATCTCCATTCTTTTTTTGGCTTAGATTTATTCATGAGCTCGATGTCTTCAAATACAAGAACATTACCCAATAAAAGTTGCTTTAGGGCAGAATACTTTGCTTTACAATCCACATGATGAAACAAGCTACCATCAGCAACATCATAAGTAGCGGCAAGCTGTTGAAGAGGAATAAAAGTAGCCAAGCCTTTTTTGTGTTCCTTTAACAATTTAGCAGCCGCAAGTGCTTCTTCCATTGTATCCACGACTAAATAATTAAGCATAGGACCAAGTGCCGACTCCAAAGCAACAGCATAAGTCTCATCGGTTGAAAAAATATCACTGACGGTCGTCATGCTTTTAAAATTAAATCGCTGCTCTTCTAATAGATATTGGACACTCGATGGAAAAGCTTCATTGGAAGCAGCTAAATCTTGAAGGAGCTGCGATTCTGACTCGGCTGATGCTAAGTCACTGCTAAGACTGCGAATCTGATCCTTCGTCTCGTTCTGGGTATGAGCGAATTGTTCTTTTTTTGCACGAGCTTCTTCTAACGACTTTTCCTGTTGGTTTCGATCGCTGAATATTTTTTCTAGCTGTTCATCTACCTTACTTTGTTGCCCAGTAATGGTAGAAATTTCACTATTCAAGTTAGAAATCTCAGACTCAATGCGTTCTAGATCACCTTCGGTATTTTCGAGTTTGGACTCAATTTTAATTCGCTTGGCTTGAAGCTGAGTTAATTCATTTTTAGCTGCACTAATTTGAACTTCAAGCTCATATATTTCGTGGCGAACTTTGCTGTATTGCTGTTGAGTTTGGGTGTAAATGACTCTTGAATCTTCTAAGCTTTTCTCAGATCGTGCTTGTTCTGTAGCAAATTCCTCTAGTTTTTCCTGGCTGTGTGTTCGAACTTGCTGTAACTCTGCTAAATCCTTATTACCCTGTTCTATATCCCTTTTATATTCACTTAGAACTTTTTCTTCGCTTTCAATTTTTTGCTGGGCAATACGGATTTGGGTGGTAGCTTCTTGAACAGCTTCTGCCAGGGATTGTACTCTGCGTTGAGCTTCGGACTGTGCTCGTTCTTTTTCCACGAGGGCTTTACGAGCCTGCTCATCTTCGGCTTCAAGTGTATTCAGTTTTTGCTGGAGCTGTGTTTTTTCAAGCTCTGCGGAGTTCACGCGTTCAATTAATGGATATAGCTCTTGTTGAATCCGTTCGTATTCATGCAAGGTAAGTGCTTTATCAAGTTTTTCTAGTTCTTCTTTATATCCTTTTGCCTTGATCGCTTTCTCTGCTTGGATTTCTAAGCTTCGTGTTTTCTTGCGTAATTCAATCAATAAATCATCGATGCGTTGAAGATCTTTACGTGTTTCCTCAAGCTTTCTGAGGCTTCTTTTTCGCTGATCCTTATACCTCGTGATACCGGCAGCCTCTTCAAAAAGTTTCCGTCGATCGTTGTTTTTATCATTTAAAATTTCCTCTACCATCTTAAGCTCAATCACCGAATACGCATCCGAACCCATACCCGTATCCATGAACAATTCCATGATGTCTTTTAATCGGCATGAAGTTCCATTTATTAGGTATTCTGAATCTCCAGATCGATATAAACGACGAGTGATGGTGAGCTCTGAATATTCAATGGGCAAAAAACCTTTATCATTTACAAAAGTTAGAGATACCTCAGCCATCCCAAGAGCTTTTTTTTTGGTTGTACCATTAAAAATCACATTACTCATTGCCGAAGATCGCAACAACGATGGTCGCTGCTCTCCCAGTACCCACCGTAAGGCATCTACAATGTTAGACTTACCACACCCATTTGGTCCGACAATGGATGTAATTCCACTATCAAAGCTCACTTTTGTTTTATGAGCAAAACTTTTAAATCCTTGTAATTCGAGTTCAGATATGTACAACGTTTATGGGCTTAGGCTTTTGGCTTACTTGCAAGCCAAGAAATTTAGACGGTCATTATTTCCGATTCTTTTTGCTGCAATAGTTGATCTACATTGCTAGTTTGCCTATCGGTCACTTTTTGAACTTCCGCTTCTGCCTCAAATTTAGAATCTTCGGGTAATGAATGGAATTCGACAGCTTTTTTCACCGCATCATTGGCATCTCGGCGAGCATTACGAATGCTAATTCGTGCTTGTTCAGATTTATCCTTAGCCACTTTTACTAATTCTTTGCGTCGCTCCTCGGTTAAAATAGGTAGAGGTATACGAATCAAATCACCATCATTCATTGGGTTGAGTCCCAAACCTGAGGATATAATCCCTTTTTCTATATCTGTTATAATACTTTTATCGTAGGGTTGTACTAACAGTAGTCGTGGCTCAGGAGCTGAAATATTCGCTAATTGCTGAAGGGGGGTTTGGGCACCATAGTATTCTACTTGAATACCTTGAATTAATGTGGGGTTTGCCTTACCGGCTCGAATATGCATAAATTCTTTTTTTAAATACTGAACCGCATCGTCCATTTTCATTTCTGCTTCATCTACTATTTCTTGCAGTTCGTCCGAAATCATTATGTTCTCCTACCAAGTTTTTGTTCAACTGAGTTATTATGGTAACGCCTTCCCGACACATCTCCCTACGGGTTGATGTATACCATAGATCACTTTCGAAAATACTAAATGTGTGGTATAAATCTTAATAATTTGTGGGGCAGTTTATTCCCAAATGACCGTGGTACCATCATTACTGCCTTCGCAGACAATCTTCTTAAGTGTACCCTCTTTATTCATATTAAAGACGATGATGGGGGTTTCGTTTTCACGGCATAGAGTAAATGCCGTAAGGTCCATTACGGATAAGCGTCTTTTTAGGATTTCATCGCCAGTAATAGTATCAAATTTAATAGCATTGGGAGTAGTTTCTGGGTCTGCGTCGTAAATTCCATCAACCCGAGTACCTTTGAGTATTACATCGGCCTCTACCTCAATAGCTCGAAGGGCTCCAGCGGTGTCGGTAGTAAAATAGGGGTTACCGGTTCCGGCACCAAAGATGATGACTCGTCCTTTTTCTAGATGTCTGACAGCTCTTCGGCGTATAAATGGCTCAGCAATAGCCTCCATTCGAATAGCACTCATAAGTCGAGTCATTATTCCACTACGTTCTAGTGCGTCTTGGAGTGCCATCGCATTAATCATCGTGGCTAACATCCCCATATAATCACCTTGAACACGATCCATGCCTTCGGTAGCTCCTTTCACTCCGCGAAATATGTTCCCCCCACCAATTACAATACAGATTTCTATACCTTGTTCGTGGATAGATTTGATTTCTTTGGCATACTGGTGAAGAATTTTCCCATCGATACCATGTCCCTGTTCTCCCAGTAAAGCTTCGCCACTGAGCTTCAAAAGTATGCGTTTGTACGTTTTTGCCACACTGTTTGGATTTATAGGATAAAAAAAAGCTGACTTGAAAATCAAGTCAGCCTAATGTACTGAAATTTTAATTAAGCATCTTCGCCTAATTGAATTCGATGGAAGGATACAACAAGAGGTGCGTTGTTATCCTCTAAATATTTTTTGACAGACAAGCTATTATCTTTCACAAATTTTTGATTCAGAAGAACTCGTTCTTCATAAAAGCGACGTAGCTTACCTTTTGCAGCTTTTTCCGCTATTTCTTCTGGTTTACCTTCATTGATAAGAAGTTCTTTGGCTATTTCCAATTCTTTCTCTACAACAGAGGCGTCAACTTCAGCTTCAGTAACGGCAATTGGCTTCATAGCTGCTACTTGCATCGCAACATCTTTGCCGATCTCTGGGTCGATAGAAGGTCCGTCGAATTCGACAAGTACGCCCAATTGATTACCTGGGTGAATGTAACTAACTATAGCGCCATCGGTGTTTGTAAGTATGGTAGTACTGATTTGGATTTTTTCTCCAATTTTACCTGTCATGTCTTGAAGGTGATTGGCTATACTAATACCGTCAATTTCAATAGCTAACAATGCCTCAACAGACGATGTGTTGTTGTCATAAGCTGCATTTAAGAAGGCATCAGCTTGTGCTTGAAAATCTTCATTACGAGCTACAAAATCGGTCTCACAGTTGATCTCGATGACCACTGCTTTTTTGGCATCAGCACTAATTCGTGTGAGAATTAATCCTTCTTTGGCTTCACGATCGGCTCGCTTGTCAGCTACCTTTTGGCCTTTTTTTCTAAGAATTTCAACAGCACTGTCAAAATCACCTTCGGCTTCTGCCAAGGCTTTTTTACAGTCCATCATGCCTGCTCCGGTCATGTCTCTTAGCTTCTTTACATCTGCGGCAGAAATGCTCATTTGTATGTCTCCAAGATTGAAAGTTTGGTGATTAAATCGGTGAATTATGTTTTTTCTTCTGAAGCGCTGTCTTCGGTAGTCGATTCATCTGAGGTATTTTCCTCTGTAGAGGTAGTTGAATCTTCTACCTTCTCCGTAGGTACGTCTTGAGGTTCTAAGGTCTCAAGATTGCTGGTATCTTTTTTCTTGCGGCGAGAACGCAATTTGGTTTTAGGTTCTAGATCCTCGTTAGAATCTATTTTGGCATCCATGGCTAGTTCTTCCATATATGCTTCTTCTTCATATGCTTCACGTTCAGCCGCTCCTTCGATAATGGCATCGGCTACCTGAGAGGTTACTAACTGAATAGTTCGTGCAGAATCGTCATTACACGGCACAATGTAATCAGGAACATCAGGATCACTATTAGTGTCCACCATAGCAATAATGGGAATGTGTAATTTGATGGCTTCACTTACTGCTAAATGCTCTTTTTGAATATCTACGACAAAAATAGCACCGGGTATACGATTCATGTTGGCAATACCACCGAGTGTATTTTCAAGTTTATCTTGCTCACGAGAAAGCATAAGTCGCTCTTTTTTGGTGAGCTCGTCAAACGTACCATCTGTTTTCATACGCTCGATTTCTTCCATACGAGAAATGCTTTTTCTAACGGTAGCAAAATTGGTTAACATACCGCCTAACCAACGGTGTGTTACATAGGGCATTCCAGCTCTAACCGCTTCGTTACGTATTATTTCGGTCGACTGTTTTTTAGTACCCACAAATAAAATGGTTTTTCCAGCACGGGATAATTTTTGGATTTCGTCGATAGCTTCTTGAAGATAGTTTTGTGTCTTCTTTAAATCTATGATATGAATACCATTGCGTTGCATAAAGATAAATTCTTTCATCTTGGGATTCCAGCGACGGGTTAGGTGACCAAAGTGGGCACCTGATTGGAGTAGTTCCTGAATGGAGGCTGCTTTAGGCATAATATAATTGAGTTAGGTTATTCCTCTGTATGGATCATCTCTTTAAACCTATTAACAATATAGAATACTTGAATGCATAAACTGTACTGTTAACACCTAGTTAAAGATCACCACACATGTGTTTTTGTGTGTCGAGCTGAGCTCTAATCGCAAAATCAACCGGTCGAATATAGAATTTGTACAGGCTAATTCTTGTTATGTTCTTGTTATCGTTTACTGAATTGGAAACGTTTACGCGCCTTTGGTTGTCCGTATTTCTTACGCTCAACCATGCGACTGTCGCGTGTTAGAAGACCGTGCTCCTTTAGAAGTGAGTGCATACTTTCTTGTTCCCCATCGATCGCACGTGCAAGTGCATGCTGTATAGCACCAGCTTGTCCTGCCTTTCCACCACCTCGTACGGTAACTTTGATATCGAATTGTCCATCCATTTCAGTAATGTGCATCGGTGAAAGGGCGATATTACGCATAGCTTTTACCGGTAGATATTCTTCGATGGGTACGTTGTTAACGATAAATATACCTGTTCCTGGCTTAACGTGTAAGCGAGCAGTAGAGGTTTTTCTTCGTCCTAGATAATTTGCTTGGGCCATGATAATTTAGAGCTCTACAATTTCAGGATTCTGTGCAGTATGCTGATGAATAGGTCCGGCATACACACGTAGATTTTTTAAAATTTTTCTACCCAATTTATTTTTTGGTAACATGCCTTTGACAGCCATAGTGACCAATGATGTTGGGTCTTTTGCCATTTTTGCTTCGGCACTAGTAAATCGCTCACCACCTGGATAAAAAGTGTGGTGGAAATACATCTTTTCCGTCATTTTCTTGCCGGTCAATTTTACTTTTTCAGCATTGATTACAATAACGTTATCGCCTGTATCCATATGAGGAGTAAAGGTAGGTTTGTTTTTGCCACGTAAAATTGACGCAACTACGCTACTCAGTCGTCCTAATGGTTGATCTTCGGCGTCCACTAAAACCCAGTTTTTATCGATATCACTAGCTTTGGCTGAGTATGTTTTGAAACTTATAGTATCCACAATATATGTGTTTGGTTGCTTTTTTAGAAAGACTTAAAAACTACGGGAAAAAAAACTACTTTTCAACAATTATAATTATAGAGCTTTATGAAAGATATTTTTCTTTGAAAGCATTAAATAATTAAATGGAATCAGCAACATAATTTATCAATTTATGGCCTATGGCTGCAGATGGGCTAGGAGCCAGTTTAGCCCTAGTTAATCCATTACTAGATAATGCTGAAGCTCGTTTTTGGAGCGTATCTTCAAGTGGAGGAACTTCAGGGGAGCCTAATTTGGACGTGCTAGTGGCCAATGAGTTGAACGAGCATCCCATAAATAACACAGACCAACCCTACCAAACTCAACTTGGCAACAATTACCCGAACCCATTTAATCCTACCACAACAATTCCCTTTAGTTTGGAAAAGGCTTCAAAGGTGAGACTAACCGTCTATGATATGCTAGGCCGTTCAGTACGGGTAATAATTGATGAATATCGTTCAGCAGGGACACATGAAGTCCGTTTCAGTGCTGGTCTGGATGGGCTATCGAGTGGTTTATATATGTATAATTTAGAGTTTGATGGTGAGCGAATAACAAAAACAATGCTACTTTTAAAATAAGCCGCATGAAAAGGTAGGTTGGACTTCCCCAAATAGGGAAAAAATTCGTACATTTGTACTCTGTAAATAGTTAGCATGGGCTTGAATGAAGGCGAATGCTAGACTTGTACCATTTTATCATTCTATACATCCAACACTTTCACAAAAAGACTCCTAAATGAGCGATTTTAAGAACACAAGAGTAGCATTTGAAACAGGAAATGGCAAAGCACATATGTTTAGTTTGTCCAAACTAAATGAGATGGGCTATGAGGGAGTTGATAGGCTGCCATTTTCAATAAAAATATTATTGGAAGCGGTACTGCGTGAATATGATGATTATCTAGTCACGGCAAAAGACATTGAAACACTGGCCAATTATGCGCCGGAAAATCCACAGGGAGAAATACCATTTAAGCCTTCCAGAGTAGTACTCCAAGACTTCACAGGGGTCCCTGCAGTAGTTGATTTAGCCGCTCTTCGCTCCGCTATGAAGCGTATGGGTGGAAACCCTGAAGCAATAAACCCCCAAGTCCCTGTTGATTTAGTTATTGATCACTCGGTTCAGGTAGATATGTTTGGGCAAGAATTTGCGTTCATGCATAATGTCGAAAAAGAAATGGAGCGCAACCGAGAGCGATATGAGTTTTTAAAATGGGGTCAACAGGCTTTCGATAATTTTCGGGTGGTACCTCCTGGACGAGGAATTGTACACCAAGTGAACCTGGAATATTTAGCGAGAGGAATATTTACAAGAACAGAGGAAGATGGGTCCATTACTGCTTATCCAGATACCTTAGTTGGAACTGATTCACATACTACAATGATTAACGGTCTTGGAATTTTAGGATGGGGCGTTGGCGGTATTGAGGCGGAAGCAGCTATGTTAGGACAACCTATTAGCATGTTAGTTCCAGAGGTAGTAGGGATGAAATTAACAGGGAAGCTTAGAGAGGGCGTTACGGCAACTGATTTAACGCTCACAGTTACCCAGATGCTTCGTAAGCATGGTGTAGTAGGGAAATTTGTCGAGTTTTATGGTGAAGGAATTAGCAATATGAGTTTGCCTGACCGGGCGACCATAGCCAATATGGCACCGGAATACGGAGCTACCATGGGATTCTTCCCTATTGATTATGAATCCTTACGGTATATGCGGCGCACTGGACGATCAGAGGAACTAGTGCAACTTGTTGAGTACTATACAAAAGCCCAGAGTTTATTCCGTACCGATGACACACTAGATCCTCACTTTACCAGCACGCTTGAGTTGGACTTAAGTACGGTTGAAACCTCGCTTGCAGGCCCAAAATTACCACATGACCGAATAACATTAGGTAATATGAAGCGCACTTTTGAGGCGGCTTTAACGAGCGATAATCCTACTATGGGCTTTGCTCTAGCTCAAGATCAGTTAGCCAACAAAGCGATGTACCGTAATGGCCAAGACATTGAAATGAAACATGGTGATGTAGTGATTGCTGCGATAACTAGTTGTACAAACACCTCCAACCCAAGTGTTATGTTGGGAGCGGGTATTGTCGCCAAGAAAGCTGTTGAAAGAGGCTTGAAAGTGCCAGCATATGTCAAAACCTCATTGGCACCTGGCTCCCGAGTCGTGACAGAATATTTGAATGAAGCTGGACTAACTGAATACTTGGATACCCTTGGCTTTAATCTAGTAGGTTACGGTTGTACTACTTGTATTGGCAATTCAGGGCCACTTCCTGCCCCCGTAGAAAATGCGGTCAAGGAAGGGGATTTGATTGTCGCTGGAGTACTGTCAGGAAATCGAAACTTCGAAGGACGTATTCATCCTTATGTAAAGGCTAATTTTCTAGCTTCACCCCCTTTGGTAGTGGCTTATGCACTAGCCGGTACCGTAGATATAGACCTAGCAACCGAGCCACTTTGTAAAGACAAAGACGGAAATAAAGTGTATCTAAAAGAGTTATGGCCATCCACCGATGAAATAGCAGCTGAGTTGGACAACGCCATACGTCCGGACTTGTTCAATAAAATGTATGATGATGTATTTGAATCACCAACATGGGAGGAGATTCCTGTGAGTGGAGGGGAACTTTTCGGCTGGCAGGATTCATCGACTTACATTCAAGAACCTCCTTTCTTTATGAGTATGTCAGAAGAATACCGTCCCATTCAGCCTATTAAAGGAGCTCGGGCCTTGGTTAAAGTTGGTGATTCTATTACGACAGATCATATTTCGCCAGCAGGAAATATTAAAGAGGATGCACCGGCAGGGTTATTTTTAAAGGAGAATGGAGTGCAGACCGCAGATTTTAACTCCTACGGATCGCGTAGAGGTAATGATCGAATAATGACCCGTGGTACATTTGCTAATGTACGTTTCAAAAATCAATTGGCACCAGGAACCGAGGGAGGATTTACAACTTATTTCCCCGATAATGAAGTGACCAGTATTTTTGATGCTTCATTAAAATACAAAGCATCAAATACTCCTCTTGTGGCTCTTGCCGGAAAACAGTATGGAACGGGATCATCTCGTGATTGGGCCGCTAAGGGAACAAATCTACTTGGTGTTAAGGCGGTGATAGCGGAGTCTTATGAGCGAATTCATCGGTCTAATTTGGTACAAATGGGGGTGCTTCCTCTTCAATATAAGCAGGGAGTAACCGCTGGGAGTTTAGGATTAGATGGTACCGAGCATTTCGATATTGTGGTGGATGATTCAGTACAAGCACGACAAGAAATTCAGGTTTTTGTCACTAAAACGGATGGAACGGTTATTGAATTTACCACCGACTGCCGCATAGATACTCCAGTTGAAGTAGATTACTACCGTAATGGGGGTATTTTACACACGGTACTGTTGGATTACGTCCAAAAAAACCAAACTAGTTAAAGGAAGCAGACTTACCAAAGCGTCAACCACTTAAGTTGGCTTTAGGACTATTTGGTTGGCAAATTGCTCATTGTGAATCGTTCGGCTAGTTTCCTCGAACTGACAGGTATGTATAGTAGAATTTGGATGAAAAGCTGTTTAAGACATTGAAGCTTGGATTTTCGACCTATTCTCATGTTCCAGTGAGCACGGCGAGCTACCTCAGTTACAACCGCATCGAAATTAGTCGAATACGAAGTGAGCGGTATTGGATTTTTCGAGGGCTTATAAAGAATACCTATGTCATTGATTTTATTGATATCTTTGGCCAGTTGCCATGCGCCCAACCATCCTAAATTCATTCCTTGTCCGCCTATAGGACTGACAATATGGGCGGCATCGCCCACAAGGAATAAACGATTCTTTTGTCTCAAGGCTGCTCTGTGGTGTTGTACACCAAAGCTACTAATCATTGAGCAAGAATCTGCATTGGGTCTCTCTCCAACCCGCTCATAAATAGCTTCACTAAGCCACTTCGGTTGTGGCTTTGATTGATAGTGCTCGGTCTTAATTACCCATCGTCTTTTTTGATCGGCGATGGGAAAAGATTCAACCAAACCCTCCGAAGTGATGTACACAAAAGGGGGAGATTGAGGGTATTCTGGGTCTGGGAAGTCTCCCATTGCGTAAGAATCGGGATATGGACTTCCCCTATAAGGTATACCCGCAATATTTCGTAGGGTGCTATTTTTCCCATCACAAGCAATCAGAATGGGGGTTCTATGTTCTAGTGTCTCGGTAAGTTGATTCTCCGGTGAATGCGGGACTTTATGTGAATAAACAACTAAATGGTCCTCATTATCTCGGTAACTAGTAACCTCGTAACCATATTTAATATTATGTGGGTAAAGCTTCGTAAAGGCACTCTTTAGTATAGCCTCGGTTTCATTTTGAGGGTGAATCAAAATGTATGGATGCTTTTGCCCAGACCGTTGAGTCGTTGAAAAATTAATCTCTCCAAGTTTTTTCCTACCATTATGGGCAATCCCTTTGTCCACTCGAATACCTTTTTTTAAAAACTTACCCAATAGTCCCAATTCTTCCAGCATAACTAAACATGGCGGGTGGATACCTAGCGAACGCGTATCGGAAATTACCTCACTTCTTTTTTCCATAATGACACATTCAATTTCTTTTAGATACAAGGATAACGCCTGAAATAAGCCCACTGGGCCTGCCCCAACGACTATAATTGGCGCTTTATTTCCTGCCACTTCAGACTTAGGCATGGCCATGTTCTCCCTCATAGATTAACAACAGCCGAAAAGGAAATAATCTTTCAACCTTCCAACCCTCCGAGCTAAGAGTATCTAGTTCATTCTCTCGAAAACTTTTCTTCAAACTAGTACGTCCGTCCTGGTAAATAAATGAGGATCTAAATCGTAAAGGAAATAGGCATAGACTAAAGAGAGAGTAAGCTAAACTACTGCGTTCTATATCATTACAAATAACTTTCGTACCTAGTTCAGCACATTCGGTCAAAAATGGGGTGATTTCTGTTGAGGGTATATGGTGTAGGACATGGTTATTCATGACTAGGTCTACTTTATGCCCACGATGTGCCAACTCAGTTGTAGATATGCACTCAAAAAACAACCCGGTGGGCTTGTTTTTGTTCACTAGTGCCGTTTCAGGTTGTACGGACCGGTTGGCCTTGGCCCACACTATGGCGCGGTTATCAATATCTATACCGGTAATATGTGCGCTAATCCCATCCTTTTTAAGCCATTGAAATAAGAAAAAGGCGATATCGCCACCTCCACATCCTACATCAAGCACTTGAAATATTTTCCCCTGTTTCTGTATTTCTATTGCATGAGGGCGAACATACTTGGTGTACACTCTATTCCACTGTGATACCCATCTATTCAAGGTATAGAAATCGGCATAGGTCTGTTCGAGTTGCTCACTATCGGCGTTAGTAGCATCCATTTTTTCGATAAGATGGGCTTGTCGTTGGCTTAAAGGAGTAAACATAGATTTTTTAGCTGTGTTCGATACGACGTAATAATACGGTCTCTATACTTAAACCTGGGCCGAAAGCCATCGCTAATGCAGTATCGTGCCCATCGCTAATATGGGCCTGAGAGGGAGGACGCTTGAGAAGAACATCCAAGACAAATAGTATCGTAGCGCTACTCATATTACCATGATTTTTAAGTACCGTTCTAGATGCGTCCAAGGCTTGGCCGTTGAGCTCAAAATTCTGTTCTACTTTGTCTAAAATAGCTCGTCCTCCAGGATGTATTGCCCAATACCCAATATCTTCCATCCCTAATCCAAAACGAGCAAAAAGGGGGTCAGTAATCGAATTCAAATTATTCTTAATTATATCTGGTACATAAGAGGATAAGGTCATATCAAAGCCTGTATCCCCTATAGTCCAAGCCATATCTCGTTCTCCTTCATATGCTAAATCATTGGCAAAAGCTTCTATTCGAAAGGCAGAGGTACTTGGTTTCTTTGCTGAGACTAGGGCACCTGCAGATCCATCCGAGAAAACGGAACCAGCTATTAAGGTATCGGGGTCGGTGTTAGGATTAAAGTGTAAGGAGCAAAGTTCGGTAGCAACAATGAGTACTACGGCCTTAGAATCTTGATCGCAAAAAGCCTGTGCCATACGAAGTGCTGGAAAAGCGGCATAACATCCCATAAAGCCTATATGATAGCGTTCAACACTTGAAGCTAAACCTAGCTCTTTAACGATTTCGTAATCAGGACCAGGAGCAAAAAACCCCGTACATGAAACCGTTATTACATGACTTATTGCCGGAAGGCCAGATTTTTTATGCTTCTCAATTAATGCGCTAGCAGTTTCTAAAAAAAGCTTCTTTGCAGCAGACTCATATCTTTTATTTCGCTCACCAGTGCTGGGTATTTGTTTTGGATCAAAAGAGCGATGGAAAAGGCTGTCGGGGTCTTCAGAGAAATAGTCTTCCAACACAGTATGTCGATGTTCTATTCCTGATTGAGTATAAATTCTATGCAAGATTGCTTGAATTTTTCGGTCATCCTGATGCAAATTCTTTAATCGATCTAACAGTTCGCGTTGATTACCCCTAGTCGCAGGGACGGCTGTTTCTATATAGTGAATGTAACTATGCATACTACTATTACAATAAAGCTATGCTATTGGTTCGGACTCTTTGTTAGTTTTTATTCCGCGTCAAAAGATGGAAGCGAGTATTATGTAGCATAGCCGCTGTGGTTAAACCCGCTATAAGTCCCACCCATAAACCTTGAGGACCATATCCCTCATTAAAGCTAAGATAATAACCTACAGAAAAACCAATTAGCCAGTAGGAAATTAAGTTGAATACCATGGGCATACGAGTATCCTTTAGTCCTCTAAGTGCTCCAAAACCCCCCACTTGTAAACCATCGGAAAGTTGGAAAACGGCTGCAAAAAAGATCAAACTCACCGCTAAATCAGTAACGCCTACATCTTGGGTGTAAATACTCACAATGGTTTCTGGAAAACTAAAGAGCAATAAGGCAGTAATACTAGTGACTCCAGTACAAACAGCGGTGCCTGTGAAGCCCCTGAAACGTGCCTCTTGTAAAAGTCCTTTACCCATAGAAACACCAACTCGCTGAGAAATGGCTAGAGATAATCCTAAAGGAATCATGAATACGGTAGCTGCAATATTGATGGCAACCTGGTGGGCAGCAGAAGCCTGAACACTTAGGGTACCCATAAGAACGCTAACAGCAGCAAATAGAAGTACTTCCATTGTAGTACTCATGGCATTTGGTATGCCAATTTTTAACAATTCAGCAATGCGACCCCAATCGGGTCCTTTAGTTCGGGTAAAAATATTAAAACGGTGATAGGTTTTGAACTTCGCAGTAAAGATTATCATTGCAAGTCCACCGGACCATTGCACGAGCGATGTGGCGTATCCTGTACCTTCAGCACCCAATTGAGGGAGTCCGAAGGCCCCATACATCAATATGTAGTCTGCCGGAATATTGACAACAAGCATGCCTAATGCCACCAACATAGCTGGCCTCGTATAGGCTAATCCTTCACTGAAATAACGAAAGCCTGAAAACAAGAAATAGGCGGGGATTCCCCAAGAACCGGCCAACATGTAGTCAGTTGCTAGAGGGATGATTTCTGGGTCTACCCCTACAACTGGCAATAACTGAGGAAGCCAACGAACAAGAAAAAAAGAAGGTATAGCAATCAATCCCACTAACCATAACATCTGTCGTGCACTTTTCCCTATTTCATCGAATCGTTTAGCCCCTAGATGATGTGAAACTACTGGATTTATAGCTACAAGTGTTCCGATTCCAAACATGAGTACCGGTAGGTAAAGAGCATTCCCTACTGCTACACCAGCTAGGTCCGCGGCGCTAAGTTGACCGGCCATAATAGTATCGGTAACATTTAAACCCATACTGAGTAGTTGAGTTCCTACAACAGGCCCACCAATTTTGCCAAGCGCACCCGCTTCTTTTTTTACCGAACTGATTGTAAAAGACATGGCTAATATGCTTAAAAAGCGGAGATTAGGTTGGGGATTTCACTCGGGTTTTTCTTGTAAAGAACACCAGCAATAGCGCTAGCAGCTAATTCCCCAATAGCTGTTCGCGTTTCGTGCGTAGCACTTGCAATATGGGGAAGTAGTGTGCAATTAGGTGCGGTGAGTAAATCGGGATGAACGTTTGGCTCAAATTCATACACATCAATACCTGCCCCGCCAATCTGCCCCTGATGCAGTGCTTGTGCTAACGCCTGTTCATCTACGACAGGTCCTCTGGAAATATTTAAAAGAATGGAATGTTCTTGCATTAAGCTAAGGCGTTGGGCGTCGATGAGATGATGAGTACTTTCATGAAGGGGACAATGCAAACTAACGACGTCAGATCTACTTAGTAGAGTATCTAAATCTTCTACATAACTTGCTTGAAGAGTCTGTTCAATGGAGGGAGTAAGCTTGGTGCGGTTATGATAGTAAATCCCCATCCCGAATGCCTGCGCTCTTTTTGCAAAAGATTGACCAATGCGCCCCATTCCTATAATGCCAAGTTTTTTACCCGAGAGTTCCATACCTAAAAATCCCAATGGTTCCCATTGGGTAAAGAGCCCATCCCTAAGATATTGCTCGGCTTTGTTAAATCGACGGGTGCTCGCCAATAATAGACCCATTGTAAAATCGGCACAGGATTCAGTCAATACATCAGGTGTATTAGCTACATATATATTATAGCGGTGGGCGGCTTGAATATCAATATTATTGTAGCCCACAGCAAAATTTGCCACAATTTTTAACTGATGCGCTGCTTCCAATACCCTAGATGTAACCGGGGTAGATAGCATGCATAGTAAAGCATCATAATGTCCAATTACTTCGAGTAATGACTCCTCGGTCAGAAATTGCCCTTGTTCACCCACAGTAACTTCACCCACGGTTTGGAGAAAATGTATATTTGACGCCGGGATAGGTTCCGTAACTAAAATTCGGAATCCCATTCTATTACCCTTCGGATTTGATATAGGTTGCTTTAGCGTCGTTCCACATGAGTTCTAAATTATAGAAACTTCTCTTTTCCTCTGTCATAATGTGAACCACTGTGTGGATAAAATCTAGGATAATCCAAGATCGAGCTTCTAGGCCTTCTTTTTTCCATGCCTTATCGCCTGTTTTTTCTTGTACTTCAGCCTCTACAGCGTCAGCAATGGCTTTAATTTGGGTATCAGAATTACCGGTGCAAATCACAAAGAAATCCGCTAGGGTAGTTTGAGCAGATATATCCAATACCGTAATATCTTTGGCTTTTTTACTTTCCATACCCTCAATAATGTGGGTTACTAGGGTGGTGGAATCTGGAGTTGCCTCGATAAATTGGTTATTAGCGGGTTTTTCTATTTTTGTCATAGCTAATCTGTGTTCAACGATTCGTAATCTTGGCCAATTACAACGGTAACGTCTAGAAAGAAATCTGGAGATTCCTCTTGAAATACATGGAGGGGATCTACACCTAAAGCATCAGCCACGCGATAGGCATTTGCCATTACTCTACTACGGGATATAATCATGGTATTTTTTGCATCAAAATGGTCAAAATTACCGGTTTCAACGACGTCAAACCCATTTCTTCTAAGCACCGAGGTATAGGCATTAGCAATACCAGATATTCCACAACCATTAAGCACTTCAATTTGTATGATATCACTTATAAGTTGAGCACTTTGCTCTGCTCTCTCATTCTGGATTCTTGGGAACAGTACTCTGGTGAATACGGCTAGTAACAAAATGACTAGAAGTAGACTTAAAAAGCCAATAACCGCATGCAAGTAAAGAGTATTAGAAGAGGATTCTCTGGGCGTCTGACTCATGTAATCTTTCTAGTACCATATTCCGTATGAACGATACGGGTTAAATCTAGAATAGGGGTTGTATCCCATTGTATTAGGTAACTGTTGATACTGTACCCTTAAAAAAGCCTTATCGGAAATCTGGTAATTTAGTTCCGCATTTCGGATCATCACTTGTGGGCTGAAACCTTGTTGAATTCCATTGGCATTCGAACCAAAGCCAGGGGTATTTCCGCCAAAAGGTGAGTGTAAGAATGATACATCCACTCTACCTTGTAGCTTAGGACTAAACGCAAATTGAAGAGTATTTGTGTAAGCATTGATATTTTGAACTCCACCGCCATACGCTGCAAAACTCATTTCATACGAGTGAGACACTTGCACATTAATTTTTTGGAAAAATTGATTCAAGCTGTGCTGTACAGTTGGTGTAGTGCGATTGATAATCGGTCCTGAATAATCGTATGGAGTGGGTAAGTTTTTGCGTAGTTGTGCTTGAGTATCCAAAGATATTCCAAGAATCATAAC
>CABZWK010000016.1 GCA_902529365.1 uncultured Balneola sp.
TTCAAGACCTTATAAATTACCAAACCAACCATATGGACGACATTGGGCTTATTACTCAAGACTAAATCTTGAAGCTACCGCATCACACTATGATTTTACTGAACCTGCCGGACTTAATAATCCTGGAAATAGTGTCACTTTGCCACAGCATTTTAAAAATAATGGTTATAAAACATTATCAATTGGGAAAGTATATCATAATGTTGATGATGATAAAGAGGCTTGGGATGATTTAGTGAAATTGAGATGAGAATTACATCTCCAAAGTCAGGTTGGGCTGAACAAAATCCTGAAGATTGGTGGGAAAAATTTTTGGAAGCCTATGAAATTTTAATCAAGCAAAAAACTATTGACACCAAACTTATCTTGGGCATTGGCATATCATATCAGATGCATGGATTGGTTGTTGTAGATAAAATGAAAAAGTTATTAAGGCCTTCCATAATATGGTGTGATAGTCGGGCTGTTGACTTAGGTGAAAAAGCTTTTAAATCAATAGGACAAAATTATTGCTTAACTCACCTTTTGAATTCACCAGGTAATTTTACCGCCTCAAAATTAGCATGGGTAAAATTTAATGAGCCTGAAATCTTTGATAAGATGCATAAAATAATGTTACCCGGTGATTATTTTGTCATGAAACTAACTGGTGAAATCACTACAACAAAATCAGGACTCTCGGAAGGTGTTTTCTGGGATTATGAAAATGAATGTGTTAGTGAAAAAGTATTAAACGAGTACGATATCTCTAAAGATCTAATTCCTGAAATAGTACCTTCAATAGGTAGCGCTTTAAAAGTTCAAAAAAAACTTGCGACAAAACTTGGATTGAATGAAGATGTTAAAATTACCTACAGAGCAGGGGACCAACCTAACAATGCATTTTCACTTAATGTACTTAATGAAGGTGAGATAGCAGCAACAGCTGGTACTTCAGGAGTAATCTATGCTGTCTCAAATAAAAAAACATATGATATTAAATCTCGCATAAATACTTTTGTACATGTAAATGACGCTCAAAACAAACCTTCAAACGGTGTTTTAATCTGTGTGAATGGAACTGGTATATTGTATAGTTGGCTCAAAAAATTACTTAATACTAAGAATCTAAATATTGATTATGCTGAAATGAATGAGATGGTAAAATCTGTACCCGTTGGTGCTGAAGGTTTGTTATGCCTCCCATTCGGAAATGGGTCGGAAAGAATTTTTGAAAACAAATTAATCGGGTCCCACCTTTTAAATTTAGATTTTAACAAACATGAAACTGGACATATACTAAGAGCAGCAGTAGAAGGAATTATATATGCTCTTAATCTAGGATTTGAAATGCTATCAGATCTAAACATAAATAGAAATACAATTAGAGCAGGCAACGCAAACTTATTTCTAAGTGATATTTTCAAAACTATATTTGCAAATGTCACAGACACCCCATTAGAAATATTCAATACAGATGGAGCTACTGGTGCAGCACGAGGTGCAGCATTAGGCTTTGGGATTTTTGAAACTATGGAAGAGGCTTTTGATGACTTACAATTACTAGAAGTAATAGAACCAAACTCTGAGCTTTGCACCATGTATAAAGAATCATTTGAAGGATGGAAAGAAACCATTTCAAAACATTCATTTATTGATAATTAACCATAACAAACACCATACTATATTATGAGGCCAATAATAGGAGATCGCGAATATTTTGAGGGTATTTCGAAAATTAAATATGAAGGTAAAGACACAGATAATCCATTAGCGTATAGGTTTTATGATAAAAATCGGGTGGTTGCTGGCAAAACAATGCAAGAATATTTCAAATTTGCTGTTGCATATTGGCATACACTTACCGGTGTCGGTAGTGATCCATTTGGTATTGGTACCAAAACATTTCCATGGCTAAAGGAAGAATACCCTTATAAAAGAGCGACAGATAAGATGGATGCTGCATTTGAATTTATCACAAAATTAGACTTGTCTTATTATTGCTTTCATGATGTGGATTTAATTGATGAAGGTGGAAGCTTAGAAGAATTTAGTAAACGACTAAATTTTATAACTGACTACGCAAAAAAGAAACAAGACATTTCAGGTGTTAAGTTACTATGGGGAACAGCAAATCTTTTTTCACATCCAAGATACATGAATGGCGCGTCTACAAATCCTGACTTTGATGTAGTTGCTTTTGCTGGTGCACAAGTAAAAAATGCACTAGATGCAACAATTAAATTAGGTGGTGAAAATTATGTCTTTTGGGGTGGCAGAGAAGGCTATATGTCGCTGCTTAATACAAATATGAAACGTGAGCTAGATCATTTAGCAACTTTTTTACATATGTGTAAAGATTATGCTCGAAAAAATGGCTTTGAGGGTACATTCTTTATTGAACCTAAACCTATGGAGCCAACAAAACACCAGTACGATTTCGACGCTTCAACAGTTATAGGGTTTCTTCAAAAATATGATTTAATCGATGATTTTAAGCTAAATATAGAAGTTAATCATGCAACTCTTGCCTTACATACCTTTGAGCATGAATTACAAGTTGCTGCAAATCATGGATTACTAGGTAGTATTGATGCTAACCGCGGCGACTATCAGAATGGTTGGGATACAGATCAATTTCCTGTTGACTTATTTGAGATAACTCAAGCTATGCTCGTCTTGTTACAATCTGGAGGACTTAAAGGTGGTGGAATTAATTTTGATGCAAAACTACGTCGAAATTCAACTGACCTTGAAGACTTATTCTATGCGCATATTGGCGGTATAGATGTTTTCGCAAGATCTTTACTTGTTGCTAATGATATACTTGAAAATTCTGAGTTTGTGAACCTTAGAAAAATGCGGTATTACTCTTTCGACACTGGTAGTGGAAAGGAATTTGAGGAAGGTAAATTCAAACTGGAAGACCTTTTCCAACATGCCTTACAAAATCAAAACATACAACCCATAAGTGGTAAACAAGAGTTATTAGAAAATCTTATCAATAAATTCATTTAATTTTCTAAATGAAAAAAGCTAGATATTTATTTCCAAATGACTACATGGCAGATCCTTCTGCACATGTTTTTAATGAGAAATTGTATATATATCCTTCTCATGATTGGGACAGTAATGTGGTAGAAAATGATAAAGGTGATCATTTCAATATGAAAGATTATCATGCGTTTTCAATGGATGACATTAATGGACCTATTAAAAATCACGGTAAAATTCTAGATTTAAAGGATATACAATGGGCTTCAAAACAACTTTGGGATTCAGATGTTGCTTTTAAAAACAATACCTATTATCTGTATTTTAGTGCAAAAGATAGAGATGGGATTTTTCGAATTGGGATCGCAACATCTAAAGATCCTGTTGGGCCATTCATTCCATCACCCGATCCTGTACCTGGAAGTTTTAGTATTGATCCATGTTTATTTGAAGATGACAATAATTTTTACATGTATTTTGGCGGTTTGTGGGGTGGGCAACTAGAAAAATATCGAAATAATATTTATGACAATAACAACGAACTTCCTGGAAATAGTTCTCCTGCTTTAGGCCCCAAAATCGCAAAAATGCGCGATGATATGTCAGGTTTTGCAGAATCACCAAAAGATATTCTAATTATTGATCAAAATGGTGAATCAATTGCTCAAGGAGATACAGATAGAAGGTTTTTTGAAGCATCATGGATGCATAAGTATAAGAATAAATATTATTTCTCATACTCGACAGGGGATACTCATAAAATCTGTTATGCAACTGGAGATAATCCCTATGGTCCTTTTGTATTCCAAGGTATAATATTGACACCTGTTATTGGTTGGACTACTCACCACAGTATCCTTGAGTTTAAAAATAAATGGTATTTATTCCATCATGACTGCTTACCCTCCAATGGTATAACTTGGTTAAGAAGCATGAAAGTAATTGAATTAGAGTATAACTATAATGGTAGTATTAAAACCATTCAAGGGTCCCGTTAATTTGAAAAAGAATAAAAAGAGTCAATCGGTAAAAACTATAAAGAACAAGTTACATGTTGTATTTATAGTATTTATTGTAACACTAGCCTGTGGAGCGAACACAGAAACCAAGAAAACACTTAAAACTTCATTTGATGGTAAATTCCTTTATGGGGCTGCCCTAAATAGTGATCAATTTACTGATAATGACAAGCGTGCTATTCCGATTTTAAAAAATCACTTCAATTCAATTACACCAGAAAATGAAATGAAATGGATGTATTTACAACCATCTCCCGATAGTTTCTATTTCGATCTTTCTGACAAATTTGTTGAATTCGGGATGTCAAATGACATGCACATGGTTGGTCACACTTTAATCTGGCATAATCAAATCCCAGATTGGGTATTTTTTCACAAAGATGGCACTAAACTTTCTCGTGAAGAATTACTAATTAGAATGAAAAACCATATATATAAGGTTGTCGGAAGGTATAAAGGAAAAATTAATGCTTGGGATGTTGTTAATGAAGCTTTGAACGATGATGGTTCTATGCGAAACTCGTTGTGGTACCAAATAATTGGTGAAGACTATGTAGCGCAAGCATTTAAATTTGCCCATGAAGCAGACCCAAATGCTGAATTGTATTATAATGATTATAACCTACATAAAGCATCAAAAGCAGATGGTGCTGTTGAACTTATAGAGGAGATTCAAAATCAAGGTATACGAGTAACTGGAATAGGGATGCAAGGACACTGGGGTCTTGACTACCCAACTGAAGAAGAACTTGAAGAGAGTATTAAAAAATTTAAAGAATTAGGTTACATCGCAATCACTGAATTAGATATTGATGTATTACCAAATCCGTCAGGATATCAAGGTGCCGATCTCAATGTGAATGAGTCATCGAATAATGAATTGAACCCATATAAAAGTTTTTTACCTGACACAATTCAGAATAAACAAATTGTTCAATTTCAGATGCTTCATAAAGTATTTTTAGAACATTCAAATAAGATTAATAGAGTTACTACTTGGGGTGTAACTGACGGGGACTCATGGAAAAATGAATGGCCAGTACCTAATCGAACAAACTATCCTCTTTTATTTGATAGAAACGGTAAAGCTAAACCGATTGTAGATTCAATCATTCAGCTTGTTGAAAGTAATTAACCTAAAATGAATTTATTTATGGCTGAACTAAAGCAATATCTAAGTAAAAAAGAAAAAATTGGTTATGGTCTGGGTGACATGGCTTCCAATCTTTATTTCCAAACGTTTGTTGTCTTCATGCCAATTTTTTACACAGATGTGTTTGGATTAGCACCAGCAGCAATGGGTACTATGATGCTTTTTTCAAGATTTTGGGATGCTGCAAATGATCCGTTAATGGGGATGATCGCCGACCGTACAGACACAAAATGGGGTAAATTTCGCCCTTATATTGCTGGTTTCGCTATACCTATAGGTTTAGCGGGGTTCTTTGCATTTAATACCCCAAATTTTGGTGCATCTGGAAACTTAATCTATGCCTACGTTACCTATATACTGCTTATGATGATGTATACAGGTGTGAATGTACCATATGCTGCTTTAATGGGTGTAATAACACCAAATTCTGCTGAAAGGACTTCAGTTTCTCAGTATAGATTCGCATTTGCTTTCATTGGGCAATTTATAGCAGGCGCTGTAACCTTAGGCTTGGTGGAATACTTTGGTTCTGGTAATGAAGCTATCGGCTGGAGGATGGTGATGGTGCTGTATGGCATAGTTGCGGCAGCATTATTATTTGGAACTTTTTCCTTAACGAAAGAACGTGTTTTGCCCAAAGTTAGTAAACAAAATAGAATTAAGGATGATCTAAAGAACCTCATGAAGAATAAACCATGGATTCTAATGGGTCTAGCAACCTTCTTTCAGCTGACTTTTATAGTTATGAGGGGTTCATCTACTACTTATTATTTTAGATATTTTGTGGGTAATCAAGAACTCAATTTATTGGGTATGAATATCGATTTAGGTTACGCACTTTTTACTTCATCGTTTATCGGTGTGGGTACTGTTGCAACGTTTATAGGAG
Organism: uncultured Balneola sp.; assembly: GCA_902529365.1. Taxonomy (GTDB): domain Bacteria; phylum Bacteroidota; class Rhodothermia; order Balneolales; family Balneolaceae; genus UBA1275. Next base: position 6,035 of record CABZWK010000016.1, read on the forward strand.
CTTTATTAACTAGTCGAATCAATAAATATATTTCAAAAAAAACTATCTATTCTCGATTTCTAATTATGAGCGCAATCTGCTCGTTACTATTTTATTTTCTTGCCCCTGAGAATATCATCCTGATTTACACATTAAATGCCCTGGTCTCTTTTTTCTTTGGTGCTGTTTCTGTAACACAATGGGCAATGTATACTGATACTGCTGACTATGGTGAATGGAAATTTGGAAGTAGATCTACTGCTTTAATCATGGCTGCTTCACTATTTGCATTAAAAATGGGACTGACTGCTGGAGGAACCATAGTTGGTTGGGTTCTGGAGGGGTATGGCTTCGTTGCCAATGAAATTCAGACTGAATCAACATTACTTGGTATAAAAATGTTGATGAGTGTTTTTCCTGCATTATTCGGAATAATTGGTGGTTTTCTAGTCTTATTTTATCCAATTACAGATGAAAAAATGGTAGAAATTGAACTAGATTTGAAAAATAAAGGATAAATAAATGAAACTTGATCGCATAAAGTATGCTATAATGGTCACTTTATTGGTATCAGTAGCTACACATTATCACAACGAGAAATCATTATATAAAGCATATGAAGATGCATTCTTCATTGGTACAGCTTTAAATCGTGCACAAATTTTATCCGTTGAGAATTCAAATTTAGCAGACACCGTCCGAGCAGATCATAGAGGTTATTACATAGCCAATACAATTATACCAGATAAAGAAGGTTTACAACTTGCTCTAGAGCATTTTAATGCATTTACACCAGAAAATGTAATGAAGTGGGAAGAAATTCATCCAGAACATGGTGTGTATAATTTTACAGCTGCTGATCAGTTTGTAGAATTAGCAAATGACCATAATAAATTTATAATTGCACATACACTAATATGGCACCACCAAACACCAAACTGGGTATTTGAAGATGATGATGGTAATTCTGTAAGTAGAGAAGTATTACTAAAAAGAATGCAAGAACACATTCATACCGTTGTAGGCAGATATAAAGGAAAGATTGATGCTTGGGATGTTGTAAATGAGGCCTTCAATGAAGATGGAAGCTATAGAGAATCAAGATGGTATCAAATAATCGGTGAAGATTACATAGCAAAGGCATTTCAATATGCAAGAGAAGCGGACAGTGAAGCTCATTTATATTATAATGATTACAATATGGAGAATACTGCAAAAAGAAATGGTATAACCAAGGCCATAAAAAATATGCTTAATGCAGGTATTCCAATCACTGGAATTGGTTCACAAAGTCATTACAAACTTACTAACATGCCCTCAATAAACGATATTGAGAAATCTATTGAAGAGCTTTTCTTACTAGGTATAGATATAATGATTACTGAGCTTGATATAAATGTATTACCTGAAATCAGAGATGACAATGGAACCTTAAATTCGGATACAAATATCTACATAGATGGGCTCCCAAAAAATATTGAAAAAGAATTAACCAACAAATATGAAGAACTTTTTGAATTATATCTCAGCCAAAGAGACATTATTAAAAGAGTGACATTTTGGGGGATATCTGATCATAATTCATGGCTTAATTATTTACCCTCTGAAAGAGTAAACTATCCATTATTATTTGACCGCCAAAATAACCCTAAAGACGCTTTTTTTTCTATCCTTAAACTTGCAGAAAGTGAACTATAAAACTAATCATGAACCTAATGTTACACCAATTATCAGTCTATTTAAAAAGAATTAAATTAGAAAGTCGTGGTCAAATAATTTGGCTTTGCATTTTTTCATTGGCCATATTATGCAAAAATGGTTATGCACAACAAATCATTTTAAATAGTAATGGTGGCTTTGAAAACGCTAATGTTGGTGACTCAACGGATATCAGTGATTGGAGCTTAATCGTTGCTGCGGACTCTGAAGCTGAATTTAGAATAACAGACCAGCATGTTCATGCAGGTGAAAAAGCATTACAGGTCGTAGTTGGTAGTATTGGAGCAAATCAATGGAATATTCAAGCTGTAAATGAACCAATAAAACTGGTGCCAGGGCTAACACATACCTACAAAGTATGGCTAAAAGCCTCATCTAACGGGTCCCTAGCAAATATTACAATTGGAAGGCCAGATTATTCTGGTGAACTAGGTAGAGTAGGTAAAGTCGATATTGGAACTACTTGGACTGAATATAGCTTTAAATTTGAAGTTGATAATAATGACACTCTAGCAAGGGCTCCTATACACTTTAATTTCAGTGAAAATATAGGAGACACAATTTGGATTGATGATTTTAGTATATCGTATCCTAAAATCGTTGGAGAGCCCATTGTACTTGAAGCTGAAAGTGGAATAAAAGGTAGTGAGTGGATTACTGAAACTGATAATGATGATGGGAATACATACATAACTATCTCAACCGACTATAATGAAAGTACCGGAAATGACTCCATTCCTGGAAATAATCGCACTGCTAGCTATGAATTGAATTTTCCTGATACAGGTGCTTATGATATATTTGCCAGAATTTGGGTAGGTGCTGATTCAACTGAAAATGATAGCTGGTTTTTACCAAAAAACTTTGGCCAGTTTAGTCCAAACACAGCTGCATATTGGACAATAGTAGACGATCTTGCTAATGCAGGATTTGATATTCCAGGTTCGATCGTCAGAAGTAAAGGTTATGTAGGACACCAAACATGGAAATGGGTGATTTTAAATAGAAATACATCCGAGTTTTATCAACCTATAATATTAGATAACCCCGATAGCCTAAACAAAATTTTTCAGATTGGTGCGCGTGAAATCGGATTAAAAATAGATAAAATAGCTTTTGGCCTATCTTCTTATTACTACACCGTTGATAACTTAAACAAGTCTGAAGCTGGCTCATTGGAACCACCCGTCGAACCTAAGGAGCCTATAGCCAAAAATAAAACTAAATGGTTAGGTAATAACTTTAGATCAGTTGCTGACTGGGATAAATACTTTACCTATTACTGGAATCAGATTGTGCCTGGAAATGCAGGAAAATGGGGAAGTATCGAAAGGGTTCGAGATGTCATGAATTGGACATATTTAGACCAAGGGTACAACTTTGCTAAGGAAAATGGATATCCTTTCAGATTTCATGTACTTATTTGGGGAAATCAACAACCTAACTGGATTAATAGTCTAAGCTCAGAAGAACAGTTAGTGGAGATTGAAGAATGGATGGAGGCAGTTGCTGAAAGATATCCGGATATCGATTATCTTGAAGTAGTAAATGAATCTTTGGCTGGTCATAATCGTCCTAATGGTACAGAAGGTCCTGCAAATTATATCGATGCATTGGGCGGTACTGGCGAAACCGGATATGACTGGATAATTACCGCATTTGAGATGGCCAGAAAACACTTTCCAACTACTCCACTTATGATAAATGATTATGGTATCATGGGTAATCCTACAGCGGCTGATAGCTATATTAAAATAATAAAATTACTTCAAAATAGAGGTCTAATAGATGCTATAGGGGTTCAAGCTCACGCTTTTAGTACCCGAGGCTCAGCCACAAGCATGAAAAATATTTTAAATAAGTTAGCTGACACTGGTCTACCTATACAAGCAACTGAAATGGATATTGATGGTCTTCCCGGAAGTTCAAATAGTGCTTCTGATGAAAAACAATTAGAAGATATACAGCGTATTTTTCCAGTATTCTGGGAACACCCATCTGTAATGGGAGTAACATTTTGGGGGTGGCAGAGAGGAATGTGGAGAGATGAATTTGATGCTTATTTAATGAGGAGTAATGGAGAAGAAAGGCCTGCTTTGCAGTGGTTACGTGCTTACGTAGATACTGCAAATGTTACGTATAATGTTAGTAATGAAATTATTGAACAAATTCCTGTTGGGTATAGTCTGTCACAAAATTATCCAAATCCATTTAATCCCTCAACGTATATCAATTTTACCATACCTAATAATACTCATGTACGTATAACTGTATATGATATTACAGGAAGAGTCGTACAACGACTATTAAATGAAACAAAGGTAGCAGGTAATCATAATATATACTTTAACGCAGACGCATTATCTAGTGGCGTTTACTTTTATGAAATGCAAACAGATGCATTTCATGAAGTAAAAAAAATGAGTTTAATTAAATAGATCTTTACTACGTTTATTTGTTTCAACTCTAATTTTATACTGTCTAAAAGAAGCGTACATTTTTTTGAGCAAATTTTGCTCAAATTTTGAGCCTTATTTGGCACAATTTATTTGGATATTTGCCCATAATATCTATATTGACAGTAGACTATAAAAAAGCCCTTTTTCACACTTTAGCTAACCAAAATAAGTGAATAAAAATAAAATAAGTGAATAAAAATAATGTATGCACTTAAGACATCCTTACTCTATTTACTGTTAACAGTTCTATCTGCAACTTGCCTAAAAGCCCAAGGTCAATCCCAAAATAATCGATTTGGTAATGTTAGTGGTATTGTTTCAGAATCCATTGATGGAGAAACACTAATTGGTGTCAACTTATTAATCAAAGGCACAAGTTTAGGAACTTCGACAGATGAGTACGGTGAGTACATCATTCGCCGTATACCTGTAGGTGAGCAAATATTAATCGTAAGTTACATCGGGTATGAGTCTATTGAGAGGACTATTAACGTTATAAGTGAAGAAACTACTGTTATTAACTTTACGCTTAAACCTCAAACACTTGAAGGACAGGAAGTTGTAGTAAGTTCACAAGCTTCTGGTCAAAAAAGTGCTATAAATGAACAAATTAATTCTCGTACAATCAAAAACGTTGTTTCAGCAGAAAAAATTCGAGAATTACCCGATGCCAGCGCTGCAACAGCCATAAGTAGACTCCCAGGTGTTTCACTTGAGGGTGGTGATAAAATTGTATTGAGAGGCATTAAAGCTTCAATGAATGCAATTACTGTAAATGGAATTCAGTTACCATCAACCTCTATGAATGATAGAGCTACAAATTTGGGATTTATATCATCAAATATGTTAGCCGGTATTGATGTTACAAAAGCTATAACACCAGATATGGACGCAAATGCAATCGGTGGTACAGTTAATTTAAGGCTGCAAGAAGCACCAGAGGATTTACGCTTCGATTTTTTAATGGAAGGAAGCTATAATACTCAAGATGAAACTGCAGATAATTATCAAATTTGGGGCAGTGTAAGTAATAGATTTTTAAAAAATAAACTTGGTGTTTTTGTTCAATTAAATGCAAATAGAAGTAATGGAGGTGGGGATTACTCACAAGCTGGATATAGCATACAGAACGTTACAGACGAAGTACTACCCTATGGTGAAGCAGTGTATGCAATGAATAGCTTTGTATATGGTGATCAAGTTCGTATAACTGAGCAAACAGGTGGAAATTTAATTCTAGATTTTAAATTATCGAATACCAAAATAGCTCTGCAAAATACATATGCTACTACAACTAACAATTATTCAGGACATTTGGATAGACTGTTACTTGCCGTTGGAGAACGTCGATTCGATACCGACAGAGATATTAGCAGTAAAGAATTATTAATAAATGCCTTGCAAATCGAGAATGATCTTGACTTTATGAAAGTCAATTTCAGCTTATCAAGTGCTAGAAGTAAAAAAGATACCGATTTACGATATGGACAAAATAATAGCTTTGATTTCCAAAACGGAACCATATCACCATTTTTGACAAATTTTCCTGTTAATGAAAGACTATTATTAACACCAGAAGATATTTATCAATTAGAATTCAATTCAGAATACTTGGAGTCTGATATTACACCAACACGAGGTGAACGCCAATGGCAAGAATTTTCAGAATGGCAAAAAGTAGCCAAATTAGATTTAACCTTTCCAATAGGCATAACAAATAATATAACTGGTGAATTTAAAACGGGGGGGCTATATAAAACCTCTGAAAGAGAAAATGGGCAAGACAGAATAACTGCACGGATTGCTGAGAATCCAACTCTCTCAAACAGTCTAGCTGAAGAATGGATGAGAGAGCGTGGCATGGATCCTACAAGGCCGCCATTATTTTCAGACTTTAAGAATTATGAGTATGGCGATGGAAGAGGTTCAAACTATTTAGGTGGCGATTACATAATGAGCCAAGTAATAGATACAGAATTAATGGACCAATATGTTCGCTTAGCAAGTGGAAATGAGATAGATGGATGGGGTTTTCATAAAGCAGATACAAGAAAGAATGATTACATAGGTACAGAGACTATTTCTGCTTTCTATGGAATGATAGATTTTAATCTATGGAATAAATTTCGTGTTCTGGGTGGTATACGCTATGAAAATTTACATTCTGATTATGATGCAAATATGACACTTACTACTCATCCAATTGATGGTAATGCCCGTATTCCAAATGAAGAGTTTGACACACCTGAAGTACAATTTGTTGCAGATTCATTGACTAGTATAGATAAAAATATCGATCACTGGTTCCCAAATATGCAACTTCAGTACAAAATTAACGCCAATATTGACCTCAGGTTAGCATACACCAAGTCGCTCTCAAGGCCAGACTACAACGCTATTGTCCCAAGTGTCTACTCAGCTTCTTCAGAATCAGGTAGAGCAGGAAATCCAAATTTAAAACCAGCAGTATCTGATAACTTTGACGCTTATTTATCTTTTTACAATAATCAGATTGGGTTATTTACAATTGGTGCATTCTACAAAGAAATTGAAAATATGTTTTATTCCGAAGCCAGGTTATATGAAAATCTAGAAGAGAGTATTATCTATCCATCCTTATCTGAAATGGACAGAATAAACTTTCAAGCTCCAAGTTCAAAAGCTAGCATTACTACCTTTTTTAACAATCCATACCCTGCTCATATTAGAGGTATAGAATTAGACTGGCAATCACACTTATGGTACTTACCAAAACTGTGGAGTAATATTGTTTTAAGTATAAACTATACTCGTTCATTTTCTGAAATGGACTATGCACAAACAAATTATAAACAAGAACAAGATTGTAGCGGGCGATTTTGTATACCAATAGCAGTCCCATTTGATACATTAAGAACTGCGCGTTTAATCCAACAAGGTAATCATTTAGTTAATATGTCAATTGGCTATGACTATAAAGGCTTTTCCGGACGTGTTTCTTATCGTATGCAGGGTAATGTAATTACTAGGGTAGCTAATCGCCCAGAAGCAGATTTATTTAGTGGGAATAGTCATGATTGGGATTTAACAATTAGACAGAAAATGCCCCTTGATGGATTAAGCTTATTTCTAAACGCTATGAATATTGGTTATTTACCAAATAAAAATTATCAAAGATTTAAGCGTGATCCTGAAGGACAGGTATTAAATAACTTAACACGAACTTCTTATTATGCTAGGCGATTTCAAATTGGCCTAAGATATAGTTTTTAATTTATTTAAAATAAAAATTGTTCGTCTTTACAGAAATTAATTCGTTGAAAAATAAATAATAGAAAAATAATAGGAGTAATAACTATGAAAAAAATACTGCTACTAACAATAACAGTAATCTTGAGCTATTCAAGTGCGTTTGCTCAGATGGGTTATGACCCATTTGTATCTGAAGTCCGCGGTGACACACTGCTTGTTAAGGACTACTACGATATGGAATCACAGCCAAACTCACTCGTAAATGTTATTCAGTCTGATACTACTGATGTACCTACAGGTAGAGTGTATGAGCTAAAAAGATCTGGATGGTATCCACTATTAAATCCAGTCACAAATAATGGACGTCCAATGACTATCGCTGGTCAGGCTTCTAAAAGTATAGTCCAAACCAAAGATGCAAACACAGATGGATATCCTGCTGTAATATCAGGGATGTTTGTTGATGCTGATCAAAAAGCCAACGGTAATATTAGATACAATGATGACGCAACAATTAAAAATGTTGCAATATCACAAACTAATACGGGAGGTAACTTGGGATGGACATTCTTTGTAGCTACTGCCGCTGACAAACATCTAACTCTTGATGGAGTAATGATGGAGTCTACAAAATGGGTTTTTGCTCAATCAAATCCTTCAACAGGGTCATCTTTTACAGTAAAAAATGCTTATTTCGTAAATATGAGTGGGCAACCATGTCGACGTAATGGTGGTGTTTGGGATAATGTAAATAATAATACTGTACTTATGCATGTGGAGAATAGTACCCACATTATGGGATCGGGTATGATATATAAAATGCGTGGTTATCCTATAAACCGGGCAACTTTTAATCATAATACATTCGTAAATATATCAGGTCAAGTTTTTGCATCTATGGGGCATCAAAGTGATTTAACCGTCTCCAATAACTTATTTGTAAATACCAATGTACAAGCATATGTACCAGGTCTAGATTATGCTGAAACTGACCAAGACAGACTACCTCATGGTATTGTTAATATTGATAGTGTACGCTACATGGATGATAGTGGGATTGAACGTTTAGCCATTGACTCCACTTGGATAAGAGATAATATAGGTGTTGAACCATCAGAATTTGGTCCAAATAACAGACATGTCCTTGTTACAAATAATGGCGTATTCTGGGATGAAAAATTAGCGACTATCCCAACGCAACTAAATGAAGCTGGAACAACTTGTCCATCAGATGAAGGTAGTTCATCTTGCATTGAAGGAAATAATACTTGGGTACCTCAGACAATAACTATGAATTCAAGAACCAAGGCGATGTTTGATGACAATGAAACATATCCTTATTTGCAAAACAATGAATGGATTGAGGGAGGTGCGCCATCCTTCACTGATCCAGCAGGTTTGATGACAGATGCTGTTGATGATTTAATAACTTGGAGTGTAGCTGCTGCTTCGGTACCATCTGATCCAATGGCTCATTGGAGAGCTACAGATAATCCTTGGGAAGCAGGACAAGGTTTTGTTTTCTCTGATTTCCCTGTTCTAGCTGATTTGTCTTATTCTAATTCACAATACCTAACTGCCAGTACAGATGGACAACCTTTAGGTGATTTAAACTGGTTCCCAGCTGAGAAGGCTAATTTTGATCAAAACCGAGATCAGCACTATGCTAAATTAAGAACAGCTCTAGAAACCGGTAACGCAGTTGGTGTAAATAATGAAAGAGTAGATTCAGATATACCAGTATCAATCAAATTAAATCAGAACTATCCTAATCCATTTAATCCTTCTACAACTATAAGTTTTAACCTTCCAATTACAATGGAAATTTCACTTAAGGTTTATGATTTATTGGGTAGAGAAGTTGCAACTTTGATTAACAACGAACAGTATACTGCTGGTTTAAATAATGTAACATTTGATGCAAGTAACCTTGCCAGTGGTATGTATATTTATGAGTTAACAAGTGCAAACTTGTCAATAACAAAGAAAATGTCACTTATTAAATAAATACTATTTTATATACCTTAAATACTTCAAACCCCGGCTTCATAAATTTTGAAGCCGGGGTTTTTTCATAAGTCATATCTTAATCCCTCAACACCAACAAAGAGATAAACAACTTTTTCATGTCATTTAAAGTAAAATTAGTTTCTACTGTAATACATTTAATTTTCACTGCCGTGATATTAACTAATTGCTCAAATATTCAGCATAGGGAAGCTGATATAGTTGCAAGTGTTAAGGGTATCGGAGATATAAGTTTCAATGAACTCCAAAATCATTATAGAGATTATCAATTTGATTTAAAGTATCGAGATAATCCTAAACAAGGCTATCAAGAGGCACTACAATCGCTCGTGTTGTTTAAAAGAAAAGTAGCTGACTTTAAAAAAGAAGAGATGTATGAAAACAAAAAACTGATGAATCCTATTCAGCGTTATGTTAATGAAGAAATACGAAGATTATATTTTGAAGAGGAATACTTAGGCAAGTATATCAATGAGGCATCCATTACTAGTTATTACCAGTTGATGAATAAAGAAATAACTTATCAACAATTAGTACTGAATAAATTTCATAACCAAAACACTAACTCAGAAACAAATGTAAAATCTAGAATAGATCAAATATTGTCAGAAATTAATTCTGGAACAGACTTTGATATACTTGTAAGCAGATATTCAGAAGATATTACAAACAATAATAATGGCCTCATGCCACAGATCAACTGGCGAAATGGTTGGCTAAATTCAACTAATAGAGCAATTTCTAGTATGAATATTGGAGATATTGAAGTACTAGAATCCGAATCCATGTACTACATAATCAAGATAAGCGATATTAAAATTATCGATATACCTCAATTAAATGATATCAGACCAACAATAATTAAAAATTTAAGAGAACAATATTTAGATAGAGCTCTCCAGGAATTTGCATTCATGGAAGACAACATTGTAGATACAAAGGATTTTAAGTGGAATGAAGAAGCAGTCAAAGAAATTACAAATTGGTCTAAAGATGACAGTTTTTTTCTAGGTAGGTACAAGGATACTATAAATGAAGCCATTAATTTGAGCAATAATAAAACCATTATTTCAAATAATTTAGAAGAGATTAAATATGATGACCTACTTTACTTTTTGAATGACATATTGATTCCAGGTATTGAAAAAGATATTTCTGAAAATGATCTGAAAAACTATATCGTTGAAGCGATAAGGACAGATCTAATTATAAAGAAAGCCAAAGATTTAGGTTATGATGAAAAAATTTTAATAGAGAATGCAACAGATGCATTAGAGTTTCAATATCAAAAGATCTATACAATTGAAAATGTTGATAATAAAATACCTACAGCGAATGATACTTTTTTAAAAGAATTTTATAATGAACATAAAGACTCGCTTTTATATCAATATGCCTTAACCTCCATTTATGTCAAGCTATTCTATGAAAAAAGTGAGGCATTAAAAATGATTGAAAATATCAATGCTGGCGAGTCTTTTGAGCAAGCTGCTAACAGAACCTATAAAGTCAAAAGTTTTATAAAAAATAAAGAGGGTAAAATAAGTTCATACTACAGTAAAGAAGAACCAATTTTAGGTAATATTGCGTTTGAAATGGAACCTAATGAGATCATAGGACCTATAAATACTTATGAACTAGGTATACAAAAATTTGCAGTTATAAAGAGTTCAAGAAAAATTGAAGAAAAGGTACCTACCTTTAATGAAATAGAGAACTTAGAAAAACTTTTTGAAGCTTACTATAGAGAGCAATTAAATCAAAGAGTTAAAGATGTACTAGCTTCAAAATATCCAGTAATTACCTTCGACGATATCATTTCGAAAAACATTAAAAATGGTATCTATGATAAACAATAGAATTATTCTTTATTCTTTATTTGTAGTCTCCTCTTCTACTCTATGTTTCGAAATATTAGCAACCCGTATAACATCTGTAATATTTGTTAATCATTTCGCTTTTATTATAATCTCACTAGCAATTCTCGGATTATCACTAGGCGCTATTTTCGCCCACTATTATTTTGATAAAAGAAAACCAACATCCCTAATAAGTAGCCTATCCAAAAATCTAATAATATTAAGTATTTCTTATCTAGTATTTTTTCTGTTTAGCTCTATCGACGCGATTGCAACAAATTATTTTCTATACTTCGCAACAATAATTATACCCTTCTTTTTATCTGGTATTTTTTATGCTAATGTATTCAAACATTTTGCACATATAAGTTATAAAATCTATGGGGCAGATTTAATTGGCTCTGCAACTGGCTCTATATTAGCAATAGCACTAATCACATACCTTAATCCTAGTAATGGAATACTAGCCATAAGTATTTTATTAATCAGTGTAGCCTTATCAATATCTATCAGCCAATACAATAAATTATACAATGTTATATCATTTTTTATAACGCTTTCATTACTAGGTTTACTATCACTAAATGGTCAAAATAGTATCCTAAATAAAATCCCAATTGGAGAATTTACTGAAAAAGATTTTCATTTTACTTACCCAAATAGAAATATTCAAAAAATAATTACCGATTCTAGATGGAGTATTTATGGTCGTGCTGATTTAGTTGAGTACAATCATCAAGATGTAGTTAGACATCTATTCATAGATGGTGCTGCAGGTACTCCAATGCTTCGATTTGATGGTAATTTAAATAATCAAGACCCAATATTATCTAAACTACTACTTGAATCATCAGGATTTGTACCTCTTCTATTTTTGCAGCCCAATGAAAAAAATAACATGTTAGTTATTGGTCCAGGTGGTGGAAGAGAAATATTAGGTGGCTTACTGACTGGAGTAAGTAATATAGTTGGTATTGAAATTAATCCAGATTTTGTAAATCTGGTTAATGATAATGAATCGTTTAATGGTGGTATATATAGTCAATTTCCAAATATTAAAATAAAAATTGGGGAAGGAAGACAATATGTGAAGCGGTCAAAAGAAAATTATGACATTATTTTTATGTCACTTCCCTCGACTCAGCAGCTTCAAAGTATTGATAACTTTGCATTAAGTGAAAATCATCTCTTAACTATAGAGGCTATAGAAGATTATTTAAATAATTTAACCGATGAGGGTCGTTTAATATTTACAATGCATAATACTTGGGAGCTGAAGCGTTTAATTGTAACAATTATAAAAGCATTTGAAAAAACAGGCCTTAATACAAATAATATTTTCGACCATTTGATAATATTTGAGTCTGAATATGCGCCATCAATTATTGTTCAAAAAAAACCATATTCAAGAGAACAGATAGGCAACAGATTCCAATTAATGAATACCTTAATTGAAGAAGCTCCTGATCTAACATATGTTCCTTATTTTTGGGACATCTTAAAAAACACAAACGTTAATAATTTTTTAAGAAGAATTAAAAATGGTAATACTAATAGTTTAAATATAATTATCGATTCCTATGATTATGATATAAAACCGGTTAGCGATGACAACCCCTATTTTTTTAATATTGAAAAAGGTGTTCCTTCACTCTATAGCAAACTAATGATATTTGTTCTTATTCTTTGTTTGGTTGTGTTGGTAGTTCCGTTTCTTAGCATCAGAAAATCAGTTTCAGATAATGATTATAACAATATGATTCTTTTAATTTTATTGTTTACTAGTATTGGTGTTGGTTTTATGATGATCGAAATTTCCTTATTCCAAAAACTAATCTTATACCTCGGATCACCAACCATATCTTTATCAGTATTACTTAGTTCTTTATTAATTGGTATGGGTGTAGGTAGCTATAAAATTAATAGTATCTCATTTAAGACTATTAGAAAGAAAATTGGACTAACATGTGGAATTATAATTGGATTGGGTCTGATTGTTATTTTTTTGTTCCCAATTATACTAGACTATTTATTACCATATAATCTAATGTTAAGAGCTATAGTTACTTTTGTCTTAATGTTACCTTTCGGGTTTTTTCTAGGAATTCCATTTCCTTCTTTACTAGATCTATTAAATAAAAATGGTTTGAATGAATTTATACCCTGGATGTATGGAATAAATGGTTCCATGTCAGTTTTGGGTTCAATACTAGCTGTGTTACTCTCAATGTCCACTGGATATACACCAAGCTTTTTAGTAGGTTTAACATTTTACTTCTTAGTTTGCCTCATTACACTAAGTCCAACAATGGCTAGGACGTTTCCTAAATAACTAAAATCTACTACGGGGAGTTTTTTGAATTTAGATATTCTAAGTGACTTTCATCTGCAAGTGTTCGAAGATTTATAGATGGTGGTAGTTCGCCTAAATTAGAGTATTCCTTCTCCATTTCATTAAATAATTTTCGTGCAAATTCTTTATTTGCATCAAATAAATTATCTATTTCAAATGGATCATTTTTCAAATTAAACAACAATGAATCGTGTCCAGAAGATGCATTTTTCCACCATGTACCCTCAAAACTCTTAGACGGTCTTTTTACTTTCCAGTCACCTTTTCGGTAACCCGTTAACTCTTCATATTCTAAAAATAAAAACCCCTCATTTTCTCGTTTTTCTGTATTATTAAGTACTTTAGCGATACTTACTCCATCTATTAATAAGTTTTTAGGAATTTTAAAACCAGTTATTTCTGCAATAGTTGGGAACCAATCAAGTTGGGTTGCCATCTCAACAATCCTAGTATTGGACGGTATATACGACGCCCACATTGCAATTAATGGCACTTTCATACCACCATCAAAAGAATACATTTTACCTTCTCTTAGACCGCCCGAACTACCACCGTGATCTTCCATAACCAACCAGGGTCCATTATCACTAGAAAAAACTATTAATGTATTATTAAGTAAATCATCATCTTTTAACTTTTGAATTATTTGACCTACACTCCAGTCTATTTCCTGTACCACGTCACCATATAAACCTCGATCAGAACTACCTAAAAAATCATCAGATGCATAAAGTGGTACATGAGGCATATTATGAGAAAAAAACAGAAAAAATGGTTGCTCTTTGGCTCTGTCAATAAAATCGATTGCCTCTTGTGTATAAGTTTTAGTTAGTTGTGTTTGATCAACCGTATGTGAAAAAACTTTATTACCTCTCATATACACAACGCTTTCCATATCATTACTGTATGGAATACCAAAATATTCGTCAAAACCTTGTGAAAGAGGTAAAAAACTTTGATGATGTCCTAGATGCCATTTTCCAATTAATCCTGTTTTATAATTTTTCTCTTTCAACATTTCAGCAATTGTAAATTCCTCTGCAGGCATACCCTGGAAACTCTCTGGAAAAAACACACCATTAACACCCATTCTTTGAGGATAACGCCCTGTTAAAAGTCCAGCTCTAGATGGTGTACATACTGAAGATGCAGAATAAAAATCAGTAAAAAGGACCCCATTATTAGCCAAATAATCTATGTTGGGTGTCTTAATATCCGTAGCACCATAAACACCAATATCGCCATAACCTAAATCATCGGTAAGAATATAGATTATATTAGGATTTGACCCCCTATCTATCTTTGTACATTCAGTAAATAATAATAATGTCAAAATAAAATATAATCGCTTAGTCATATCCATAAGATTGTAACATGTCCTTTATAGTGTTACTATTTAAATATTAGTTCTATTAAATATTAAAACTATAAATTTAAGATTTCTTTTTTTAAATTAAATAAAATTGAAAACAATAATTAGTTAATAACATCAATTAACTCTGCCAAATATATGAATATTTTGAACATCAATAAAATTGCACTAATTGTTTCTACTCTTCTATTTCTCAATATAATCAATTGTAGTAATAATGATGTAAATTTGAATTCTAATTTATCTGGATATAATGGTTGTTGTTATACACCAGATGGAAAAAAAATAACATCTGAAAATGAATTTAAAAGTTGGCTAGATGAGAATAAAATGAATTATAAAATACCATCTGAAATGAGTTTAATTTTAGGAGGGGAAACATGGATAGGTTCTGAATCGGGACTAGCCAACGAAAAGCCTGTATTTCAAACCAAAGTACAACCTTTTTTAATGGACAAAAAAATGGTGACTGTTGCAGATTTTAGAGATTTTATAGAGAAAACGGGTTACGTTACAGAAGCCGAAAAATTTGGTGATGGTGTTGTTTTTGACTTTGAACAATCAAATTGGGTGCTAGTACCAAATGCAACATGGGAATACCCACAAGGACCGTCAGGCGAAAAAGCCTATGATAATCATCCTGTTACTATGCTTTCCTACAATGATGCGGTTGAATATTTATCCTGGGTTGAAAAACGCTTGCCAACTGAGATTGAATGGGAACATGCCGCTAGAGGTATTTCACTTCGAGACAATCCTTATAGCTGGGGACAAGAACTCCAACAAAATGATACAACTTATATGGCCAATACATGGAATGGTATTTTTCCAATTATGAATACAATAGACGATGGTTATCTAACAACCTCACCAGTAGGTACATTTGGTACTAATCAATTTGATCTATCTGATATGGGAGGTAATGTTTGGGAGTGGACATCGGATTGGTATCGATCTTATGAAGAGTATAATCAACCCTATACGATTAATCCTGGAAGTCAAAAAGTACTCAGAGGAGGATCTTTTTTATGTCATACTTCTTATTGTCATGGTTATAGGGTTTCAGCTAGAAGCTATACACCAATAGACAATTCCATGTTCCATCTAGGTTTTAGAGGTGTTAAATCAGTTGATAATATTCTAGATTTGTGAAGACTATTATTGAATTAATTATATCAATTAGAGATAGTAAACTATTATTTATAAAAAACTATTCTATATCATCAATTTAATATTTTTTTCAATGAATTGTAATTCTAATAATAATAATGAAAAAAATAATGTAAATAACTTTGGCTATTTAAATGACGGCCGTGTATCAACCGTAATTACATTAAAAAATAGTCAGGGTACTGAGATATCAGTTTCAAATTTTGGCGCAACAATTACGTCAATTAAAACAGCTGATCGTGATGGAGTCTTTAAAAATATTGTGATTGGTTATTCAAATGTTACTCCATACGAAAAAGGAACCCCTTATTTTGGCGCAACAATTGGCCGGTTTGCAAACCGAATTGCAAAGGGTAAATTTACAATAGATAATACCGAATACAGTCTTCCAATAAATAATGGTAATCATCACTTACATGGAGGAGACAAAGGCCTAGATAAAATATTGTGGGATATTGAAAAAATTGACCCACAACAAGTCTTATTAAAAACTATAAGTGCTGATGGAGATATGGGCTATCCCGGTGATTTAACGGTACAGGTGAAATTTTCCCTAGATAATAACAATAACCTTCGTATCGATTACCAAGCAAATACCAATAAAAAAACTCCTATTAATCTTACTAATCACTCTTATTTCAATCTCAGCGGCGATTTTCGAAATCAAATAAATAATCATGAATTAATCCTAAATGCCACTCAATATACACCTATAGACTCAGAGTTTATACCAATCGGTGAATTACGTTATGTTAGAGACACCCCTTTCGATTTTACTAAGTCTACAATTATTGGTAAACAAATCATCCATACGCCTTCTGGATTTGATCACAACTTTGTACTGGATAAGGAAATAGAACATGAGATGTATAATGATTTATACCGAGCTGCAACACTAACTGATCCCATTAGTGGTAGGCAACTTCAGATTTATACCACTGAACCAGGTATACAATTTTACACAGGTAATTTTTTAAATGGTACATTAACTACTGAAAACGGACAGCCTATCAATAAGCATACAGCATTATGCCTTGAAACCCAACATTTTCCTAATTCACCAAATGAACCTCTGTTTCCAAATACAATTCTTGATCCTGGAACTATCTTCAGAAGTTCAACAATTTATTCTTTTAAAGTAACTTCAAAACAATTTTAATTAAATTATTATATATGAAAAAAATAATTACACTATCATTTAGCATCCTATTTTTACTTTATAATAATTTATTTAGTCAAGAATTACGTCTTAACGATTTAGAATATTTTGAAACTAATGGAGTAAATTATCTTGTATATAATAATCTATTTACAGGTGGATTTAATGACGAAAAAAACGCGGGAATTGAAATAATCCATCATGGTATTAGAACTATACAAGGTGGCGCAATTAGGCTTTCTAATACTCCAGAACAATGGGATTTAGTACCAATAATAACTAATAGAATAGTAGATAAAGAAAATGGCCGTATTGAAGCTAATCTAAGATATGAAGAATTTGATTTTGAATCTGTTATAGTAGTTGAATCTAAAGGTAAAGGTATTGAAATAACAATTCATTTAGATGAAGTACTCCCAGAAGAATTAGAAAATAAGGCAGGCTTTAATTTAGAGATTTTACCTTCACAATATTGGGGAAAAACATATCTAATGAATGATAGAATAAATATTTTTCCACATTATGCTGTTGGTAATTCGATCACAAAATCAAATGACCAGAAAATAAGACAATATAAAGGATATTCGACATCTGATGATCGTGGAACTGCTAGGTTTATAGACCCCCTTCCACTAGAAAAAGGAAATGAATTGGTTATAGCTCCAGAAGATCCAAGAAGGATGGTCACAATTAAATCTTTAGACAATGACTTAATGCTATTTGATGGGCGAATATTAGCTCAAAATGGCTGGTTTGTAGTTCGCAGTTTACTTCCATCAGAAAGTAAAGGTAAAGTCCTCAGCTGGTATATAGAAGCTAATTCTACAGGAGATTGGGTTAGAGAACCTAACATAGGTTTCTCCCAAATTGGTTATTTACCTACGCAAAAAAAAATATCTGTCATTGAATTGGATAAAAATGATTCACCTATAGACACAGCATATGTCTACATGATTGAGAAGGATGGTTCAACTTCTGTTTCATATTCAGGAAAAACCGAACTATGGGGAACATACTACAAGTACAATTACATAAAATTTGATTTCTCAACTGTCCAGTCACCAGGCATCTATTATTTGAAATATGGAGATAAAATAACTAATCATTTTATTATACAAGAAAATATATATGATAAAATAACAGATGCTACCACTGATATTTGGATTCCTATTCACATGAATCATATGGTCGTTAACGAGGCATACAGAGTTTGGCATGGTGAACCATTCAAAGAAGGTTACAAACAAGCACCACCAAATACAGATCATTTTGATTTGCACAGCCAAGGACCAAATATGAATACTAAATTTGATGCTCTAGAAACCATACCTGGTCTAAACATTGGTGGGTTTTTTGACGCCGGAGATTTTGATATTGAAACAAAATCTAACATCAATGTGATTCAAAATTTAACAAGAACTTGGGAATATTTTAAACCTATGAGAGATCAGACCTTCGTTGACCATGAACAACGATATGTTGACATACATAGGCCCGATGGAATTCCTGATTTAATACAGTACATAGAACATGGAACGATGAATTTAGTAGCTCAAGCTGAAATCATTGGTCATATGTCACAAACACTATCCAATTCTATACTAGATAATTATCATCACCTTGGAGATGCAGCTAGTATAACAGATGGGCTAGTATATAATCCTGAATTAGCACCCTATGAAGTTAATCTTAGTGACAGAACTAGTGGTAAAAATGATGATATGTGGGCATTTACAGATCGCGACCCAAAGCGAGACTTATATGCTGCTAATACATTAGCTGCAGCAAGCAGAGTACTGAAATCGCATAACAGCGAATTAGCAACAAGAGCACTTAATGAGTCTATTCGCTTAAGAAATGAATCACTAAAAATAATGAGCTTTTCTTCTAACAATGAAACTGCAATAAGTAGTAGTGTGGAAAACATTACAACTAATCTTCAACTCTACATTACTACAGAACAGCAAGAGTATTTAGACAACTATTTAAGCTTATTGTGGACTTTTCTAGATAAAAATTTAGAATCTGGAATACTTATAGCTATTGAAGCTATACCTTATATGAATGAAAACTATAAAGAAAACTTAAGTCCCTACATTAAAGAATTCAAAAACTATATAATAGATTTAGAATCGAAAAATCCTTACGGTGTACCTATTACTCTTGGAAATTGGGCTGGTTCTGGCTCGATAATGACATTTGGAACAGCTATAATTTTTGCTAATAAATATTTTCCAGATATCATAAGTCAAGCACATATATTCAAAGCCTCAGATTGGCTATTTGGAAATCACCCTTACCATAACTATTCTTTGGTTTCAACTCAAGTTGCAGTAAGGCCAAAAGAAGTATTCTATGGGAATAATAGAGCTGACTTTTCTGCAATACCTGGTAATGTGGCTCCTGGTATCTTATTTCGAAAGCCTGATCACTTTGAAAATTATGACGACTGGCCATTTTTATGGGGGCAAAACGAAGGTACCATTAATGGAAATACTCGATACTTGATTTTTGGATCTGCACTAAAAAATGCTGTAAGTAGATAATATGAATTGATTAATCTGAAATTTATTACCTCAAATTGACACTTAAAAAATGAAAAAAATTAATTTTTATTCTTCAAAACTTTGCGTTTTCACTATATCCTTAATCGTAGCCATATTCTATTCTGATAATTTAGCTGCTCAAAATGAAAGACTAAATGTTATAGTAATTATTAGTGATGATTTAAATGATTCAATTGAAGGGATGGGTGGGCATCCACAGGCTAAAACACCGAACATTAATAGACTGATTGAAAAGGGTGTCCAATTCGTGAATGC
Organism: uncultured Balneola sp.; assembly: GCA_902529365.1. Lineage (GTDB taxonomy): Bacteria > Bacteroidota > Rhodothermia > Balneolales > Balneolaceae > UBA1275. The sequence continues at coordinate 26,186 of CABZWK010000016.1, forward strand.
CCATGCAAATGCAGCTATTTGCGCACCTTCCAGAGCTAGTGTATGGACAGGAATGTACCCAAGTAAAACTGGTTTTTATGGACATAGTCAACAAAATAATAGATGGCGTAATTATCCTCTTATGAAGGATGCTGTAACATTGATGGAACATTTTGGTAACAATGACTATAAAGTTTATGGAAGCGGTAAAGTTTTTCATAATGGACATGAAGATAATAGCGTATTTAATCAACCAATGGATGGCGGACCTTCTAGTTTTGGTCCTTACCCCTGGGATGGTACTAGTATGCATTCATGGGGTAAGCCTATAGGATTAGGTCACCCGTCCATGCCACCAAATATTAGATCCAGTCGTTGGGGTAGCTTTGGATCTTTGAGTGACGTACCTACCATTGATGGATACACCGGCTGGGCAAAAGACTGGGAACAACCTTGGGATTTTCATTATGAGAGCGAAACTGATAGAGAACTAATGCCTGATGAAATAACTGCAAAATGGGTTACTGAAAAATTGAATGAAACTCATGAAAAACCTTTTTTTATAGTTGCAGGTATGAATAGACCTCATGTTCCACGTTACGCTCCTGTTGAATTTTTTGACATGTTTCCAGTTGAAGAGGTTGAGTTACCACCTTATCTAGCAAATGACCTTGAAGATACACCAACCATTTTATGGCAAAATAATTATCGAAGCCAGGCACTACCAAATTTTTTGAGTGATTCAGAAGAAACAGAAATTGGCAGTGAAATGTGGTGGAAAAAATGGGTTCAATCCTACTTGGCTAGTGTCGCTTTCGTGGATCATCAAGTAGGAATAATTTTAGATAGTTTAGAAAATAGTAATTATGCTAATAATACAATTGTAATTTTCACAGCTGATCATGGCTATCATATGGGTGAAAAAGATAATCTAGCGAAAACTACTATTTGGGAGGAATCAACCAGAATACCATTAGTCATACATGCACCTGGAGTTTCTGAAGTAGGCACCAAAATAAACCATCCAGTATCATTGATAGATCTTTATCCAACATTAATTGACTTGGCTAATCTCCCTTTAAATCCAAATAAAGATGGTAATGGTTATGAATTAGACGGACATAGTATTAAACCTTTTCTGGAGAATTCTAATACCGAAAATTGGGAAGGACCGCCTGTGGCTTTAAACCACCTAAACGGTATAATAAATCCACCTAATGATACACCATCCCCTGTTAATGAAAATCATCATTCTGTAAGATCAGTTAGGTATAGATATACGCTAACAAGTGATGGGGAAGAAGAACTGTATGATCATTTTAATGATCCTAATGAATGGCATAATTTAGTGAAAGAGAATATTCATGATTCAACTAAAGCAATCATTGAATGGCACAAAAATGAAATGTATAAATTGCTAGAAGTAAATGATGATGGGTCAGAGCCAGAACCTGAGCCCGAAGATAGTGATGGTATTATTATAAATAAGAACAGTGATTTCCAAAATGTAGCTTTGGGAACCGCTGAAGATATTGATGGATGGTTTTTTCAAAAAACTAACCATGCTGACTTTGAATTTATTGCCGACACAACAGACACTGCAAATACACTTTTAAAGGTCACTGTTACTGGAATAGAAAGCGCCCCTAATCCTTGGGCTATACAAGTGGCAAGCTCACAAAATGAAATTAAGGCAAATACTGGATATCTATTCAAAACAAGGTTCTATGTAAATGCCAGTAATGGCGACGAAACCGCTAAAATTAACTTTTCAACTAACACGGTTGGTGTCCACAAATATGGATTGACTGTTAATACAGGAGAATGGATTGAACTATCTATTTCAGAAAATCCAGTAGTAATTGAACAAAATGTAATTGCAAATGTTGGATTACATTTATCGCATAATACTCAGATAAATGGTGATTTGATTTACATTGATTATATAAGAGTCATCGAATTAGTTTCAAATAAACTACCAACACCCACCCTTTCTTTCCCAGTTGATCAACAGGAAAATGTAGGAACTCTTACAGAATTTAGTTGGAATAGTGTTGACTCTGCAACCTTTTATCGTCTTCAATTATCTGGGAATTCTAGCTTCAACTCAACTATACTAGATACATCAGGAATTGAATCAACAGTCTTTACAATTTCTAATCCTTTAAATGAAAATACTAAGTATTATTGGAGAATTATGGGTATTAGTGATAATGAAGAGAATAACTCAGATTGGTCCAATGAACATGTATTTACCACAGGGGTTCGTACGTCTATTGAAAATAATTCATTACCTAATAATTATATTTTATTTCAAAACTATCCTAATCCGTTTAATCCTAATACTGAGATTCAATATGCACTACCAGAATCGAATCAAGTAACCCTTGAAGTCTTTAATAGTTTAGGTCAAAAGGTAATGGAACTTGTAAATAGTTATAAGTCAGCTGGGTATCACAGAGAAATATTTGATGCATCAAACTTATCTAGTGGAGTATACTTGTATAAATTAACTACTGCATCATTCACAAAAACCAACAAAATGTTGTTAATTAAGTAAGCCCTACTTAAATAATTTAGTTCTATTACTACAACATAATTTAGTTACCAATCGTCAGTTCTGAACGGTATAACCGGTAAACCTTCTGAATTATAAAGAGTAACTTTAGGATTATCTGCCCAAGCATATCTTATTTCGATAGGGTTTTGCACTTGATCACTCGAAAGTACTACAGTACTACCTACAAGCTTAACATTAGCCCAATGAAAAACTGAATCCTGACCAGCAATAGCAAAGCCTTCAATATTATCCCCTTCTTTATTATACCACCCATTTTCTGCAAAGTGGAATGAAACTTCAACATAATTATCATGAATTTCATGACTTTTATACATTGGCCCCGAATGAATTATGTCTTCCTCGAACACCACCTTACGGGCTGCCATCCAGAGTCGTTCCCCAACATCCTTTTTATTTCTCGGATGGATGTCATTAGCTTGTCCAATATCTATTGCTACTGCTATTCCCGTTCGATCTACCTCCTGGAATGTCTGAGTTTGCGCTTCTCTTAATTTTGCCCAACTAGACTCAGTGGGATAATCAAAACGCTCCTGATAGTTAGCTAACTGTACAAATAAAAATGGGAAATCATAGCCCCATTTATCCCTCCATGACTCAATGAGCCGAGAAAATAAAGCTTTGTAATACTGATGGGTAACCACATTACTCTCACCTTGATACCAGATTGTACCTTTTATCGGGAATTTTATTAAAGGATGAATCATCCCGTTATAAAGTGTACCAGATAAGTGTTGAAAACGAGTTATTTCTGGTAATGGAGGTTCAATCTTATTTGAGAAGTTCCAGCTTCCTTCCAATGATATTCTATTCAATGCTGTTTCAATCCAGAATTGGTTTGTTGCACCTATGAATGTTTTGTTGTCCCAATCTTCTACCGTTCTTATAGCAATGGTATTTTCTCCGATACGCAAAATATTTTTATCAATTTCAATAATTCTAGGATCATCTGACCATATTTTTGAATAAACTTGTTCACCATTTATATATAATACTGTGAATTTACCTGGTTTTCCAAATGATAGCTGAACATTATCAATACTCTTTAAATCTATTGTCTTCCTTAACCAAACAAAATCAGTTAGTGGTTTAGAATTTGGTAAATCAACTATATCCCAATCTGAGATATCAATATTTTCTAAATGAACTCCAAAATGAATGATATCCGTAGTGTCAGCGACTCGTCGATACAATTCAGATTCATTTTTACTATTATCTTTGACTAATTTATCCCACTCAATTTCCGGATTTAATATTTCAGAAGCCTCTTCTTCATAACCAGGAACAACCAATAACTCATCTTCTGGTACCCAAGACTCAGCTGGTGTTCCCCCCCAATTTGAACTGATTATTCCAATAGGTATCCCGGTTTCTAGATGATATTTTTTTGCATAATACCATGCTACGGCTGAAAAGTTTGGACTATTCACTGGATTAGAAACATACCACTCTCCACTGTCTAAAGTGCTTCTTTCTTGAAATGAATAAATTTTTGGAATTTCAAAAAATCGAATGCCGGGATAATCACTATTATGAATTTCTTCTTCAGCACCAATTATTCCCATATTCAACTTCCATTCCATATTTGACTGCCCTCCTGCAATCCAAATATCACCAATATAGATATCACTTAGAATTTCTGTGGTAGACCCTTTTATTGTAATAGAGTATGGCCCACCCATCGACTGAGCCGGTAATTCAATTTCCCACCTCCCAGTATCATCAGCAGTACTCGTTTGCCTATAATTACTGAGTTCAACGGTAACGGGCTGCCCAGGCTCATCCCATCCCCAAATTAAAAATGGTTTATCTCTCTGATACACCATATGATCACTAAAAAGTATAGGAAGTTTCATTTTCTGTGCCTCTAACGAGGTTTGTAACATTAAAACTACAAACAGGAATGATTTACATAGTTTTATACTCATAATTGTAGATTCAGTTATTTCTAGAATAAAGATTCTTATCAAGAATCAAAAAACTGCAAAGAGTTAGTAATATTAATAAAATCTTTATTTTGGTGGGGTACAAAAATGGAGTTATAAAATATATAACTCCATTTTTCTCATAATAATTGGTTTGTTTTATTTCTGTATTTCAAAATCAAATTCTCCTCTTACGCTCTCGAATGCTCCAATGAGCTTTTGAATTGAGATCCAACCGGCAACTGTCCCTTCAGCCTCTTTCACTTGGAAGGTTATGCTATTTTCATCCGTAAATTGAGCTGCGTGAATTCCAATGCCCCAACGAAATCTTAAATTTGTATCCAAACTATCTTTTATAACTCAAGTAATCGTAAGCGTATCACCAACTAAAACAACTTGACCCGAAGAGTAAGTAAATCCTAAAATCTCGGTAGCAGAAGAATCATCAATATCTTTGCCTCCTCCAATATTCAAAGCACAGCTCATAAACAAGAGAATTAAAACTAAAAACATGTTAATATTTAATATATCTATATTGATATTTATCTGTTTGTTATAGATTCATTTAAAAAAAGCTCCATAGATAATAACTCGTAAAAATACCTATGGATTATCTGTAATCCCCGTTTGTTAAATTTATATTTTAAGAAAAGAGTTGGTGTTATTCACCAGCTCTTTTTTTTGGTAGGGAACGAGGTGGGGAACAAAAAAGGAGTTAGAAAATCTAACTCCTTGTCTTACAACACATTAAAGTGTATCTTCGTACGAGAGGGGGGACTCGAACCCCCACATCGGTTAAGA
>CABZWK010000017.1 GCA_902529365.1 uncultured Balneola sp.
GAAATGGTAGCCGCCTTTGATTATGGGACTACTTACGAAGGCCGTGAATTAGTGTATTTGGTCATTAGTTCCGAAGAAAATCAGCAGAATATGGAGGAAATAAGGCAAAATAATTTGCGCCGAATTGGTCTAGAATCCGGTGAAGCCTCCGAATCAGCCATTCCCATTGTTTGGTTAAGCTATAATGTGCATGGCAATGAAACATCTTCAAGTGAGGCGGCATTATATACCATGCATGCCCTAGTCACGGAATACCAAGACTGGTTGATGGATGTCGTGGTCGTTATCGACCCTATGGTAAACCCAGACGGTCGTGATCGGTATGTGAACTGGAACAAAACGGTAACAGGAGCGCAAGTTAATCCCAATCATGAAGCCATGGAGCATCATGAGCCTTGGCCAGGTGGTAGGACCAATCACTATATGTTCGATTTAAACAGAGATTGGGCTTGGCAAACCCAGACCGAAACCCAACAGCGTATCCGCGAGTATTTGGAATGGATGCCCATGGTTCATGTTGATTTTCATGAGCAGTATTATAACTCTCCCTATTACTTTGCGCCAGCGGCAGAGCCTTATCATTATGCCATAACCGAATGGCAACGAGAGCTACAGACCTTAATAGGCCAAAACCATGCTTCCTATTTTGATCAGAACAATTGGCTGTACTTTACACGTGAAGTATTTGATTTATTTTACCCAAGTTATGGGGATACATGGCCCACTTTTAATGGGGCTATTGGGATGACTTATGAACAAGCAGGCCACAGCTTTGCAGGTCTAGGTGTACTAACCGATGAGGGAGATACCCTAACATTGTATGATCGAATGATTCACCATGCGACATCTGGATTATCAACCATAGAAACGGTGGTCAATCAAAAAGAACGGGTTTTGGCTGAATTTCAAAAGTACTTTGACACCACCCGTGAAAATGGATCTGGAAACTATAAAACCTTTGTGGTAAAACGCAGCAGCAATCCAGACAATACCAGCCGACTCCTGCGCTATTTGCTTGATCAAAAAATTGAGGTAAAACAGGCGATGAATGAAGTCCGAACGAATGGTTATGATTACCAGAATGGTCAGGTTGGACGAATAACCATAGAAAAAGGCGATTACATTATACATACTTATCAGCCTCAGGGTATCTTGGTTAGAGTATTATTTGAGCCTAAACCTGAATTAACCGATTCACTTAGCTATGATATCACCGCATGGGAGGTACATTATTCCTTTGGTGTTGAGGGTTATGCCATCCAGGGACAAGTTGAATTGGAGCCAATTGGCTTTGATACCGAATCCGAACTCACACCGGTGGTGAGTAACCCGTATGCTTATTTAGTTGAATGGACTTCCTTTGATGATGCGCAGTTTCTGGCCTATATATTTAAACAAGGAGTTCGTGCTCGTTACTCCGAGCATTCCTTCAGTATTCAGGGAAAAAATTACAATGCCGGCACTTTAATCATTACTCGTAACGGTAATGAGCCACTGGGAATGGCTTTCGATGAAATAGTGAAAGAAGCTGCCTTAGTTTATAACCGTGAATTGACACCTGTAACTACAGGATTGGTTACGCAAGGCAAAGATTTTGGCTCATCTTCGGTTCGTTTCATAGAAGCGCCAAGAGTAGGAGTGTTAGCTGGTGAAGGAACATCGGGTAATATGGTAGGACATATATGGCATTTCTTTGATCAGCAACTAAATTACCCGGTTACGTTGATTCCCGTAGATGTTGCCACTCGTATGGATTGGACTGAATTTGATGTTATTATACTGCCAAGCGGATCTTATGGATATTCGTTTAGTGATGATCAACTCTCTGAAATTAGGGATTGGGTTCGTGGCGGTGGCAAGCTAGTTGCTGTGGACGGTGCCAACGGATTTTTAGCAGGTAAAGATGGCTTTGTGCTAACTCGAAAGAATAGGGCAGGCGAAGATGAGGACAACCCAGAAGATCGGTTGCAACGATACGCAGACGCAGAACGTAATTCTGTAGTGAACTTTAACGCGGGCGCAATTTACGCGCTTGAAATGGATCCCACACATCCCCTAGCCTTCGGGTATCAAGAGCAGTATATGTCGCTGAAATTAGGTTCAACGGCTTATGAGTATCTAGAAAATGGGTGGAATGTTGGGGTGGTAAAAGACGGAGCCCCAAGAAGTGGATTTGTCGGCCATAAAGCCCAGCAAATCATTCAAGAATCGTTGTCTTATGGAGTCCAACCCATGGGTCAGGGTCAGGTGGTCTATATGATAGATAACCCATTCTTCCGAGGATTTTGGCATAACGGGAAGCTACTCATTAGCAATGCTGTATTCTTTTAGTTAGACGGAAGAATACAAAAGGGATTATAATTAGAAGCTTTTTTGTAATTAGTTTAGTCCAGCTAACCCATGTTTAAATCGATTCATGGCTTCCACTAAGTCATCCATGGCTGCGGCATAACTCATCCGTAGCCCATCTGGTTCACCAAAGGCGTCTCCCGGCACTAAGGCTAAGCCAACTTGATCCAATAGATAAAGACATAAATCTGTTGAGCTTTCAATGGGTGTGCCTGATGGGGTAACCGAGCCCAAATAGCTGGAAATATCAGGAAATACATAAAATGCACCACCCGGGCTAAAGCAGCTGACTCCTTCAATACTGTTCAATTGCTCCACCATAAAATCTCGACGCTCTTTAAAAGAGGTCCTCATTACTTCGATGTCATCTAATGTGCCGGAGTATGCGGCGAATCCAGCAGCCTGAGAAATAGAGGAGGGAGCAGAGGTTTCCTGACTTTGAATTTTACCCACTGCTTTAACTAATTCCTCTGGGCCAGCAAGATACCCTAATCGCCAACCTGTCATAGCAAATCCTTTAGAAAAACCATTGATCAAAGCTACTCTATCCTTGAGATTGGGTGCTACGTTCAACAAGCTAATATGCTCTTCATCAAAAACAATGTATTCGTAAATTTCGTCCGATATAATTGAAATATTGGGGTACTTACGTAGCACTTCCGCCAGGCCTTCTAGGTCCTGTTTGCTGTAACATGAGCCCGTTGGGTTAGACGGAGAACAAAGTATAAGCACACGAGTTTTATCGGTGATGGCCTCTTCCAATTGTTCGGGAGTGAGCCGGTAATTCTGCTCAAAAGAGGTTCTCACGGGTATAGGTATACCTTGTGCAAGTTGAGTCATCGCAGGATAGGATACCCAATAAGGTGCGGGAATAATCACTTCATCACCAGGATTCACAATCGCTAAAAGGGAGAAACCAACGGATTGTTTGGCGCCATTAGAGCATATAATTTGAGCTGGGGTATAATCGAGTCCGTTATCGCGCTTTAATTTTGCACAGATGGCCTCTCTGAGTTCAGGGGTACCGGTGTTCATGGTGTACCCATGGGCACCATTTCGGATTGCCTTCACAGCTGCATCACAAATGAAGCTTGGGGTGGGAAAATCTGGTTCACCAGCACTTAAGGAGATAATGGACTTGCCTTCTCGTTGTAGTTCTTTGGCTCGGCCAGTAATTTTTAAGGTGGCCGATGGTTGTAATTCTAGTGCGCGTGATGAGATCATGAGTAAGTTAAGGAAGTTAGTTTGATGAGTATTGAAGTTTATCTTTGAGTGCTTTTTCTACATATTTTGGGACAAATGAGCTTAAATCACCCCCCCAAAAAGCCACTTCTTTTACTAGAGATGCCGAGATAAAAGTGAGTTGTTCATCCGGCATTAGGAAAACGGTATCGATGGTTGGAGAAAGTCGTTTATTGGTCAAGGCCATTCTAAATTCATATTCAAAATCAGATATTTGGCGCACCCCTCTAATTAGAGTACTAGCGCCCATTTTTTTGGCATGATCTACTAAAAGGCCTGTGAATTGGGTGATTTCAACTCGAGTTCCCCATTCTGTTCCCTTTAAGCATTCTTGGATGAGTTCTATCCTTTCCCTTCCACTAAAAACGGATTTCTTTTCATTATTCACCGCCACTGTTACAATAACCTTTTCGAATAAATTCGTGGCACGTTTTAAAATATCGAGATGTCCATTGGTAAATGGGTCAAAAGATCCAGGGTATAATGCGATGTGTTTCATGATTCTGAATCTACCGCTTGTGCTTGAAAAATACTAACCGTGGTGCGCCCGTAGGCTTTGCTAAAAAAACAATGAGTATGGTTGGTATAGCTATGATATTTATCATGCTCTAGAAGGAACCAACCCGTGGGGCTAAGCCATCCATTGCTTAAAATTTGTTCAATCATATGATTCATCCATTCATAGTGATAAGGAGGATCACAAAAAATTAAATCAAAAGCTTGAGCAGGGTTTTCTAAAAATTGTTGAACATCAGTCGCTACGGTTCTGATCTGATGGTCAATTTTCCATGAGCTCGAGATTTTATCAATAAGTTTTAGGTTGGCGGGGTCTAAATCAACCGCTAGAACTTCTCTAGCGCCTCTAGAAATGGCTTCAAAGCCTAAATTCCCAGAGCCTGCAAATAAGTCTAATACTCTGGTACCTTCAATGTATTTATAGGCTTCAATTTTATTAAACATACTCTCCTTGGTACGATCCGTAGTGGGGCGTACATCTAATCCCTTAGGTATTTCAAAACGTCTACCTTTTAATGAGCCTGTAATTATTCGCATGAGTATTTTCGTCTGATTGATTGAGATAGGAGCCCAAGTTCACCGATTTTCCTTTGACTCAACAGAACCGTATTTATTGGAATAAAATTAACAGTAACTAGGACAAGTCTAGGCTCAGCATGATGGCAGGAAAAGCAGTTGCAAGGTCAAATCCATAGGTTTCTTCTTCTGCATTTATGCCCATTGTCTCCAAAGAATTTAACACTATTTGTGAAGAATTATGGTCAATGAAAGATTGTAATTTCACGGCTATTTCATGGGTTTGTTCCCCATAAAAATATACGTGCTCGTGGAGACCACGCATCCATGGAGAATGTTCGGCATGTTGCAGCCATAAATAGGGTATATCCTGAGGTTCATCAAAATGTATGTAGGTAGCAGCCCTGAAACTGCCTAGCAAATAAGAAGAGATACTAATCGAATCAGCATGACATCCTATTAAAAGAAAGGAACCCCCTGGGCGATGATGACTCGACCACATTCCGCCAATTTCAAAGTCACTACAACACTCATTAATGGCGACTTGATCACTGAAACTTCGGTAATTATTTGTTAGCTGAGCTCGGCGCAAGCAAAGAAATTTGAACCGGGTTTTACTCACGGCATGCCAGGTTACCTCAATGTCTTCTCGAGGCACCCCTTTCATTAAAATAGCGATGTGCTGTTCCCTCTCTACTGAATCATCATATACAACCTTGGGTAGTGCAGTCCAGCACTCATGTGTTGGCTCGGTGAGCATACGAATACTTTCAAGGCGGAATTCTTTTTCTAGATCACTAAAGACTGCTTTTAACTGAACTCCTGCTTCAGAAGAAGGAGTATTTAGCGCCTCAGCTACATCAAAACTAAACTCATAGGAGCCTAACTGCTGAATTGTGTCTTTTGCCCCCTTTTCAGCAACCGAATAAAGCATTCGACCTGAAAAAAAACAGACTCCTAAATTGGAGACTTCTGCTTCCATTAATTCCAGTTAGGGGCATTTCTCATGGTTGTTCTAGATAAACTCCCAACCGCATCATTAGTCATTGGATCCTTTAAGAGATACAGTGGTGGACGAATGGTATCATTTCTTGTGTACAAAAAACGAAGTGAAGTGTCTCTAGGGCTTACGACCATACTCTCAGGGCTGTACTGGAGTGGGAGCATTTGGCGAAATAAAGAATCACCCATCGAAATCATCAAAGAATCGCTGCTTAAGTAAGTTACCACGCTATCTAAACCACCATCAGTAGGAGGGAAATGTCCATAGCGAGCCTCGTAATTAACGATAGCATCTTTAAGAGTCAGCATCCGCGTACGAACTCGTTCGGTTTCAGCTTTTTGTTCTTCGACAACTTTATATGGCGTGACTATGGAATCGTATAGCAACCATGATAGTAAAATGATGGTAATTCCAAATACAGCACTTAGTATCTTATTTCGCGTATCTATGTTCATGGGAAGACGGATCGATTAATTAGTGAATCAGATTCGAGATAAAATTTTACTTTTCAAAATACATTCACACCCTGTTATATGCAACCGATGGCACCCACGAAATCATATAATTCAAAAATTGTAAATCTAGCGATTCCCAATATCCTCAGTAACCTGTCAGTACCCTTGCTAGGTGCGGTAGACACCGCAATTGTTGGACGCTTAGATGAACTCTATTACTTGGGGGCCATTGCAGTGGGAAGTCTAGTTTTTGATTTTATTTTTTGGGGTTTTGGATTTTTGAGAATGGGAACTACAGGTTTAGTTGCTCAGGCTTTGGGGGCAGCTAACCATCAAATGATTCAAAATCTTTGGCTTAGAGTCGCTCTTTTTGGCTCTGTACTTGGGCTCACTTTGATTGTGCTACAAAACCCTATCGCTCATTGGTCCCTTATTATAATATCTCCAAGTGCTGAAGTGGCACAATATGCTACTGAATACATAAGAATACGTATATGGGCTGCTCCTGCCACGTTATTATTATATGGTATGAATGGGTGGTTTTTAGGTATGCAAAATGCCAGAATACCCATGATCATAACCATAGTCTTAAACATTATTAACCTAGTACTGAACGTAGTATTTGTATTGGTGCTGGATTGGAAGGTTGCGGGTATTGCTTTTGGAAGTGTTATAGCAAGTTACCTCGGGCTATTCTTGGCGTTGGCTATCTTTTTTCAGTCTTATGCAAAACGTTGGGCTTCGGGATGGTGGCGTGAATGGCAAAAGAGTGATTTTTGGGAACCATTAACCTGGAAAGAATGGCTTGGAGTTAATAGAGATATTTTCATACGAACGCTCTGTCTAATTTTTGCCTATGCTTATTTTACCACGACTTCTGCGAGGGCTGGGGATTTGGTTTTGGCTACTAATACTATTTTACTGCAATTATGGTATATAAGCTCTTATGGAATTGATGGGTTTGCGTATGCGGCGGAAAGTTTGTCAGGTATGTACTGGGGACAAAAGAACACCGAAGCATTCAAGCAAGTTGTGAGAAAAACGATGCAATGGGGTTTGGGTTTAGGCCTTAGTCTTAGTGCTTTATTTTATGTTGGTTTTGAATCTTTGTTTATGCTTTTCACAGATAAGCCTGCAGTAGTTGAACAAGCTCAATATGTGATGCTTTATACGGTCATCGCCCCAATGGTCAATAGTATATGCTTCATTTGGGATGGAGTGTACATGGGAACCTCCAATACAAAACCTCTTAGGAATACCATGCTTATAACAACATTTTTGTTGTATGTGCCGATTCACTTATTTATAGAGCCCTATGCTGGTATTCATGCAATTTGGATGGCTATGATTCTATTTATGATTGCAAGAGGCGTGTTGTTAAGCACTTTGGCTCCTCGTTATTTTTCACTTAAACTCAGCTAAGGTGATCCAACTTATCTGTTAGCATTGAAGTCATGAATTAGGTATTATTATGGCATGTATTATTTGGTAAACGAACTATAGAATCTGTATGAAATACACTCAAAATTTTTTCTTTCTTTGTAAAACCCCGCTGAGCGCTGAAAGCTCATCCGATGTAGAGGTAGTTACCAAGGCTACTTCCAGTGAAGATTTTCCTCGTGTATTTAAAGAGTTCGAGGACTGCCGATCTCATGCGTTTAACGAAGATAAAATATACAGTGTGGTTCGGGCCGATGATATTTATGAATTGGTAAGAACTAACAACGAAAAGTTGGCAAAGGAAGAAGCATTTGAAAAAGCACAACCTGAAATTATTACCAATTTACAACATCGGGTCATGCAAGGTAAAGATGCTAATGCTAAGGCGATTTTAAAAGAAGTCTATGACATAGATGCTTGATACTGATCTTTTTGCTCAAGGCTATGCACTTTTATTAGAATACGCCCTAAACCTTCTACAGGCCATAGCTGTTTTGGTTGGTGGTTTGTGGGGAACTAGCTTGATTAACCGTTTTCTAAAGAGAATATTTGAACGTAGTGAACTAGACGCGTCATTGAAAGGCTTTCTGTTAAGCCTTAGTTCTATTCTGTTAAAAATAATGGTCTATATCTCAGCATTAGGTATGCTTGGGGTAGAAATGACCTCTTTTATAGCCATTCTTGGAGCAGCGGGCTTAGCCATTGGTATGGCACTCTCAGGAACCTTGCAGAATTTCGCAGGAGGGGTAATGATTTTATTATTCAAGCCCTATAAAGTGGGAGATTTTATAGAAGCCCAAGGATATGCTGGCACGGTTAAAGAGATACAGATCTTTGTAAGCATACTCACTTCACCGGACAACAAAACTATATTTATTCCCAATGGGCCGTTAGCTACAGGATCCCTTATTAATTATTCCACACAGGATACACGCAGAATAGAATGGACTATTGGAATCGCCTATGGAGATGATTTAGATGTGGCTTATTCCGTTCTAAACAAGATGCTTGAAGAAGAAGATCGCGTTTTTTCAGACCCAGCGCCTTACATAGGGTTGACTGACTTAGCCGATAGTTCGGTCAACATTACAGTTCGAGCTTGGGTATCGTCGGGAGACTTTTTTGCGGTAAAACAGTCCTTAACTGAGCGAGTGTATAGGGAATTTGACAGCCATGGACTAAATATCCCATTCCCACAAACCGACATTCGAATTTATAAACCCTAGAGTTTTTCATTTTTTAATAAAAATAGCTAACCTTAAGTTAACTGTAGCAAAAACAAAAAGTATTATTTTTTGGCTTTGCGTTAATTACGAACTATAGGAAAGGAAGGTTGGTAAACAACCTAGAGCGGTGCTAGCATATGGAAAATGAAAAAATGAGCGGACAACCAACAGAAACACAAAACGAATCCGATATTTCGAAAGAAACGAAGGTCGATGAGCAAGTAAAATCCTCGGATCAACCTATTGAGCAAGAGTCTGACGCTACTCAACTGGGAAGTGAGAACAAAGACCAGTCAGAATCAACAGATGAACTAGCACCAGAGGTCTCGTCCGAACCGGAGGCTAAACAAGAACCCGAGACTGCTTCCGAACCCGAGGTTTCTTCAGAAGAATCCACCGTATACCCCGATAGTGAAGCAGAGGAAAGTGCGGAAGCTTTTTATCAAGACATTCGCCAAAAAGCCGAAGAATTTGTTCTAGAACCCGATTGGGCTTATGTATCAAATGAATTAGCTAATCTCGCACTTAAAATGTCAGAAGGCCCAGAACCTGACACTGAAGGTGCTAAGCAAGCAATAGCCGCTTTTCAAACACTTAGAGATGAATTTGAAGCCCGCAAAAAAGCGTATTATGAAGAGTTAAACCAAAAAAGAGCAGATAATTTAGAGCGCAAGAAAAAAATATTAAAACAGCTTTCTGGTCTAATTGAGGCTCAGAATTGGACTGCTACAAAGGAAATTAGATCTATTCAGCAACAATGGGAACAGATCAAATTACTTCCGGTATCAGAAATAGATGCATTGAATAAGCGTTTTGATAGTTTGCTTGAGGAGTTTGAGAATCACAAAGTTGACCGACTAGTAAAAAAACTCCAAAAAGAAGAAGAAAACCTGACCCTCAAGCTACTCTTATTAGAAAAGATACAAGACTTGAATGGGAAGGCAGATCAAGCGTCTTCGGATTTCACAGCACTTAACGACGAATTACAAGATCTACAGAATCAGTGGCGTAAAGTTGGGCGAGTACCTTTGGATCGAAACCAGCATACATGGGATCAGTTTTATGCTGCACTAGATCAATTTAGTGAATTACGTTACAAACACGACGCCTCTTATAGAAATTCGGTTGAAAAAGCCCTCCAAAAGAAGCAAAAACTCATTAAAGAGGCAGAATCTCTACTAGATATGGAAGATTTAGCCGAGGCTGCCAGAAGAGTGAATAAACTGCATAAGCTTTGGAAAAAAACAGGCAATCTTCCCCAAAAAGAGGAAAATGAGCTGTGGGATACATTTAAGGCAGCGACGGATGCTTTTAATGATAAAAAGTCTGAAAATCTAGAAGAGTTACGAGCCATTGAGCAAAAAAATTATGAGCTCAAACTCGCTTTAATTCAACAAGCAATTTCAATTAAGGAAGCAGATAATAGCGAAAATGATCATCAGAAGATGCAAGACCTGATGGCCGAATGGAAGAAGATAGGTCCAGTTCCAAGAAAAAGATCATCCAAGATTTGGAAGCAATTCAAAGAAGTAATGGATGAATTTTATAATCAGAGAAGGGAGCACTTCAAGGATGTGCGCAAGGAACACAAGGAAAATCTTAAGAAAAAGAATGAGATTTTAGAGCAACTTAATGCACTAGCCGATCATGATGATCCTGCAAGAGCCGTTCAAGAAGCAAAAAAGTTACAAGACACATTTAAAGAAATTGGGTATGTCCCAATAAAACTTAAGAATAAAGTTTGGAAAGATTATCGAGAAGTATGTGATAAAATCTACGGTAATTATCGTTCTTCGGGAACCGATTTGGGCATGGAAAGAAAACTTGCCTCTGAGGGGCTAAATCAATCAACCCGAAAGGAAGTAATTTCATCTCAGAAGAAATTGGATGCAGCGATGAAGACGATTACTGCACTTGAGGCAGAAATCATTCAGTTTCAGGAAGCTAAGACCTATTTCAAACCCACAAACAAAGGTAATGCTTTACTGGATGATTTGGATAATAAAATTGCGATGGCAAAAAATAAGTTGGATCAAAAACATGCTGAGGCCTATGAGCTAAAGAAATCAATTGATTTGCTTAAAAATAAGGGTTCGGAATAATCTAGAGCATTTATTATTATTTACAAATTTGATGTTATAGGATATTTAGGTTACGGCTTTATATATCCGAATTAATTCTTACGTGAGAATAATGGTTACAATAAAATTTTGGGGAGTTCGAGGTTCTACGCCATGTGCCAATGCGGAAAATATGCGCTTTGGCGGAAATACTTCTTGTGTACAGATATCGGCGAGTCATCTAGATGAACTTCTTGTGTTAGATTGTGGTACTGGAATTAGAAATTTGGGTAACAACATTATGGATCGTAAAGAGGCGTTGCATGGGAATATATTTTTAACCCACCCACATTGGGATCATCTTCAGGGATTCGCTTTTTTTAAGCCGTTTTATCATCCTGATGGAAATTTCAATATACATTTGACAGCTCAGCCTGGATTAAGCTGTAATGAAATTTTACAAGGGCATTTTTCAAACATTTTTTTCCCTATATCATTAGATATGCTATCAGCTAAAATGAATTGTACAAGTATTGAGGAAGGCGTGTATGATTTTGGTGATTACATGGTTGAAATGATGTGGTGTAAGCATACCATACCAACGGGAATGTTTAAGGTGGTCATTGAGGATAAGGTCATTATATATGCACCAGACAACGAATTGCCTCATGATGATTCGGTAGAATCGCGAGCATTTATTGAAAAATTTAAAGCGTTTATCCAAGGTGCGGATGTGCTCATACACGATGCTCAATATAATCTAGAAGAATATGGACAACGTACGGGTTGGGGACATACCAATTGGGAAAAGCTTCTTGAGATCACAAGCGATTCTCAGATTAAACAGCTATACTTAACGCACCACGATCCCGACAATTCCGATGCTCAATTAGAAGAACGATGTGATCAGATACAAGCGGAATACGGGAGTGCTTACGAGTTAGTAACTTTGGCGCGAGATGAAATGGTCATTGAGTTGACCTAGAATAGTCTTTTGAAGCTAAGGTTCTGATCTAAGTTTAAGTGTTACCTCAGTATTAATTTAGCTATGCTACTGAATACTCTTTTGTATTTTTATGTATCTTTTAATCCTGTAATTTTTTGATTAATAACCTCAACTTCTTGAAATTTTCTCTGCTACTACTGAGTCTTGTCTTCAGTACGCAAATAGCTTTTTCTCAAGCATCTTTTGAACGTCTTGAGACCGATGCAGGTGTTTTTGGGTTATCCATTACTAACTTTGGAACGCTTGGAAAACCAGACGTACGTACAAATCCTGAAGGTGGATTTAGTATGCGTTATCCGACTAATACAGGTACAGAGCATTTATTCGAGGCTGGAATATGGGTTGGGGCTCTTTATAACCAATCCCAATTGCGGGTTTCTACTGCATCGGTTACTACTTCCGGTGGGTATGCGAGAGGTGGAGCGGGATTTGAATTTACGGCAGATGCTCCACTCACTCAGCGAAGCACGAACCCCAATGATGAATATTTCTCACCATTTTCAGTTGGAGAGCAAGATATTATAGCCCAATTTTCAGATAAACGAAGGGATATTAACGGCACTCCTATTAGCGGACATGATACCCCACTATATGCAGATGTGCGTCTTGAAAGCTACAACTGGAGTTTCCCTTTTACGGAAAATTTCACCATTCTTCGCTATGACATTACCAATAACAGCGATAAATACGCGGCCCCAGCTACCTGGGATAGTGTATTTATTGGTATGTATGCTGACTTAGTAGTGCGAAATGTTAATTCAGCAACGGAAACTGGTGGTGCATTTTTCAATAAAAACGGAGTTGGTTATTTGGATTCTCTATTCACCGCCTACGTATTTGATGCCGGTTCTCCTGATAATCCATCTATTAATACGTATGGGGCTATGTCCATAATCGGTGCGGATTATCGAGGACAATATTTCCATCCTTCTAATGTCGAGTATTTATCAGAAAATGGATACCGTACACCCTTTGTAACTCCTAGTTATTGGCTTTTTAGTTCAGGGACCGGGCTATATGTGCGTCCCTCAAGCGATCAACAACGATATGAAAGAATGGCGGTACCCTTTCCTATGGACTCTGTAATTTTAGGAGAAACCGTTCGGGAACAATTACGCACCGATGGGCAAACAGGGAATGGGAATTATATATCCATGTTATCGATGGGCCCATTTAATCAAGTCGAGCCAGGCGAAACCATTTCTGTGTATTATGCATTTTCCGCTGCATTAAAACCTGATGAGTTCCAAGGCATTTCTGGTAAAGAAGTGGATGATGAGGAATCAAGAGAGGAGCTTACTAAGACAGTGAATGCAATTAATAAAGTATTCCAAGGAGAGGATAAAAATAATAATGGAGTACTGGATGCCGGCGAGGATACCGATGGAAATGGAGCGTTAACTCGTTACTTATTTCCAACTCCCCCTGATAATCCAAGAGTTAGAGTTCAGTTAGAAGCAGGTAAAGTTACCTTGTATTGGGATAAAACTGCGGAGAGATCTCGTGATAGAGTTTCGGGTGAGCAAGACTTTGAAGGGTATCGTATTTATCGCTCAGAGCTAGGAGAAGACATTAATCCACAGCCACGACTTATTAGAGAGTTTGATAATCCAGAGAATGCGGTGGGATTTAACACGGGATTTGATGAGGTAAAGTTAGTTCAACCCACACGATTCGAAGGCGATACTACCACTTACTATTATGCCTATGAGCTTAATAATTTATTGAATGGGTGGCAATATCAGTTGTCGGTCACTGCCTTCGATAAAGGTAGCGATGAATTTGGGATAGAAGGACTGGAAAGTAGTGCCAATGTAAATGCAATTCGTGTGTTCCCAGGTACTCCTACCAATGAGCAATTTGCAAGTGATGATCCTCAGTATCAAGTTGGAGTATATCCTAATCCTTACCGCCTTAACGCCGCTTGGGATGGACTGACTGAAGGAGATCGAAAGCTTTATTTTTATAATTTACCTGCAATATCAGTAGTGCGAATTTACACTGTTTCCGGTGATATTATCGCAGAATTTAAGCATGATGCCAGTAATTATACTGGCAATATTGATTGGTTCCAGAATTATAGTGACGATCCGCGTGTTATGGCAGGCGGTGAACATGCTTGGGACTTACAGTCCTCAGCAAATCAGATTTTAACCACGGGATTATACCTGTATTCCGTAAAAGACATAGCATCAGGAGAGGTGCAAACAGGTAAACTAGTAATCATAAAATAACTCTAATAACTATGAATAAGGCTACAAATAACATGTTAAAGCAAGGATTGTTAGCAATGCTTGTTATGCTAGTAAGTGCAGGGTCAGCCCTTGCACAACAAAGCTTGTTTTTCTCTGAATACATTGAAGGTGGAGGGAACAATAAAGCTTTTGAAATTTATAATCCAACTGATGCAGCTATCGATTTAGGTAACTACATTGTTCTTGGAAATTATAACGGTAACCCATTCAATGACACCCTTCGATTTCCTATAGGCACTATGCTCGAATCTATGAATGTGTACGTTGTCGCGCATGCTGATGCAAATGAACTGATTACTGCTGAAGCAGACTCATTAGTACAGAATCCTTTTGAAGGAGGTTCTTTATACATAACGGTGTTTAACGGCGATGATGCAAGAGCCCTCGTTCACATTGAAGGTACTGATTCAACTATTATTGATATGTTTGGAACATCAGAAGAAGATCCAGGTTCAGGTTGGGATGTTGCTGGAGTTTCAAATGGTACTAAAGATAGAACGCTTGTTAGAAAAGCATTCATCAAGCAAGGAAACCCAACTCCACTGGCATCTTTTGGTGTTGGAATGATGTCATCCGAATGGGAAGTTTATGAAAAAGACGACCTTACCCATATCGGTGCACATAATTTTGGTGTGCCTCCAACTATTCGCGATTTCAATACCTATCCAGGACTGACCGAATTTTCTGTAGATGCTATTCAAGGACATCCACTCAATGGTGAAACCATTACTGTAACTGCGGTGATTACATCGTATCCAAAAAGTTCTGGTTTATCAAACCCACGTGACTCCGACAATGACGGAGTAATTGATGCTATATCTCGTATACACGTGTTTGTTACCGATACCCATGCCGTTTCTATGGGTCGTGAAGGGATGTCTATTCAATTAGTAGAATCAGATTACACTTTATTAGATTCATATGTTCGTGGTGATATCATTTCTTTCGATGCTACACTTGGATTCTATAACGGAACAGCTCAAATAGCCGTTGATAATGTAACTCTAGTGGGTAATGTTAATGCTGATTTCACTGAGTATGCATCTCTCTTGGAGCCATGGGAAGTGCCTATGAGTGAATTAAATACGTTTACAGGGACTGAATTGTACATGAATATCGAAGGATACTTACAATATAATGGTGCCTATGTTAAGTTCCCATCCTCTACGGTAACTCAAGCAGGTGAATTTAATGGTCGTGTTGATTGGTCGGTTAACCAGGGTGGTTCTCGTATGTATGTATATGATACCTCGCTGCGTTTTAGGAATGACCATGCTGTTGGTGCTGAAGGTTATATCCCTTCTTATAATGCACGAAGAATTGACGGTGAAGACGGTTCATTTGTTGCACCAGCTTCTGGAGCTAATGTAGACATTAGTGGATTTGTGAACTATGTTGGGGACGATCCCGATGGACTCGTGCCTAGTGGTAATGGTGCATTATCAATTAATCCTTTCGAGGATGGTGTTGTATGGTTAAATGAAACCCGCTTTGTGGATGGTCAAGATGTAGGTGGAACTACTTTTAGTTGGCCAAATGACTTAGTTGTTAACGGTTTACCTCCTGTATTCTCCAACATTATGCTGTCAGATTCCTCCATTACATCTACCGATGAAGTGACAGTAAGTGCCGATATTGTAGGAACAGAGGGGGCTACTATCACTGAAGTAACAATTACTTATAGTGCCAGCGGTAAAGATTCAACTGTAGCCATGACTAACACTGCTGGTGATACTTATGAATTTACCCTACCTGCTTTTCCTAATTTCTCTGCTGTTTCTTTTCATTTAGAAGCTAAAGATTCTAACGGGTTAACTGGTCGTGCCCCACTTTCTGGTGGTTTCAATTTCTTCGTTCAAGATGAGTCAATTACTACCATTGAGTTTTTACAGAAAACAGGAGATGGCCAGGCTGGTGATAGTCCGCTTTATGGTTTGGGTGATTTACCAGTAGATATTAATGCCACTGTTGTAGCAAGCGCCGTTACCGATGGATTTATTGTAATTCAGGACAAGGCTTCCGCTTGGTCAGGTATATTCGTTGAGCAGAACGATGCTACTTCTGCCTTAGTACAAGGAGATATTATCAACATCACTAATTTAGCTACTAACGAAACCTACGGTGTCACTTCAGCTATTCTAAATGAGTTCACCAAAATAGGAACAAACGCTGAAATGGATACCTTAGCATTAGCTGCTAATACTACAGATGTTGTTAATAACTTTGAAGCACACGAAGGTATACTCTTAAGTCTAGATAATGTTGAAGTTTTATCAAATCAGGCAGATTTCCCCAGAGATTTTGGTGAATGGGAAATAGGGACTACTGATAGTGGTTTAGAAGTAGGCCAAGGTTTACGTGTGGACGATAATGTAAATTTTGGATCGACTACCTATGGTTCTGATTTGAATGATCATGTAAAAATTGGTGCTATGATTGATAACTTCACAGGAGTTTTACACTACAGTTATGGGAATCCAAAAATGATCATGCGTAATATTGAGGATGTTACTTCTTCTGACTGGACGGTGCCAATGACGGACTTTGTATTAAAGACACCAGATGAAGGAGCTACAATTGTAGCTGATGCTGATGTTACACCAACTTGGTCAGCCACGACTGATTTAGATGGTAATACTGTCAGATATGAAAAAGTACTCTATCTCCCAGATTCAACTGAATTTTTTGCTGCTCCATCTAATAATGATGGACTAGACACAGAGATTACTGTGCCAGCTACTTTATTAGATGAGCTTTTAGTTTCTGCGGGTGTTGGTGATGGTGAAAGTGTAACATTGCTCTGGAATGTTCGAGTTAACGATGGTGTAGATACATTGGCTATCTCTAGTGGATATGATGTAGATACTAACACCTTTACTCCTATTTACAGAACAGCCACATTTACCAACAGTGCGTCGGTAAACAATGAGGTGATTGTAGGACTTCCTGAGAAGTTTGATCTTAAACCTAACTATCCTAATCCATTCAACCCAAGTACTCAGATTGCTTTCGATTTACCTGAGTCTGCGGATGTTCGCCTCACGGTGTTTGATGTGTTAGGTCGCCAAGTGGCAAATCTCATTAATCAGCCTATGAAAGCTGGTTCTCATACCGTGAATTTTGATGCTCAACGTCTAGCGAGTGGGGTATACATATACCGACTAGAAGCAGGTAGCTTCAGTATGACTCGAAACATGATGTTGATTAAATAAATTATTTGATGTAAATCATTTTGAGATGAGAGCGGGAGTTCTCATCTCATCTTCTTTTTTGTACTCCGGTACGTTGGTCACTAGAGTAGTTAATTCAAATAGTTGACCCAATTAGTATCGTAAAAGCCCAATCAAGTTGGGTTTAAATCTTAGAACTCGATTATACTGCTCATGCCCGTACGTTTATTTTCTTATTTGCGCAGCCAACTAACCCTTCTTGGAGTAATAGTTATTGGCATCTTTTGGGCCTCTTGTGATGCTGGAATAACTGGGGATTATATCGAAAATCAAGCCCCCAGTACCTACATGACTATAGCGGGGATCGATCGGGAAGACGAATTCAGATTGTCCAGCCAAATTAGAATTTCATGGTGGGGAAATGATCCAGATGGCTATATCGCAGGTTTCGAATACGCCATAAATGACACCTCAGAGGGAGCATGGTCTTTTACAACCAGAACTGATAGCACCTTTATTTTGCCTATCACGGAAGGTCAGACAGTAGATGACGTTTTGTTTAAAGTGCGTGCTATAGATAACGACGGAGCCAAAGATCCAGTGGGAGCTAGATTGCGGTATCCAATTATCAATTCAAGCCCATCGGCTGCCTTCAAGTCAACTGAAACCCCAGCTGACACTATGTTTGGAATTGCTAGTTTCGGCTGGACCATAGACGATCCGGATGGGTTGCTTAATGTTAGAAGCACACAAATTGCGTTCAATGACACTCTAAATGGGTGGGTAGATATTCCGTTTAATGCCACAAACAATGGAGAGCTTTTTATCTCAGTATCCGTTGACAACAAGATCGAGGGGATCAAAACAGGTCAGGTATATCTTGGGCGTGCCTACAGCAGCGCTATTGATGGAGAAGGAAATCCCATACTAGTTAGTGGAATTGAGGTTGGTGCGACAAATACTGCTTATGTCCGAACCATTGATGCAGCAGGGGCAGTAAGTATGCGTGATCAGGTCCAGTGGTTTGTAAAGCAACAAAAATCCAAGGTACTATTTTTAAACGATATTGGTAAAAATTCATCCCTTGATGACATGAACTGGCACCTTAGCTATTTAAGCGAATTGGGGATTAACCCAGATATATGGTTAATAAATACCGGTCAACCTGCATTAGGGACTATTGAACTCTCGGATCAATTCCCAAAAGTAGTGGATCCAACACTTAAAAAAACCTTAGCGCAATGGGACCATATCTATTGGGTTTCGGACGATGTAGATCGAAATATTGTACATGCCTTAGACATTACTTCTGAATTTTTCACTGGAGGTGGAAGCATGTTTGTCACCATTCCAATGAAAGAGGTTTCTCAAGAAGACGTAATATTCAACTTTCTTCCAGTTGATTCGATTGGCTTCTTTCCACCAGGCGGTATCGAGACAGGATTTGTTATTAACTCAGGAACCGAAATAACTCCCGTAGATGAACCCAATGCTCCGACCTTGAAGTTGCAATCTCGTGTGGTAGGCTGGTATCCATTAAAAGCGGTATCTGGTTCTACCTTATTATATGAGTCGGATTATCGCTCCACTACCTTATTAGGATTTATTACTGATTACTCTATAATGGAAGGGGTAAGCATCAAGAATACGGAAGATAATCTCATTTACTTTGGAATGGATTTAACCAAACTTAATGGGAATAACAACATTAAGGATTTTATAGAGTACATGTGCCTGCAACAGTTAGGATTCCAACAATAAACCTTGGCCAATGAATACAAAAAAACATATCCGTTCTTTTCTATTTTTAGTTGGCTGTTTTGTTAGTTTGATAATGTATAGCAGTATAGCACTTAAGGCACAAAGCACCGGTGATATTACTGGGGTTATTACCGAAGAGGCAACTGGAGAGACCCTGCCCGGGGTTAATGTTCGTATAGTAGGTACAAATTTTGGGGCGGCAACGGATGTGGACGGCCGATTCACTATTAAAAGTATTAGACCTGGAGAATACACTCTCGAAATCACCTTTATTGGATTTCAAGTTACTCTATTAACAGGAATTGTGGTCACAGCTGGACAGACAACCAAAGTAACCCAAAGCCTTACTGAACAAATTTTTGAATCCGATCAAGAAGTGGTGGTAATTGGTGAGGCACCTATTTTTGATGTGGAAAAATCAACTACCTCATCGACTATTTCCAGAAAAGATATCGAGGCGGCGCCTATACAGCGAGTAGAAGATGCTGTATCACTTCAATCTGGAGTGGTTAAAGATCCTACTGGACTTTATATAAAAGGTGGGCGTGCCTATGAAACAGGTTATGTGGTTGATGGTGTTTCTGCACAGGATCCATTAGCAGGAACGGGGTTTGGACTCGATTTAGGATCTAATTCGTTCAGTAATATAGAAGTTATTACAGGTGGTGTTGGGGCAGAATATGGTGACGTTACCTCGGGTGTAGTTTCGGTGCAAACTCAAAATGGAGGAGATCGTTACGAAGGTAATTTCTCTCACAAACGAGATAATTTGGGTAGCAATATATTGTCTAATCAGGCAAACTTTTTCTCTGATATTTATGAATTAAGTTTAGGTGGTCCGTCAATATTAGTGGAACAGTTATTGCCTGCATTAAGTATCGATTTGCCTGGTTCACTTACGTTTTTTGCAACAGGACAAATTTCGTTAACCGATGGATATACTAAATTATCAGCGAATCAAATTCGCTCATCCATCGTGAATAGTGACTTTTGGTCCCCTCGTCAAGGGAACCGGTGGAATGGTATGTTTAAGATGACCTATAATATCAAACCTGGTGTTCGACTACAGGGCGCGTATCAGCGCTCTTTAACCATCAACCAGAATACGCGAATGCTTCAGATAACAGGGGCCGATACGCAGATTCGACCTGGTTTTCAGTTCGCATTTTCAAATGGGTTTTTAGATAATGCCAGTACGTATACCCACGATAGTAATTTGTCCTACTTAAAATATACTCAGACGCTCTCGCAGTCGGCTTTTTATGAGGTTCAGGTGAGTCGATTATTTACCCGGCTCCGCGCCGATGCAAACGGGCGTAAATGGCGCCCAACCAATGTGGATAGTGAGTTTGACCCAGAAAGTATCGTGACTTCTCCTGCAGAAGAGTTTGAAGGAGGCGAGGACTTTACCTATGTACTAGCAGGTCCAGGTTATGTGAATAATGGGGGTATCTCTACTCTATGGCACGATCACTTTGCGGAGGAACTTACAGTGAAAAGTAGCCTAACTAAGTTTTTTGGCGATCGCACGAATCAAATAGTAGCGGGATTAGAATTTAAATTTAATGACTATCAGTGGATTGATATCACACGTCCTTGGATTGGGGCACCTATATTTATTGATGAGAATAGGACTTCGGAAACGTTTAGGGTAGGGGAAACTTTTGATGCATGGCGAGTTAAGCCAAAGAGAGGGGCCATTTTTGTAACCGATAAAATAAGATACAATGGTCTTATTGCTAATATTGGGGCGCGATTGGAATATTGGGCACCTGGGCGCTATGTGGACAATGCGGTAAATAATGCCCTTGATCCAAATACCCTCTCCACCATCCCTACTTTTGTGGCACAAGATTATCTGGACAGTAGTACCGAGATTTTAGGTCTTCGCTATAAATTTAGGTTTTTACCCAAGATTAATGTGTCATTCCCTGTTCGGGAAAATCAAGTGTTGTTCTTTAATTATGGACACTCGACTCGAATTCCTCATCCCTCTTACATATATGCAGGTCTAGATCCATTTTATCAAGATCAGTCCGATTTGCCTGATTTAGGGAATCCCAACTTAGATCCAGAAGTTGACATCTCTTATGAAATTGGGTTTAGAAATCAAATTACTTCAAACGATGCATTTAATGCTTCTGCCTTCTGGCGGGATAAATATGATTTTGTAACTACACAGTCGATCCGTGTACAAGACGTCGATGGGCGAAATGTAAGTAAAGCATTTAGGATTAATGGAGATTATGCTCGCTCTAGAGGAGTCGAATTATCATATATAAAGCGTTATAAAGATTTAATTAGAGGGCAGTTATCATTTACCTACTCACGTGCAGAGGGATTAAGCTCTACTAATGATGATAATTTAAACGCGATCAATGCAAATCAAAATATTGGTAGTAACGTTGAAACACCTTTGGCTTGGGATCGTCCTTTCGATATTAAAGGAAATATTACCTTTACCCATGATCGTCCTCAGGGTTTATTTGGATGGTCTGCTTTAAATGATTTTCAAATCTTTTTATCGGGTGTGTGGAGATCTGGAACAAGGTATACGCCGATGGAATTCGTCGGACTGCAACGAAATCCAGTGACTGGAAGAGAAGATTGGAGACCGATTTATGAACGTATAACCGATCCTGCTAAGCGGTATAGTGAAGTTGGTCCTGCATGGTTTTATATGGATTTGAATATTCAAAAATGGTTTGAAGTACAAGGAGTTCGTATTTCTACCTTTGTTGAACTTACTAATGTTTTGGATAACAGAAGTTCAGTCATCGTTAATCCGGTTACAGGTGAAGGTTATAAGAAATATCCTCGAGATCCTGCGGCGTTGATGGCGCTTCGAAGCGATCGAAGTTATGATGTCCCAGGTAATGTTCGAGATCCAAGGTATTTAGATCCAACCGATAATAACTTACCAGCTTACGATAACCCGGCCAATTATATAGAACAACGTCACTTAATGGTAGGGGTATCGATTCGATTCTAACATGTGTTCAGAAAAAAAGCATATCAAACGTACGTTCAATTATAGCATATTCTTGAAAAGTCATTATCTATCTTTTGGGTTCATGGGATTGTTATTCTTATTCGTAGTTGGTTCTACCACTACGCTTAAAGCCCAAAAAAGCTTTGGGCAAGACCGAGCAGGTACCGAAGGTTTCCAGTTCACTAAAATTCCTGTCGACCCCCGTTCAGCTGCTATGGGTAATTCTAATATGGCCGACGCGATGGATGGTTCTAGTTTGTATTGGAATCCTGCTCTATCTTCAGAAACAACTGGGTCAGAATTCATGATTAGTCATACCGAGTATGTAGCCGGTATTCAGCAGGATTATTTTAGTTATATCCAGCGGATAAATAGTTATGCAATTGGTGTTTCCGTTCAGTATTTAGGGTCTGGTGATATCATGGAAACCACCGAATTTCAACCTTTCGGCACGGGTAGAATGTTTTCAACCCATCATATAGCCGCAGGACTTTCAGTTGCTCAAAAGGTTACGGATTTATTCAGCTATGGCCTTAGCTTTAAATATTTATTAGAGAAAGTCGAAGAGATACAATACCAAAGTGGTGCCATAGATTTTGGTTTTGCTTATCGGGTAGGAGATACAGGGCTACGTTTTGCAGTAGGAATTAATAACTTTGGATTAGATGCGACCCCAGAAGGCACGACGAGTAGAGAGTCACTAGATGGCCTCAAAGAACTTGAACCGGAGACCAATACATCACTTCCTACTCGCTTTCATATCGGAGCGGCTTATGATTTGGTAAAAAATCAACTATATAAGGTTATTCTTACCGCGCAAGTAACGAATCCATCCGACAATGCAGAGCAATTAAACATCGGTGGGGAGTACAGTTTTATGGATCAGTTCTACTTACGTACGGGCTATGAGTTTGGTCAGTTAGAACGACGAATGCCTAGTTTAGGGGGTGGTGTTGCGGTACCCTTTGCAGGCCGTACATTAATGGCAGATTATGCTTACACACGGTTTGAGCGTTTGGGGCAAATTCATCGGATAGGAGTGAGGGTAAGTTTATGAAATTAGTACTAATTCAACCTCTTATAAGATTTTCAGCATCTTTGCTACTGCTCTTTTTGATGATAGTTCAAGGTGGATGTAGCGAACTATTTAATACCAAAGACAATACAGATACCGATGAAATATTTGACGAAGGTAAGATAGATCCACGCTTAGAAAATGTGGATGGTTATGCTCCTGTATTACCATTTTGGGGTGGTTTTGATGTTCCTAATGATGTGCATGTTGGATTCGATGAATTTGTATATGTAACCGATGCCAATGGGGTGCACTTATTGGATAGGGCGGACCTATCCCCTCGTGTTACTATAGAACTAGAAGGAGCTGAAGCGGTAACACAGGATAGACTCTTGAACGTGTACGTAGCAGCTAGGATTGACACCATTATAGAGAGTATTGATCCTACAATCATATGGAATTTACCGGTCGTGTTTAAAATAAAGAACATGAATGGAACTGGTCCCGTTACCTTTGTGGACACGCTTATATTCCCCTTTGATGATGCAAGTTTAAGTACTTCTGCGGCTCAAAATTCACGCTTAAATCGTAGCAGTGGGGCCAATTACGAAAAAGTAAAAATCACAGGTCTCAGCATACTAGCTGATAATACCTTGTATGTCACAAGAACTGGTCCATTCAATGAGACCACTCAAGTTGCGGCGCCAGATAATACAGTGTTAGAATTTCATCGAATAGTAGAAAACGGCGTTAAAACAGATAAGATGCGTAACGTGCGTCAAATCAGGAGTCTTAGCCCAAACGTGCCTTCTTTAAGAAGTGCTATAGGCCTGAGCGGAATTGCTACCTTTGTTGCCCCACCACAGAGAGATACCTATACCGATAATCGAAGCTTTTTGATTACACAATCACAAGCCAACGTAGACATACCGTTTCGAGTTTTATGGATTGATGTAGTAGAGACAGTTGATGGATTGGTTTATCAACAAAATTCACAACTACTTGCCCAGGACACCTCACAAGCCAGTGGTTTTCTGTATGAACCTAATAAATTCATGCGCCCTCAAGATGTGGCATTTGGAGGAGATGATGATGCCTTTATTTTTGTAGTAGATAGTGAGACTCACCGATTATACCAGTTTCAGTCTAATGGTCAAGAAGGCGTCCCCCCACCAGCAGGAGCGGAAGATCAAACTCGTCAAATTATGGTGTCTTTTGGTGAGTTAGGTGCAGGTCCTAAACAGTTTAACATGCCTAGTGGTGTGGCATATT
>CABZWK010000018.1 GCA_902529365.1 uncultured Balneola sp.
AATCGATTTAGTGACAGGGAAACCGCATCAAATTCGAGTTCAGCTTAGTAAAATGGGCTTCCCACTGTGGGGCGACTATAAATATGGGGAAAAGGAAACCGGCCCTGGTAAATCACTTGCACTCAGGGCTTATGCTTTAGCCTTTGAACATCCGGTCAAAAAAGAATTCATGAACTTAAAAGCTGATATACCTCGTCAACAACCCTGGAATTTGTTTGACTATTGAATCGAAGCAAAGATTGAGATAACGCCTCGCTTTATGTTTATTCCCTCTAAAACCGCATTCAATGTGTATTCGAAGTTTACTACACTTAGAAAATACCCTTCAATTGCTCGACTCTTTCCTCCCATCGTTCATTCCTTTTACGATCAAACTGAAGTTAATATGAATCGACTTGGTCGCTTAATTTCACCAAAATTCAGGGGAAAGAAGGTTGCAAAATGTGAGTTTCAAGATAATAACGCCTTTAAGAATCCATGGAATGCAGCCTGGATTCCCAAGATGTTAGCACTTGATGATTGGCTACTCAAGGGGGATTTACACCATATAGTATTTAGAAAATTGGCATTACATAGAAGCATTCAGAACCGTTTAATGAATTCCAATTCCCCTATCACACAGTTAGTGATTCTAGGAAGTGGAATCGATCACATAGGTTGGGTCTTTTCAGATAAGTGTGCCTGCTTTGAATTGGATATTGAACCCATGATCACTTTTAAAAAAAAACTCTTACCAAAACTGAACCAAAAGGTACATTTTAATGACTTTGATGCTACTAAGAATGCTTTAGATCAGTGTCTTAAACAACAGCCTGCATTCATTTCCAATAGACCTAGTTTATTTATCACTGAGGGATTTATAGATTACATTCCAAAAGAAAATCTAGTCTCTTTACTATCCCAAATAAAGCATATAAATCCGAAAAATGAGTGGATAAGTACCCATTTTGATCGTAGTTTACTTAGCCGTAATCAACGCTTTTTCTTTGAGTTTGGTGTACAAATCACAGGAGAACATCTGCAATACAATGTACCCAAAGAACAAGTCGTCTCCATTGGGTCTAATATTGGATTCGCCCTAATTAATGAATGGGCTAATATACTGGAACTGTTGGGCAATCACAGTATTTCTAATGATGCTAAGTTGAACAGAATTGAACGGAAAGTACTGTATCATAAAAACATGAATGGATGTAGTATTTTACATTTTAAGTAAGATAATGTCGAGTAGCTTACCATTATTTAGTATAGTTACATTTCACTTGTTATTTACAAAGATTCCATAAATTAGGATTTGCCCATAAACTTGGTTTTAAACGACCGATTAGTAATATTAACCTCAATCATTAGAACAAACTTTTTATTATGGCAACGCATGCTAAAACCAACAATGAGATCATTCAACTACAGGTATTTGTTGGCCTAGCAATTATTGGGCTAAATTTTTTTCTGTATGAGTGGTTTGAAGCCATCCGTTATTACGCACTAGCCGCCTCGGTTTTAATTATTGGTATGCCGCACGGTGCTTTAGATCACAAAATCTATTTTAAAGCCCTGCAGAAAGAAGAAACTGTAAAAAGACAAATTGTATTTTATGCAGGATACTTGTTGGTCGTAGCCGTGTACGCCTGGCTTTGGTATGTCCAAGCCTTTATAGGATTTGTATTATTCATGTTGCTCACCTTATATCATTTTGGCCAATCCGATACCGAACGGTTACCCTTAAACGGTTTTATAAAACAGTTATTTATTCTGGCAAGAGGTCTGAGTATAGCCGGGCTCATACTTTTCGGAAGCGATCCTTTTTATACGTCTAGAATCGTGGAATCGGTCACTGGAATATCACTTATTTCTATCTTATATAACTTCACTACTACAGAAGACCTACGTCTATTTTTTGCCCTAATGTATCCCAGTGTTTACTTTTTAGGGAGCCTGGTTTCTAAACAAATACCCTTAAAAAGCTGGTTAAGCTTGGATGCACTTGTGGTTCCTGTCCTTTTTTCATTGGTCGATCCTATCTTCGCTTTCGCTCTTTATTTTGGTTTATGGCACGGATACAATCACACGAAAACCATGCTGGATTTTCTGAGCAGCAAGGATGAACAAATTGGTTTCGGATGGTTTTATAAAGAAACTGCCTTGTTCTCAGCAATCTCTTATATAGGGCTAATCCTAATATATTTTATAGTTGATGCATTTGGCGACGAAGCCTTATTAGTCGCTATTTTATTTACTCTGATCAGTGTAATCACCTTACCTCATATGCTTGTGGTAGAGCAAATGTATCGAGCTTTTGATAAAGCAGATGGTGATCAGTTGACCTAACTAACAATACTAAAATTAAAAGCATGGTCAAAAAAAAAGCCTCATCAGTTGATGAGGCTTAAAAAATCAATTTTAACTGATTTTTATGCCATTACGTAACCTTCTTCGTCTGACTTGGCTTTTGCAATAGCATATATTAAACATCCGTATCCTGCTTTGGCGGCTACATCTGCAATAGTATAACCTACTTGAATTGATACAATGCCTGATCCTGCATCCATAAACATTGGTAACATGTAGACTATTGGGTAATATCCCCAAGTGAAGAGTAATAAAAGTCTAATGTTTCTAAAAAGAACCTTTACGTTACCTTCTTTGTCTGCCATAGCTATTGTAACTTCATTCCAAAGTACCCAAACAATGTAAACAAATGGTAGTGTACTTAAAAAGCCCCAAAGTCCTCTAGGACCCATTAGTTCATAGTTACCACCTGTTTCACCTATATATCCGAAAACTAGCATTAATACAGTAGCGACTACTGTAGTAAACATAAGCTTTTCTTTCTTTTCGCCTGTAAGACTACATAAAAGTAGTAGTTCTACCACCAAAAGAGGTACAGTTAATAACCAGTCCATGTAACGATATGCATCATTAAATGGTTTACCTGAAGCTACATAATTACCACCTTCTAGTACATAGGCAGCTTCCCATGAGCCGAAAATTCTAAAATAATGATATGCAGCTATACCCACTACTATAGTTGAAAAAACAACTGATAGTCTGTATTGTGGAGCTACTCTGTCTTTGGCTAGCATAAAAAATAGTCCTGAAAAGACCATAGAAGCTATACAAAATGATAACATATTGTAGACTAGAGAGTATTGATCTACTGTCAATGTTTCCATTAATTCTCCGTTTAGTTAAAGATTTACTATAATATAAATAATACTAATTCTTAATTAGTTCCATAACAAACAAATAAGATGCAATTTTCTGATAAAAAAGCGCTTTCAATATTTTTCATTCAATAATTGATACAAATAACTGAAGCTCAATACTTTACAATATTCTTGATTAGGTAAATTGACTACTTCAAACCAGCTTACTATTTAGTTGCTAACAAATATTTTTAAAAAAAATAACAGTTGTCAAGTTTTTTTGTGCGAGAATAGCTCACATATTCCCATAACTAATGTCACTGCAATACCTTCAGACTTCGTAGATATAGAAACCTTGCCCTGTTTTATTCCCCAGTAAGCCTTTATCTACCATCTCTCTAAGTAAAGGACACGGAGTGTATTTATCATTCTGAAAGCCCTTGTATAGTACTTTCATAATGTTTAAGCACACATCTAGACCTATAAAATCAGCTAACCGCAAAGGTCCCATCGGATGCGCCATCCCTAAGGTCATTACCTGATCTATAGCTTCTTTCTCAGCAACCCCTTGATGTAGGGCATAAATTGCTTCATTAATCATAGGCATGAGTATTCGATTACTGACAAACCCGGGAAAGTCATGGACTCTGATCGGGGTCTTGCCTAGCTCCCTTGTAAGTGATTCTACAGTTTTGAATGTCTGCTCATTTGTTTTATTCCCAAGTATTATTTCAACTAAACTCATTACAGGAACCGGATTAAAGAAATGCATTCCGATCATATTCTCTGGGTGAGTTATGCCCTCTGCTAATTCAGAGATTGATATCGAGGAAGTATTAGTAGCAAATATAGTTTGTTTGAGGCACTTGGGGTTAATGCCCTGTTCTATTTGGCTCCAAATCTGTTTTTTTAGTGATAATTGTTCTGGAACTACCTCTAAAACCATATTAGAATCAGATATTGCTTGCTTAATATTAGTATAAGTCTGTACACGGGCTAGACTAGAGCCCACATCAACTGGCTTAATCTTCTTTTTTTCAGCCATGCGGGTCAAATTTTTTTCGATTGTTTGAAGAGCCCTTCTAAGCTGTTCTTCACTACTGTCCATTAATTTTACAGAAAAACCTGCCATCGCACATACATGCGCGATTCCATTACCCATCGTACCTGCTCCAACAATTGTTATGGAATGTATATGTTGATTTTGCATTTTCTTCTCACCAATTTTTATTGAATTTGTGTAGTATTAATAATGCTAAGTGTATGTATTGAATATGTGCAATTTAGGCTATGTTTTATGAGTTGCTAAATTATATGAAATAATCGGTACATTTTTATTCATACCTAGTCTCACTACTTTTTATCTGTTAATCCTATCCAAATAGTCCGTCAAATTCAACCTTTAAATCTGTACTTATGAATACGCTTGTTAAATTTGTACTCTTCCTCGCACTTCTATTTTTAGGTATGGCAATTACCGCATTTTATTGGACATTTTGGACGCCTTTACCCAATTATGAAAGCAGTAGCGAACATATTGCTTTAACCAATACAGTTGATATTTTTTGGGATGATTTTGGTGTGCCACACATCTACTCTACGAATGAATCTGATTTGTATTATGCAATGGGCTATGTGCATGCACAAGATCGGTTATGGCAAATGACCCTTTCCCAACTTGCTATGGAAGGAAGATTTGCTGAGTTCTTTGGTGAAAATTTGGTTCCGTTGGATCAGTATCAACGCACACTTGGATTTTGGTATACAGCAAAGAAAATTGAACAACAACTAAGTGATAAAGAAAAGATTATTCTAGAAGCCTACTCAAAGGGTGTGAACACCTTTATTCAAACGCATAGCGACCGTCTACCAGTGGAATTTGCCCTTACTGAAATGCCCCCCATTAGCTGGACTATTACCCATTCTATTGGATTAACTCGACTCATGGCATGGGATTTAAACATGAGCTGGTGGAGTGAGCTTATGTATCAAGACTTGTCTCAAAAACTACCCCCTGACGATTTAAATGCAATCATGGTAGCGTGGTCAGATGATTTACCTACAACCTTAAGTAACCAGGAAAGCCAATCACTCTTAGGGCTCTTGGACTTGGAATGGCAACGGCGAAATTTAATGGAAGTAGGAGGGTCTGCTGTTGGAAGTAATGCATGGGTTATTGATGGATCTAAGACAACTACGGGGTATCCTATTTTAGCAGGTGACCCTCATTTAGGTTTAGATATGCCAGGGAAATGGTATGAAGTTCACGCTCACCTAAATGGAAGAAATGTTTCTGGGGTAAGTTTAGCCGGTTTACCGGGTATTGTACTTGGCCAAAATGATGATTTAGCATGGAGCTTTACCAATATTATGGCCGATGATACCGATTTCTATTTGGAAATGGTAAACCCTAAAGATCGAGCTCAATACAGAAGAGATACTCCTGAAGGCTTGGCTTACCTACCGTTTGATGTGAGAAGAGAGCGAATCAAAATAAAAGATGCCAGTGATCAATTTTTTGATATTCGATCTACGGTTCATGGGCCAGTTATTAGTGATATTTACCCGACAGATGCTATAGTGAACAATCAGGTAATTTCTATGCGATGGACTGGACACGAGATTAGTCATGAAATAAAGAGTATGTATGGAATTAATTGGTCAGCAAATATAAAAAGCTTCCAAAATGCTTTAAAAGATTATGGCACACCAGGGCAAAACATTATGTATGCAGATAACAGCGGTAATATTGCCATGTTTAGCGCGGCCAAATTACCTATTCGAAAACATAACCCCTTGCTCTTACGACCAGGTTGGGATAAAGACTATGATTGGCAATCTTGGATACCTTTTGAGGAACTTCCTTCCATTATCAATCCAAAAAAAGGATGGATTGCCAATGCCAACAATAAAATAACGACCGATGCTTACCCTCATTACATTGCAAGCTTTTGGGAACCCCCTTCACGCATCCTACGAATAGAAGAATTGATTACAGCAGATAGCCTGTTTTCAATGGATAAAGTAGCTGAGCATCAAACCGATGTTTTTTCTCATTTTGCCTCATCTCTTACACCCACCATAGTTAACTATATTGAATCCCAACAGGAGTATGATTTTAGCATTGTGCTGAGTTACCTTAAAAATTGGGATTATAATTATACAAAGAATTCCACCGCTGCATCAATATTTGATGTTTTTTTCCTACGATTTACTGAAAATACCCTCTTAGATGAATTTGGTAATGATAGCTTCCGCCACTTTATTCGTCATGAGTTAATTCCGGTTCGAGTGATGCCTTACCTTATTGAAACCAAAAGCGGACTATTTGATAATTTATTAACAAACGAGGTGGAAACTATTGAAGACATATTATTAAAAAGTATGCAGGAGACTATATATTATCTGAGTGATCTATATGGTTCAGAACCTTTTGAATGGCGATGGGAGCAATTACATACCATCCGGTTCTCTCCACCTTTATTCAAAGAAGCTTCACAAGATTCGTCTGCTCCCAAGGCCCTCAAACTAGTGGTCGATAACATTCTAAGCCATGGACCATTTCAGGTTCCAGGTCATGGTATGTCAATAAATAACGGACAATACAAATGGGACAACCCCTTTGAAATGGTACTAGGAGCCTCTGTTCGAAGAATAGTCAACCTTGCTGATCTTCGATTTTCCCAAAGTATTTTACCAACGGGTCAATCAGGAAATCCTTTTTCTTCCCACTTTGGTGATCAAACTTCATTATGGCTAGAGGGCCGTTATAAAGAATTAGTACAAGATAGCTCCTACGTTAAACTTAGTAATTGGCGACATATGCAATTGATTCCAGTTCAGTAATTATTTATTGTCTATAACTATTATAACAGATAGTTACCCATACCCAGTTACCCCAGTATGAAAGAAGATTTATACTCATTTTCAGTCATCTTAATAGTATTCATTCTAGTAGCTAGCTTTAGTATAGCGCTAGACAAACCAAGGCCATTAACCCGTGGAGGAGTAACTCAGTATGATTCTTCCTTTTCTTCTTCTTTAGTAAAAATAGACCCCGAAACTTTACTCCAACAGCTGACCCCACGCCAACGTGTGGCTCAACTCTTTTTCGCGCCTGTTTATGGGAATTATATGGCACAAGGAAGTAGCTCTAGACTGGCTATTGAACGCTTAATTACCGAGCAAGAAATTGGCGGGATAATAATGATGAGTGGAGATATTTATGGACAAGCAGCCTTGATTAATGACCTGCAAACGTTGAGTAGAATTCCATTGTGGATAACACAGGATATGGAATTTGGTGCGGCTATGCGTATTCGTGGCTCGACGCAAATAACACCTGCAATGGGTGTAGCAGCCACGGGAGATATTCGGAATGCTTTTATGATGGGTAAAATAACCGCCAAAGAAGCGAAGGCCGCTGGTGTACATCAAATATTCGCACCCGTACTAGATGTGAACAATAATCCAAAAAATCCAGCCATTAACACACGTTCGTTTTCGTCCGACCCGAAACTTGTATCCGAATATGGGACAGCTTTTATTCAAGGAATACAAAATGAGGGTTTAGTTGCAACCGCAAAACACTTTCCAGGTCATGGCGATACCGAAACAGATTCCCATTTAGATCTTCCAGTGGTGCCACATGATTATGCTAGATTAGACTCGGTTGAACTAATTCCTTTTTCCGCTGCTATTGAAGGGGATATTCAAAGTATTATGACTGCTCATATATCCTTCCCACAGTTATCGGATAGTGTTGGTCTACCGGGTACCTTAGATCCTCGTATTTTGACCGATGTACTGAAGGATTCTTTAGGGTTTGAAGGCATTATTGTGACTGATGGCCTGGGGATGAAAGGTATCTCCAACTATTTTTCACCAGGTAAAGCAGTCGTAGCTGCATTAAAAGCCGGTGCGGATCTTATGCTAATGAGCCCTGACGTTACTACGGCTATTGATGAAGTGATGGCAGCAGTTGAAGCTGGAGAGTTAGGTATGGAACGGGTTGATGAATCCGTTTTAAAGCTTCTTAATTGGAAAGCATCCCACGGATTATTCGAATCCAATGGCGAAGTAGCACTGGACAAGATGGCTGACATCATTTCCTCGCCAGTACACTTAGCGGAATCCAAGAAAATTGCACAACAAAGCATTACCATACTCCGGAATGAGTTAAATATCCTACCTATTAATCCCTCACGCTACCCAAGATTAACCCTAGTAAATTTAAGTGATTCAGAGATAGGAAGTCCTGAGAGTAGTTTTATACGAGGTGTTAGAGAACATCATCCCGATGTTAGTTACTTAGAGCATGACTCCAGAACGACCAATTCAGAAGAACTAAGAATCATTCGACAGGCCAGAAATTCAGACCTTGTGATACTGGGAGCTTTTACCCGTTTCCGAGTAGGGCAGGATTTACAATTGAATTCAACGCAAGCTAATTTTGTGCGAAAACTTCTTGCTAGTCGTACACCTATCGTTACTGTTCTTTTTGGGAATCCCTATTTGATCAGTTCAATAAAGCAATCTGAGGTGCAAGTTATTGCCTGGTCCAATACCTCTGTGCAAAGCGAAGCCGCTGCCACAAGTCTATTTGGAGCTACTGATATTAACGGCCGGCTACCTATTGACATTCCTCCTAGCTTTAAACTAGGAGATGGAATACATATTCCAAAAAGTAGCCTCCATTTTGGCATGGCTGAGGAAGTGGGGATGCTTTCAGGAAAATTAGCTAAAATTGATGGCATTATGCGCGATGCAATAAAAGATTCTGTATTTCCAGGAGGAGTCGTTGCTGTGGTGAAAGATGGCACTTTAGTGTACAACAAAGCCTTTGGATATGTTGACTATGAAAAGCTAACACCTGTGCAAACCAATACCCCCTATGATTTAGCAAGTGTCACAAAAATACTAGCTACCACAACAGCTATTATGCACTTAGTGGATCGTGGCTTACTTGATCTTGATACACCTGTCAGTCAATACATTTCTGAATTTCGAGTTGATGATAAGGCAGGCATTACCATTAGAGATTTATTGAATCACGAATCAGGACTACCTGCTTTTAAAGTATATGTGGATGAATTCCAGGATAGAGCATCCATTATAGAGGCCGTTAAGAATGAGCCTTTAG
This sequence comes from uncultured Balneola sp., assembly GCA_902529365.1. Lineage (GTDB taxonomy): Bacteria > Bacteroidota > Rhodothermia > Balneolales > Balneolaceae > UBA1275. The sequence continues at coordinate 9,289 of CABZWK010000018.1, forward strand.
AATGGAGCCCAAATCAAAAGTATGTCTACAGCGATTTAGGTTTAATTCTCTTGGCCGAAATTATAGGACAAGTAAGCGGTCAACGTCTTGATTCCTATGTTCGTTCTCAGTTACACTATCCTATGGGTATGTTTTCAACCTTTTTTACTCCCAAGAAAGTAGGACGATGGTACGCGCAATCCATACCCCCCACTGAGATAGATACCCTCTTTAGAATGGAATTGGTACAAGCAGATGTTCATGACGAAAGAGCCTATTACATGGATGGTGTAGCAGGCCATGCTGGCTTATTTTCAAATAGTATTGACATCGCAAAGTACATCACTTTTTTAACCAACAAAGGATTTTATGCTGGGCAACGCTTTATTTCTTCCGAAAGTATCGATGAGTTTACTTCTAAACAAGCATCCTTGAGTAAAAGAGGCTTAGGATTTGACAAAAAATCTAGATCAAGATTTAGCTCCGCAGGTACTCGTATGAGTCCAGAGTCATTTGGACATACTGGATTTACCGGCACTTCTTTCTGGATAGATCCAGAACACCGTTTAGGGATCATAGTCTTAACAAACCGGGTCCATCCTTACCGCTCATATGGGGGAAGAATAAGTAGAATTCGGGCAGCTGTTGCTGATGCAGCTTACGAATCCATGGAGCGATAAAATGAGTAACTCCTTACTTTATAGTTATCAGCCCTATTCTAATAAACCAGGACATTGTCTTATTGAAAGCCAAGAAGGCGAGTTGTATCTGGGCTTCAGAATAGAATCAGCTTCCTTTCCTACTACTATTTCCGCAGTACAAGCAGGAGTTGTTCAATGTCTAATGCATGGCCAACAACCAACGGTAATTTATTACACAAATCCGTTATTAAGTGGTCTTGAGAACTGGATAAACACTTTTTCGTTGAAACCTGAGCAAATACCTGAACAAAAATTACAGAAAAAAGCTGCAGAGCTTCAGAAACAAAACCAGCAATGGTTACACTCGAACACCTTGGATTCGAGTAAGAAAACAACTATTAATTCAGTTAAACCGATACCTCTTGAAAACTTTGGCCTCTTAGAGCTTTCTAAACAACTACATAGTTTAGCAAACAAAAATAGTGAATCCTCTCCCATTCTCTCAAAAAATCAAATGGAACAACTAAAGCATGCATTGGTTGATGTGTGCAAACTTGCAATATGTCCTGAATCAAATTTCCCAGTGGGAGCCCTACTTTGGACTAATATTGGGTTATTTCCAGGGGTAAATGTTGAATTTCAAGATTGGTCACTGGGGTTATGCGCTGAAAGAACGGCTCTAATAAACGCTTTAAGCTACGGTGCTGATGAGTTTTTTGGGATATATGTTCATGCCATTGATGGCGATTTTAGTACACCTTGTGGGTCTTGCCGTCAGATTTTGAGTGAACATATGCTATTTTCCAAGCTATTTTGTCTCCATAAAGATCACACTTGGTCGGAATATTTTATTCATGATTTACTCCCTCACCCCTTTTATACCGATTCTCTAGGCAAGTTTTAGCCAAAATCAAAGCTAAATATTGTCTCATTTTTTTTATGAATAGAGATTATTTATTCTAAATGTTCAAAATTTGTATGATTTTACCTAAAATCTGCGTTTATTATTCACAAATGCCATTATTTATAAAGAAAAAGTATTTTTTCTATTGATTCAATGATTCTGAATCAATAGCTTAAGACATTCTTTAAAGAATATTCATTAACTAAAACATAACGGAGTAATAATGAGTAGAGTAACCGAATTACAAACATTAGTAGAATCAGTATCATCAGAAATGGAAAAGTTCTACGAAAAAGGAAACAAAGCAGCTGGTACCAGAGCAAGAAAAGGTCTTCAAGATCTAAAAAAATTAGCTCAGGACATTCGTTTGGAGATTCAATCTAAAAAAAATAATGCCTAATCCATTTTGAGATTACTCACGAAAAGCCGCATATCCTGCGGCTTTTTTTTTGCTTTGCTTTGGTGTAGATTTTGGTGAAAATTGCAATATTTACCTAAAAACCTGCACATTACAAGTAATAAAGTAAGTACCTATGCTTTGTTTTCATTATCCAATACCACTCCTAATTGGATTATTTGGCTGTCTAGTCAGTCTTTCTTGTACAAAAACATATGATTAGAACGCCACATTCAATGAAGCGGGAATGGTCAATGTTCAAAAACTTGATTCCACTATAAAGATCAATCTAGCCTACTCCACTCCCAATAATGTACTAGGTTACGATATTTATGGGGATTTAGAAGAAGCTTATCTTAGACCAGAAGCAGGTGAAATGTTAGTCTTAGCCCAAAAAAAAATACAAGCATATAATGCATCTTATTCATTGTACATCTTCGATGCGACGCGCCCACGTCAAATACAACAAAGATTATGGGATGAATCTGAGCTTCCTATTGAAGAGCGGAGTAAATATATAGCACATCCTGAGCGAGGTTCAATACATAACTACGGAATGGCCGTAGATCTTGGCATTTGGGTTGATGGGCAAGGATTGCTTGATATGGGTACTCCTTTTGATGATTTTTCACTGCTTTCTTATATAGATTCGGAAGATTCATTATTAAGCGTGGGCGCTTTAAAACTTACTCAAGTTCAAAATAGACTAATCCTTCGTGAGGTTATGACTTCATCTGGTTTTTTGAGCTTATCTTCTGAATGGTGGCACTTTGATGCGATGGAACGAAGCGCCACTAAAGAGCAATTTGAGATAATAGAGTAAACAAAATGATATAGCCAGAATACTGTTTGGAGTAAAATGGTTGTAATTAATGTTTTTTCCTGAATTCGCTCAGTCAATCTTTTATTTTCACGATGTATGCCAAAATCTAGTTTAGTTAGCCGTATGCTCTATTATTACCTTAAGCATACCGAAGCTACTTATAAAAAACCTATTGATCCTGCTAGAGAAAATATCTCTTTATACCCCCCAAAAAAACTATGCTCAAATTACAAGATTGAATTAAAAAGGTATACTGAAGGTAGGATATGGATTTGTGAGACCCAAACTGCTGGTAATGATGATTCCACAATACTTTATTTTTATGGAAGTGGACTTATTCAAGGACCAAGAAAACAACATTGGAAATGTATCGAGGATTTACTGCAACGTGGCGTCCCAAGAATTGTACTAGTAGAAGCCCCTCTGTTTCCCTCCTATACGATTTCTTCCATATTGGATTGGTGCCTAGAAACAACTAAGGAGTTCGTAAATGAACTCATGAGTAAAGAAAACCGATTAAAAGTGTTAGGTGAGGGCTCAGGTGCCTGGTTAGCCTATAACATGCTGTATAGATTTGAAAAAAAGCACCTACTTCAAGTTGATGAACTAATTCTATTATGCCCCTGGTTGGATGCTTCATTAAGTAATCCTTGGATTGATGAAGCCGAAGTTTTGGATCCCATTAACAATCGCTCAGAATGGACACGCTTAGGAGAAATCTGGCAAAGTCAAATTCCCTCAGCTTTAGAAAATGAAACAGCAGAAGGCATTCTAAAAAAACCCAATAACCCTCTAGCTCCTATTTATATGGATCTCCGGCAGACCCCACCTACTAGGGTATACACTGCAGAATATGATATTTTCAGAGCAGACGCAGTAAAACTTCGCCAAAAGGCCGCCTCAGAACCGGTTATATTTAATTATTATGAGTATGAAAAAATGATTCATTGCTGGTATCATTATGATCTGCCAGAATCCAAACTATTATTAGATCAATTAGCCGCTACCCTTACCCAGCCTATAAGTGAATGGGAAAAGACAGCTGAATTAGACGGTAAATTTTGGTAGTTAGTGTTTTTTTCAATAAAAGCCCTTGCATAGCTCCACTAAGGGCTCTATTATCCCAAAGTTATCGAGTGAAATTAAACTTAATTTGTTCACAATGAATATGAATGAGTATGATGCAATTGTTGTAGGAACTGGTATTAGTGGAGGTTGGGCAGCAAAGGAGTTAACAGAAAATGGATTAAAAACCCTCGTTTTAGAGCGAGGACGTATGATTGAGCATGTCAAAGACTATCATACTGCTCATTTGGATCCTTGGGATATGGATCATGGAGGAAGGCCGACAAAAAATGATCTGAAAACACAACATAAACAGAATCGATCAGGTTACACTACTGATAGAGCTCATAGTCACTTTTTTGTGGATGATATTGAACATCCATACAATGAAAAAAAACGATTTGATTGGTTGCGTGGGTATCATGTAGGTGGTAGATCCCTGATGTGGGGTCGGCAAACCTATCGTCTCAGTGAAATGGATTTCGAGGCTAATGCAAAGGACGGTTTTGGAGTTGATTGGCCCATTAGATATGCCGAAATAAAGCCTTGGTACGATTATGTAGAAGAATACATTGGGGTAAGTGGAGAAAATCTAGGGCTTAAACAACTTCCAGATGGAGTATTTTTAAAACCAATGGAACTCAATTGTGTAGAAAAATTATTAAAAGAACAATTAAGTAAAAAATATACTGACCGTCTACTTACTATTGGTCGTGCTGCTCATATTACAGAGGGTACCAAAGAAGGCTTAGGAAGAATTAGTTGCCAATACCGTAACCGATGTATGCGCGGGTGTCCATATGGTGCTTACTTTAGTAGTAATTCTTCTACCCTTCCCGCTGCAGAAAAAACAGGAAATATGACCTTGATGCCTAATTCTATAGTTCATGAGATTATGTATGACGAGGCTACTCAAAGAGCTACTGGGGTTCGGGTTATTGATACCGAAACTATGGAGCACTATGAGTACCAAGCAAAAGTTATATTTTTGTGTGCATCTACAATTGCATCAGCAAGTATTCTTATGCAATCTAGATCGACTCGTTTCCCTGATGGAATGGGGAATGATTCTGGTGAATTAGGCCATAACATCATGGATCACCACTTAGGGGTAGGTGCATCTGCTAATACAGATTCATTTAGGGATAAATATTATATCGGGCGCCGTCCAAATGGGTTTTATATTCCTCGTTTTAGAAACTTAGACTTGGGGACTAAGGTTGCTGGTTTTATTCGAGGATATGGATACCAAGGGGGAGGATCAAGAAGTAATTGGTCGGAAAATATTCAAGAATATCAGTACGGTCAGGCCTTTAATGAAGCTCTTCTTGAACCTGGAGGATGGTCGATAGGCATGGGTGGATTCGGAGAGTTTTTGCCCTATCACGATAATCAAATGACGCTTGACTATGAAAAACTTGATAAATGGGGATTACCCACAGTAACTTTTGACGCTGAGTTTAAAGAAAATGAACTCAACATGCGTAAAGATATGATGAATCAAGCGGCTGAAATGCTAGATAGAGCAGGCTTTAGTTCTATATCAACCTTTGATGACCCAGGAGGAGTAGGTCTAGGCATTCATGAAATGGGCACAGCTCGAATGGGTAAAGACCCTAAAACCAGTGTCCTAAACAAATACAATCAAGTGCATTCCGTCCCAAATGTGTTTGTAACCGATGGTTCATTCATGACCTCATCTGGCTGCCAGAATCCATCTTTAACTTATATGGCTTTTACTGCTAGAGCTGTGGCTCATGCTGTTGAAGAGCTAAAAAAAATGAATTTATAGGAACTTAACTATGAATAGAAAAGAAGCTTTAAAAAAATTAGGTCTCAGTTTTGGAGTTGTCATTGCTAGCCCAGTTTTGTTTCATGCGTCCTGCACAAAAAGATCTACTACTCACTTTTTCAATGAACTCGAATTGCAATTACTAATTGAAACATGCGATATAATAATTCCAGGTACAAATATACTGCCAAAGGCATCTCAAGCTGGTGTAGCTGAGTATATAGACCATTACATCGCTGATATGGTTGAAGATGATGAACAAATAAATTTGAAATCATTCATGCAACAATATATGAGGGCGATTAATCCTGAAAAACCAATTGAATATTGGGTTGAAAAAACCTTTTCAGCAGATTGGAATACTAAAAATGATTGGTATGATGAAATTAATAATTTTGAAAAATCAACCAAAGATGGGGAAAAAAGTAAAATCTCCGATGAAGTAGCCATTTTTGCACTCCTTACAAACTTAAAATCGCTTATGATAAGAGCTTACCGTGGTAGCGAATTAGTTGGTGAGCAATTTCTTGCATATGATCCAATTCCTGGACGTCATATTGGATGTATAGATTTAGATGAAGCTACAGGCGGAAAGAGTTGGTCATTATAGCTAACAATAAACGTTAGATTTTTACTTTCTACTTATATACTTTGAGGATACTTATAATAAGTCCCTAAAGTTATGTTTAAAAAAATACCCCTCCTTTTTCTTTCCTTATTTTTAGTGCTACTTGCCAATAAACATTCAAAGGCCCAAATAGTCTATCCTGACAAAGCTACATTTGATATTAATGACCTATCAACTTTGATTAATTTTGAGTCATATAATGCAATATATCCTGAATATGATTTTGGGCCTGATGCAAGTGTACTAATTGAAAATGTAAATGACAGTATTTCTATCAAATTTGGACATTCGTCTTTATCAATGATAGCAAAAGCTAAACAATGGTCAGATTTTTCAAATCCCCAAAGTGTGAATTTTAAAGCATATGATGATAATAGAGGACATTATTTAGGTTCCCATGACCCAGACCCATCGAATTATGATTATGAGTTATGGCCTCATAAAACAGCATTTGAAGGTAACGATGGGAATCTTTACAGTATAGCATACTTGGAATTCACAGGATGGACAGTTTGGGGATGGAATACGCCTGAATGTCCAAGTTCAAATGTCGGATATGTTGCTTTTGAATGTTGGATGAGTGCTGCAATACTTGTTAAATCCATTGATGGTGGATTAACCTGGGATAAAGCAGGATCTAATCCAAGCGATTATGTAGTAGCTACTTCACCCTACAAATATAGAGAACAAAATAATACTGGTCGACATGGTGCTTTTGCATTCGGTGGTGGTTATGATGCAGACTATGGTTTAAGGAAAATCGGTAACTACTTCTACATAGGAGTTGAATTCTGGGGTGAAGGATTTAAAACACAAACATATGCTAGAACAGATGATATTTCAGATGCAAGTAGTTGGCGATATTTTGATGGGCAAGACTTTACCATCCCAAACGTAAATCCTTATGCACAAGAAGTATTAGATCCAGCAAGTCATTTACCTCCGCCAGTAGATAATTATTATCCTCTTGACTTTAACTCTGATTTAGATTCAGTAGAAGGTCTATTGTTTAGTGATTATTTCCAGAAATATATTAAGCTACGATATCGTAGCTTTGACTTTGCTCCAGAAATTAAACCTGGTGTTTACTATTACCTATCTGAGGATGGTTTTAATTGGAGTGGAAATGCCCTTTTAGTTCCTTTCGCGGATAATTTTGTAAATTATGAATATCCAGGTGATAGCGAAAGCAGATGGGCAATTGATTATATAAGTTTAGTCGATTCTGAAAATCCAGGAGGTAATGTTGGACAACAAGCTTATTTAATGTATGTAGCTCCTTATCTTTTAAATGGTTCACCTGATGGTAGTCTAAATGCTAAAAGAGATATTAATTATTTACCAGTTACTTTTGGAAATCATGAAGTAACTAGCTTTGAAGTTACTCATACAAACCTAAAAATTCCTGAAGATGCAAATATTGGTGACGGTTATTGTGATAATGGCTATGGTAGATGTTCGCTAATAACCGCTATCACAGAAACTGAAGCTAGACCTGCCTGGATTGACTCCTCGGTACCTTTAACTATCACGATTGGTGATTCTGCACCAGATACTTTAACTGAGGACTACTTAGCAAGAATAAATAAACGAACGATAATCGATGGCACAGCGCACCAAGATTTCTCTGCAAACTCATTAGATATTGAAAATGGATGGAACGGAACGTATGGGGTTCATATCAAGCCAGGTTTTGTTTTTGAAAGCGGAGAAGGACATGAGTTAAAAGGAATTGATGTCCAAGGTGTAGATATAGGTGGAGGTGAAGATGGATCTCAAACATCATCAGTCTCTATTACTCAATCAAAAATAAATAGCCTAACACTTAACAATGCACACACTAGTGGTGTACAAGTTGGTGGCTTTGCGGCTGATTCTGCAAATATTATCGGAGAAGTTATTTTCAAAGGTACTGGTAATGTAGTAAGGGGTAATCATATTGGTCATGATGGTAATTCTTTAATGACTAAATATGGTGTGAATATGGGATACACCAATACCTTAGAATCTAATGTTATTGTCGGCAAGGATAATGGAATACTTATTAATGTAACTAGTGATGACAATAAAATCATTAACAACTATATCGGTTATTTACCATGGTCAAATTCTTCTTTAGCTAATCAAGGTGCAGGCATTAAACTTACAAGTGCCTCAAATAATCATATTGAAGGAAACACAATAAAATTCACAAACAGTGATCAAGGTGAAGCAGCACTCTTTCTAAATGGTGCAGACAATAATAAAATCTATTCAAATGTAATTTCTAATAACTCTGGAATAGGAATACACGTATCAGGGACTAGTAAAGGTAATTATGTGGGTGATTCAGATAAAGGTAATACCATAAGTAGTAATGGCTATGGAGTGAGTTTTTTAGTTAATACAGAGATTGGTAATCCTATTATTGGCAATACAATATTTGATAATCCTAACGGATCAATCGGACAATATTCCAACATACAAAAATTAGCATCACCTACTCTATTTTCAGCCTATGTCAATAGTACTAACGATAGCCTAATTATTAATCATTCAGGTATTTCCGAAACATCTTCAGAGAATTTCTTAGTAGATATATTTTCTAACTCAAGCTCCCCTGCTATTCCACAAGGCGAGAATATTATAAAATCAAAATTGTCTATAACTTCGGATGATCTTTCTACAAAGACACTAGCTATACCCTACACTGGCTCTTCAAATGTATTCATTTCGACTACTTTTACTGATGATAGGTTGGTCACCTCTGAATTTTCAAATGTAGTTCAACTTCTCCCCGAAACCTCTTCACCTAGTGCTTCATATAGTTTCTTATCATTAAGTGCAGATCATACGAGCAATTGGTATAGCGAGCATACGCTACAAATAACAAATAATGGTTCTACTGATCTAGTATTACAATTAGAGGAAGACTTAGGATGGGTTAACCTAGATCTTAATTTAGATTCTGACGGTAAATATGTTTCGTTCATTGTCGCTAGTGGAGAAACTAAAAATCTTACAATTTATTTTGATTCTAGGGATCTATCCGATGAAATAAACTCTCATACTGGAAGTATAACCATTAACAGTAATGAAATTAGACCGACTCTTAGAAGTCTTCCTGTTGAAATTACGTTCGATACAGGTGAGACTGACTGGTTAACTTTATCAGAAGATTCAGTAAGTCTCGTTTATAAGATACCTAATCAAGATTCCACGATAATTAAAACACTCTCACTAACAAATAACAATAGTGATGCAGTAAACTGGAGAATGTCAAAAAATCAAGGCTGGATCATGGGGTTATCTCCCAAATCCGGTACAGTCCAATCAGGTACTTCAACCGATGTAACTATTACCTTTGTATTAAAAGCTAATGATCCAGAAGGCAGTAAAAGAGCTACTTTATTCTTATTTGCTGGAACAGTGCCTGAGAATGAAACTGCTACGGAAATACCATTTGTAGTAAATATGGTGCCAAAAAATGTAAATGATGTTGTAGTTAGTCCAGATTCAATCGAAGTAACAACAAGACAACCTTTTACAAATATTGAAATAACAAAAAATCTAAGTATTTCAAATTTTGGAGATCCAAACCTACAATGGAGGATCAATGATAACCAGCCATGGATTGCACCTGAAAGTGAAAGTGGTACAATATCTTCTGGGACGCAAGTTATACCTATTGTTCTACATATTAACAGTACTGATCCAATCGGACCGAAAACTGGACTATTAACTGTTTACACTGGATATGAAGGTGGGCAAGAAACCCCACATGAAGTACCAATAACTGTACAAATTACTGCAAATAAACCCATGATTAGCTTTAATGTTGATACACTAAAAGCAACGTTTCAAAGGCCAACAGAAAACTCTACTGGTACTGCTAGCTTTGTTTTATACAATCAAAGTAGTGACTCAATCAATTGGCTTGCATTTAAGAACCAAGGCTGGATTACAGGCTTGGAACCAGCTGGGGGTAAAATTAAAGATTCTGTCGAAGTTACTGTTAGTTTCAGATTAAGACCTAATGATCCCATTGGATTTAAAAATGCAATTGTAACTACAGCAGCCTTTTTTGATGATTCAGAAGAACAGACTCAAGCTGAACTACCTGTTCGTTTGACAATTACTGATGGAGGTACAAGTCCATTACCAAATATTGAGTTTATACCAGCTGAATTATACGTTTCAGATACGCTGAATATAAATGAAAATTTTGAAGAATTTGTGTCTCTCTCCTTCAATAATTTAGGGTCTCCAGCTGTCAATTTTCAGTACGTTCAAACATTAAGTTCTTTTGCAATATCGAGCCCTTTTAACGGCAAGTTTAATACTACTCAGGATATAAGCTTGAAACTTAATTTTTCTGAAGTTCAAGAAAATATTTATATGGACACCGTTATCACATATAAATTCTTTTATCCCCAAGAAGAGGTAGTTACAAAGGAAATACCTCTTACTATTGATATTGTAGTTAATGATGGTGCTTCCAATAATATTCTAGTAGATGTAAAGCCTGATAGCATTATGCGAAATGTTCCGGTTGAACCAGGACAAACTCTAACAATCAAAGAATCTATTTCACTTATAAATCACGGTGAGGCCGCCATTAATTATGGAGTATTACTACCTGAACAAGTTCAAGGTAAAACTGCACTGAATGGAACACTTACAGATAGTTTAAATATACCATTCGAAATTGCAATTGAGAATATCGTTGAATCATTCAGTGTTGAGGAAGAAATAATCACTCGTTTCTGGTACGATGATGATAAAGATTCAATAATTACTACCCCATTAGTAATAAATGTCATTTATGAAACAAGTGACCCAATTATTAATGTAATTGTTGAACCAAATAAATTTGATCTACAGCAAACATTAAACTTAAGTGACACTCTTTTTGTTAAAGAAGAATTAATCATTTATAATCTCAATGAGTCAGAATTAAATTGGGAGGTTAATGTTCCATTTGATCAAAGTAATACAGGTAAACTAACTGGAACGCTAATTGATAGCCTAAATATTCCAATCGAGTTTTCTATGGCTGATATCACTACCTCCTTCGTTTTTGAGGATAAAATTGAAACCAGATTTTGGTACTCTGAGAACAATGACACTACTATTGTTACCCCTTTCTCAATAAACATAGACGTAGTTAACGTATCCATTGATGTTGATAGTGATTTACCAAATGAAATAACTCTTTACCAAAACTACCCGAATCCGTTTAATCCAACAACAAACATTGAATTTTCTTTACCTCAAACAGAGTACATCAATATCAGTTTATATAATTTATCTGGACAAAAAGTTATGGACATTGTTGAAGGTAATTTTATTGCAGGCAAACATACCGTAACAATTAATGCTATTAGTTTATCTAGTGGGACATATGTTTATCAACTTAAGACTTCAAAAGGTGTTATTACAAAAAAAATGACGCTTATAAAATGACATTAATTAACTACCTAGACTGTATGTGATAAGCAACAAGTAAATCAATGGGATCTTGTATTGCTTTAACTAACTCCCACCCCTCTCTAGATAAAATTTTACTAACGGTTTCTCGATGAATTGAAGCAACAGTACCAACAATTCCTATTCTTTTCAGTTCTATGTTATCAAAATAATTAAGTTGTAACTTTACAAACGATTTTATGCCTTTTTCTATCAAATTCTTTGTGTATACATGTGAATTAAATTCTGACAAAACATTTGCAAAAGATGCTATGTAAGCATTTCCCTGTTTTTTTTTGTACAATCGATGCAGAGTATTATTTAAATCCATATCAAAATTACTTTCAATATAGCTTGATATATCACTTGGTAGTAATTTATAGTAATAATCACGAACTATGTATTTACCAAAATAACCAGCACTTCCTTCATCACCTAAACTAAACCCGAGTGATGGGGCGTAATCAACAAAATATTCCCCGTCAAATAAACCACAAGAAGCCCCTGTCCCTAAAATTGCAACTATTCCACTTTTTGAACCAAAAAGCGCACGAGCAGCAGCCATTAAATCGGTGTCAACTTCAACTTTTATATTAGGAAATACCGAATAAAATGCCTCTTTGATTTGGTTTTTCATAGCTAGATTTAAGCAACCGGCTCCATAAAAAAAGATGGTATCTATAGTAGTAGTAGGTAATTCTCTACTTAGATAACGTACTTGTCTAGAGAGTTCAATGGAATCAGTAAAATAAGGATTCATACCCAAAGTACGCCCAGACCACAGGAGTTCTTCTCCATCAAGTAGCTTCCAGGTTGTTTTTGATGATCCACTCTCCGCAATAAGTTGTGTCATATCATCTATGTGAACGATTATAATATGCTTTAAAGTTACAAAGGACAGGACAGATTTACATCTATTTTTCCTGAGGTTGTTAATGCAACTTAGAGCTAAATATGTAACCTAATTATTTAATTGGCGGGCAGATCACTAAATTGTTCCGCCTTATAAATTGACTATTTTAATATTGTACCACTAAAAATTTTCGATGAGTTATTCTTTTGATATTAAAGCCCATGAGCTACTCCCCCACTACACACACTTTAATGTAGCTAATCGGCTTCTTTTTACTGGCCATTCCCATCAGGCATGGCCCGATGTTGCTCTTGAAGGTCAAACTGAGTATTTCCATGCATCGGCTGAGCTAGTCGATAAAAAATGGGATGTTGCGTTTGAAAAAACAGAGATATTAAGAAGCTATTTAAGGGAATACTATGATGACCCTGAAGGACTATACTGCAGAGAGGAAAGCACTCATTTTTTATTTGTAAGCCTTATGAGTGCGTGGGATTTAGTTAATAAGCCCAAAATCATTACTACTGAAGGAGAGTTTTACTCACTTTCAAGGCAACTAACACGACTTTCGGAGGTTGGTCTAGAGGTAGTCAAAATACCTGCGAGTGTTGATGAGAGTTTTGTCGAAAATATCCGTAAGAATTTAGATAGTAACACCTCAGCTGTAATGATCTCACGGGTATACTTTCAAAGTAGTCTTATTAATCCTTATTTAACTGAGATTGCTTCATTATGCCGGAAACATGGAGTTCCATTGGTTATTGATGACTACCATGGTACCAATGTAGTGCCATTATCTATTCGGGATGAAGGCTTAGAAGATGCCTTCATATTAATTGGTGGGTATAAGTATTTACAATGGGGCGAAGCCAACTGCTTTCTTCGCTTTCCTAAAGACTGTACAATTCGCCCGGTGATTACTGGATGGTTTGCTTCATTTGGCTCACTTCAGAAAAAACAAGATTTTACTAAAGCCGTTGAATTTGACCCTGGGAATCAACGATTTGCTAGTGGGACCTACGATCCAAGCTCCCAATTTAGAGCAGCTAAAGTAGTACAGTTTTTCAAAAAGCAATCTTTAGGTACTCAGGTTCTGCGGAAAGGAAATCAAGAACAAGTTGGGCTGTTAAAAAGCTTAATCCTAGAACAAGATATCAATCCATCCATTCTACGACTTACCCATAATGAAGATATACACATGAATGGTGGCTTTCTTTCTTTACAATCGCCATATGCGGTTGCAATCCGTAAACGGTTGCTAGAAAAAGAAGTATTCACAGATGCTCGGGATACCATACTTCGATTGGGTCCTGCTCCCTATACAACTCTCGATCAAATAAATGAGGTAATAGGCATACTCTCAGAGACTCTTAAAGAAATGAAGTTCTAAATGTGTAAGTAACCCGTA
>CABZWK010000019.1 GCA_902529365.1 uncultured Balneola sp.
CCCATCAGGACTCGAACCTGAAACCTATTGCTTAGAAGGCAATTGCTCTATCCAGTTGAGCTATGGGCGCATACTTATAGAAGAGAATATTAAAGTAGGGGAGACAGGATTTGAACACCCCTCTTAAAACCACTTTAAACAACGATTTTGTCTAATTTCTCATCTAAAATTGGGTGATTTTGGGGACTAACTTTCCCAAACATATAATTGAAGGGAGGAGGTAAAACCTAAATCACTTATTTAAGGTTGATAAAGGTAGTGAAAAAAGGAATTAGATAAAATGAACTTGTAAGTTTATGAATTAAAAAACCCAATCTCGGTCAAAAGATTGGGTTTCCTTTTATATAAACGACTAACCCACAAATACATTATGAGTTAGACATTTTACCACGATGGAGTTGTCTTGTCTTCATCTTGGGTTTCCCCAAATACTTCTGTTCCTCGTATAATTTCTGTTATAACTTCTTGTAGATGTTCTTTCTCTAAACATCCATCACTCCACATATATTGAAATACAGATACTATATCACACATCCTTCTTCCACGAAACTTTATACCTTCAATCTTTCCTTCCTTTAACCAAGTGAAGATGGTTCGTTTAGACACTTGGAGTTTTTCACTCAATTCATCTACTCCCCACCATCGGTAATCTTTGAGGTCATCTACCATTTCCTTAAATACATCTTTCATTTAACTCAACCACCTCATCTTGGAAAGGTCTTTTACTTTATCAACGATGTATGATTGTTGTGGAGTAGTGAGTTCTACATAGTTGTTCCAAGTTATACTCCATCTGTTAGTGTCTATATTACAGATGACGAGTGGAGAAACATTACCACTACTTTCATAGACAACTATATTGTCCTTCTGTGGTTCTCCTACGAACCCTATTAGTTTCTTATCTCCACCACGACCAATCCACTTGAAAGGAACAACTGAATTACTTTCATACATCAGTTGGGTCTTATGGAGTTTTTCATTTAGAGAAAACGAATACTCGGGTAATACCTCTTTCCATCTTTTGTATTTATTGAGGAGTTCTTGTGTTTCTCTTGGTGGTATTCCGTTTTCTATTAGATAAGATTTAATACCACTATCAGTTGGGTTTTGGATGACACCACGATTACACAGATGGTTTATAACGAAGACATCTGTATAAGACATCAACCCTTTTAATCCCATCTTTTGTAGTGTTTCTATTACACTATCTATTTCATATGATTTTATATCCATAGTCAGTTTGTTTAGTTCTAACTATAAATATGTTCTTTTTCATTTTTCCTCTCTTTACTTCACAATCTTCTTTTTGATTTCTATTTGGTAGGATTTATTTTTACCGAAACTAAAATAATGGTAATGGTAAGATTATGGGAAAACTGAAAGGTTTATTTCTACTACTGATAAGTGTTATGGTCTTAAATGGGTGTAAGGAAACACCGAGTGGTATGGTTGAAAATCTAACTCACACTGAATTAGAAATAAAAAACAACATAAATATAAAGGATAGATGGTGGGTAGATAGAGTTGAAGTAAATGAAGATTACAACTTTGGAATAGAAATAGAACCTCAAAGTAGTAGAGTGATTTTATTTTCAGAAGAAAAAATTGGGTCAGATTTAACAAATCTACAAGTTAAATTGGGAATACGATATCAAGGATATACGTATTTTTTAAAAACTTTAACTACTCACCTAGATTTTAAATTAGGTGAAAGAAGAATTATGAGAGTTGATTGTAATCACTTTTATAGTAATGGTTTATGTAGAACGGACGGAATAATTTTAACTATTGAAGATTAGATTTCACCTTATTTCACTACTTCTTTTTGATTTCTAGTGGGTAGGATTTATTTTTTACGAAACCAAATAATGGAGTAATTGTGTGAGAGAGTTTTTTATCAGAACACAGAACATCAGATGGATTAGTTTTACAATTCTGATTTCTGTATTTGTTATTGTGAAACAACAAGATGTTGGATATATACTATTTAGGGTATTTATTGTTTCTATAATTGGTTATTACTTTGAAAGTTTGATGACTATAAAATATGATGACTTACTTTAAATCTTTACCAAAAACTAATGTCTAAATTAAAAACCTTTTTCCCCGTGTTTTTTGGATTTTATGAGTGGTTAAAAAAATATACTAATGGAAACCAATACTTAATCATTATTGGTGTTTCAGTATATATGTTTTTTGAAATCTTTGGTTATAGAATAAGAAAAGAGTTATGGGATAGTGGAAATACACCCTTACTTATTCTCTACTACTCACCATTAGTTTTGATTTCATTATACCTTTTCTATAATTACCAAAAGGGTCTAAACAAAAAGATTAAAGAACAAGAAAAGGAAAAAAATATAGAAGGTGAGGGGTGAGATTATGGAGAAACTGAAAAAGAAAAATATTTGGAATTACATACTAATAGTTGTTGTAATTCTTGGAATAATCGTTGGGTATTTATCCTATTTACAAGATAAAAAGATGGATAAAATGGAAGAAGAACTTGAACAAAAAAAGATGGAACAAATAGACCCTCACTCACAAGATTAGAAGAGATGAAAAAAAAATATTGGTTGTATTTAATAGGTATAATCCTACTCATTATTTTGTTTGTATTTCAACAAAGGTATTCTAAAGAAACCGAGAAAAGAGTTGAAGAATTACTAAAACAGAAAAAGATGGAACAAAAAGACCCTCACTCACAAGAGTAGTTTCTATTACTACACTTCAAATAATGGTAATGGTTAGGTTATGATAAAAGTAAATGGTCGTTTTATAATAAAAGAGACCTTATTTTGGTTAGTCCTTTTCTGTATTATTTATTACACCTCAACTTCTGATGGGAGAACATTTAAGGATGGATTTATAGAAATGACTACTGACTCATTATTCTACTACATAATCATAGGAATAGTAGGGGTTGGTGTAGTCGGTTATTATGTTGTTGAGATGATGAAAAAAAAAGAAGGAGAGGAGTAAGGTTATGAGAAAACTGAAAGGTTTATTACTACTGATTAGTGTTATGGTCTTAAATGGGTGTATTGTTCCTCAATACATTAGTTATGATGATGTAGTAAGGGATAGTAAAAGTGAAGATTATTTTGTTAGGATATATGAGGATGGAGAATTAGAAGAGGGTGAGTAATGTTTATGAAATAAAGGGTAAAGTGATTGTGTTGAATTAGGGTATTAGAGGAAAGTATCACCTTACTTCACTTTCTCATAGGGTGAAAAAAGTATTTCCGTGATTTTTTGAGTTCTAACACAATTGGAGGTAGATAATTTCATACGTCTAATTCAACCAAAAAACGGTTTTGGGGACTAATATGGGGACTAAAAAAATTACCAAAAACGTAAATTACTGTCCCACAATAAGATAAGGTGATTAAAAGTCGGGGAGACAGGATTTGAACCTGCGACCCTTCGCTCCCAAAGCGAATGCGCTACCGGGCTGCGCCACTCCCCGATCAATCAGACATTGAAGATACTGCAATATTTACTCTGATGACAAGCTAAATATTAAATTTATTTAAAGGCCTTAAGACAAGTACAACAAACGGCCTATTTATAACATAAAAGGTTTTAGTTGTAACACTAAGGCTAACAGGTGGCTAATTTTTGAGTATAGCTTGAACATAATTCGTCCAGCTCATCTTTTCTGCAGCTTTGCGAACATGTTTCCGCTCAATAGGCTGGTCAATCGATTTGAGCATTATTTGAGCCATTAATTCAATATTGGTAGCATCAGCTAAGTACCCGTTGTATCCATCTTTAATAGTCTCTGGGAAGTGTCCTACCTCAGTAGCTAAAATGGGTAATTCAAAATTGTAGGTGAGTGATTCAACGCCAGAGGGAGTGGCTGTCTCGTAAAACAAAATGCTTGAATCAGCCACTTGGAAGTACTTATGGACATCTTCATTCGGAATAAAAGTGTTTATTATTACCGTCCGATCTTCAATACCTAAGGATTTTATACGTTCAAGCGGTCTATAATTTTGCTCATCAGAATCCTTTGATAAAAGAATCATTTTAAGGCCGCTAAACAGGATATTTTTCACTTTGGTCGTCCATTTGTTAGGGTCTAAGGTCGTCCAAAACTCCTCACCACAAATCAAGAAGCTTACATCTTCGCGTGTCTTTGCTACTTCTGAGAACGCTTCAATGGCCATGTGCAAGCCTTTATATTTCCGGATAAAGCCAAAAAACAAAAATACATGTTTATTTAACCCGAGTTCTTTTTTAAATGCCTTCACATTAAATGCTGGGTCAGGGGCATATAAGTCATACACAGGATGATACAATTTAATTACCGTTTTCCCGGAACTGGTTTCTTTTGTTGTTTCAGTATTATCACCAGTTCGTACACCAGATTCATTTACAATGAATCGTTGATTGGGAAACAGTGACTTGAGTTCATCAACTGCTTTATATGAGTGAGTCAGGTAGGTGTGAGCAGGCTTAATGCCATATTGGGTGCATAGATCATCTATTTTGCTTCCCTCTTTTTGCTGAACAAAATGTAGGTCAAAGATAACCTCTGTGGAACTCATCATAGAAAGTTTGCGGGCGATGACTCCCATCGGTAGCCCCTGAATAGCAATAGCCCATTGGAAGATTACCTTATCAGGCTTTAAGCCTGCGATGAACTGAGCGGTTTGTAACCAACTAAAAGGATTATTGTAATTCGTTAGATAGTGAATCTGAATACTACTACCTTCCATGAAATCAGTTTTTGAACTAGTATCCTCGAACTTTCGTGGTATAATTGAGGGATACTGTTGGGTCCACGATACAATATGAATTTCATGGTCGGTTTCTGCATCTAACGTTTTAGCTAAAGAGGTATTGTAATTAGCAATACCACCTTTAAACCTCGGACCTGGTCCAAAGCAAACAATTTTACCCATTTTATTAACTTCGGGCATATTTAGAGGTTGCAACATCAAAAACGCGCTTCATGCCCTGTTCGAGTGAAAGTTTTGGCTTCCATCCTAAGTATTCGTGTACATAATCCATATTGGCATAACGCGAATGCACACCAACTGGTTTGTCTAGCAATGGTTTAATCTCAGGAGTATACCCAGCAAAAGAGGTGAATACCTCTATTAAATCTAAAAAGGAGGTCAGTTGACCAGATCCGATATTAATTGCACACCCATCTTTAATGTGTTCCATTGCAAGTAATGTGCAATCCATCACATCTTCAATATGAACAAAATCACGACCTTGTTTACCAGAACCCCATACTTCGAAAGGATTTTCTAATAGAGCGGCTCTTCTAGCAATGGCAGGTACAGGATAACTTAAGTCTTGATCTTCCCCATAACCCGAGAATGGTCGAATGCAAGTAACAGAAACTCCGTAATGAGAGGCCGCTATAGACGCCAAATATTCTCCTGTCAATTTAGTCCAACCATAGGTCATATCAGGTTGACCCATTTTCTTAAAATCTATATCCGATTCGCTCAGTGCAATAGTGTTAGATTCCGTTTGAAGGTCTACTGGGTAGGCCGCGCTTGAACTTGGATACAAGACACGGCTAGGCTTATGAAGACAAATCCATCTAAAAAATAATGCGTCAATAGCCAAGTCGAGTGCTACCTTCATTGGATCTCCATCGATTGTTGCTCGGCCACCAACAATAGCTGCAAAATGGAACACGTCAGTGAAGTGGTCGATATCTAGGGCAAAATGTTCAGAAAGATAATCTTCTCTTCCAACAAGGCCATTCAAAATTGAACGGATATCTTCATTGATAAAAATAATTCTTTTGTCATCACCAAAATATTCAACGTTTCCCTCCTTGTGTTTGGCAATGCTTGGATCTAACCACTGAGTTGGATGAGTACCTACCGATAAATCATCGATGACTAATAGGGTATCCTTTGTGGTCGAATAAAGCCTTTTTACAAAATTACGCCCAACAAAACCGCAACCGCCTGTGATGAGATGGTACTTCATGATTCAAATATTCTCTTAAAATTCTTGATTAAACTATTTAAGGATGTCTAAAATAATAACTGTATTTTGATATGCAATTTAAGCCTATAAGACATAGGAAGCGAATGAAAATCTTTCCAAAAAAACCTAAGCGATTTAATCTATCAGACTCCGTTTTGCTCAAAATAAGTATTTTTTGGGTGTGTGTTGGATGGCACGGAGGTATATATGCTCAGGACTTGCAAGTTTCCATGTCCGGCAAGGCGGAGCCGACTATTTTTATAGAAACTTTGGATGCTGAAAATAAAGTCACAATTTTCGATGAATCGGGTTATGTATTACAACAGGTTGATTATGATTTTCCTTACAGCAAAGATCCTTCTTTTTTAGTTTATGGAAGCCCATTTGGAAGTATTATTCGAGAAAACATTGCTAACTTTTTATGGATAAATCGAAAAGGACAAATCACACACAGCAAATCCAATAGTTCCGGTTCCGAAGATGGGGAAGCCGTCTCAGAATTAGCAACCGATCCACAATTTCGAACTCATGTAATATACAATCCAAAAATAGTTTTTGGTAACTCAATAGGTTCCTCGGCACTAATTATCAGCTCCGATAAGCAATCTGTTTCTCTTCATTATAGTATAAGCAGGCAATTACGCAGAGTGTTTGTCTCTAATAACGGAGCTTTCGTTGCCTTAGTCACCGCCCAAGATGGACTGGATGATGTAGTCAAGATATTCGATCGTTATGGAAATTCCATTGCTCAATGGGAGTTTTCGCAACCAGTTGAAGGGGTTGAGTTTTCTCAGGACGGTCGGTACCACACTTTGTTTTCAAGTGGTAGAGTAGGAGTTTACGATTCGCATAATTCACAAAGAATAGGTAGCTCATCTATTAGGGGTAATTCCATTTTAACAGCATCGTATTTACCATCAAAAAGTACCATAGCAGTACTCACAGCCGATTTTACAGGCACTCGATTGCATAATTCGGGTGTAGACATACGTGTCTATCCAACCGTAACCGATGTAGAATTACACTCAATTAATATTGAAGAGCGACGAATCTCAAAACAAACCATTGTTAATTCTGTAACAGAGCAACTATCACCAATATATTTTAATCACAAAGACAATCGTTTGTTAGTGAAAGGGTTGGCAATTGAATTTACAGTAAACTAATAGTTATACTTTATTTGGTTGTTCTTGAGATGAGTTAAGTGAGCTTTTACCTTTCTTGGCGCTGCTATCTAAATCATTGTTTTCAATAGAATTAGCATTGGTTTTTGTATTCTCTATCTTGGGAGCTTTCTTAGTGGTTTTTGGCTTTACAACAGACCAGCTAAAGATTAAATAGTCCCTGGTTTTGTTCAATTTAATTTTGATGGTCGAACCCTCGGGCTTTTTGTCTTCCAATAGTGCCTCGGCAAGTGGATCTTCAATGTATCGTTGAATAGCCCTTTTTAGTGGTCGAGCACCATATTTTGGATCAAATCCTTTATCCGTGATAAAGTCTTTAGCTCCTTTAGTTAATTCGACATTGTACCCTACCTCTTTAATGCGGTGGAATAATTCTTCACTCAGTACATCGATTATTTGATAGATATCTTCTTTATCAAGAGGCTTAAAGGTGATTACATCGTCAATACGATTCAAAAATTCGGGGTTGAATACTTTTTTGAGAGCATCCTGTATGGTGCTTTTCATTTTTGCATAGTCAAAAGTACTTTCCCCTTGACCACCAAAGCCAATTCCTTTGCCCATATTTTTAATGTCGCGAGCACCAATATTGGATGTCATAATAATGATGGTGTTTCTGAAATCTACACGACGACCTAAGCTATCCGTTAAGATACCATCATCGAGCACTTGTAGGAGAATGTTAAACACATCGGGATGTGCTTTTTCAATTTCATCCAACAAAACTACACTGTATGGTTTGCGGCGTACTTTCTCTGTTAGAACGCCACCTTCTTCGTAACCCACATAGCCCGGAGGAGCACCAATAAGTCGAGAAACACTGAATTTTTCCATGTACTCACTCATATCTATTCGAATAAGAGCTTCGTCTTTATCAAACAGATATTTAGCCAATACTTTTGCAAGCTCGGTTTTACCCACACCCGTTGGTCCTAAAAATACAAAAGAACCAATAGGTCGTGATGGATCTTTTAAGCCTGCACGAGTGCGTTGAATGGCTTTGGTTAATTTTACAATGGCTTCGTCTTGACCAATTATTTTTCCATTTAATTGATCTTTCATGTTAAGGAGTTTTTGCCCCTCGTTTTGTGAGATCTTATTCACGGGAACGCCACTCGTCATCGCAATAACAGAGGCTACATCGTCTTCTTGGACATCAAATACAATTTCTTCTGATTCTTTTTCCCAATCTCTTTGTGCTACTTCTAGGTCTTCAATAAGTCTCTTTTCCTTATCTCTAAGGCGAGCTGCTTCCTCAAATCGTTGTTTTTTTACCATCGTATTCTTTTCAGTGCTTGTCTTTTCGATGGTCTCCTCAAGTTCAATGATGTGTTTGGGTACATTAATATTAGCCAGATGGACCCTAGCACCAGCTTCGTCCATAGCATCTATTGCTTTATCGGGTAGAAAATGATCAGTAACGTAACGATCAGTAAGTTTAACACAGGCGGCAAGAGCCTCATCGGAGTAGCGCACGGAATGATGCTTTTCGTACTTTGGCTTGATTTGATTTAGTATCTCAAGAGTTTCTTCTGGATTTGTAGGATCTACCATGATCTTTTGAAAGCGACGTTCTAAAGCACCATCTTTTTCAATAAATTGACGATATTCGTTCAATGTAGTTGCTCCAATAGCCTGAACTTCTCCTCTTGCTAAGGCTGGCTTTAGCATATTAGATGCATCTAATGATCCACTTGCACCACCTGCTCCTACAATAGTGTGTAATTCATCAATGAAAAGTATAACATTGTCTGTTTTTTCTAGTTCGGTCATCACAGCTTTCATGCGCTCTTCGAACTGTCCTCTATACTTAGTACCTGCTACAAGCGCTGCTAAATCGAGAGCAATAACTCGCTTGTCAAACAAAATCCGAGATACTTTGCGATCGATTATTCTTGAAGCTAAACCTTCCGCAATAGCTGTTTTACCTACCCCTGGCTCACCAATAAGTACTGGGTTATTTTTTTTGCGTCTACTTAAAACCTGAGCAACTCGTTCTATTTCTTTGTCACGACCAATAATGGGATCTAATTTTCCTTCTTCGGCAAGTTGGGTAAGATCGCGGCCGAAATTATCTAAGACAGGGGTCTTTGACTTATCATTCTTTTTCTCCCGTGCGCTCCCAGAGCTACTTCCTGAGCTTCCCGCATCTGGGTCACCTGATGCAATAGCTGATGGATTATCAAAATCATCCCGGGTCTTACCTGAAATAATGAGATCCAATTCCTCTCGAACGGAGTCATACGAGATATTGTATTGTTGAAGAATTTGTGCGGCTATGTTTTCATCGTCCCGAAGTAGTGAAAGTAACAAATGTTCAGTACCAATGGTGTCACTTTTATATAATTTGGCTTCTAAATAGGTGATTCTGAGTACTTTTTCTGCCTGTTTGGTAAGTGGTATGTTCCCAATGGTAACAGACCCACCAGTTCCGCGTACCGTATCCTCAATAGTTTTTTTCAATTTAAACAGATCACAGTCTAGATTTTTGAGTATGCGAACCGCTACTCCATCACCAAGTCGTACAATGCCTAAAATTAAATGCTCAGTTCCTATGTAATCATGCCCTAGTCGAAGTGCTTCTTCGCGGCTGAATTGGATTACATCTCTAACTTTACTCGAGAAATTACCCTCCATGTGAATATCCTTCTGCGCTGTGAATTGAATTTACATTAATTAGATTATAATATCGAACCTTCAAAATAGGAGTTTTTATTCCTAATTGAACGATTTAATCCATGAAAATTAAATATTGATTGCTAAGTGTATTTATTAACGAATAAACTTCTAAAATAGTTCTAATCGAATTTAGCAGGGCACTCATCTAAATGCAAACAAAATGCCCTATTGTGCAATTTTTTTTTACCCTATAATTGTCCAAAGGATTAGCATTTACTGTGAGGGCATTTTCCATTCTACTTTTAACACCAAGTAATTACTATTGGATTATAGAGCGTTAATACTAACACGCTAATAACTTTTTAAATTCAATATAACGCCTTTCCGGTCATTTCACTTGGCTTAGCTAAACCCATCATTTTTAGTAAGGTAGGTGCTACATCTGCAAGCTTCCCTTGTTGGAGTGTAACATCTCCTACACCTACTAATATGGCAGGCACCAAGGAGCTAGTATGAGCGGTGTGAGGGCTGCCGTCTTCTTTTTCCATTTGGTCTGCATTACCATGATCGGCAATGATGAGGGTTTTGTACTCCATTTTAGTGGCAGTAGTTACCACTTTTTTGAGTTCCTTGTCCACTGCTTCAACTGCTTTTATGGCTGCTTGCATATTACCAGTGTGACCTACCATGTCTGGATTCGCAAAGTTTAACACAACTAAGTCATGAATATTTTCTTTAAGAGCACATACCAGAGTTTTAGCCACTTCAGGAGCACTCATTTCAGGTTGTAAATCATAGGTTGCTACTCTGGGGCTAGGTATAACTTTGTGAACTTCCCCTTTGTTAGGTTCTTCAATACCGCCGTTAAAGAAATAAGTCACATGAGGGTATTTTTCGGTCTCTGCTATTCTATACTGCGTTTTTCCTTTTTTTGAAACCCATTCCCCAAGAGTATTTGCAAGGTTTTGCGGGGGATAGGCAACAGATACCTCTTCAAAAGTTGAGTCATACGAGGTGAAACAAGTATAATGCAAGTTTGAGACTCGTGTGTCAAACTCTGTAAACTCTTCTTGGGTAAAAGCTCGAGTAATTTCACGTGCTCTATCACCTCTAATGTTATAGAACAATACAGCATCGCCCTGTTGTATTCGGGCATGAAGTGGATCACCAATACACACAGGGTCAATGAACTCGTCAGTTATTTCTGCAAGATAGGATGCTTTGAAGGCTTCTTTAGCATCTTCAAACACCTGTCCTTTACCCGCTGTTAATAAATCGTAGGCTTTCTGAACTCGTTCCCAACGACTATCCCTATCCATAGCAAAATATCGTCCAACTATACTTACAATTTTGCCTATACCAATTTGAACAGATTGCTGCTGAAACTGCTCAAGATAGGATATTCCAGCCTGAGGCGCGGTATCCCGGCCATCTGTAAAGGCATGAACGAATACTTCCTTGAGGCCTTCTTTTTTTGCTAAAGCAAGAATAGCGTAAAGATGGTTGTTGTGGGAGTGCACACCACCATCTGAAAATAGGCCCATAACGTGAAGGTATCCTCGTTGCTTTGCAGCTTTTACGGATTGAAGAAGAACAGGATTAGTGAAAAAATCACCATCACGTATATTCTTATTTATCCTTGAAAGTGCCTGCCAGACAATACGACCTGCTCCTATATTAAGATGCCCAACTTCGGAATTCCCGAATTGACCATCTGGAAGCCCAACGTCCTCGCCACTCGCAGAAAGTTGAGTGTTTGGCATGTTTTTAATGAGGGAAGTGTAAAAGGGTAGTGTCGCCTGATCTACAGCACTCACCTTTGGGTCTGTTGCGACACCAAAGCCATCTAGAATTACCAGCATAGCTTTGGATTCGAGCTTAGACATGGTTTATATAGCCTATAGGGCGTTAACGTGGCGGGTGAGTTGCGCTTTCTTTCTGGCTGCGTTGTTGGTATGAATCACACCTTTCACACTCATTCTGTCTAAATAAGATACCGCTTCTTTGTATAGTACTTGAGCTTCATCCTTACTGGTTGATATCATTACTTTTTTGATAAGAGTACGCATTTTAGAACGTCTTGCACGATTATGTGCGTTTCGTTTAGCGTTTTGTCGGTCGCGTTTGATTGCTGATTTGTTCTGAGCCATTCCGGTTATGGAGTTTAGACTTTTTTTATTTATAG
The DNA here is from genome assembly GCA_902529365.1 of uncultured Balneola sp. Taxonomy (GTDB): domain Bacteria; phylum Bacteroidota; class Rhodothermia; order Balneolales; family Balneolaceae; genus UBA1275. Next base: position 11,953 of record CABZWK010000019.1, read on the forward strand.
TTACCAAAATTACGGCTTAGTTTTATTCTAATCAATAAAAGATTGAATAATTACTTAATTCAGCGTAATTTAACTGTTCTGTTATGATAGTGGTAATAGACGGCCCCGCTGGATCGGGAAAAAGTTCTACTGCTCGTGCAGTGGCTCATGAATTAAATATACAGTATTTAGATTCTGGAGCACTATATCGAGCAGTCACCTACCTTTTCTTGAAAAGTGAGCAGTCATTACCTGCGTTCTTTGAATCACTTTATTCTGCTAAGCTATCTTTTGAATTCGGCAATGAATTTCAAGTTAATCTCAACGGCGAAGATATAACTTCAGCTATTAGAGACCCTAAGGTTTCAGCTCAGGTTAGTACTGTGGCTGCTATGCCTAAAGTAAGAGAGTATATCAACGATTTAATGAACAACGCAGTTCAACAAGATGTTTACATCGCAGATGGACGGGACTTAGGTACAGCAGTTTTTCCAAATGCTGATTGTAAGTTTTTTATGATTGCTGATCTTGAAACAAGAGCAAAGCGCAGGCATCAAGAACTCAGTCTGAAAGGACTTCAAATGAGTTACAGTGAGGTGTTTGCCGAAATCAAACAACGAGACCGGCTCGATTCAACCCGAGAAAAAGATCCGTTAAAGAAAGCAGATGATGCCATTGTGGTGGATAGCTCAACATTTAGTTTTGATGAGCAGGTCCAATACATCGTCAGTAGAATTAAAGAAACTATCACGATAGAATAAACTACAACTTTATCCCAAAGTCGAAAGTCGATTTTGAGGTATGAACATTAACAAATATTTCAATGTCAGAAGACAAAAATTCATCAGTTGAAGAAACTGAAAAAACAACACCAATGGAAGTGGAGGTAGAAGCTACTGAAGGCACTCAAACAACAACCCAAGAAGAAACTACCGATGCGGTTGATGAAGTAGCAGAGGAAGCTACCGAAACGGTTGATGAGGCAACCGAAGAATCACATGAGACTATTGAAGAGGATAATCCTCTAATTGGTGAAACCGAAACCGTCTTAGCACACGTATTTAGTGGGGAAGTGGTAGGTGAAGTTTTTACATTAGATCAGCTAGAAAAGCCATCAGATGAATATAGCGAAGAGGAGTACAATCAACTCATGGGTATGTATGAAAATACCCTTAATAAAATTGAAGAAAAAGAAATTGTAACCGGACGAATCATCTCAATTGACGACAAATATGTCGTAATTGATATTGGGTTTAAATCCGAAGGTATTATTGCTGTTAACGAGTTTAACAACAAACAGCTCGAAAGCATGGCACCTGGCGACGAGGTAGATGTGTTTCTTGATCGTGTTGAAGATAAAGACGGTCAGTTAATTTTATCACGACGTAAAGCTGATATACTTCAAGCATGGGAGAAAATCGAAGCTTCACATACAAGTGGAGAAGTGGTGGAAGGACTCATCAAGCGACGCATTAAAGGAGGTATGGTGGTTGATCTATTTGGTATAGACGCTTTCCTACCTGGCTCTCAAATAGATGTCCGTCCAGTACGTGATTTTGATGCTTATGTGAATAAAACCATGGAGTTCCAAGTTGTAAAATTAAACATGGTTGCTGAGAATGTAGTTGTTTCTCACCGTGCATTAATTGAAAATGACCTAGAAGAGCAGCGTGAGCAGATACTTGACACGATTGAGTCGGGTCAGGTTCTTGAAGGCGCCGTTAAAAACATAACCGATTTCGGAGTATTTATCGATTTAGGTGGTGTTGATGGTCTATTGCATATTACAGATCTCTCTTGGGGTCGTGTAGACAATCCAAGCGAAATCGTACAATTAGATCAGCGGTTAAACGTAGCTGTTATTGATTTTGATGAGCGTAGTAAGCGAGTTTCACTTGGATTAAAGCAGTTACAGCCGCATCCTTGGGAAGGTATTCAGCCGAAGTATCCTGAGGGTATGAAGGTACAAGGCCGTGTAGTTTCGATCGCTGATTACGGTGCTTTCATCGAATTAGAGAAAGGTGTTGAAGGTTTAATTCACATCTCAGAAATGTCTTGGACACAACACATCAAACATCCTTCTCAGTTAGTAGAAAAGGATGATGTAGTAGAATGTATTGTGTTAAACATCAATGAAGATGAGAAGAAAATATCTCTTGGAGTTAAGCAATTAACTACGGATCCATGGGCTGATATTCTTGAAAGATTCCCTATAGGATCTAAGCACCAAGGAATGGTTCGTAACCTTACTAATTTTGGTGTATTTGTTGAATTAGAGCCAGGAATAGACGGGCTAATTCATGTGTCCGACCTAAGCTGGGAAGATAAAATAGAGCATCCAAACGAAGTAGTTAAGAAGGACCAAGAGATTGAAGTGGCTATTCTTGGAGTCGATTTCGACAATCGTAGAATTACGCTTGGGCATAAGCAGGTAATGCAAAACCCGTGGGAAACCTACGCAAAAGAATATACTCCAGGTACTGAAGTTAAAGGAACCATTGTTAAAGTGACTGATCGAGGTGCTTTTGTAGCATTGAAAAAAGGAGCGGAAGCATTCTTAAACATGACTAAATCTGTTGTTGCTGAGTTCAAAGAAGGTGATGAGGTTGAAGCCTACATATTCCGTTTTGACGAACAAGGCAAAAACATCGAATTAAGTCAACTCGATGCCGATCAAAAGAAAGCGAAAACAGCTAAGAAAAAAGCCGATGAAAAAGCGGATATGGAAACAGGAGCACCAACCATTGGAGAAATGTCAGATTTGGCAGCGCTTAAACAAAAAATGGAAGCAGAAGAGCGAGCAGATGCAGCTCAGAAAACTAAGGACGAAGAGTAAGATTTTCATCCGATCTATTTTGTGTACTATCTTATAGATACTACCTTAAAAGACATTAAAAAAGCCCCAAGCGATATGCTAGGGGCTTTTTTTTGTTATAAGTTCTTGTTGGTTTAATAGCCTCATTGCTCACTAGGAAATCTAACTAGGCTAGACCATTAAAGCTTCTTTAGGGAACCTGTACATTATTCATGACTTTTTGAACTAACTCTTCAGCACCTATTTCTTCAGCCTCTGCTTCGAAGGTAGGAATAAGTCGATGCCTAAATACATCTAATGCAACCGTACGAACATCTTCTGGTGTAACATAGGCTCTGTGTTCCATGAAAGCTTGTGCTCTTGCAGCCAAATTTAGATTAATAGTAGCTCTTGGGGATGCTCCAAAGCTAATTAAATCTTCTAGTTCAGCAATACCATATTCCGCAGGCCTTCTTGTTGCAAACACCAAGTCTACAATATATTGCTCAACCTTCTCATCCATATAAATTTCATTAACTACTTTTCTAGCCTCAAGGATAGTTGCTGGATCAACCACTTTATTTAAAGTGGGTTTGGCACCGGTTTTCGCCATACGCCGCATAATTTCTAATTCTTCAGCGGGGCTTGGGTAATCTACTTTTAGTTTGAGCATGAAACGATCTACCTGTGCTTCAGGCAGAGGATAGGTACCTTCTTGTTCCACTGGGTTTTGAGTGGCCAAAACCAAAAAAGGTTCCTCCAATTTAAAACTCTCCTCACCAATAGTGACTTGTTTCTCTTGCATAGCCTCTAACAGAGCACTTTGAACTTTCGCAGGTGAGCGGTTAATCTCATCAGCCAGAATAATATTTGCGAAAATAGGCCCCTTCTTCACGAAGAAATCGCCTTCTTTCTGGTTGTAGATCAGTGTCCCGATAAGATCCGCAGGAAGTAAATCCGGAGTAAACTGTATTCGTTGAAAAGCGGTATCTATTACGGTGGCTAAAGAGGAGATAGTCAGAGTTTTTGCTAGACCTGGAACCCCCTCTAATAAGACGTGGCCGTTGGTTAAGAGTCCAATCATTAACCGGTCAATCATGTACTTTTGCCCTATGACTACCTTGTCCAATTCGGTTCGTATGTTATTTATAAATGATGAACTTTGTTGAATTTTCTCACTTAAAGCCGTCATATCTACTGCATATTCACTCATTCGAAATTCTCGTTTAGGTTTTGTTGGTTAAAGTGTAATTTAACACACTTTCATTTTTTAAACATACACAATGGATTTAATAGAAGCATTTATTTTAGGGGTATTACAAGGTATCACTGAATTCCTTCCTATTAGTAGCTCCGGTCATCTAGTGCTTGGGAAAATATTATTGGGGTCGGAAGTCGAGTCCGGGATTACCTATGAAGTGGTCGTACATTTCGGTACCCTAGTAAGCATCATGTATTATTATCGTACAGAACTAGGTCGTCTATTCTTTAGTGGAGTGCATTTTTTATTGAATCCAGCCAAGGAAAAAGAGAATAAGGACGTATATTTTCTCGGGATGATTCTTATTAGTATAATTCCCGCTTTTATTGTCGGATTTACCTTAAAAGATCAAGTTGAGGCTATATTTTCGAATCCTCTCCTAGTCAGTTTGATGCTGCTTTTTACGGGTGTATTGTTATTTTCAACCAAATTTGTACCTAACCGAATACAAGAGAATGATTCTTTCCATGCGGCAGCTGCAGTAGGGGAAGCTCCAATTGGGATAGCAAAAAGTTTTGCCATAGGACTGGCACAGGCTTTTGCTATGATACCTGGAATTAGCCGGTCAGGATCAACCATAACAATGGCACTTTGGTTAGGTGTAGATAGAGAAACTGCGGCTAACTTTTCTTTTATTATGGTTATACCGGTCATCGGTGGAGCGATGCTCTTACAAGTGCTAGATCTATTAGAGGTAGGTATTCAAGGGGCTGCCTTACAAGTTCTAGTTGTTGGTTTTTTAAGTTCAGCTATTTCAGGGTATTTTGCACTCAAATACCTCATTATCATTCTTAAAAAGAGTGGGTTTTACCTTTTTTCTTTTTACTGTTGGGCGGTTGGTTTGTTGGGCGTTTGGCTGTTCATGTAAGCCCGGTTAGCTGCTTTATGGATTGCTACTTGAGATTAAAAGAGCATCCCAGTAGAAAAAAAGATCCCGTAGCCTTCCTCTGAAAATCCAAGGTCGACCCGCAAAATAAAATCAGGTGAAAACAAAGACACAAGGCCACCAAAACCAGCGGTATATCGTACATTCGCAGACCAATCAGCATAAGCGATAGTTCCGTCGGTATAAGATCCGGAATCCATAAATATGGTACCTCCAATTTTTATTCCATAGTTGGTTGATTCAAAAAACCATGTTCGTAGTTCGGTGTTTGTAGCCCAAAATTGAGGTACTAAGAATCGATTATCGACATAGCCCCTCAGGAATTCCTCTCCGCCTAACGATGGGTAACTCCAATAGGGCGTATTTGCGTTAGAATTACTCCATTGATAGCTTATCCTTTGGGCAAAAACAATAGGGAGAATGAGTTTAAACTCTTGGTAATACCGAGTATCACTAAGGAATAATGTTTGAGTAAAATCACTTAGTATCGATTTCAAACTCCCTTTAACCTGTTGCTTTGAATACCAACCTTGCCGAGGATAAAATTCACTATCACGAGTATCTATTAACCCGCCTAATCCTAACCAAAATCCATAGGCGCCCGCGTACCCAGTGGGCTTTTCTAGCATGATTAACTGTGTATCATCATTGCCCCAAGGGGTTTTGTATTGAAAATCAGTACTCAAAAATCCATATAAACTGTTGAATAAGATTTTGTTTTTATGAGCTAGATTATTGGTGCTTATCCTGTACTCGAGATTTACTTTGATCGTGAAAGACTGGTATTCGTAGCGCTTTGGGTTTTTTTGTAAATCGAGCCGTTTATCAGTTAACACCCCATAATATTGGTCTTCCAGAAAACGGTTGCCCACTATGTTCACTATTAATCTATCCACACAGTTAAAGCTACAAGGTTGGTCTAGGAAAAAATTAAAACCAGCTAATCCTTTAGTAGAAGCCAATGCGGTCACTGCGATGTTTTGCTTAAATGGATCTTCTTGACCGTAGGATAATTTACTCCAAATTAAGCCACCTGCTAGGCCAACATCTGTGCTGTATGACAGGGCGGGGATTAAGCCGGTAACCGTTGAATCGCCTAGTAATGAGTCACTATGTGTTCCTATTGGATTGGGGGGCGATGAGTTGAAGTAAACAGCTTTGCTGAAATGGGCTAGATCAGTAATTTGAATAGCCTTAATAGTTTCTGGAAGAGCTGCAAAAACAATGGAGATGCACGAACAAAGGTTTAGTAAAAAAAAAACTAGCAATGGCACTCGCATGCTCAGGCTAGCTTTAAAACTATGTTGATTTAAGCTAACTGGTTTATTTGAATAAAAGGCGTCCAGATAGGTTCCCTGGAAAGCCATTTTAATAGATTTAGATAAAAATAAAAGTAACAAGTAAATAGATCGGGAGTAAAATTATAGAAGCCCAAACCAAGTAACCACCAAAGCTTGGCATGTTAACACCGTTTTGTTCAGCAATGGATTTAACCATAAAGTTAGGAGCATTGCCAATATAACTCAGAGCCCCAAAGAATACAGCACCAGAAGAAATGGCCATAAGGGTTTGACTCATTTCATTCATAAGCATTTGGGCATCTCCTCCAGCAGCATTAAAAAACACCAAATAGGTAGGTGCGTTATCTAAAAAGGCAGATAAAATACCTGTGATCCAGAAAAACATGGCATTAATAGGTTCACCATTGGCGTCAAAAACGGCATTATTAATAAAAGTAAGCGCGCCTTCACCTACATTGGCTGCCTTTAGCATCGATATGGGGGCAATAATAGTAATGAAAATACCCGCAAAGAGTTTCCCCACTTCTTGAATAGGAAACCAATTAAATCCGTTAGCATTTCTACTTTCTTTGGTAGTGACTTTTAAACTAAGAAAAGTCAATCCTAGCAACACTAAATCACGGATAATGTTTTCGTAATCTACAGTAACATGATAAATGTCAACTGTTCCTAAGGAAGCAATTCCTGAAAATAAAACGGCTCCAACCACACCTAAAATAAGGACTAAATTGATACCGCCTTCAATGCCAAAAGCTTCTTTTTTGTCTTCTACTGGTGGAGTATTTGTTTCTTTCTTATAAAAATAAGTATCTACAAAATAGAATATGATAAGTAACAAAATAACCACAAACAGCATTTCAACGAATAGATTACTAGTGGTCCAGAAAAAACCAACTCCCTGTAGAAATCCAAGAAATAAAGGTGGGTCACCAAGAGGAGTTAATGCGCCCCCTATGTTAGCTACTAAGAAAATGAAGAAAATGACCACATGTTTCTTGCTAGAACGCCATTCATTTGCACGTAATAATGGTCTAATTAACAGCATGGCGGCCCCCGTTGTACCCATCCAGCTAGCTAGCAATGTACCTATAAGTAGGAAGCCTATGTTTATGATAGGGCTACCTTGAAAAGACCCCTTAATTCGAACCCCACCAGAAATAGTGAAAAGGGCTAACAACAGGATAATAAATGGAATGTATTCTAATAAATAGGCATGTAACACCTCATAGAGTGTAGCTGAAAAACCAAAGAAAATGGTCATAGGCACTAGCAGTAATAGTGCCCAAAAAGCGGAAACCTTGCCAAAGTTTTCATGCCACCAGTGTTCATTTACCAACGGGAAAATAGCTATAGACAATAAAATCCCAGCAAAGGGTAGGGTCCACAGTAATCCTATACCACTTCCACTGATACCGTGACCTTCAGCGGCTAAAATAGTTGACCAAG
>CABZWK010000020.1 GCA_902529365.1 uncultured Balneola sp.
CAAATTCCATATTAGTAGTAGATATTGGTGGGGGTAGTACCGAATTAGCTATGGGAGACTCATCTGAATGGCTACGTGGAATTTCAGTTAATATGGGATGTGTTCGGTTCAATGAACGTTATTTGTTTCACAATCCCCCTTATCAACAAGAGATTGGGGAGTGCAGGCGTTCAATAGAAACATTATTGGAGTCAACGAAATTACGATTCCCTTCTAATACACAGGTAGTTGCAGTCTCTGGTACAGCTACCTCATTAGCAGCTATTGATCAACAGCTGTTTCCTTATCAATTATCCCGAATAAATAATTACCGATTAAACACTGACAAATTAGCCAAGATTATTGAGGTTTTCAGTTTGAATGCTTATGAACAATTGATTGAATTACATCCCGAAGTAATGCAGGGTAGAGCAGACGTATTTTTAGCTGGCTTACTAATACTAGAAGGGGTACTTCGATACGCAAGCGTTGAGGAATTCATTGTGTCTAGTGGTGGAATTAGACACGGTATACTGCTAAGTTAAGTACTATGTCCAGCCATAACCCCGAACATACCACCCGTCAAGATGCCTCTAGTAGCTCATTACAAGATGATCGTTGGGTAGTATTGGCTGTTAAGGGAGATGAAAAAGCTTATTCTGAGTTAACTCAAAAATATCAAAAACCTCTTTATTTCCATGTTCGAAAAATGATCCGAAAACCCGATTTTGCGGAAGATTTAGTTCAAGATATTTTTTTAAAAGCATTTAAAAGCTTGAAGAACTACAAGAACGATTACGCATTTTCGACTTGGCTATATCGAATAGCAACGAATCATACCATCGATTATTTACGAAAGAAAAAGCTTGAAACGCTTAGTATTCATGCAGATGATTCCGATGATACGCATGCTGCTATTCAGCTAGCAGATGAGGATAATTTTACTGATGAGCCCATGATAAAGCGAGAGCGGAAAAATAAAGTACGCGAGGCTATTGATCAATTACCTGAAAAATATAGAGAGGTTATATTAAAACGGCATATCGAGGAGAAAAGCTATCAAGAAATTTCTGAGGAGATGGATATACCACTAGGCACGGTGAAGGCTCACATATTTAGAGCAAGAGAATTATTGTATAAGTACATGAAGGATACCATCCATGACTATTGATGGTTCTTTAACACGATGGTAGCATTTCTTAGGAAATCCTTGTATTTGACACGACGAACTGCTGTTCCATTAAAATATTCCTCATATTCTTCTTCTCTAATATAGGTCCATTCTAGTGGAGTAAGAGACATCCAATTATGGTTGGGCTGGAATTCGGGCCAATGCCCTAATAGCGCCTTTCTATTCCAAGGGCATACTTCTTGGCAGATATCACAGCCAAAAATCCAATTCCCTATTTTTTCCTGAAAGAATGACGGTATTTCTCCATCGTGTTCAATATTCCAGTGAGAAATACACTTAGCTCCATCAATTTTTTGTGGCTCGTAGATAGCATTGGTAGGACAGGCGTCGATACAACGCCTACATGTGCCACAATGGTCGGTGGTAGGATGATCATATAGCAAAGGTATATTCAAAAGCATGTCAGCAATAAAGAAATACGAGCCTAACTGTTTGTTGAGTAAGTTGCCATTTTTACCAATCCATCCTAGGCCCGACCGTTGGGCCCAACTTCTTTCGAGTACCGGTGCTGAATCCACAAAATAGCGCCCCTCAACTAATGGTATTTTTTGTTGAATTCGTTGGTAAAGTAGCTTGAGTTTTTTTTTAATTACCTTGTGATAATCTCGTCCCTGAGCATATCGAGCAAAAGATACACCTTGGTATGATTTAGAATGGTCATCTTTTCTATGATAACTCACCAATAGGGAAATAACGCTTTGAGTACCTGGAACAAGCAAACGTGGATCTACTCGTTTATCATGATTGTTTTCCATCCATGACATGGTCCCATTACGTCCTTGTTCAAGCCATGTACTAAGTCGTCTATCGTCATCTTCTAAATAAGTTGCTTCAGCAAATCCAATGGCATCAAAGCCCATTTCAAGGGCAGTGTTCCGAATAAACTGAGTCCATCGCGCTTGTTCTTGGTTAATCATAGTTGGGTTTATTTAGCTCTAAATTATGGCTTTGTTTTGCTAAGCTTAATTTAGCGATTTAGGCATTATTGGAATGCAGAGATTCAAAGAATAATAGTTCTAACTACTTAATTTTATGAATATGATACCAGCTGCCTAGATATCCAAATCATTAATTTTTCCGTCCTTGAGCATGACCGTTCGACTTGGGTATTTTTTTACAAGGCTATGATCATGGGTAACCATTAAAATGGCAGTGCCTCTTTTGTGTATTCCCAATAGAATATCCATGATTTCACTTGAGGCATCGGGGTCTAAGTTTCCAGTGGGTTCATCGGCCAATAATAGTCGAGGTTCATTTGCCAAAGCACGAGCGATAACTACTCGTTGTTGCTCTCCGCCCGAAAGATCTTGTGGCATCTGTTTAAAACGATGGCTAAGACCGACTAGAGCCAGCAATTCATTTACTTTTGCAGGTATCCTTGACGAAGGAAAGCCTGTAACATGTAGAGTAAAAGCCACATTTTCAAAAATATTACGATCCATTAGCAATTGGAAGTCTTGAAAAACAATGCCCATACTGCGCCGAAGTTCAGGTATTTTTTTGCCTTTCAGGCTATTTAATTGATAACCATTCACCACAACTTCACCTGATTGCGCAATTACATCTCGGTATAATAATTTTAAAATACTGCTCTTTCCCACACCTGTTGGGCCTATTAAATACACAAACTCTTGTTGAACTAATTTGAAATTAGCATCGATTAAAATACTTCGGTGGTCGTAATTCAACGAAACGTTTTTTAATTGAACTATGGCTTCTGACATCTAGCTACAACGGTTATTCGGGTTGATGTGGACATTGCTTCATCAAAGGAAAAGGCATCATAAAAAGCTAATGCTTTTAGGGGACTATTATCCAGTAGTTTCTTTATCTGCACCAGTTCGTACGCTCTTTGTTGATGTTCTTCAATCCATACCTGATTAGCTGTTCGACTGCGATCAATAATTTCAAAAGAATTGGTATGGATGTTATGTTTAGGATCGAAGGAACTTGTTCTATAGTAACGAATATTATTGTAGTCACCTTCGATTTCATTCAAATGTTGAACAGCCTCAATAGAATTTTTTGGAGTTGAAAAATCAAAAATTAGCAGGCCATTTACTGTTAAGCATTTTGCTGCTTCATAAAAAAAATGTTCAATTTCTTCTGGTTGTAACAAATAATTAACGCTGTCAAACACACTTATTAGGGCATCTTGTTCTCTAATTGACAATAAATCATCAAATGATGCCTCAAAACAGGGAATAGGTTGAGCTAAAGCATCAAGCTTTTTACTACCAACTCGAACCATATCTCGGGATGCATCACAAGCTTGTAAGTCATAATCCCCTAATTTAGCTAATTCTAATGTCAAGGAGGCCGTTCCACAAGAGAGCTCGGTTATCGCAGTTGGCTCTGGATGATGTTGATGCAATAGATCATCTATATATTCTGCCCAATAAGCATAGTCTACATCACTCATGATATGATCATAAATCTCAGCAAGTTTTGAGTAGATAGGCTTTTTTTGGATTTTGTTCATTATGCTTGGCTTGGTTTTGTTGTACGTGTTAGGTAAGCTAAAGCCAAATTATATGCTTCTAACATGGAGTCGTGTTCGGCAATCCATTTCCCTGCAATATCAAAGGCGGTTCCGTGATCCGGGGAGGTACGAATAAATGGTAATCCTAGGGTGCAATTTACCCCTTTCCCCATGGTCCATAATTTAAATGGGGCTAAGCCTTGATCATGGTGTGCGGCAAGAACAACATCAACCTCTAAAAATTGTTTTCTGCCAAAAAAAGCATCAGCGGGGAAGGGACCTGTTAGCTCGACTGTTGGGTCATCTTGAAAGAATCGCAGAACAGGAGCCATGATTTCCTGCTCTTCTGAACCAAGTACTCCACCGTCCCCTGCATGAGGGTTTATACCTAATAAAGCAATCTTCGGTATTCGGTCTGGATAGTAAGTGTTATAATGAGAACAGATAACCTTAATTTTAGATTGTATGGTCGTTTGATCAATATGTTCAACCACCGATTTTAATGGCACATGAGTGGTTAGTAAGCACACATTTAACCCCTTACCAGAAAGCATCATGACCACATCATCCGCGCTCGTTTGTTCCATCAAATATTCGGTATGACCTGGTTCAGAATATCCCGCAAGGTGAATGCTCTCTTTTGAAATAGGAGCGGTTACCAGGGCTTGTGCATGTTTATTTAGGCAGAGTTTAATCCCTGTATCTAACGATTGCATGCTTAACATACCAGCCAACGAATTATTTTGACCATATTTACTACTAGAAAAGTCTAAGTCAGACCAACAGTCAAAGGACTCAAGCACATTAATAGCCCCTTCAATTATCTCAGTTTCATCTATTATATAGTGTAGGGTTGGCAGTGGATTTGATGAAGTTGAGAAATAACTTTTTTGATCCTTGATAAGTCTATGGACAAGGTGGTGAGGGGCAGCTACAATTGGAGTGGATTGAGATAAATCAATGTTTAAGAGCGTTTTTAAGCTAACCTCAGGACCAATACCATTTGGGTCACCAATTGAGACAACTAAACGAGGCTTAGTGCTCAATATTAATTCTCCTGATTTGCGTTAATTAAAGTGAAATCTCCAAAGCCTGAACTTGCTGTAAAGACAAAGGTTCTATTTGGGTAAATCCATTCTTCAATAACCTTTCCGTTAGTAGGAAAACTACGCATGATTTCTCTAGGTGGTCCGATTTTAATGTAGATCTGTCCTTGGTCAGAATCGTATCCTTCGGGTTTACTTGTAGTCGAGTATTGGTTAAAAGCGTAATCAATTCTACGATAGTATTCGCTCATTAATTCATTTTTAGCGGTCGTCGGTATAGGATCTTTTGATTCCCAAAACGAATTAAACCAACTCAGTTTTTCTTCTTTATTTTTCTTTAAAACATCTTCAATCATCTTGTTGGGCATTATATAACGAAGCATTTCTATAGCAATATCGAGTTGCAAAAGGCTGGTCGGCATATCTTGCCAGTAGGTCTCGAAATTCAATGAATAAATCACTTTGTCATTAGATTTTAGCTCTAAATTATACCCTTTATTCTCTAAAATTTCTGTCTCTAGTTCAATCAGGTAGAATTGTGTATAAAATATTGAAGGACTCTCAAGGAGTTGGTTGCTTAACGGTAGGCCCACCTCAAATATAGGTAGTTCCGAGCGTTGAATAGTTTTCGCACCAAAGACAGACGCAGGTGTTGATTTTGTGGAAATAACTAACTCAAAACTGGATAATGAATCTAGTGCATAAATTGGAATTCCAAGGTAGGATTTTTCGCTAAAGATTACCCGGTTGGTAGAACCAATCCATTTAGCAATTTTCGTTTCTTCCTTTGTCAAAAAAGCTATGGCAGCTTTTGTAGTGGTACCTTCTGAGGTATTAAACAAGTAGAGGGGAACTTGGGTTTTAGGGGGATATAATTGTAACCCAATTTCTCGGAGAATTTCTTTAGGAATAAATTGTTTTAATGTGGTGCTCTTAGAATTAGGGTTTCTAGTTCTCCGCCTGTTTGGATTGAGTCGTTCAAGTTTTTTTGTATCGATTTGTATTCCTGTAATCGCAGGCCAACCCTTTAAATAATTGTAATCCATGTGAATGGTGTACTCATCTAAAGGTAGAGATAGTGTCGTTAGCACCTGGGTAAACTCGTTGGGGTCTAGGGTTTGGTCGTACTGATTGACAATGATCGTGTCTCCAATGAAGATTCTTTCAGCCAATTCTCTAGTATTCTCATCTTCATAAAATCCTTTGTAGATTTCAATGTTTAATTGATAGCGAGAGGCATAGCTACTATCAGCTTGTTTTTCAAAGGATAACTGTTGATGGGGTATAGATAAGAAAAATGTTAAAAGAGCAGAATCTTTTTTTGCTTGAATCCATTGTAAATCTACATCAAAACCTTTCTGAATCTTACTTTGTGCCAAATATCGATAGGAATCAATTGCTTGAGCCTTTAAGTCTAGTTCAATAGTAAGACTTAGAAATAAAACGAACAGAAATTTTGATCCATTACCAAGCAATTTGGTAAGACCTCTTTTGGGCTTATCACTACTTGGTTTATTCATATGTATACGCTTTATGATAGGTTGTTTGTTAGTGGATTTCAATTTTATCAAGTATGGAGTTAAATGTGCTGCTTGGGCGCATAGCTAAATCTAGAACGCTTTTTTCCATGAAATAGTAACCTTTAATGTCATGCTTTTGGCCTTGTACATCGATTAATTCAGAGACAATTGTTTCTTCTTTATCCTTTAGTTCCTGATGTATATTAGCAAACATCGAGGCCAAAGCGGTGTCTGTTTTTTGTTTAGCTAATTCCTCAATCCAATACATAGCTAAATAAAAGTGACTACCACGGTTGTCAATGCCGCCTAGCTTACGTGTTGGAGACTTGTTTTCGCGAAGAAAGGTACTATTAGCAATTTGTAAACTTTCAGATAGAATCAAAGCACGTTCATTAGAAAATGTTTTGGCTAAATGCGCTAATGACTCTGCTAAGGCTAGAAATTCACCCAAAGAATCCCAACGTAGATAATTTTCTTTTTTAAATTGTTGTACGTGCTTTGGAGCTGATCCACCGGCACCGGTTTCAAATAGCCCACCGCCATTCATCAGAGGAACAATAGAAAGCATTTTTGCACTTGTTCCTAATTCAAGAATAGGGAAGAGGTCAGTTAGGTAATCTCGTAACACATTTCCAGTCACTGAAATAGTATCAAGACCTTGACGAAGTCGCTTGAGGGTATATGCAGTCGCTTGGCTAGGGGATAGTATGTTTAGTTCAAGATCTGAAGTATCATGTTTTTTAAGGTATGTACGGACCTTACTAATTAGTTGCCCGTCATGTGCTCGCTCTTCATTTAACCAGAATACAGCAGGAGTGTTGGAATCTTTAGAACGATTTACAGCCAACTGGACCCAGTTTTCGATGGCGGCATCTTTGACCATGCAAGCTCTCCATATATCGCCTTTTTCAACATGATGTTCCATCATTACCTGGCCATCGTCAGTAACGACTCGAACGGTACCCGATTGATGAATCTCAAAGGTTTTGTCATGTGAGCCATATTCTTCTGCTTTCTGGGCCATTAATCCCACGTTTGGCACACTTCCCATAGAAGATGGGTTGAAGGCACCGTGTCGCTTACAATCCTCTATCACTTTATGGTAAACCGAGGCATAACTGCTATCGGGAATAACCGCTAATGTATCGTGTGTTTCCCCATTTTTATCCCACATTTTTCCAGATGTACGAATCATTGCAGGCATAGAGGCATCAATGATTACATCACTAGGAACATGTAGATTGGTAATACCATTATCAGAATCCACCATAGCTACTTCAGGGCCATGCTCAAGAGCTTTTTCTAGGGCCTCTTGCAGTTTCTCTTGTTCCGAAGAAGATAGTTTATTTAGATTGTTATATAAATCACCTAATCCATTGTTGGGATTGAAATTAATCTTATCAAGTAGTGAAGAATGTTCTTGAAATACTTCGTTGAAAAAAACTTCAACAGCATGTCCAAAAATTATGGGGTCAGAAACCTTCATCATAGTGGCTTTCATGTGGATAGAGAACAATACATTTTGTTCTTTTGCTGCTTGAATTTGTTCCCTCAAAAAAGATCTTAGTGCTTTTACACTCATGAAGGTTCCATCCAGAATGTCACCTTTTTGAATAGGTGTTCTAGACTTAAGTACGGTAACCTCCATGTCTTCATTCACATGTTCAATACGGAAATTTCCATCTTCTAAAACAGTCACTGATTTTTCGTTATTAGCAAAATCATCTTTGGCCATTGTTGCTACAGAGGTTTTCGAATCACTGGACCATTCACCCATTCTATGAGGGATATTCTTTGCATATTCTTTGACCGTTTTTGGTGCACGTCTATCAGAATTACCTTCGCGCAATACAGGATTTACCGCACTTCCTTTAACACGGTCAAATCTATTTTTTATATCTATTTCTTCTGGTGAGTTCGCATTGGTAGGGTAGTCAGGTATAGCGAAACCAGCCTCTTGGAGCTCTTTTATTGTCGCCAAAAGTTGAGGGATAGAGGCGCTAATATTGGGTAGTTTGATTATATTAGCTTCAGGTGTCTTTGCTAGCTCACCCAATTCAGCTAGGTCATCACTCACTACCTGTTCTGGTGTAACAAATTCTGGGAATTGAGAAAGAACTCTAGCAGCTAGGGAAATGTCTCTGAGTTCTAACTCGACCTTAGCTGCTCTGGTTATGGCCTCTACTATAGGTAAAAAAGAGTGGGTAGCTAGGGCTGGAGCTTCATCTGTGTAGGTGTATATAATTTTTTCTTTGGTTGGTGCCATGCTCAACAGGTATTTTAGATCAAGCCAAGATATTCTAAAGGCTATTTTAAATTGATATAGTTAACACTATAAAATAGGAAAACTACCTATGGATTTCCTATTTTGAACGATAATTAAATAATAGAACATCGGGATTGGTTACTCGGTTACATAATTAGGCTCTAAAACATTTCAGTGAATGAATTACACCCAATATTGGCGACGTTGGTTGAGGAATTTCTCAACGAGATGAATAAGGTGCGAGACACTACTTCTGTATCCTTAGATCTCACTCAAATTCAACTAAATCAGAATACTAAGCATTTGCTTTTACAAATAAATGCCCATCTAACCTATGATCATTTTGTAAGCTCTGTGCTTGAACATGAACTCAGAACGCCTCTAGCGGGCATAGTAAGTACAGTACAACTTCTTCAAGCTCAGCTGGAAGCACATGAAACCGAGCTACCTGAAACGTTACAAAAGTGGTGCGATCGATTAGAAAAGTTAAGTACTCGTATGGAGTTCTTGTTAGAGAATATGAAGCAATTACATAGCAATGATTATTCATCGCAATCTGCTGGAAGGCAAACTAGGAAATTAACAAACTGGTTAATAAATGAAAGAAAAAGCCTTAGTGAGTTAATTAAAAGTTCACAAATACTCGATTTGGAGCTTCAAATGCTGGAAGAGTCATTTGAGTATACCACAGACTATCATTTACTGAGTATCATATTAGGCACTTTAGTTGAGAACGCTTCTAAGTATTCACCAGATAATGCTAGAATTGACATCTTTCTTGAACAAAGCCAAGAAATCCTTCGAATAAAAGTAATAGATAACGGGGTAGGTTTAGGGGTTAATTCATCTGAAAACCTAATAAAAGCATTCCAGCGTGGGCAAGAGGTAGAACACATTGAGGGTAGCGGTCTTGGCTTGAGTATAGCGCATGCTGCTGCTCAACGAATCCAAGCTCAATTATTACTATACGATAATGAAAATATGGCAGGAACAACTGCTGAATTAATTTTTTCCAATAATGATATATGTCAAAAGACACTGTTTTAGTAGTTGAGGATGATCAATTGCTTCGCGAAGTGATTGATGACCTATTAAAAATTCACCAAATCAAGGTCAAAACCGTCGGGGATAGTTCAGAGGCCAATGATTGGCTAGTAGAGTATATTCCAGATTTAATTATTTGTGATTTGTTTTTACCGACAGTTTCGGGCATCCAATGGCTTAATTCAGTATCGGAAGATTTAGTTGCTAATAAAAGTTCAATTATTTTACTGAGTGCCGATCATGTGCGGACTCATGATATGCTTGTGGGTAGTCCTATCCAGCCATTAGTGAAGCATCAGCTAAAGAAACCATTTAAAAATGATGAATTGGTCCGGTTAATTCGTTTTTTTCGACCGAATAGCTAGGTTATCTGCCAGGATAAATACCTTATTATTTAATAGCGTATATACAAGAACTAGAGGTTTGTTAGATGCTAAAAAGAAGCGCTTTTGTTTAATTATTCATCCTTTGTTGCTAATGCTGAAATTTGACTCTGTATTCGGTATTATTCAATTAGAATAAAAAGATGTAAGCTATGATGAAACCCATGTTTGGTCATCGACCAAAACCCAAGCAGTTCGATTTACCTTTGAGGTATTATAATCCAGAAGAAGATGAAAAAGAGAACAGGAAAAAGCGGATAAAATTCCAGACACATAATCGCGTACAGCCGAAGCAGTTTGTTCGGGTATTCTTTCTATTCATTCTGCTATCACTAGTCGTTTATCTTATTGGTGTTTTATGAGGAATTTGAAAGAACCTGAGAGTTACATTCGCTTATTACCAGACACCATTATCGATAAAATCGCTGCTGGAGAGGTCATTCAACGTCCGGCCTCTGTGGTCAAGGAATTGCTGGATAATGCTATTGATGCCGGTGCTGATCATATCCAATTGGTTATTGAGCAATCTGGCAGAACCCTCATTCAAATAAAAGATAATGGCTGTGGTATGAGCGAAGTTGACCTAGAGCGTTGCTTTACTAGGCATGCTACTTCGAAAATTCAAGGAATTGATGATCTATATGCAATCCGTACGATGGGATTTAGAGGGGAAGCTATGTCCTCAATTTCGGCGATATCTCAAGTTGATGCCAAATCAAAGTTGCATAATCAGGATGTTGGTTGGTCTATACGGTTACATGGTGGAGAGATTAAGCAAAAAAGTCCCATTGCTACCACAAATGGAACTCAAGTAACTGTCCGTAATTTATTTTTTAATGTACCCGCCCGGAGACAATTTTTAAAAACGGATGCAACTGAATTTCGGCATATCCTAAAAACCGTTCAACATTCAGCAATTAGTCATCCGAAAATTTCCTTTACTTTTGTCTCAGATGCTGATACCGTATACCAACTACCTTCTCAATCTTTAGAAGATCGCATTGTAGGTATGTTTGGGAAACGTTATAAAGCTAGTTTAATTCCTTTTAGTGAACAAACTAGCTACGTTACTGTTCACGGAGTTGCTGGAGATCCAAAGTTGAGCAAAAAATCACGCGGGGAACAGTTTTTATTTGTTAATGGTCGGCCATTCCAGCATCGCTACCTTATCCATGTTTTATTAAGTTTATACGATAATTGGACTCATGCTAACGAGTATCCTTTCTTTATCCTATTTATCGAAATAGAACCCGGTAAAATTGATATAAATGTTCATCCTGCGAAGTCAGAAATTAAATTTGAAGATGAGCGTTCAGTCATTCAGTTAAGCCTTTCAGTAATGAAAAGAGCATTAAATGAACACCTTCATGTTCCAATTATACCCAGTGGGTCGGCATTAGAGAGTGCCGGATTTAATTCTGAACAAAACCAAGTAATAGTAGATGAGCAGCATTCTTTTGGTACAAAAGCTAATGGATTAAACTTTTTAAACGATGCAAAATCAACCACTAAGCTCAATACACATGGCGGTGAAATTGCACGCCAACTTTATTCAAATGAACCTTGGGAGCAGAGCAGTCAAACAACGCTAGTAGAAGGGGATGAAGATCGATTTACGAATGGTTTTTATTGGCAGCTACATTCTAGCTATATCGTCACACAAACACGTACCGGCTTGTGTTTAATTGACCAATACTATGCTCATAAGCGAATATTGTTCGAGAAAACGTTGAAAGCAGCTGATTTAGCTCTTCCAAGCACACAGCAATTACTTTTTTCACAACAAATAGATTTGTCTGCGAGTGATTATACCTTACTTAAAGAGATACACCCACTTATCCAAAAAATTGGTTTTTCAGTAAGTTTGTTAAGCGGTTATTCGATTTTGATTGACGGGGTACCTTCTGATATTACCAAAGGAGATGAGGCTCGTATGATTACCGATTTGTTACAAACCTACCGCGAACTCGATAAAGTGGTTAGTTTTGATGCCAGAGAGCGTTTAGCCTTAGCTTTTGCCACTAGGGCTGCTATACAAAAAGGTCAAAAACTCGAACAAGAGCAAATGGAAGCACTGGTTGATGAATTATTTGCTTGTGAAGAACCCTATTATGATCCTTTAAAACACCCAACTATTTTGTTTATGTCGATGAGTGAAATTCAACAGAGGTTCCGCTAATGAATATCTTAGCAGTTGAACCATATTACAGTGGATCCCATCGAGCTTTCCTTAAAGGTCTTGCTAGGCATTCCGCCCATGAAATCATACCTGTCAAACTTAATTATAAAGGCTGGAAGTGGCGTATGCATGGGGATTCTGTGACTCTTGCTGAAATGACTAAAAATATCCCTGAGGATATTGACCTGTTGCTTAGCAGTAGCATGATGAATTTGCCGGCTTTCATTGCACTAACGAATCCTCGGTTTGCGCACACCCCGAAGATTATGTACATGCATGATAATCAGTTCACTCGACCTATTCCCAATGGTGAACAGCGAGATATGACCTATTGCTATATTAACTATTTGAGTATGTTGGTGGCCGATAAACTGATATTTTCATCACAATTTCATTTAGAAGATTTATTACAGGCTCTCCCGGGATTTCTAGATCATTTTCCAGGCGATAAACACTACGTAACGGTAGATGAAATACGGGCTAAAAGTGTGGTTTTGTATCCTGGTTTAGATTTAAGCTATTTTAATAATCATCCAGATACCCGTGCATCTAATGCACGCCCTGTTATTGTGTGGAATCAGCGTTGGCAGTTTGACCGCAACCCTACCATGTTTTTTAGGGTGCTAAACCGATTAAATGATATAGATATCGCTTTTGATCTTATTTTAGCTGGAGATAGTAAGCATGATAAACCAGAGGAATTCACAAAAGCTTGGCAACGATTTGGTGATCAAATTCGCCATTTTGGTTATGTGGATGATAAAGAGAGTTACAGTAAGTTACTTCACTCTGGTGATATTGTAGTTTCTACGGCGAGCTATGAATTTTTCTGCGTATCCATTATGGAGGCCATTTATTGCGGATGCCATCCATTGGTTCCCTCAATATTACATTATCCGGAGCTCATACCTGAGAGTTTACACAACCCATTGTTACATTCTAAAGTATTGTATGATGATGAAGACGAGTTATTTTATTTGCTAAAAAATTTATTAACTAATATATCCAAAGCATTACCTAAGAATAGCTTACAATCAATCAATATGCATTTAGATTGGAGGGTTAGATCTCTTGAATTTGACGCTCTTTTCGAAGAAGTAGTGAACAATTAGACTACTAAAATGGTGCTTCATCGTCCGATGGCATTGGACTATTTGGAAGTATGGCATCCCCAGGATTGGGAGTAGAAAAATCACCCGAGGATGAAAGAAGGTTATCCCCTAATGGAACACCAACAAAATCTCCTTTGGTATCATTAACGGTTAAATTTTCAAATCGGGCGTAGTCTTTCACAAAATAAAGCATCATTGATCCTACTGGGCCGTTCCTCTGCTTACCAATGATAACCTCTGCCAAACCAGCGGTTGATTGTCCTTCATTTGTGGTTGTTATGCCATAATATTCCGGGCGATATAAAAACATTACCACGTCTGCATCTTGTTCAATGGAGCCAGACTCCCTAAGATCACTTAATTGGGGTCTTTTGTCGCCACCTCGCTGCTCAACAGCTCGTGAGAGCTGAGAGAGTGCGATAACAGGAACATCAAGTTCTTTAGCTAATGATTTTAACCCCCTTGAAATAGAGGCAATTTCTTGCTCACGATTCCCATTTTCTCGACTAGAACCCTGCATGAGCTGTAGATAATCTATTATGATTAACCCAATATCATGTTCTGACTTTAATCTACGAGCCTTGGTTCTAAGTTCCATTAGCGTTATGGCAGGGGTATCATCAATAAAAATTTGAGAGGCAAAAAGTCTACCTGCCGCTTCAATTAGGTCTTTAAAGTGTTCATCATTCAGGGTACCCTTTCTAGCTTCATCAGCTCTTACCCGTGCTTCCATCGTTAACAGACGTTGAACTAGAGATTGATTTGACATCTCAAGGGAAAATATAGCCACATTCGTTTTTAGACTATCATCAGGGTGCATGGCTGCATTTCGAGCAGCAGTCAGTACAAAAGCCGTTTTACCCATTGAGGGTCGAGCAGCAATGATGACTAGATCACCTTTCTGCCAACCCGCTGTTATCTGATCTACCTGCAACCCAGAAGGCACACCGGTTATACCATACTTTTTGCCTCTCATATCTTCTAAGTAAGCAAGTGTATCTTTTAATACATCTGCTAAAGGCTTAGCACTACTTTTACTTTTCTGATTAGCTAAATCGAAAATTCTTTGCTCAGCATCGTCTAAGACATCATACGCATCTGAACTGGAGTCATAGGATTCAGTGATAACCTCAGTGCAGTTTTTAATTAGGTTTCGTTTAATTGCTTTTTCAGTGATAATTTGAGCGTGATACTCAATATTAGCTGATGAACTGACCATCCTAGTGAGGTCCGAGAGATAGGAGGGACCTCCAACTGCATCGAGTAAATTTTGGTCTTTTAGTTCGTTTTCTACCGTCAATAAATCTAATGGATTATCTCTCTCATAGAGTCGTGAAAGTGTTTGGAAGATATTTTGATGCGAATGCTGATAGAAATCTTCCATTTTTAGCATTTGAAGAGCTATTGTAGCGGCTCCATGTTCTATTAGCATGGCGCCAAGTACTGCTTGCTCTATTTCTACCGCTTGGGGTGGGACACGTCCCTGTAAGGTTTCTTTGCTGTTCTCCACGTAAAATTTTTTCCTTTTAACCAATTCAATTAGTGATCCACAATGTAATGAAAGTTTCGAGTAACTTTAAAAATTGGATGGAATTTTTTGGACATGTTCCCAAGTTTCACGTTTAAGTGATTTGTTTTCCAACAAAGCATTGATGCTGTATGTGATTAGACAATTAATGCGCTCTATTTCAAATAATTCGCCCATTTTTGCAGTGCCTTGCATAGATTCATCTTTAAAAGTAGAATTATTCAAGATGGGGGCTGACGTTTCATCAAACACTAGTATAAAGCTAGGTTTCATATGCCTAATGGCATCTAGTAAACACGCAGTGATCTTTGATGGTAACTCTTCATTAGATAATGTAACCGGGTTAACAGCGGAGGATTGGACTCGTTCATCAGGTACATCCAAGGCGTGTATACGTCTTTTTTTATGATCCAAGCCTATAGCTTTTAGCAAATTTTTAATGAGCAAACTAGCTTCTGAGTCCTCTGTTTCCCTGCTTTTAGCTATATGATAGGCATCTTGTTTGGTAACTACGATGAGTAGTTCGATCTTCTCAGTAATTGTGCTTATTTTTTCTTTTTTTGATATGACATGATTAATAGTGCTCTGTGTGTTTGCTAAATGATATGCAGGTGTTTCATTGGTAGTCGGATCTTGGGCGACTGAGTTATTTTTTTCTAACTCGTACATATGTCTTTGTAGCTTTTCTATCGGAATTGGAGCTAGGTAGCTTGTTTGTTCGTCTAAAAATAGAGCTAGTTCTTTTTCAAGTATCTCACTTTTCATTAACCAGAGACTCAATTACACTAAGTTCGTGCATAATTTCATGTTTAATTTCTTCTTCGTAATGACCATGGTTAGTATAATTGTTCAATGGTATAGAAACCAAACTGTTTTCTAATGATGGGTGATAGGGGACTCCTACTCGTATATAATTATCCGTCCATCCCATTAGTAACCCATCTTTCGAGTTTGTTTCAAAAAGAACAGGACGTATAGTCTGCTTAAATTGCTTGTTGAATTTATGACGTTTTTTTTCTGATAAAATGCGATATATAGCCGTTCTTCGTTTTCGCTCAGTTTTAGGTACCATAGGTGAAAGTTTCAATGCATGGGTATCCGGTCGTTCTGAGTAGGTGAAAACATGTAAGTAGCTTACGTCAAGATCGTTTAAGAAATGGACTGATTCTTCAAATAACTTCATAGTCTCACCAGGGTGACCGGTAATTATATCTACCCCGATACAAGCATCGGGAAGATGCGTTCGAATATACTCAACTCTGCTACGGTATAAATGGGAATCGTACCTACGCTTCATTAGTCTAAGCATAGTATCCGAACCAGATTGTAAAGGCATGTGAAAATGAGGTTGAAGAGTACTAGATGAGGCTACTAAATCGATGATTTCAGGATGTAACAAATTGGGCTCAATAGAGGAAATACGAAGTCTACTTAATCTCTTAATCTCGTGAAGTTCAGTCAGTAGGTCTAAAAAAGAGTCTTCTCGGCCATAACCAAAATCGCCTGTATTCACTCCAGTTAGAATGATTTCTTTAAATCCGTCCTCGATCAAACGTTTGGCATGGAGAACTACCGACTCAATAGAAGGGCTTCGGCTTATTCCTCGAGCCAGTGGTATGGTACAAAACGAGCATTTATAGTTACACCCATCTTGTACCTTCAAAAATGCTCTAGTTCGATTGTCAGAGGAAAAGGCATGATGAAATTCAGCTGCCTCGTTTACATCTTTTCGATGAATAATGGTTTTCTCTTGTTTAACAAAATCATCGAACAAATGAAGCAATTCAAATTTTTCTTTTGCCCCTAAAACCACATCAACCCCTTCAATAGATGCAATTTCCTCTGGTTTTAGTTGGGCATAACAACCAACTACCGCTACAAAGGCATCAGGATTGGTTCTTCTAGCTTTACGAACCGTTTTTCTACAAGTGCTGTTCGCATCTAAGGTTACCGAGCAGGTATTAATAATGTATATATCTGCCGGCTCTTGAAACTCTTTTTCGATATACCCTGCTTCAAGAAAATCTCTTCTCATCGAAGAGGTTTCTGAGAAATTGAGTTTACACCCCAGAGTTTCAAATGCTACTGTTTTCAACATAGTATTAAGATAAAAATAATATTTACTAGCTGCTATGATAGGCTACCTAGAGTCGCATCAAAGCCTCAGTTTTGTTGAAAAGTCAGAAAATTAATTGTATAAAAGAGAAATATCCCGCACTTTACTTTTCGTTTTTAATGTACAAACTTAGGAATTTATGAATCAAAACAACACAAATGGCAGATTACTTTTCTTACAACAACTTGGGGTTGTTGGAGCAGGTTTGGTTGGCTTACCTTATCTGACAACGGGTTGTAACTCTCAGAGTAAATCTTCTAATCAGGCTTCAATGCCCTTAAACAATCTGGCTGAGGACATTGGCGTGCAAATATACTCAGTGAGAAATGAACTCAACCAAGATCTTGAAGGAACCATATCGGCCATTGCAAACCTGGGATATTCATGTATTGAAGCCTACGGTCTAGGTCTTGATGGGAAATTCTTTGGACAGTATACCCCTGAGGATTTCAATGCTATTGTGACCGATACAGGAATGTACATCGCTTCGGTGCACACAGGATATTTTACTCTTGAGCAAGCCGATATTTTTATCAATGCTGCCTTAGCAATGAATACTCAGCATATCGTAATACCTTATTTAGATGAAGGGATGAGAGGAGATTATGGTACCGTTGCTGAAAATTTAAATAGAGTGGGTGAACTAAGTACATCTGCTGGATTACGTTTTGGATACCATAATCATGATTTCGAGTTCTTATTAACCTCAGATGAAAGAGTTCCGATGGAAATACTAATAAATGAAACCGATGCAGACAAAGTTTCCTTTCAGGCTGATTTGTATTGGGTTCGCAAGGCAGGTGTTGATCCCTTAGAATTTGTACAAAAATACCCTGGACGTTTCATCTCCTATCATGTGAAGGATGCGAATAGTAATTTAGATCAAACAACGGTAGGTGAGGGTATTATCCCTTTTCCCGAAATTTTTGCATTAAATGAGATATCTGGAGTTGATTATCTATTTGTAGAAGATGAACGTACAGAAACACCTATCCAAAATATCGAATCTGCTTTAAGCTATCTCAATAATCTGTAAGATTGAAAGAGTTAATACGATTACAAGCAGAAATAACCTATCTGTCACAATTTATCAATGAAGACCGTATAAGTCGGATCGATGAAGTACTTGGTTCTAGAACTAGGCATATGACCGTTGTTCTTGAGGATATACACAAAACTCATAATGCCAATGCTGTTCTACGTAGTTGTGATGGGTTTGGTGTTCAAGATGTACACATCATTGAAAACAAAAATAGGTTTGAGTCTAGTTCAACCACCTCGCTTGGGAGTCATAAATGGGTAACTTTACATAAGTATTCTACTCATGAATCTAATGTCTTACAATGTTTTAAAACATTAAAAAGTAATAACTACACCATATTAGCTACCTCTCCACACCATGGGAATACTCATATTTCAGAAGTAGATGTAGGTCAGAAAACTGCTTTGGTCTTCGGAACCGAATTAGATGGGGTAAGTGCCGAGGTACTGCAGTTGGCAGATGGCCTTGTGAGTATTCCTATGTTCGGCTTTGTAGAGAGCTATAATTTATCGGTTAGTGCCGCAATCTGCCTACACAGTTTACGAACAAAGCTTATGCATTTACCCAAAAGTGAATGGCAGTTAAGTCAGCAGGAATGCTTAGAATTGAAAAAAGACTGGATGATAAAATCTATTCAGCATGGTAAACGTATTTGGCAAAGATATCTTAAGCAAAAACAAAGCCTAGATTAAGTACTCTAATCATAAATTTTATCCTCTCAAAACAAATAGGTGCTAGAGTAGGGAATAAGAATCTTGCACCAGAGAATTTAGCGCGCTAGGCGTACTTCAGCGTCGGCAACCCCAAATGCATATGCTGCCATGGTCGCTACACACTCGTTGAAATCATCATGATTTAGCTTGTCAAAGGTATCTGCAGCAGAATGGTGATACCAGAAATATTTTTCTGCATCTACATTTAGTCCCATGCCAGGTACGCCTTTGTTCATGAGCGGGCCTATATCGGCACCACCGCCACCTTTTCTAAGTTCTGCGGCATCTATCTCAACAAGTTGCTGAGCAATTTCACTTAATTGATCATAGGCTCGATCATTGCCGGAAAATCCAAAACCAATAGGATCAAATACACCAGCATCTGACTCCATGGCTAAAAGATGATTTTGGATAGATTGCTCTACTTTTTCAGCCCATTCTGCATAGTGATTGGCCCCACGTAAACCATTTTCCTCATTTGTCCAGAGAACCACTCTAACGGTTCTTTTTGGGCGAGCACCTGATTCAATAATGAGTCTAGCTGCTTCCCATGCCGCCACACAACCACCACCATCATCCATTGCACCTTGGCCAACATCCCATGAATCTATATGTCCACCGAGTACAATTAATTCATCGGGAAAATCTGAACCTTTGATTTCAGCTATAACATTATGTGAGATCGCATCCTTATATTGCTCTGCT
>CABZWK010000021.1 GCA_902529365.1 uncultured Balneola sp.
TTTATTTCTCTTTACTCACTTATACATTACTTACCAATTCCTTATTCATCAACTTCTATGTACAACGAAAAAAATAACCCACAGAAGCCTTCTAAGGTCGCCATCATTGGGGCCGGTAATTTGGGGGTGGCTATAGCCAAAGGGTTGGTCACAAGTTTGGGAGCAGACTCAATTTGGCTGTGTCGGCGTCATTTGTCTAAAATCGAAATGCTAGCAAAGGATGGGTTTAGATTGAGTTCAGATGTAAAAGAAGTGGTCCTGGAGGCGAGTTACGTGTTTTTTTGTGTGCAGCCGCAGCAACTTCCATATATTTTAGACGAATTGAAGAGTGTGTTAAATCCTCAGAAACAGGTACTTATTTCTACCTTGGCGGGGATGAATAGCGACCGAATTCAGGCGTTTTTACCGCACCCATTTCCAATTATTCGCGCTATGCCAAATACAGCGGTGGCCATTGGGCAGTCTATGACCTGTATCTGTGCCAATGATCAGGTTAGCTCGCAAGCTGCCGCTCAGGTGCAAGAGTGGTTTGGAACCGTTGGTGAGGTTATGCATATAGAGGAAGAACATATGAAAGCAGCTACCGTGTTAGCAGCGAGTGGAATTGCCTTCTTTTTACGATACATTAGAGCAGCCACACAAGGCGGAATTGAATTGGGTTTTGAGGCGGAAGAGGCATTGAAAATTGCCACCGCTACAGCCAAGGGTGCGGCTTCTTTGCTGATGGTGCAGGGTAGCCACCCAGAAAGTGAAATCGACAAAGTGACTACACCCATGGGATGTACCATTGCAGGATTGAATGAGATGGAATATCAGGGTTTGAGTTCGGCGGTTATTCAAGGCTTGAAAAAATCATTTGATAAAATTAGTTCAATAGGTGACTCATGAGTATGTTTCCAGTTTATCCGGTATTTGATGTTGAACCAATAAGCGCCGAGGGGGCTTGGGTGATGGATGCTAATGGGCAGCGATACCTCGATTTTTATGGGGGCCACGCGGTCATTTCCATTGGTCACAGACATCCACATTATGTAAAGCGGATGAAAGATCAGATGGATCGGATTTCATTTTATTCCAATTCAGTACCCATAGCGATACAGCATGAACTGGATAAAAAACTAGGGCAAATATGCTGCTATCATGATTTTCAGTTGTTCTTGTGTAATTCTGGGGCTGAGGCTATTGAAAATGCGTTTAAAGTAGCTTCGTCTGTTAATGGACGTAGTAAAATTTTAACCTTCAATAAAGCTTTTCACGGGCGTACCTCTTTGGCAGTAGCGGCAACGGATAACCCAAAATTGGTTTTCCCTGTCAACGAAGGTGCCGAAATTATTCGTTGTGAATTAGGAAACCATGAAGAGGTGGCTGAGCATCTAGCCACAAAGGAAGTATGTTGTGTGATCATCGAAGGAATACAAGGCGTGGGTGGTATTGTTGAATCATCGGATGAATTTTTACGGTTTTTGCGTAAAGAATGTACAAACACAGGAACTCAGTTGATAATGGATGAAGTACAATCGGGTTTTGGGCGCACTGGGTATTTTTTTGCTCATCAATATTCGGGCATTCGTCCAGATGTCATTACTATGGCTAAAGGTATGGGAAACGGTTTCCCCGTGGGTGGCATATTGATTGCACCCGAAATTGAGGCTTTCCCAGGTATGCTAGGTACCACTTATGGAGGCAATCATTTAGCCTGTGCTGCCTCCCTTGCTGTGTTAGAAGTATTGGAATCAGAGAATTTAATGCAACATGCCCAAGAAATGGGAGCCTATCTAATTGAGCGCTTGTCTACCCATACGGCTATTAAAGAAATTCGAGGCAAGGGTCTAATGATAGGCCTTGAGTTTTCAGAGCTTGTTGCCGAAATGCGCAAAAAGCTGTTGTATGAACAATTTATTTTTACAGGAAGTTCTTCGAATCCCAATACGATTCGACTACTTCCACCCCTAAACATCACACAGGCTCAGATAGATTATTTTCTAAATGGGTTAAAACAGGTAATCCAAGACTAAGCAAATGAATCACTTTTTTGATGTAGATGATATTGGGTCTGTAGAGCTAGCCTTGGCTAGAGCCCAATCTATTAAAGCTCATCCCCGAAAGGGGTATACGGAAGGAAATAGAACAAGTGTAGGACTATTATTTTTTAATCCCAGTTTACGTACGCGCTTAAGTTCGCAAAGAGCGGCACAGAATCTGGGGATGGATGTAGTTGTCCTTGATGTTGGTTCAGAAAGTTGGAAACTGGAGTTTTCCGATGGAACCATAATGAATGGAGCCTCTGCAGAACATATCAAAGAGGCAGCGGGCGTGATGGGAACGTATTTTGACTTTTTAGCTATACGTGCCTTTGCATCGCTTGAAGATAGAGACCTAGATTATGCCGAACCCGTTCTGACCGCTTTTAAGAAATACGCTGGCGTACCTATTATTAATATGGAATCTTCTACTGGGCACCCCTTGCAAGCTTTTGCCGACCTAATTACGATTAATGAGTTCAAAAAGACTGAACGCCCTAAGGTGGTACTAAGCTGGGCACCGCACCCACGTGCCTTACCCCAGGCCGTGGCTAACTCCTTTGCCCAATGGATGAATAGGGCCTCCGTAGATCTAATAATTACTCATCCTGAGGGATATGAATTGGACCCGAAATTTGTTGGATCTGCCCAGGTCCAGACGAACCAGTCCTTAGCGTTTGAGGGGGCAGATTTTATTTATGCCAAAAATTGGTCTAGTTATCAGCATTATGGTCAAGTGCTGCATCAGGACTCATCTTGGATGATAAATCAGGAAAAAATGGAGCTTACCAATCAAGCCTATTTTATGCATTGCTTGCCTGTGCGTAGGAATATGATTGTGAGTGATCAGGTTATTGATAGCCCAAATAGTTTGGTGATTCAGCAGGCCGCAAATCGTGTAGTTTCCATGCAAACGGTGCTTTCTTTGGTTCTTGAGCAAAACAGTAACGAGTGACAAAGCGTATGAATACCAAAGACTCCCATATTAAGCAGCTAACAAACACCATTCTTATTATCAAAATAGGGGGAAAGGTAGCAGAAGATGAACAGCAGCTAGAGAGCGTATTAGATGGCTTGGCTAGGCTAAATGTGCCCGTAATATTAGTGCATGGAGGGGGTGCACAAGCGACCAGCATGGCAGAAGCGCTTTCTGTTAAGAGCCAGATGATTGATGGGAGAAGAGTTACTGACACCGCTATGTTGGATATAGCCATTATGGTGTATGGTGGGTTAATCAATAAAAAAATGGTGGCTCAGTTAGAGTCACGAGGTCGAAAAGCATTAGGGTTGACAGGTGCAGATATGGGGGTTATTCGTTCGGTAAAGCGGTCGGCGCACCCTGTAGATTTTGGATGGGTAGGGGATATTGAGTCGATTAACACTGAGGAACTATTAGTCTTACTAGAAAGGGGAATTATACCGATATTGGCCCCTTTGAGTTCGGACGGATCTGGTCAGTTATTAAATACGAATGCCGACAGTATCGCAGCGCATGTTGCCATTGCGTTGGCTGAAAATAGCTCTTTTCAGGTCAGTTTGAACCTATGTTTTGATTTAGAAGGAGTCATGGTAGATGGGAAGTTATGCGAGGTTTTTAGCCCACAAGATTTTAAGATGGCCAAAAAAGATAAACAGGTAAGCGGGGGAATGATTCCCAAGTTAGATGTGGGTTTTAAGGCCGTTCAGGCAGGAGTCAGTCCTGTTCGTATTGTTCATTCAAAAGATTTATACACTCAACACTCGGGGACTTATTTGCGATTAGACTAGGGCCGGAATAATGCAAGACTGGTTAAAAAAAGCTTTTGGGTGCCCAAAACTCATACTTATGAACTCATCTAATCACTCAATTAACGAATGGAAGGTACCTGCAAAACAGGCCTTGGATTTGTTGAAACAGTTAATTGCCACTAAATCCTACAGTGGTCAAGAACAGGAAACAGCGTTGCTACTAGAAAAACATTTGCAATCCCACGGATTTGAAGTTGAACGCATTCAGAATAGTGTATTGGCCCGTGGTAAACATTGGGTAGATGGAGCACCGGTTCTTTTACTCAATTCGCATCACGATACGGTTCGAGCCACATCAAATTGGGATACAGATCCATTTGAACCGGTTGAATTGGATGGAAAATTATTTGGATTGGGTAGCAATGATGCGGGGGCTCCACTGGTCTGCTTGTTGTATATATTTTATTGGCTTAACGAACGCAATCAATCGTATAATCTGCTTTTTTTAGCTTCTGCTGAAGAGGAAACTTCCGGAAAAAATGGGGTACCAATAACCTTGGAGGCGATGGGGGCGGTGGATTTAGCGGTGGTTGGCGAACCTACTTCTATGGAAATGGCTGTTACCGAACGAGGATTAATTGTGTTGGATGTGACTACATTGGGCGAATCTGGACATGCAGCCCGAGGGGAAGGAGTTAATGCACTATATAAGGCGGTGGATGCAATAGAATGGTTTAGAAGCTATGAATTTGAACAGGTTTCTGAACAGCTTGGAAAAGTCAGTATGAACGTCACGCAAATAGAAGCGGGAACCCAGCATAACGTAGTTCCAGACAGTTGCCATTTTGTGGTGGATGTTCGACCTAATGACTGTTATAACAATACTGAAATAGTGGATATTATTCGTGAACATATAGATGGACTGGTGGAGCCCCGATCGCTCCATTTAAATTCTTCTGGAATAGCGGATCATCATCCTGTTGTGCTGAAAGCAAAAGATCTTGACATGCTAAGAGTTTCCTCAAAAACAATGTCGGATCAAGCCCATATGCCATTTCCAAGTGTTAAAATAGGACCAGGTAACACTCATCGTTCGCATACTCCGAATGAATTCATTTATATTCATGAAATTCTAGGTGGTCTAATGGGCTATGCTCAATTACTAAATGGTTTGGAAATTCCCCATTGGAAACTAGGATAAAAACATACAGTTAGAATGGAACCCATTACATTATCCAGAGATAATAAATAGATACGAATATGGCTAAAAAACTATGGGACAAAGGTCTCCCTATCGATGATAAAATAGAAGCGTTTACCATTGGCAAAGACAATGAATGGGATTTACGTCTTGCTCCTTATGATGTACAAGGAAGTATTGCACATGTGAAGATGCTGGCAAAAGTGGGGCTATTATCTCAGCAGGAATGCGATACTCTGGTAGCGGAATTAGAACGAATATTGAAAGAAGATATCGAAACCGGCCAATTCGTTATAAATGATGGAGTAGAAGATATTCACTCCCAAATTGAATTTATGTTAACCGAGAAATTGGGGTCATTAGGAAAGAAGATTCATGCCGGTAGGTCAAGAAATGACCAAGTACTGGTCGATTTGAAACTGTATTTCCGGGATGAAATAGTGAAGCTAACAGGGCAAATAGAGGCTCTGTTCGAAGTACTTTTGGCGCAGAGTGAAAAGCACAAAGAAGTCCTAATACCGGGCTATACCCACATGCAGGCGGCAATGCCGTCTAGCTTTGGATTATGGTTTGGGGCTTATGCCGAAGCTTTAGTAGATGACACACATCAACTCTATGCGAGTTATAATATAGCCAATCAAAATCCATTGGGGTCTGCTGCTGGTTACGGTTCATCCTTTCCGCTAGATAGAGATTATACTACTGAATTGCTGGAGTTTAAAGGAATGAACGTGAATGTTGTGTATGCACAAATGGGGCGAGGCAAACTAGAGCAGAGTGTAAGTTTTGCATTGGCTGCGTTGGCCCAAACCATCAATAAATTATCTTCGGATATTTGCTTGTATAACAGTGGTAACTTTGGCTTTATCACCCTGCCGAATGAGTTGACTACTGGTAGTAGTATTATGCCGCATAAAAAAAATCCGGATGTATTTGAATTAATGAGGGCTAAAAGCGCGGTCATAAGGGCACTACCAGCATCAATTGCACAGCTCACAGGAAATTTAACTTCAGGCTACCACCGTGATTTTCAGTTATTGAAGGATCTTATTTTCCCTGCATTGGACGATGTAAAAGCCATGTTGGATATGTGTACCTATGCAATTCCCAAAATAAAACCGGTGCAAAATTTGTTAGATGGTTCACAGTACGACGTTTTGTTTTCTGTTGAGCGAGTGAACGACTTAGTCATGTCTGGCTTAAGTTTTAGAGATGCCTATGTTCAAGTGGGTAAAGAACTGGATGATGGAAGCTTTATACCGCCAAAAGATCTAAATCACAGCCTTGTGGGTAGTTTGGGAAATTTGGAAAATAATCGCATTGAAAAAAACATGAAAGATTTGATGCAATTGTTTGTATGATTGAACTCTTCAGGCTAGATCTAGGTAATTTTATAGTTTCGTTTGCTTTATTGATTCAACGATCTTCATTCATTAATACTTCTCAATATGAATATTAATTAT
This sequence comes from uncultured Balneola sp., assembly GCA_902529365.1. GTDB lineage: Bacteria > Bacteroidota > Rhodothermia > Balneolales > Balneolaceae > UBA1275. The sequence continues at coordinate 6,414 of CABZWK010000021.1, forward strand.
TGATTACGGCCTGCAAATAGCGTTCAATAACATTACAGGATATTTATACAATTCCGATGTAGCAATTAAAAAAGTTGTAAAATCATATGTTATGGCAATTAAACGATGCTAAGCTTAGTGGATTATAATAAAGTAGTAATTAGTTCCTAGTAAGGATTAAAAGAAACGGTCTAGAAGAGCTTTGGATTGCTGTACATAGTTTCCACCAAACAATAGAGCATGAACAAGTAAAGGATAAAGCTGACATAGCTTTTGGCGTTCTTCCCAGCCAGTTTGCAAAGGGTACTCCGTTTGATACCCATCATAAAAGGCTGGATTAAAGCCTCCAAATAAGGTAGTCATTGCAAGTTCCATTTCTCTATGCCCGTAATATACTGCTGGATCATAAATGGCCGCTTGCCCCTGTTTGGTAAATAGATAATTACCAGACCAAAGATCTCCGTGCAGAAGTGCGGGAGGTTCATAAGGAAAAATGACATAGGTATAGTTAAACAAACGCTCAAAAATACGACTATACTTATTACTAAGTAACCCACCTTCCATTGCCTTATTGGCTAACGGTTCTATTCGCTCTCTAATAAAGAATTCTAACCAATCGGCATGATAGCGATTCGACTGATCGATGGATCCAATGTAATTATCCTCTGAAAAGCCGAATAATTCATTACTACTTTTATGCAATTTGGCGATATCCACTCCAAATTGGAAATCATTGCCCTGTTTTTCTTCTTCAAGGTATTCCATTAACAAATAGGAGTTATTGTGTGAGATGACCTCAGGTATCACTAAAGAAGTGTTAACAGTCCGTAATGTATTCAGTCCTTTTGCTTCTTGAATAAATACTGATTTAGACGCGTTAAGATTCATTTTGTGAAATTTGAGAAAAAAAGCTTGTCCATCCTCTAATTCAATTTTTAAAGCCTCCGAAATATCCCCACCCTGTACCAATGTAGCTTTTGTAATTGGAGCAAATAATACGGATTCAACCTCAGCTTGTATTGACCCTGGAATTTGGTGTACACTCATAGTTACTCAGTTTATAAATTCTTCTAAAATACTATTTTTGACCCTAGTGAAATCATGATCGCCAGTGATGCGCACCAATTGAGTCGAAGCAAATATAGAACTTAAAATTCGCAGGGCAGTGGTTCGAGCATTTTGTGTCGTTCGGAACTGACCTAAATCCAAACCCTCTTGAATTAACTCACTTAGCCAGTTTATCACCAGTTCAGTAAACTCCTGAACTTCAGTTTGCACCTTAGGCTCTAATGAGTGCCAATCCGTTGCAAAAGCGCCGATTATATCAACTTTTTCACTAAGATGAATAGAATGATAGAAATTTAAAAACGTTTTCAGCTTATCTTTGGGTTCTTTATTGGCCATTTTTTGACTGAATCGGTCAAAGATATCCTTATGCCACAGTGCAATAGCAACAGCCAAATCCTGTTTTGAAGGAAAATAATAATGTACAGCTGCGTTTTTTATTTGTAAGGGCTTAGAAATATCGGCATAACTAAATGCATTGAAGCCCTGCTTCCGTAATAGATCATCTCCTAATTGAATTATTTTTTCCCGAGTTGATGTAGACATATATAGTAGTAAGTAAGTATTGATCCAGAAAATTTTGGCTATAAACCTATAGCGTTGTGTTCATATAAAGTAAAATACTTATTTACTAATAAGTTTGCAATATTTATTCGTTGAGAAGATGAGGAATAAGCTGATTGAGAAGCTCTTCACTAGATCGTTCTAAAATGGAGAACACATCTTCAAATCCATTTAATCCGCCATAATACGGATCTGGCACATCATCACTAGTCCCTTGTGGATCGAATCTACGCATCATTTCAACTTGAGCGGTTGTTGTGCCTGGCTTTAGTGTCATTATATTTGCATAATTACTTGCATCCATAGCTAAAATAAGGTCGAAATCGTTGAAATCATCATAGTCAAATTGACGAGCTCGGGAAAGAAGAGGTACTCCGTGAGAATCCGCTACGCTACGTGAGGTGGCGTTGGCTTTCTCTCCAACGTGATAGGCACCAGTCCCAGCAGAATCAACATAAAAAAAAGAACCTAAACCACGTTCTTTAACTTTATGTTGAAATATACCCTCAGCCGTTGGGCTACGACATATATTGCCCAGACAAACAAAACAAATCCTGTAAGGATTGTCCTTAGTGATACTTCGAGTGGGTTGAAATTCCATAACAATTTGGTTGATTCAGTGAGATGATCTTATGAACAAGAAATGAACGTAGTAGCTAAGTTAGCTACTGCGGCAGCATCTGTGGTTGTAAATGCGGCCTCACCAGTAAAAGCACTGGTGGCAGCATCAGCTTAAAAATTAAGATAGCACTCATTTAAGAGGAATGAAATGAACAATAAAATCTCAGCATTTGGCATAGATTGCTTATATTGTTCTTTCTTTAGGAGTACGAAACCCAAGAGTCTTTATGTCATCATCGTTCAAAGAAATAAAAAGTCTAAGCTACCCGAATGCTGAATTAGACATTCTAAGAGAATGGAAAGAAAAGCAGGTTTTTGAAAAAAGTATAAACAGCCGTAATGAAGGTATCCCGTTTAATTTTTATGAGGGCCCACCAACTGCCAATGGCAAGCCAGGTATCCACCATGTGATGGCACGGACTGTAAAGGATTTATTCTGCCGTTATAAGACTTTGAAAGGGTATAAGGTTGAACGAAAAGCGGGCTGGGACACACACGGACTACCTGTAGAAATAGAAGTTGAGAAAGCTTTAGGACTAACAGGAAGATCTCAGGTAGAAGAATATGGTATCGCCAAATATAATGCAGAGTGTAGGTCAAGCGTATTAAAATACAAAGATCTTTGGGATGAGTTAACCGATCGAATGGGTTATTGGGTAGATCAGGATAAACCCTACATCACATTTGAAAATAACTATATAGAATCTGTTTGGTGGGCACTCAGTGAGCTCTTTAAAAAGGGACTTTTATACAAAGGATACAAGATTCAATGGTATTCGCCAGGAAACGGGACCGTACTTTCTTCTCACGAAGTAAGTTTAGGGTACAAAAATACTCAGGATCCCAGTATTTATGTCATGTTTCCTAAACCAGATGAGGAGGAAACGTATTATTTGGCATGGACAACCACACCTTGGACGACCATTTCTAATATGGCTTTGACCATTAACCCTGAATTGAATTACGTTAAATTAGCTCATCATAATAAAAATTACATCGTTGCTAAGGGATGTGTTGAACGTGTATTTGGTGAGGAAGTTATCATTTTGGAGGAGTTCAAAGGTGCGGAGCTAGTAGGTAACAGGTACCTTCCAATTTTTGACTACGCCCGACAAGAGTTCAATAAAGAGCAGGCTTGGAAGATTATTCCTGCAAGTTATGTTACTATCGATGATGGAACGGGTATTGTACATACGGCCCCAGCATATGGTGCGGATGATTATGATGCATGCGCAAAGGCTCAAATACCTATGTTCAACCCGATTGATCGAGATGGATGCTTTACAGAACAGGTGCCGGAATTCAATGGACAGTGGTTTAAAGAGGCTGACAAAGGAATAGCTAAAGAAATAAAAGAGAAAGGGCTTATGTTCCGGCATGAGACCTATGAACATAACTACCCCTTTGACTGGCGTAAGGGCACCCCGTTGATGAGTTACCCAGTAGAATCTTGGTTCATTAAAACCACCGCGGTAAAAGATCGTATGGTGGAGCTTAACAAAACGATTAATTGGAAACCAAGTAGTACGGGTACAGGAAGATTTGGTACTTGGCTGGAAAATAATGTGGATTGGGCTATATCTAGACAACGATACTGGGGTACGCCGGTACCTATTTGGCAGAGTGATAAGAATCCAGATGTATTTGAATGCATTGGTAGTATTTCTGAGTTAAAAATGAAGGCAGGGATTTCAGAGGACACTGAGCTTGATTTACATAGGCCATACATTGACGAACTTACTTGGCCTGCACCAGGAGGAGGGACCATGCGACGCGTACCCGATTTGTTAGATGTATGGTTCGATTCTGGTTCCATGCCTTTTGCCCAATGGCATTACCCTATGGAAACCCAAGCAGAGTTTAAAGATCGATTTCCTGCCGACTTTATAGCTGAAGGTGTGGACCAAACACGTGGTTGGTTTTATACCTTACATGCCTTGGGAACCATGCTCTTTGATCAGGTCGCTTACAAAAATGTGGTATCGAATGGGCTTGTTTTAGACAAGAATGGCGAAAAAATGAGTAAGTCCAAAGGTAATACCGTAGACCCTTTTGAGATTTTGAAAACCTATGGTGCAGATACAACTCGTTGGTATATGATGAGTAATTCTTCCCCTTGGGACAATTTAAAATTTAGTGAGGATGGTCTTAAGGAAACCCAACGAAAGTTCTTTAATACCTTAGTGAACACGTATTCCTTTTTTGCTATGTATGCAAATATTGATGAGTTTAATGCTAAGACAGCACATATTCCTGTGCCCGACCGACCAGAGATAGATCGTTGGATCATTTCTCGACTTAACACTACGATTAAACAGGTAGAAAGGTACTTTGACGAGTATGAGCCAACTAGGGCTTCTCGAGAAATGGAAACCTTTGTGGAAGAACTAAGCAACTGGTATGTTCGTAGAAACAGACGTCGTTTCTGGAAATCAGGGGCTACACTGGATAAGACAGCTGCTTACCAAACACTTCATCAATGTTTGCTAAGTATGAGTCAACTTATGAGTCCTATCGCTCCATTTATGAGTGAATGGATGTATCAGCATTTGACCAATGAGGTGCCTGGTTATGAGGACTCCGTACATTTATCCTTTTTCCCTACAGTAGAAGAAACGGCAATTCTTCCAGCTCTTGAGCATAAAATGGAACGGGCTAGACTCATCTCGGCTATTGTTTTACGCATTCGAAATCAAATTGATTTGAATGTTCGTCAACCATTGGCAAGAATTATCCTCCCCATCAAAGATGAGGTAGAACGAGACGCAATACTATCAGTACAGCACATCATTCTAGAGGAAGTCAATGTAAAAGAAATTCAATTTGTGGACGATGACTCAGGGATTGTTCATAAAACAGCCAAACCTAATTACCCATTATTAGGTAAAAAATTAGGGCCTTATATGAAGGCAGTGGCTGGTCAAGTACAATCATTTAGCACCGAACAAATCTCCGAGTATGAACGGTTGGGGCAGGTAACCGTCCGTCTGGGAGATAGTACTCAAATCGTTCTAGTAGAAAAGGAAATCGATATTATTCGTACAGGACTTGAAGGATGGCAAGTGGAAAGTGAAGCGGGCCTTAGTGTTGCAGTTGATACGGAACTAAGTGAAGAACTTCAAAAAGAAGGCTTAGCACGAGAATTCGTAAATAGAGTGCAAAATATGCGAAAAGAAGCTAACTTTGATGTGACTGACCGGATAGCAACCGGAGTGCAAGCGAATGAAAAATTAGCTGCCGCTATAAGCTATATGGCGGAATATATTCAACAAGAAACCCTATCAGAGAGCTTAGAGCAGGAAGAGTTAAAGGTTTCAGATTATGTAAAAACATGGGAGATTGGAGATGAGGTATGTATCATCTCTATTCGAAGAACTTAAATAACCGAATAACATGGCAAGAAAAGAGACCAACAGTGAAGCGCGTATCTCTCCGTATACGGATGATGAATTGGAATACTTTAGAAGAATTATTCTAAAAAAGCGAGATGCTGCAGAAGAAGAGTTTGAAGCTTTGCAGAAGACGCTAAGAGATAATATGGAGAATAGCTCGGATGAATCTGCGTATTCGTTTCATATGGCAGATGCTGGCACCGACGCCCAGGAAAGGGAGAAAACCTACATGCTCTTCAATCGCACTCGTAAGTTCATTAAATATTTGGACGATGCCATGAAGCGCATAGATAACAAAACCTACGGGGTTTGTAAAGTAACAGGTAAAAAAATAGCTAAGGGTCGTTTAGAAGCGGTACCTCACACGCAGTTAAGCATTGATGCAAAGTTAAAACGACGTTAATTAAATAATCCTAGTTAACTTTATTTAGCCCTATTGGGTTTGCTAGTAAAACCGCCAGTTATACGATTTGTCAAAATCCACGAACATAAAATTACTTATGCTTTTATTACCTGCTGCCGTAGTAATAGCCCTGGATCAGTATACAAAATGGTTGGTACGCACATCACCAGAATTACAACGATGGGAAATTATTGAGGGTTGGTTGGAGTTTTACTACACCCAAAATTCAGGTATGGCTATGGGTATTGATATCCTACCAACTCATGTCATTAGCATGATTTCAATTGCGGCCACTATTGGGATATTCGCCTATCTACTTTGGACGCTAAAACACGCTGGTTTAGGATATCTATTTTTTATGGGCTTAGTTCTAGGTGGGGCATTAGGAAACATCACCGATCGACTAATAATGGGCTACATTGAAGGTTATGGAGGGTTATTGGATGGGCACGTGGTGGATTTTATCTATTTTAGTCTCCAGATTAATGATTGGACGGTCTTTCCTTACATTTTTAATATTGCAGACATAGCTATTTCGGTTTCTATTATAACCTTGTTTATTTTTGGTAAATATTTACTGCCCGAAGACCCGAAGACTGATTCACGAAACACCTTTGAGCAAGATGGCACTATTCAGGAGTAAGCTATCACTTGCCATATAAATACAAATTGTACTTGAGAAGGTATTACTGTTTGAACTAACTAAGCTAAAACCTATTTAGCGCTGGGATAAGGCTTTCTCAGAATGAATGGCTACTTGCTCCACAATTTCTAAGCCAAAACTCTTGATACCAATTCGTTTTACTGGATTGTTGGTTAACAAACGGAGTTTCGTTACTCCTAAAGCTTGCAATATCTGTGCCCCAATCCCGTAATCTCGCGCATCGTTCTTTTTTGGATTATTATCTATTTCTAATTCTGAATCCTGAAGGGGCCCCTCTTGCATGGCTTTAAGTGTTTGCAATTGGCTCATTAAAATGGATCCTCGTTGATTTCGGTTCATATACAGTACAACACCCTGACCTTCTGCCTCGACTTGTGCCATGGCACTGTGGAGTACATCCCCAGATTGTTTACTACGGCTGCCAAAAATATCGCCAATTAAATCGGATGAGTGCACCCGAGTTAGTATAGGTTCCCCTGCCTCCCAGTTCCCTTTGGTTAGAGCTAAATGAATATCCCCGGTCATAGACTCTTCAAAGGCATGAAGGGTGAAATCACCGTATACCGTAGGCATTTCCATTTGCATTACCCTATGAACCAAACTTTCAGTTTCATTGCGGTAAGCAATTAAATCCTTTATAGTAATAAAGGACATTTCAAAATCTTGTGCCATTTTAGCTAGCTCAGGAACTCGTGCCATTTCCCCATCTTCTCGCATAATTTCGCAAATAATTCCAACGGGTTGAAGCCCACCCAGCTTGGCTAAATCAAGCGCGGCTTCGGTATGTCCTGCCCTTCTTAAAACTCCACCTTCAACCCCAAGTAGAGGGAAAATATGGCCAGGTCTGCGAAAGTCTGTGGGTTTGGAATCAGGATTGGTAAGTTCTCGAATCGTATTGGCTCTATCTGCCGCAGAAATACCAGTAGTTGTTAATCGTTTATGGTCTATTGATATAGTAAAATTAGCTTCCTCAGGGTCTGCTCCATCAACCACCATATGATTAAGTTTAAAGCGTTTTGCTACTTCTTTATTGACCGGTGCACAGACTAATCCGCGTCCATGAGTGACCATAAAATTAATGGCCTCGGTGGTGACCATCTCACCAGCCATCAAAAAATCTCCTTCATTCTCACGATCCTCATCATCAACTACGATGATCATCTTACCTTCCCGTATATCACGTATAGCTTCGGGTATGGTATTAAAGTGTATTTCTTGCATAAAATATGGTTATCAAGCTACATAGCAGTAACTGTAAGCTTTTATAACTAACCCTATACCGAATTAGTTCGAAAGTAAGGGATGCTTACTTTGATTTATTCGGATTCACATCGCTTATGGCGGATTTGAGAAAACGTATTTTCACATTACTTCCCACTTCGACTAGTACACTATCTTCATCAATCGTATGTAGTACGCCGATAATACCTGAAGAGGTAACTATTTTGTCACCTTTTTTCATGTTTTCCACTTTTTCTCTTATTTCTTTTTGTGCTTTGCTTTGTGGGCGAATAATGAAGAAATAAAACACTAAAAATATGGCGCCAAGAAAGACCAAATTAATTATGCCAGCGTTTGGGTCTTGGGGGTTTCCGGCCATCAAAATGAATGTAGAACTAATCATAAATAAAATACTAATGGTTAATAATGCTAAAAGATAGGGAAGCCTGAATCGCGGTACAAATTAGGAGTGTGAGAATACAGGGGTTATTTTCTTCTTAGTAAAAAAATTCTTTGTCCGTAGTGGGAAAGATCTTATATTTGTGGCCCTGATATAATATGGGCGATTAGCTCAGTTGGTTTAGAGCACCTCGTTTACACCGAGGGGGTCGGGGGTTCGAGTCCCTCATCGCCCACTTAAAAAAGAGGCTAAGCAATTAATTCTATTGTTCTTAGCCTTTTTTATTTTGTTTATGGTAAAACTATAGTAAAACAAACTTCATAATTACCATGAATCGATACTTAATCTCTTAATGAGCTACTCTGCTTTGAGATAATTAAACTCAACCTTACTTTAGATAGTGATTTCAACAAGTACATTATTAATCCGTACATCTTTATAGATAACCCCTAAATATTCTATCATTTTTGGGATATTTATTACTTCTTCGATTGATGTCATGTACTTTTTAACAATAGCTTTTACTCTATATTGTTTTAAAGCTGTTTCTTCAATTTTAGATAGTAATTCAGTATGAGAATCCTCTGATTTGATAACAAAAGAAACTGGGTACTTGTTAACTTTATCAATGTCTAAGAAATATTTCTTTACATCTGTTGTTTCTGTGACTTGAAAAAATCTCCCAAGTGGTTTAATCACAAAATCTATCCCACCTCCTATGATAAATATCAGATATCTTAAGCCCACCTTTCAAAAGCCCTTTTTGAATTTCTTCTTTCTGATTTTCTTTGAAGTCTTCATATTCTTCAAAATCTGTCCACTCATTATTATCGTAAATCAGATGAAATGAACCCTCTTCAAAGTTAAGTGTTAATAGGTCCCTATTTCCAGGTTTATAGTCAAAATCAAAAGGATTATGGTTATTTAATTGTTCCAAGATGTACTTTATACTTTCCAAATAATCAAGTACAAATGTACCTATACTAATAACATAGGTATCCTTTTTATTGGTTTTAAGACGTTCCAGCACCCAATGGGGTTTGTTCTCATCTATTTCATCTGAACACGTACACAATTTAAATCCGTCATTTTTAATACACATAATCCTAATTATTTATAAACTAAGTGCAGATTCGATGGATTGAACATATTCATTTTCGTTTGAACTGTTATAGAATGGTGTACCTGTAATCAGATATTTATCTGTGTCAATTTTAATGGTTTTCTTTTCTTCTCTAATCTCTTTCAGGAAGTCTTCTTTCCATTTATCGTTTGCAACCAAATGAGCACCTTTTGGCTCAATAAATACCTGATAGGTCATTTCTTCTCCGTCTTTTTGTTTGCAAAAAAGAATGAAATCAGGCTCAAAAGCACGACCTAACTTATCAAAGATTTTTAGTTCTCTTTCATTTCGTATCAGGTAGATATTGGTATACTTCCTCTTTAAATATTCAAAACGCCTGGCGAACATTTTTACAAATTCCTTCTCTTCACATGTTCCATAGTTTGCGTTGTATACATACCATTCAGGTTCGCTCACCACATCAAATTGTCCGTTTGCTCGCTCACTGTCCTTGTAAACCTTAATCTCTTTATCTTTGAAAACTTTGTGAATATAATCTTTAACGTAGTTCGAACTTTCGTACTTGGTCAGGTTCGACTTTATCTCTATTTCAATTGTGTCAATTAAGCTATTGATTGCAAATAAATAATCTCGATGATTGATGTTCTCTAGACGGTTTATCGTTCCATTAAATGTAATTTCTAAATCACCCAGATAATAGTCACTTTCTAAGAAATTGGATATGGATTCAACATTAGGAAAATATCTCACCAAGTTATCGAAGTAATAAAACGGATTTTGTGATAAGGCGAATCGAATGATGTGTTTTGGAATGTTCTTTATCGAAATATCTTTTTGCTCAATTTTTCCTGTATAACCATTTTCTTCTTTGATGAATACACGTGTCATTTGCCCTACACCAGATGATAGAGTATAGTTGAAATTCTTTTTCTTTACGCCCAAGTCAGAAATTGATTTCACGTTATCATAGCTCTTTTCTACCTTTTTATTGAATATGACCTGACCTGTCTTATAAAAATTGGTTTTTTTAAACTCAGGTTTCAGTTCGAGTTTTAATTGGATTGAATTTTCATCATCCTCAAAGATTCCTGTTTCAACCAATGCTTGTTTGATTTCTGAAATGTATCGGCTATCCTCCTTGGTGTGGTAATAAAGTTCTTCCAATATTTTAAGGTCATTCGAAATATCATCATCAAACTTTCGAGTGAAAGGGTCTTGTCCTTCTTCCAATGAAAAAGGGAAATATCTAGCACCTCTACCTACTAACTGTGCTTCAGAAATGGTTGTTTTTCCAGGCTTACCTGCTCGTCCATCACGGCCTTCATACAGACGAACAATATCAAACAAGTTCAATACATCCCAACCTTCATTCAATTTCTGTACGGCAAATACGGCTCGGATTGGATTATTTTCGTCTTCCAATGTGTTTAGCAAAATCTGATTGGTTTCTGCTTCTGCGTCATTATTTGCACTGATGCAGTTTTCTTCTGAAAAGTTTGCTTTTATTCGTTTGGCTATTTCTGAACTCGAAATGCCTTTATTTTCAAAAAACTGAAAAGCTTTTTGTACAATCGGCACAGTGGAAGTCTGCTGAATATTATCCACCATTTCTGCCGAAAATTCCTCAATGAGTTGGTGAAAGTTTGTTTTGTTCTGCTCAGATTCCGCAATAGTGCGTTTGGCTTTGAACAGAATTACAGGCTTTAGATTGATGTTATTGGATGTCGCTAATTCCTGACGATATAAATTAAGAATCAAAGCTTGAATAACTCGTTCCTGTTCTTCATAATGCGACCGAACCAGATTGATTTCTTTTGAATACTTGTCTACACGAAATTGAGCCAAGTCGTATTTGTGAATGACCTTGTCCTGATATTTTTCGGCAATCTCCCGACTTTCATAATCCAATGTGGCGGTAAACT
>CABZWK010000022.1 GCA_902529365.1 uncultured Balneola sp.
GCTGATCCGCTAACTAAAATACTCTATGAAGGAATTGGTTTAGAACCAGATTCTGTATTAGTGCAACGAATCCTCGATACCACTTTGGGCATCGACCGTGTGTTGGACTTTAGCATAAAATATATCAATGAAAATGCTAACTAAACTGCTCTGATTTTCTTTTATGATGACTCGCGTATTGTCCGTGATATAAGTAATACTAGAACTCAATTTCATCGAAAATAAGGGCTACATTTTAGTGTAAAGCATACTATATTTAACGCCTGTAATAGGGTTAATACTATATAGATGCGAAAATGGCAAATAACCCAAAAAAAATGTAAAATTTTATATCCATGAGCGTACTTGTTGGCAAACAAACTAGATTAATCGTACAAGGTTTTACGGGAAGTGAAGGTACCTTTCACGCAGAACAAATGATTGCCTATGGGACTCCTGTGGTGGGTGGTGTTACACCTGGAAAAGGTGGCCAAAAACATTTAAACTTACCCGTATTTAATACCGTAAAGGAAGCGGTTGAATCCGAAAGTGCAAACACCTCTGTCATTTTTGTGCCACCGGTCTTCGCTGCGGATGCTATTACTGAAGCTGCTTTCGCTGGAATAGAAGTAATTATTTGCATTACTGAGGGTATTCCTGTTAATGATATGATTGTCGCAAAACAAATCGTAAAAAGTCATGGGGCTACACTCATAGGCCCAAACTGCCCTGGTGTTATAACTCCTGGCGAAGCTAAAATTGGTATTATGCCAGGCACTATTTTTACACCCGGTACGGTCGGAGTCATTTCTCGGTCAGGTACGCTCACCTATGAGGCTGTTGATCAGCTTACAAAAATTGGATTAGGTCAAAGCACAGCCATTGGTATTGGTGGAGATCCAGTGATTGGAACCACACACTTAGATGCGGTTAAACTCTTCCAGAAAGATCCAGATACCGAATCTATCGTACTTATTGGTGAGATCGGCGGGTCTGCTGAAGAAGAAGCAGCTGCTTACATCAAAGAGCATGTAAGTAAACCAGTCGTTGCTTTCATAGCTGGATCTACAGCGCCTCCAGGGCGTCGAATGGGCCATGCTGGAGCTATTATCTCAGGTGGAAAAGGAACCGCTCAAGAGAAGAAAAAAGCATTATCTCAAGCAGGTATTACCGTAGTAGAAAGTCCAGCTGAGATTGGAGCTACCCTAAAGAGTATACTCTAAGCAACATTTCCTTTTCAAAAAAATTAGCTACTTCAGGTGAGTTCCGTCGGGTATAATTGTACCTTTTTTGACGATAACGATGCCTTCCCGCACGTAATGAAATGGATAGTCGCCGTCCTCTAAATGCTCACTACCCACAATTTGAACGTCGTTTCCTATGCTCACGTTCTTATCAATGATGCAATTGCTAATGTAGCATCGCTGGCCAATTCCCATCGGGGGTTCTGTAGGTGTTGCCGCATTGATAAACTCCTGACTCTGGAAAGAATCGTTACCCATTATAATGGAATTTTCAATGGTTGTGCCTTTGGCAATGCGAGAGCGAATACCAATGACGGACCTAACTATACGACTAGCTTCAATGATACAGCCTTCAGCCATCAAACAATTCTCCATGGTAGTACCCATAATTTTGGACGCGGGTAGTAATCGAGCGCGTGTGTATATGTAGGCATCGTTATCGTACAAATTGAACTCAGGTACTGTGTCTGCCAATGATAAATTGGCCTCGAAGAAAGATCTAATAGTACCGATATCGGTCCAATATTTACCAAATTCAAAGCTGCACACTCTCGATCCCTCATTTAATGTCTTAGGAATGATTTCTTTCCCAAAATCTGTAGCATCAGGGTTTTCATTAAATAAGCGTATCAACGTCTCCCGATTAAAGATATAGATACCCATTGAGGCTAAGTAGTTTTTACCTTGACTTTTGTACGGCTCGGGTACTTCAGATTTCCACTTCTCCAATTCGTCTGTTGCGGGTTTTTCAACAAAAGAATCTATTAACCCGTCTGAATTAGTTTTCATTATTCCAAAGCCCGTAGCATCACGATCTATAACAGGGATGGTTGCAACGGTTAAATCTGCCTGCTGTTTAATATGGAGCTCGAGCATTTCACTGTAATCCATCTGATATAACTGATCACCCGACAGAATAAGTACATATTCATAACTGTGGTTCTCCATATGATGAATCGACTGTCTAACTGCGTCTGCAGTACCCTGAAACCAATCGGTATTTTGAGCAGTTTGTTCAGCAGCCAGTATATCTACAAAGCCATTGCTAAACATATCAAAATTGTAGGTGTTTTTGATGTGCCGATTCAGTGATGCAGAATTAAATTGCGTTAGAACATAGATACGTTTAACTCCGGAGTTTAAACAATTTGAAATAGGGATGTCTACTAACCTGTACTTTCCTCCCACAGGTACGGCTGGTTTGGATCTATGATCGGTTAATGGAAATAACCTAGTTCCTCTACCACCACCGAGAATGATGGCCATCACTGAATTATTCATGAATTACCTATTTTTTGACTCGTATTTTTAATGAATCAGAGCTTGCTACCATTTACGCCTTTGATTTTTCTAGTAAGTAAATTAAACGATTATTGTCTATACACCTAATCGGTCTTAACATAAAAATATCATTTACTCTGCATCCAAAAGAAACAATATCCTGTCTCAAGTTCCAAATAGAATCAACTATGATAGGACTGTAGTTCTACATATAGTTTCTTATACTCTTTCGCAACTTTCTCCCAGGAATGATCCCGTTGCATAATTCGCACACGTAAGGCATGCATAGCTTCTTGGTCAGCATACAATTCACTCGCCCGTAATATAGCATGCTCTAGCGAATCATAGCTATAGGAATCAAATTGTATACCAAGTCCATTTGATAATAAAATATCGGGTACCGAATCTTTTAAACCACCCACCGATCGTACTATCGGGATAGTACCATATCGCATAGCATAGAGTTGATTGAGCCCACAAGGTTCTACCCTTGATGGCATTACCATAAAGTCAGCTCCAGCATATATTTGTCTAGCCAAGCCTTCATTATAAGTCAACCTAGCGTTGAAAAAACCCACATAGTCCTGATAGAGTTGTCGGAATGCTGCTTCTAATAAAGGGTCTCCCGTTCCCAATAAAATGAAATTACATTCTTTACCTTGCTCACGAAGCCCACGGATTACTGAAGCCAATAAATCGGCCCCCTTTTGGTGTACCAATCGCCCTATAAATGCAAATAAGGGTCTATTTGGATCCAGACTATATTTTTGGCATAACGCATGCTTATAATAAGCCTTCCCTTCACTGACATCTGTACAATCTGGATTCTTTTCATTAGGGCCAATTAAGGTGTAATGCTGATCTAAATAAGTGTCCGTTGCAGGATTCCACACCTCAGTATCAATTCCATTTAAAAACCCAATGGATTTTCCTGCCTCCAATTGAAATAGAAACTCTAACCCATTACTATCAGAGCGTAATTCTTCCATATAGCTTGGCGATACCGTACTTATTTTCCAAGCACACTTTAACCCACAAGCCAGTGGATTTAATTCTCCAGCCCATTCTAACAAACCCGTGTGTATTCCGTCAAAATCTGGCAATAAAAATCGTTTCCCCATATCCTGATTTCCATGATATTCAGCATTATGTACCGTTATAATACTAGAAGTATTAGATAATGATCTAAATGCACTACACTGTTGAGCCATAAAGGGTATTAAGCCTGTATGATGATCATGACAATGAAGTACATCAGGCTGTAAATCCCAACGCACCAAAGTATCCAACACAGCTATCTGAACGCTCAAGAATCGCTCGAATTCGTCCCAATACCCATGCTTGGAATCGGGATCTAAGTATATTCCAGGTCTATCTGTGAAGCCCGGTATATCAAAGGTATAGAGGCTAAAACCTAAGGATTCTTTGATTTCATACACATTATACGGCACCTTCTCAGCACCCATTTGGCAAGTAGCGGTATCGATTAGGGTTTTATTGGCCTTCAGTAGCCATGGTGTATGATAGTGAGGCATGCATACAATGGCACGGTCATTCCCTCTACTTTGATACTTAGGAAGTGCACCAACTACATCACCCAGTCCACCAGCTTTAGCAGCGGGATAACATTCCGCACTTATGTGAACAATAGTCATAAACTTGCAACTTTATAGTACATATTACGATATTTTGATTCATACACAAACCAATATAATCATTTATCATGTCCCTAGTTATTGATGTTCAAAATGTGAGTAAACACTTCGGAAAGGCAACCGCTGTAAACCAAGTTAGTTTTAGAGTAGAAAAAGGGCAAATTTTCGGTTTGTTGGGACCCAATGGAGCTGGGAAAACCACAACTATCAGGATGATTAATCATATTTTAAACCCAGATACAGGTTCCATTAGCATATTGGGAGAACCAGCTAGCCCAAAAAGTCAGGAACGCATTGGGTACCTTCCAGAGGAACGTGGTTTGTACAAGAAAATGAAAGTTTTTGACCAACTCATGTATCTTGCACAATTAAAAGGTTTAAGTCACCAAGCTGCTAAGAATGCGATTGATTTTTGGTTAGATCGATTTGAGGCTAGCACTTGGAAAAAGAAGGAAATATCTGAGCTCTCTAAAGGGATGTCACAAAAAATACAGTTCATAGCCACTGTTGCTCATGACCCAGAAATTTATATATTTGATGAGCCTTTTAGCGGATTAGACCCTATCAATTCAGAGATGCTTAAAGATGTAATTCTAGAGGAGAAAAAGCGGGGGAAAACCATCCTCTTTTCTACTCATAGAATGGAACAGGTCGAGCAAATGTGTGATGATATCTGTTTATTTAATCAAGGTCAAGTAGTACTGCAAGGGAATCTACGATCAATAAAGCAAAGCTTTGGAAACAATACAGTACTGCTAGATTTCGTGGGTGATTCTGAATTTTTAAATGAATTAAAAGGAGTTAGAATCAATAATCGTTCAACTAATTTTGCAGAAATACGATTATTAGAGGGTGCCTCCGCTCAGAATATATTACAAGTTGCCATAGCACAAGCTGAGATCCAACGATTCGAGATTGTTCAACCTAGCCTGCAAGATATCTTCATTAGTACGGTGAACGATACCAAAGTTACTGATTAACTTAGCAAGATGATTAAATAACCCAATTATACATTCAATACATCAGATATGATTAATTCTTCAAAAATTTGGCTCATTATAAAAAGAGAATATTCTACAAGGGTTCAAACCAAATCATTTTTGCTCTCTACTTTCCTTACCCCTCTTCTGATATTAGGTTTCATGGGTTTTATAATATTCATGACTGTTTCTGATAACGAAGCACCAAAACAAGTAGTAGTTATTGATGAAACCGGCCGATTACTAGAACCCTTAACCCAGCTTAATGTGACCAGATACCTACCCATTACTGCCAATCAGTCTATTGATGAAATACGTGATCTAATTATGGCGGACGAACTTGATGGATATGTTTTATTTGAACGAAGCTTTTTAAGTGAAGGGACTCCTGCCACCTTTGTTCATAATGGTGCAGGTGGTATCACTTTTTTCGAATCTCTTCGGTCCGACATACGAGATGTCACCCGTCAAATACGCCTGGAAGATAATGAGGTGTCGGAAGCTATTATTGCGATATTTGACGAACGACCGGCCCTAGAAAATAGGCGTATGAATGAGGAAGGAGTTGATGAACAGAATAATGCTTTTTTAGGTAGTATAGGTGGGATACTTATTGGTGTATTTATCTTTATTGGTCTATTCGGTTATGGAGCCATACTAATGCGCAGCGTAATTGAAGAGAAAACATCGCGAATAGTCGAAATAATAACCTCCTCTGTAAAACCTATTGAGTTGATGTTAGGTAAGCTACTTGGTGTTTGTTTGGTAGCGCTAACTCAATTCAGTTTGTGGATTGCCACCTATGCTGGAGTTACCATTCTTGCAGCTCCTGTAGCTCAATTCTTCATTAATCAACAAATGGGAGATTTTCAGAATAGCGTGTCCGCTCTGGATGCAACGGGGGAAGTAGCAAATGTACCATCTGATATTGATCTAAGTTTTTTGGAGCAATTTAGTATTGACCCATTGTTTGTACTCTATTTTTTCGTGTTTTTTGTACTAGGCTTTTTAATGTATAGTTCTATTTTCGCTGCCATTGGTGCGGCGGTGGATTCTGAGCAAGACTCACAGCAATTCATGACACCTGTAATGCTTCCAATTTTGTTAGGTTATATGCTCAATTTCAGAATTGCTGAGGCTCCAGATTCTACTTTAGCTATTGTAGCATCGCTATTTCCCTTGACCTCACCCATTAACATGGTTACTCGAATGTTGGTATCTAATGTCACATTTTGGGAAGTACTACTCTCTATCCTATTGCTCATTCTCAGTTTGATTGGTATGCTGTTGATAGCCGCACGTATTTATCGTACTGGTATTCTCATGTATGGCAAAAAACCAACCTTTAAAGAATTATATAAATGGATTAGGCAAGCCTAAATTACGTTATTGTTCGATCAGCATAAGCAAGACTAAGCCGAAACCACTATTCTCCCTTTTGAGCTCGATGGCGTGCAAATAGAGCTTTTAATTCTTGGTGTAGATGCGGATTGGTGGAATAACCATTTCCTGAGTGGATGGTTTCTACACCATGGACATCGCTAAATACACCCCCTGCTTCCTTGACAACAGGTAACAAGGCCGCAGCATCCCATAAATTAAGTACAGGATCAAACATAATATCCGCTCTCCCAATAGCCACCATCATATGACCGTAGGCATCTCCCCATGTTCTATGAAGTTTTGTTTTGGCCATCAAATCCTGAAACTCTTCTTCCTTACCAACATCCTGAAACCTTTTGATTTCTGTAACTAACAAAGTAGCATCTTGCATGTCGGATGTTTCACGCACCTTACAGAGTTTCCCATTAAAATAAGCCCCTAAACCTTTACCAGCTACACAGCATTCATCCAAAGCAGGAGCGTTAATAACTCCAACCATGGGTTCTTTATCAATCATAACACCAATTAAAGTAGTATAAAAGGGTACACCATGAATAAAGGATTTTGTCCCGTCAATAGGATCCAATACCCATTGAATAGAAGCTTCTGGACGTGTTATACCATACTCTTCACCAATAATACCATGATCCGGAAACCTTTTTTCAATTTCTTCTCTAATCACCATCTCGGTCTCACGATCAGCTATAGTAACTGGAGAATCATCCGCTTTTGAAATGACTTCTACCTCTTTTTTAAAATAGTTAAGAGTATGAGCCCCTCCGATTTTAGCAATTTCTTCAGCTGCTTGGACCAAGGTTTTGAGATCTGTCATTGTACTAGATAATAATTAAAATTGAGTGTAAGTGAAGTATAATTGAATAATTTTCTACGCATGGAATGCTTCCATTCACTACCGTTTATGGTAACATAGAATGCTACTAAGATTTCTGGTAATGATACTGCAAATTAAAGAGGAATGGAACGTACAATTTTATTCAATAGAAAAATCAAGACCATTCATTGTAACGTTTTAATAATATGATGTTTAAACAAAACCCTATAAAACTTAGCGTTTTTTATATTTTATTTATGAACTTATGTAGGTTTGTTTTACTCTTTGTTTATTTTGGCTAAACTATTCTAGCAATAGTCACTCTCATAACACTCACTCCTTGTAATTCGCATTCCTTGTCAACTTCAAATAGTATAACCCCCGATAATATAGAAGCCGATTCTACAATAACGGCCCACACAGACTTTGCCCAAAACCTTGAGCATAAACACCACATACAAGTCTATAATCGTTTCCCTATAACGATTAACCATGGTCAAGGTGCTAAAGTGTGGGATAGCGAAGGCAATGAATATATAGACTTGCTGGCTGGTATAGCTGTAAATAATGTAGGGCATGCTCATCCAAGGGTGGTAAAAGCCATACAAAGTGCGGCGATTTCTCCTCTACACTTTTCTAATTTCTATTACTCAGAGCCTCAGTCACTGCTGGCAAAAAAGCTCACCGACCTCACTGGATTAGATCGTGTCTTCTTTTGTAGCTCTGGAGCCGAGGCCATGGAAAGCTGCCTCAAACTGGCAAGAAAATGGGGGCAAATACAAGGAAAAAAGGGATCAATACTTTCGTTAAGTAATGGTTTTCACGGCAGAACCTTGAGTACTCTTACTATGAGTTCCACCAAATACCAAAAAGGCTACGCTCCACTTCCATCCGGATTCACTCAAGCCAAATTCAACCAAATTGAAGAGGTAATTGAGCAGACAAATGAGGACACTATTGCAATTGCATTAGAGCTGATACAAGGTAATAGCGGTGTTCAGCTAGCTGAATACAATTTCGTACAGGCATTAGCCCAACACTGCAATGAACGAAATATCTTACTGATCATAGATGAGGTGCAAACGGGAATTGGTAGAACTGGTAAAATGTGGGCATACGAACACTTTGATATACAACCAGACATGGTAGCAACTGCCAAAGCATTAGCGGGAGGTATACCTATCGGGGCATTGATTGCTAGTGAAGAGGTAGCAACGGCATTCGGTTATGGTGACCATGGTACTACCTTTGGGGGGAATCCATTTGCTTGTTCAGTGGCTTTGGAAGTATTAACTATTATTGAAGATGAGGAGCTCTGCCAACGGGCAAGTAAACTTGGGTCTTATTTTATGACTAAACTTAGAATCTTAGCAGATAAACACCCATGTATTACAGAAGTGCGTGGAATGGGACTTATGATAGGATTAGAATTTAATCAACCAACCCGACCCATTGTGGATAAATGGGCTAAGTTAGGAGTACTTAGTAATTCAACGGGTGGTAAAGCAATTCGGATTGTACCCCCACTAACTATATCTAAAGAATTAATCGATAGTTCGGTAGAAAAGTTAGACCTCTTGCTCGAAAAGTTTTAAGTACTTCATCCTATTTGGGCATACATCAACCTGTTTCAAATAGATTAATTTATGTATTGAAACAGTGTCTAGTTACCTCTAAAAGTCTATTTACATCTGCTTCTTCTATCTGAAAATGAAAGGTTGCACGTACTGTTGATGGACCAAAAGGAACCATTTTTATTCCATATTGTTCAAAAATTTCAAGCACCTCGATAGCGGTTCGGTCACCCGTATTAAAAAGTACAATATTGGTTTGAACGCTGTCTAGATCAATTTGTAGCTCAGAAGTCTCAGCTATTGTTTGGGCAAAGCTTTTGGCATGCTCATGATCCAAAGCCAATTTAGGCCAGTGATGCTCAACGGCATAATCTGCTGCGGCGGTCAATAAGCCTATTTGCCTCATCCCACCACCCCACATTTTACGGAATCTTCTGGCTTTTGCTATGTTGTTGGTGGATGAAAGCAGCATAGAACCTACTGGAGCCCCTAATCCTTTACTGAAACAAATCGAAAGAGTATCTGCTATTTGCCCTATTTCATGAGGTTTTTGTCCTGTAGCCACAAGCGCATTCCATATACGCGCCCCGTCCACATGTACGTATAGATTGTGCCGTTCACACTCCTGTTTTATAGATCTAAGTTCATCCAACGAATATACCGTTCCACCCCCCTTATTCGTACTGTGTTCAATACAGACAACTTTGGTTTCAGGTTCCCAATCGTAAGCGCCTCTGACCACAGGAGATATTTGCTCAGAGCTTAATTTACCCGAGTAACCTTGAAGGGGAAAAAGTTGGACCAAAGACAGTGAGGAAGCACCACCCGTTTCATACTGTAGTATATGACCTTTACTTTCTATTAACACCTCATTGGATGGTTGAGTTAGAACCTTTAAAGCTAACTGATTACTCATAGTTCCACTAGGCACATACAACCCGGCTTCCATACCAAAAAGAGTAGCCATTTTGGCTTGAAATTTATTCGTTAACTCATCTTCTCCAAATACATCATCGCCTACCTCTGCCTCCAACATGACTTGTTTCATTTGCTGTGTAGGCTTAGTAACGGTATCACTTCGCAAATCTATTACTTTCATGGACTGTATTAATGAACGATATTGTTTTGTTTTTCTTTTGTAGTTTATGGATTATATAGATTGAAGTAAACTATCTCTATATTACCTCGGTTGGTTAACCATAGTTGACTAAGAGTGTTCTTGCTGTTATGCCTGAATCGAAAAGATATGATATTATTATAGCAGGTGCAGGCCTTTCGGGCCTGAGTCTCGCATGGCATTTAGTCAAGAAGAACTATACAGGTCAAATTTTACTTATTGACAACTCATTTGCACCAAATAATCACAAAACTTGGTGCTTTTGGGGTAAAAAAGATCATCCTTTTGCGGACATTGCTCATCGTACCTGGAAGAATAGTCTCTTTTCTGCTCTAGATTTTAGCTCTGAATTATCTTTAAAAGAACATATTTATTTTTGCGTAAAAGAAAGTGATTATAAAGAAACTATTTTAAGAACTCTTCAAAAAGCTCCCAATATAGATTTGCTTGAGGAAAGTATTTTAGATTTTTCTTCTAATTCTTCGAAAGCAGCCCTCATCACAAAGGATAGTAATATCTACTTAGCCGACTACATTTTTCAAAGCATTTTCATGCCTAGTCATTATGACCCTAGCGCTCGTAAATATCCGTTAATCCAACATTTTCTAGGCATAGAAATTAAAACTGATGAGAAAGTTTTTGATAAGAAAACCTTCACATTAATGGATGTGGACAGTGACTTTAATGATGGTTTTGCATTTATGTATGTGTTGCCATTCAAAAAAAATCGGGCGTTGGTAGAATACACCATTTTTTCCGCTAATCCACTAAAAAAGAAGCAATACAAGAAAAAAATCCGCAGTTATCTTAAAGAAAAATATGGCTTAACTGAGGAGAATTATTCCATAAAAAGACAAGAATACGGTGAAATTCCGATGGATGATCGACCTCACACACCTCTGTACTCTTCACGAATTATGAACCTAGGTACTGTTGGTGGCTTTACTAAACCAAGTACGGGATACACATTTAGCCGGGTTCATAAATACTCAAAAAAATGTGCCCAAGCATTAGTAAAGGGTGTAGTTCCTCCCATTCCTACCGCATCCTCTTATCGATTCAGATATTACGACCTTCTGTTGTTACGCGTTTTAGCTACAAATGTACCCGATAGCCGTAAGATATTTCGATATTTATTCAAAAACAGTCCTGTAGACCGAATTTTTAAGTTTTTATCTGAAGAAACTAACTTTTTAGAAGATTTGATGGTCCTAGCTAGTTGTTATTATCCTCCATTTTTACGTGCATTGACCGTGCATCCTCCACTAATCACCCAGTTTGACAAAGATTATCTTGCGCAATCTAAGCACAAGGAACTTAAGGAGGATAATTTTGAAGACTTAGAACAAAGACCATACAGTTCAGATAAAGATTCATCACAAGATGCAGAATTAGAATCAGATGAAATAGTTCAGAAAGACCGTCTAAATGAAACTGTTAGTTAAGCAAATAATTAGATGCGTGATTCAAGTTTATTGACTAAAACTACTGCTCAGCTTAAAAATACTTAGCCAAAATAGTGATAAGAGCGGTTTCTGCCCGCAATATACCACCATCGGTGAATTGGTCGCCTAAAAAAAATCGAGGGATATTCTCATGCTCAAACCAACTCAGCTCATTTGCACTAAATCCACCCTCAGGGCCTACAAAAAACAGATTATATCCTTCTTTTAGTTTTTCTGGGGGTTTTGTGTGGAGTGAAGCTGATTCATGAGCCGCCCAAAGATTAAGATCAATCCCCTGACTGCGCTGATGAGCATCCTGTTTGATATACTCGAGATTGTCTGCCAGTATAAGTTCCGGAAACCATGTTCGCTTAGATTGCTTAGAGGCACTCAGTATAATTTGATCTAACCGTGATTTTTTCCATCTAGCCCGCTCAGAATGATCTGCCTGGTATATATAAAAATAGTCCACTCCAAGTTCTACTGCTTTTTCCAAAGCCCATTCAATTCGATCTTTTTTATGCAAACTGCCCATAGCTACCCCACGCAGGGCAGGCGATTTTGGAAAAATTTCCGAATGCACAATAACAGCCTGTGCTTCTTTTTTTGTCAGGGACACCAATTTCAACTCGTAACGATGACCACATCCATCAGTAGCTACACAATGGTCCCCCTCTCTGAGCCGAAGTACTCGGGTAGCATGAATACATTCTGCACCTTGTAGCCTCACCGTATTAGATTCTATCTGGGATGGATGAACGTAGAATTGTACGTTCATGAGTCTTTAAAATGTTTTCCTAATTTTAAATCTTGTCCCTGATAATTACTTTTGATCTCACGTCCATACATGGTATTAGGTTGTTCTGAATTAGGTTCAAACTGCATACTAAAAAGGGTTTGACCATCTTCGATTAAAAATGGAACATCATGTGATCGAATTTCTAGTACCGCTCTAGCACCAGCCTCTACTACGGTACCACCAAAGCCGCTGTCAAAAAAACCTGCGTAATGTGTCCTCAATTCCCCTGATCCTGTGTCATAAGCTATCATTTCACAAGCTAATTTAGCTGGCACTCGTATTCGTTCTTTAGAAGCAAATATGTAAAAACTCTCCGGTTCTAAGATCACCATAGAATCGGCACCTGCTATAATAGGTTCCCAGAATTCACTTACAGCATAATGACCGATTTTTTCAAAGTCTATATAATTACTGTGTTTTTTCGCTTTATATCCAATTATTTGTCCTTCTTTACCCTTCAGATGAACACTCATGAACAAACCTTTATTCACTTTTAAAGTTTCTATAGGTATGGGCAAACCAGTATCATTGAAAAGAATAGGCTCTTGATCATGGATTCGTAACAAATCCTGATCCGAAAGTACTTCAAAGCCATGTCTGATGCGAAGTTGATTCAATCGCTGTCCCGTTTTAACCTTGATCGGGAACGATTTCGGAACTACCTCCACATACAACGGTCCTTGGTAACCAGGAGTAATCTCTTCAAACCGATGCGAGTAGTCCGTGATCACCCTAGTGAACACATCTAATCTGCCCGTGCTACTCTTCGGGTTTGCCTTAGCACTTAAATTTTCTTGTGCAAATAGTCGAATGGCATCCCCATTTTTTATACCATCAGCTGAAACCTTTGGCCTATTACTAGGCGCATAATGACTCTTGGGCAGGTTTAATCGCTCCAGTAGAGGGATAATGTAAACTGCGTTCTCTTCAAGCATGGCCCCATCTTTAAGTGAAAACTGATACTGCTCTAAGCGTTCTAATTTTTGTTTAACGGTTTCATTTTCAGGTAAAAAACTACTGCGAACGCGATAAGCTACTTCGCCCAAGCGTAAATCAATCGAGTTCGGTTGATACTGATCGTCTAAAATGGGGTATGCGTCGTCACTTTCAATTACTCCTGAAGCACTTAATAATTTAAGTTTTTGAATAGGAAGTACGCCTTTGGTTCTGAGATGTAGTTCTTGAGTTTTTATGGGCATGCTGTTTGATTTATAATCTGCCTAAAATAACCACTAAGATCCGTTCTTCAAAGTCACTATCGTATCCCACTCTTCCTCACTTACCTGGGTGATGGAGTACCTACCTAGACGAAACAGCTCCATTGAAGCTAAGCTTTCTTTTTCCTTTAATTGATCACGAGTTATGGGGTGCGTGAATTTCTCTATAAATTCCATATCTACGTTTATCCAACGCGGTTCCGCTTCGGAACTTTTTTCATCAAAATACTTCGATTCAGGATCGAATTGTAAGGCGTCCGGGTAGGCCTTGGTAACCACTTTCATGATTCCTACAATAGCTGGTTGTTTTTGATTTGAATGATAAAAGAAACATAAATCTCCAATATTCATCCCATCTCGCATGTAATTTCGAGCCCCATAATTTCGAACACCATCCCATGGTGTTACCTTATCAGCCTCTAATTCCTCAATACTATAATTTTCGGGTTCCGATTTGCACAACCAATACTTTCGTTCAAACATAGTTTATAGTTTTACGAGATTTCGGTGATTTTTAATGAAGACTTGTATTTATTAATATACCATAATACTGTCTCCTCTAACATTTCATCGAAATCAGGATTAGGTTCCCAGCCCAGTTCATCTTTTATTTTCGATGCATCAATGGCATAACGAAAATCGTGTCCTAGACGGTCAGTTACAAAAGAGATTAAATTTTTGTAATCACCCTTAGGCCCTTTGTCAATATGTTTATTTAAGATCTCACAAATCTTGTGAACCAAATCGATATTCTTCCATTCATTATTTCCCCCAATATTGTAGGTCTCACCTGCTCTCCCAGTCAAAAATACTTCCTCTATGGCACTACAATGATTTTTGACAAATAACCAATCCCGGATATTTTCGCCTTTTCCATAGATAGGAATCTCTTTGAGCTGCATCGCGCTTCGTATAACTGTCGGTATTAATTTTTCATCGTGTTGATGCGGCCCATAATTGTTAGAACAATTTGTTGTTACTACATTGATCCCGTAGGTTTGAAAATACGAACGAACAATGAAATCACTAGCTGCCTTAGAGGCGGAATAGGGAGAATTAGGAGCGTAAGGACTCTTCTCAGTAAAATAGCCATCCTCTTCAAGTTCTCCATACACTTCATCGGTTGATACATGTAAAAATCGAGCGCCGGCAAACTCTTCAGGTTCTTGCATCCAA
>CABZWK010000023.1 GCA_902529365.1 uncultured Balneola sp.
GGTGTAGGTCGATATGAGGAACGAGCTGTTTTTGTAAAAGGTGCGGTCCCTGGTGATGTTGTGAAGGCACGCATCATCAAGAAAAAAAAAAGCTTTCTAGAGGCTAAGTTACTTAAAATTATAGATGCCTCTGAGGACAGAATCACACCTAAATGTCAACATGCAGGAGTATGTGGTGGATGTAGTTGGCAACAGGTACCATATGAGAAACAACTAGAGTATAAGCGCCAGCAAGTAGAAGATCATATTCGTAGAATTGGTAAATGTGATACCCTAGTGAATGATACTCTTCCATGTGAACAGCCTTTTTATTATCGGAACAAAATGGAATATAGCTTCAGCCCTCGAAGATGGCTAAGCGATGATGAAATTCATAGGGAAGAATTTGTCGATGATAGTGGATTTGCAGCAGGATTACATGCCCCTGGTCGGTTTGACAAAATTTTGAATCTAAATGAGTGCCATCTACAAGATCCGATATCTTTTAGACTCTTAGATTTCGTTCGAAACTATGCATTAGAGCACAATATTGAGGCTTTTGATACCTTTGAGAAGACTGGATTCTTGCGGCATTTGGTTATTCGTAAATCATATCATACCAGTGATTTAATGGTTATTCTGGTCTGTTATTATGAAGATCAAGGAATTTTTGAGGATCTATATGCTAAGATAATGGAGCAATTCCTCTCTATAACAACCTTTATAGTCAGTATCAATGACCAACCAAACCCGACTGCATCAGGGCGTTATCAGTTTGTCTTGCATGGCTCCGGTCAAATAGAAGACTATATTGGACCTTACCGTTTTACCATTGACTCAAAAGCTTTTTTCCAATCTAACACTGCTCAGGCAGAAGCTTTGTACGCTGTGGTGGCAGATTTTGCGGACATACAACCAGCAGATGTGGTCTATGATTTATATTGTGGAGTTGGAACACTGAGTCTGTACCTTAGCAAACAAGCATCGAAGGTTGTAGGTATAGAATTGGTGGACGAAGCCATTGAAAATGCCCGAATCAATGCTTCAAAAAATGGTGTGGAACATGCTTTTTTTGTCAAAGGAGATATGAGAGACACTTTCAATGAAACCTTGATACAGAAACATGGTCATCCTAATGTATTAATTACAGACCCACCAAGAGCAGGTATGCACCCAGACGTCATTACTCAACTGTTAGATTTAAAAGCACCAAAAATAATCTACGTTAGCTGTGACAGTTCTACCCTAGCGCGGGACTTAGCATTACTTTCTGAAGCTTACAGCATTGACGCTATTCAGCCAGTTGATATGTTCCCTCAAACTTATCACATAGAAACGGTTGCCGCTTTGACCTTAAAACTATGAACACGTTGTTAATAAAAATGTGTTTGTCCAACTTTCGTTGCATTAAAGGACTTGATTATGGATTGCCTTATGCTAGTTTTTCCTCTTTTAAATCTATGATTACAGGGTTTCTTATCATTCTAATTATGGCAGGGTATTCCCTGGACATAGCAGCACAAAATGGCGAATTAAGGGGTTCAATCACCGATCAAAAAACAGGCGAACCCCTTTTTGGCGCCACCGTCTTCCTGGTTGATACCGACTTTGGCGCGGCCACCAATTTCGAAGGAGAATATATACTCTATAATATTCCCCCGAACACCTATAACATACGAGTGAGCTTCATAGGCTATCGTTCGCAAATCATCTATAACGTGGTAATTCGCTCCGAGGGGAATATAGATATCGACGTGCAATTGGAACAGGCTGAAATTGGATTGGAAGAAGTAGTCGTTAGTGTGAATCCATTCACTAAACTTGAAACAACACCCCTCTCAATTCAGAATTTAAACCAGCAAGAAATTGCTTCTTATCCTGGTGGAAATAATGATATAGCTAAAGTAATACAGTCATTTCCAGGAGTATCAGGTTCAGTTGCTGGATTTAGAAATGATGTAATTATTCGGGGTGGGGCCCCCAATGAAAATGTGTATTACCTAGATGGAATTGAAATTCCCACCATCAATCATTTTTCGACTCAAGGTAGCGCTGGCGGTCCCGTTGGTTTACTAAATGTATCATTCTTTGAAGGGGTTACTCTAAGTGCAAGTTCATTTGCTACATCCTACGATAACGTTCTTAGTGGGGTATTGGAATTCGATCAACGAAACGGGAATACTAGAGAGTTTGTCGGGAATTTCCGCCTAGGCTCCTCTGAGTCTGCCTTAACTTTTGAAGGACCACTATTTAAAGCAGATCAGTCCGAAGCACAAACCAGTTACATCGTAAGTGTACGACGCTCCTACCTTCAGCTACTTTTCCAGGCTATTGGCCTCCCTTTTTTACCCGATTACTGGGACTACCAATACAAAATAACCCATCAAATAAATGCAAACAACGAATTGCTTTTAACGGGAGTGGGTTCTATTGACAACTCTTCAGTAAATGAACTGGATAATTTTGATGCCGAACAAAAAGCCATTCAGGATCAAGTTCCTGTGCTACAACAACAAAGTAACACCATTGGAATTCGATGGCGTCATAGATTTCCGGACAATAATGGACTAATGGATGTAATTCTAAGCCAAAATAGTCTTTACAATAAGTTTTCCCGATTTACAGATAATGTCAATGAACAAAGCCTGTATTTTCAAAACGATGCCAATGAACTTGAACTTAAGTTAAGGCATCAAATCAAGCTTTTTTCTGGCCCATTGACCTATGCATTTGGATACTCTGTACAACAAGTTGCCTACGATAATACCACACAGGATTTAGTTAACGACAGAAATTTCGTCACTGATTTAAGCTTCATTCGATACGGTGCTCATCTTCAGGCATCCGCAAAAGGGTTACGAGATAGATTACAATTTTCAGTTGGATTAAGAGTCGACGATAACGATTTCATGAGAGATGGTGCGGGTTTATTTGGGCAAATTAGTCCACGAGTATCGTATTCTTATAAGCTCGATACTGGCGGACAATGGAAGTGGAATCAGTCATGGGGAGTCTATTACAAAATCCCTCCATATACTATACTGGGATTTGAAGATAACATGGGGTTTTGGGCGAATAGAAAGGCTAAATACATTCGAAGTGAACACTTTGTTGGTGGTTTTGAGTATGTCATCGATGAATCCTCTCGAATCTCATTAGAAGCCTTTTATAAAAAATATTCTAATTATCCCGTCTCTGTGGACGATAAGGTATCATTAGCAAATAAGGGGGGCGGATTTGAAGTGTTTGGAAGTGAATTAATTCAAAGTAATGGATTGGGAAAAACACAAGGATTGGAATTATTATTTCAGCAAAAATTTACTGGTAAATGGTATGGAATTGGATCCTTTACCTGGTTCAAGAGTGAATTTAGTGGGAGTAATTTAGTGTACCGACCTTCTCTGTGGGATAATCAATTTCTTATCTCTGCTTTAGCAGGTTATAAACTCCGAAACAATTGGGAAATAAGCTCTCGATACCGGTATTTAGGTAGGGCTCCTTTTATTCCCACCAATTTGGAACAAACCTTAGAATTTTACCCTGCCATCATTAAAGACTACAGCTCTGTAGGACAGAATAGGCTAAATGCATACAATCAAGTAGATATACGGATCGATAAAAAATGGAGTTACGCCGTGTGGAGTTTGGATGTCTTTTTTGAAGTGCAAAATATCTTGGGTAATGCAAATCCTGAGGAACCCAGCTATGGTTTAGATCGTGATGAAACCGGAGAATTAGTGATTCCAGAACGCTTAGTTCAAGTTAACACAAATACCTCAGTGAATGTATTGCCTTCTTTAGGTTTAGTGATCAATTTTTAAGTCTATCGCTTATTTTAGCTCAGGCAAGTCACCCTTTGTACAACAAAAACCCAATGTTGATCAGGATAAATTCGGGTAAAAATGAGTGTTAACTCTCCCCCGTCCTGAATACCGTATTTTTTCTTAATAGCTTGACTTGAGAGTGGATAATTCAACGTCCATATGTTGATATACTTAGATACGTTTGCTTTAATCCACTTTTTTAGAAATTTATGAGAAGGAGGAAATCCATCCAGAATTTCAAAAATGCGTCCAGGGAAATGCTCATTCAAGTCTTCCGAAAAATATAGATGGGTATGACTGTTTAATTTCAATAACCCATATTCTAATGCAAGATGATCCATACATGCTAGTTTTTTCGCCCCAACCATAGGGTCATACAAATATGAGTTCGGGCTATCAGCACCCCCCTTTTCTTTTGTATTATTAGAAATAGAATTAGTGATAGTGCTGATTCTAGCCAAAAAATCACTTTGAATGTATGGCACACTCACCGGAGCTAGTCCCTGTCTATCAGCCAGAATAGCAAAACTTTGCTTGCCTTGTTCTACTCTTTCATTCTTCCTGATATCAACCGATTTATACCATACCAGCCCCTCATTATTAGCTTTATGTTCTTCTGTTCTAAACCGAAAATGGTAGAGTAGTTCTTTTAGCTCATTATTCACTGATACTGCATGTATACTATCTATAGGATATTCTATAGCTAGGATTTCCTCGACATGCGCCATAGGCGAAGCCTTTACTACGAGCTGATCAACGCTTGAAGAAATTCGGTCCCACAACCTAAATATGTTAGGATCAGAATCCGCTAATCCAGCTACCTTATTTCCTTGCACCCGTCTAGATGGATCTATAAATAAAGTTAGCGAAGACGAGGAAGCACATAGGTCTTCAAACTCAGGCGATACCAAGAAATCTTCCAGCCTCCCATGTACAACCTCAGCATCAATACCCAAAATAGTAAAATTGTTCTGGGTAATTCTACACAAATGTTCATTGGATTCTATATACCAAAGTTTCATTCCTCTTTTTGCAAAAAAAAAACTATCAACTCCCATTCCACCCGTACCGTCAATGATGATTTCAGTCTCTACTAATGTGGCTTTATAGCTTGCCGTCCACTCAGAAGAACTCTGCTCAACATGAATGGGTGGTGGATAAACTAGACCCTTGACTGATGACCAGCAGGGAATTTTCTGTTGTACTTTTTTATGGCTAATCAATTGATCAATCAAAAACTCTTTTGGTAAGCTACTGGGAAACGACTTTGAAAGGATTAGTTCTTCTATTGAACCATCGCGAAAGGCCTCTAAGAAATCCGTATAATCGGAATTATATTCTGCTATTATAGATTTAATATCTTGTGAGTACATATGCTGCCTGATGTGATTTCCATCTAATAATAAGATTTTTCGTACTCGACAACCTGTAAATATTACTATTATACAAAGCTATGCATCAATCTCCTGATAAGGATGTACCTCTGCCCGACTCAAACACCGTTGGTATTGTTGGTGGTGGTATTGGTGGTCTAATGAGCGCATGTTTACTTGCTTCCGATGGCTATACGGTTAGTTTGTTTGAAAAAAATGCTCAAGTGGGTGGGAAAATGGATGAGCAACGTATTCAGGGTTACCGTTTTGATACTGGGCCTAGCCTACTGACCATGCCTTTTTTATTAGAAACTTTCTTTACTGCTTGCGGGGAGTCATTAGATGAATGGCTCACACTTAAAGAAGTTCATCCAATTTGTCGATACAACTATGCCGATGGCCAACACTTCGATTGTTATGACGATACCAATCTAACAGCCAAAGAAATCGATCGTATTGCTCCAAAAGATCGTCAAGCTTATATGGATTTTTTGGTCTACATACGGCGTCTCTATGATAAGACAGCCGATGCATTTTTGTTCAATACACTCAGCAGTCTTTCCGATTTAAAAGGCCTTAACCTGTCTTCTTTCTTTAGTATTGATGCTTTCAAAAGCGTAAGCGATGTGATTGATGACCGTTTTAGCTCGCCCTATTTACGTCAGTTTTTTAAACGATTCACAACATATAATGGCTCTTCCCCCTACTCAGCACCTGGAACTCTAAATGTAATTCCACATGTCGAGCTTAATATTGGAGGGTATTACATACAAGGGGGCATGCATACCTTAGTGAAACAGTTAGAGAAACTCGCAAATAAGTTAGGGGTCCAGTTATATACCCACTGTGATGTACGTAGGATCTTGGTAGACACAAGCAGTAGTAGAAAGAAAATTCAAGGAATAGAATATATAAACACTAAAAACCTGACCCCTAACACCCCCTCCTTCGAGTCAGAGCAGCTACCCGTATCTAGATTTTATTGTAATAAAGTAGTCTCGAACAGTGACGCTTACGAAACCTACCAACACCTCCTGCCAAGTAGTGTACGCCCAACAATTCAACAACTACAAACCCGCTATTCTGAGCCATCATGCTCAGGTTTTGTCTTGTTACTAGGACTTAATCGTACCTACGACCAACTAAAACATCATAATATATTTTTCAGCGCAGACTATAAGCAGGAATTCCATGATATTTTCAACAAGAAGCAACTGCCAGATGAACCAACTATCTATGTTGCCAATACCTCTTTCTCCGAAGCTAAGGACGCACCAAATGGTGGATCAAATCTATTTATTCTAGTCAATGCACCTTACCTCAATAAGTTGGCTGAAGATCCTAAAACACCAGATTATGCACAAAAAATCATTTCCGAACTAGAAGAACGAGGGTTAACCGGACTATCAGAACACATTCAATATCAAGAAATACGATCTCCATTTCATTTTTACAACCGCTATCGATCGAACAAAGGCAGTATCTATGGAACCTCCTCTAATGGTCTTTTATCTGCATTTCTACGACCTAGAAACCGTTCCAAAACAATCGATGGCCTCTTTTTAACGGGTGGCTCAGTACATCCTGGAGGAGGTATTCCACTGGTCTTGCAATCGGCATTTAACGTCCAAAAACTTTTAAACACGACCTAGCTCCCGCCAATATTCCTGTCAACTAAGCTCCTATGCACTTCGTTTAAACCATTCCCCCATTAGTTTAAGAGCATACTTTTAGGTTAATGTACCTCGAGTTAATGTAACCTACTTCGATTACAAAGGTTGTTTTTTCCCGAGTTCGCCTAGATGAACCACTTGAGCATCGGATAACTTTCCTTGGTTAATTTCAAACGTTACAACCGTTCTGTATTGCTGAAACCCTTGCTTCCCTGCTGCTCCAGGGTTCATGTAAAGCATGTTCTTACATTCTTTGTCCCTAACAATTTTCAAAATATGAGAATGGCCACAAATAAATAATTCAGGAGGGTTTTGCATAATTTCTTTTTGAATTGGCAGACAATATCTCCCCGGAATACCGCCAATATGCGTCATCCAGACATTTATTTCCTCACATTTAAACCGCAGATGTAGAGGATATTCTTGCCGTATGTTTTGCCCATCAATATTACCATAGACTCCTCGTAAAGGGGCAATTTTTTCAAGCTGTTCCGCTACTTTTAATGTACCAAAGTCTCCAGCATGCCAAATTTCGTCACAATCCGAAAAGTATGAACGTAACTGAGGATCAAAATAACTGTGTGTATCTGAAATTAAGCCTATTTTCATAATAAATTAGTATCATGCACTGTAAATTACAGCGGCGTTAGGCATAGCTAACTGACTAATTCCAAAGTACAAGTTTTTTAATAAAACGACCGAAATACTTGACCTCATTTAGCATTGTCATACTGAATTGGAATGGATTAACTCACCTACAAGAATGCCTGCAAAGTGTGCATGAAACAAACTATCCATCCATGGATATCATTCTGGCAGACAATGGATCAACAGATGAAAGCCTTGCATGGGTTAAACAACATTTTCCTGATATTTCCATACTGGAGCTAAAGAAAAATTATTTTTTTGCAGGAGGAAATAACCGTGCTGTTAAGCATTGTAAGAATGATTATTTAATTTTTTTAAATAATGACGTTAAAGTGGATCCAATGTGGCTCCATTCCCTTCACACCTGCATCGTGACGAACCCCAAAAGCCAACTATTTCAACCTAAAATCTTATCGGCGAAAAAACCTACACATTTTGAATATGCGGGTGCTGCTGGAGGTTTTATTGATCGGTATGGCTACCCCTATTGTCGAGGGCGTATTTTCGATTTAGTTGAGGAGGATACGGGTCAATACGATACAGACGAATCCATTGATTGGGCATCAGGAGCCGCCATGGTGATAAAAAAAACCTTATTTCAGGAGCTCCATGGGTTTGACGAAGATTTTGAGATGCATATGGAAGAAATTGACTTATGCTGGCGTGCACGAGATATTGGGCATACCATAACCTACTGTCATAATGCAAAAGTATACCATATTGGTGGGGGGTCATTGGCTCAAGGGTCTTACAGAAAAATTTGGTACAATTTTAGAAATAATTGGTATATGCTCATTAAAAATCTACCTAAGCATTGCCTATTTCGAGTACTATTTATTAGGTATCTGTTGGATGTCATAGCGCTTAAAAGAGCGCTACTAACTGGTAAATTCAGTGAGGCAAAAGCCATTTTTTCTGCTCATTTATCTTTGGTAAAAGAAATGCCTAACTTGTTGCATAAAAGGTCTTTAAATACACCTATTCACTCTAAAATGACCATTGATGTGCTAGGTACTAACACTGCCTTTAAAAGGCCTTTTTTAGTCTGGGAGTTTTTTTTCAAAAAGAATACAACTTTCAGTGAAATTCAAGAACGACAAGTAAAAGTTAATGATTGATCGCATACCTATAGATGCAGTCGGGATTCAAGAGCGTGTAGCACGAGTATGTACTAGAAGTATTAAAAAAGAATCCAAATTGCAGGCCCTTGATCTAGCACTTCGTATGATGGACCTCACTACTTTAGAAGGAAGTGACTCGGAAGGTAAAGTACGTCAGTTGTGCAACAAAGCACTACATCCATACACTGAACTACCCAACATACCTTCTGTAGCGGCGGTCTGTGTTTACCCCAATCGTGTAGCTTTAGCAAAATCTATTCTTAACAACTCCTCCATCTCAATTGCAAGCGTAGCAACCGCATTTCCAAGTGGCATGTCGTCATTAATAATCAAACTGGATGATGTAAAATTTGCCGTTTCTGAAGGGGCTGATGAAATAGACATGGTAATCTCAAGAGGCGCTTTTTTGTCAGGTGAGTACGCAAAGGTATACGACGAAATTGCCCAAATCAAAGAAGTCTGTGGTACTGCTCATTTAAAAGTAATTTTAGAAACTGGAGAACTCGGATCTCTAGAAAATGTGCGAATGGCCAGTGATTTAGCAATGAAAGCGGGTGCGGACTTTATAAAAACTTCGACTGGAAAAATATCTCCTGCAGCTACCATGCCGGTAGTTTTAGTCATGTTACAAGCCATTCGAGATTTTCATGAGACTACAGGGAGAAAAATAGGAATGAAACCAGCGGGTGGAATTCGAAGTTCGAAGCAAGCCATTCAATACCTAGTCATGGTCAAAGAAACCCTCGGAAATGATTGGTTGGATCCCTCCCTATTTCGTTTTGGTGCAAGTTCATTAGCAAATGATGTACTTATGCAATGGATTAAAGAGAAAACAGGACGTTATCAATCGCTAAATTATTTTTCAAACGATTAACTATTATGTCAGAAAAGAATTTATCTGATCAATCAACCCGATCAAATCAAGCATCTATTTCAATAGATTGGTCATATGCAAATGCGCCTGAGAGTACCTCTCATGTTTCGTTCAGTAAACACTATGGGCTTTTTATTGATGGTAGCTTTACAGAATATAACGAGAACCAATCTTTCGAAAGCATTAACCCAGCAAATGGTGAAAGCTTATATCGATGCACAGAAGCCAACAAATCGGATGTGGATGCCGCAGTTAGAGCTGCTAGAAAAGCATTTAAAGGAACATGGGGAACCACCTCAGGCACCCAGCGTTCGCATTACTTATATCGAATCGCAAGAATGCTGCAAGAACGGGCTAGGGAATTTGCCGTGCTTGAAAGTATGGATGGTGGAAAACCCATTCGTGAATCAAGAGACATCGATATACCTTTAGCGGCAGCTTACTTTTTTTATTACGCCGGATGGGCAGATAAATTAGCCTATGCTTTCCCTGGAAAAAGCCCCATACCTTTAGGGGTATGCGCACAAATTATACCTTGGAATTTTCCTCTTCTCATGCTGGCTTGGAAAATAGCCCCTGCCTTAGCGTGTGGAAATACCGTTGTGCTAAAACCAGCGGAAAC
This sequence comes from uncultured Balneola sp., assembly GCA_902529365.1. Lineage (GTDB taxonomy): Bacteria > Bacteroidota > Rhodothermia > Balneolales > Balneolaceae > UBA1275. The sequence goes on from CABZWK010000023.1 coordinate 10,115, forward strand.
AACCTCCTTAAACGCTCTAAAATTTTGTGAATTACTACAAGATATTGGTTTACCTGATGGAGTGGTTAATATTATAACAGGATCTGCAAAAACCGGTGAGTATCTGGTTCAGCATCCTGACATTGATAAAATAGCCTTTACCGGATCTACAGGGGTTGGAAAAGTGATTCAGCAATCCATTGCCAAAAGGCAGCTACCAGCGACCTTTGAACTTGGTGGTAAGGGAGCATTTATTCTTTTTGATGATGCCGCTCTTAACGAAGCCGTCGAAGGTATAGTGAATGCTATTTTCTTTAATCAAGGACATGTTTGCTGTGCAGGTTCTCGACTCTTAGTTCAAGAAGGTGTGGCGGAAAAAGTAATTAATCTATTAAAAAAACGTATGCAACACCTAATCGTTGGCGACCCCCTTGATAAAAATACTGATATTGGTGCCGTTAACTCTAAAGAACAACTTGAGACAATTCAACGCTATGTTAATACAGGCATACAGGAAGGTGCTACCTGTTTTGAGAGTTCAGGCCACTTACCTACCTCAGGATATTATTTTCCTCCAACTATTTTAACCGGTGTATCACAATCCTCAACGGTAGTGCAAGAAGAAATTTTTGGACCTGTTTTAACTATTCAAACATTCAGAACTACCGATGAAGCTATTGAAAAAGCAAACAACACTCCTTATGGACTGGCTAATGGTATTTGGACAGATAAAGGATCAAAAATATTTTATGTTGGTAGTAAGCTCAAGTCCGGTGTAGTGTGGTCAAATACCTACAATAAATTTGATCCAACATCCCCTTTTGGTGGGTTTAAAGAAAGTGGTAAAGGTCGAGAAGGTGGTATTTCAGGCCTACATGCTTACGTAAAATTAGATCATAATGGAGGGATGTACTAATGGCCAAAAAACAAACTAGTGATGATACATCTCAGATCAATACGATGAATTCGATACCAAAAACGTACAAGAATTATATAAACGGAGAATTTCCTCGCACCGAATCTGGACGCTACTATTCTGTTGAAGCGCTAGATGGCAAGCATATTGCCAATATTGGCCTCTCGACCAGAAAAGACGTACGCAATGCGGTTCAGGCAGCCCGTAAAGCACAGGCTTCTTGGGCCAATAAAACTGCGTACAATCGTGGACAAATTATTTACAGAATCGCTGAAATCTTATCCGGACGACGAGAGCAATTCACCAACGAAATGGTGCTTCTTGGGTATTCAAAAGAAGCTGCGGAACTTGAAATTAACGCTTGTAATGAACTCATTGTATATTTTGCTGGATGGACAGATAAAATAGGTCAGGTTTTTGGAAGTGTGAATCCTGTAGCTAGTGATCACTTCAACTTTAGCAGACAAGAGTCCGTTGGTGTAGTAGGAATTATTAGTCCAGAAACACCCAGCTTGTTGGGGATGCTAGGATTACTCCTACCCAACATGGTGGCTGGTAATAGCCAGGTAATTATTGCCTCTAAACAATTCCCTCTACCCTCTTGTACATTTGCAGAGGTTTTGGCAACCTCTGATGTTCCAGCGGGTATCGTCAATATCATCACAGGCTTAAAAAGTGAGCTCATACCTCCTATTTCAAAACACATGGATGTAGACGTATTAGTTGGTGATTGTTCCTTGGACATCGAGCTTCGCGTTATGTGCGAACTAGAAAGCGCATCAAATATGAAAAAGGTGTATTTTTGGGAATCATTTAATTCGTTAGAAGAACTCAATTCTTCGCCTAATGAAACAATTTCTACCTGTTTACATTCGCTGAAAGATCCCTACCATATTTTACATGTCCAAGAAGTCAAAACTACCTGGCATCCCATCTCTGAATAGCCTCATGTTGTATAGTTTAACTAACAGTAAATCAATGTCTGGTTATGTAGCTACCTTTTTGTTTGTTTTACTCAGTATCAGTATATCTGGCTGTAGTAGCACAAAAACGGTACCAGAAAGCGTCATCAGCCAAGCTGGGCGAACCCTTACAAACTCTGATACACTTTATCAAGATACGATGGAAGCAACAGTGCCAGTGCAGAAGGATCGTATTGACATCCCTTTGGTACCAAACGTGACAAAAATGTCGAGCGAAGCAGATGCCAATGTACCTGCCGAACCCAACATTCCACTATTGAGTTGGGCGGATTTCTACGCTAGCATACGACCAGGCGTACCTGTCGAACTTGCTGAAAGTTTAGAGCTAGAAAGCACTGAAAATCAAGAAAAAAATCTCTATGAGGGTTTTAGAATTCAAATTTACTCGGGACTCTTACCAGCAATGGCAGATACGGTATCTAAACAGTTTAGAACCTGGTCAGTCCAACATGTCTCTGGATATTCTCCGGAGACTTATACGTTTTTTAAGGCCCCATACTACAGAGTGCACGTTGGGGACTTTCATGATCGCACAAGAGCATATTCTGTATCGCAGATTATTAAAAGGCAATTTCCAGATGCATGGGTTGTATATGATCGGGTCATTCCCTGGAACGTTCCAGCTGATTCTGTGCTTATTCGTTTTCAACGGAACTAACCAGTTCAATACATTTTATCCTGCACCTAATTCTATTCTTTAACTCACTTCAGATTTCTCTTTGCATCCATGAACTCTAATCCGCTACAATTGTTAACAAAAAATTGGTACTTCAATGTGGGTATTAAAGCAATAATGAGATTTATAGGGGTATTGGTGCTAATTTTCACGCTAACCCTGTTACTTTTCAAAGGATTGGATGTTTTAAGCATTGAAGACATTAAACACTGGTTACAAGAAGCTCAACAATTGTCTCCAATATGGGTTGGCAGTCTTATTATTGCGCTTCTAATGGTAGATCTTTTTATCGCAGTACCAACCCTTTCCTTAACCATCCTCTCAGGTTTTTTTCTGGGTTTAGAAATGGGTATACTTTTTTCTTCTGTTGGGTTAATGTTGGCTGGGTCATTAGGCTATCTCATTAGTCGCTATCATGGAGCAAAATTATTGACTTGGGTGTGTAAAGATGAATCCGAACAAAAAGGGATGATTCATTTGTTTCAAACCCTAGGACCTTTATCTCTATTGCTTTGCAGGGCAGCTCCAATGCTGCCAGAAATAACTTCCTGCCTAGCAGGTACTACCCGAATGCCTTACTGGAAATATGTCTTGTATTATGCGTTAGGAAGCCTACCCTACTCTGCTATTGCAGTTTATTCGGGTTCGATAAGTACAGTTGATAATCCTTCGCCTGCATTATATACTTACGTGGGTATGTTCGCTGTTTTGGGACTTATCGGATTAATAGTTTTGTACTTCAAGCGGCATGAACTTATGTCCTTGGGCCAAGAAGATCATGGACCATCAAAACCATGATAATCGCATTGAAAAGGAACTACCGGTTAATGAGATACAATTCTTGTAGCAGTCCATCTTGAACCCTACATTCCTACCGCATTTTTGGGATTTTTCTCTATACGTTAAATCTGAAGAGCAGCACATCTCCGTCTTTGACAATGTACTCTTTGCCCTCTTGTCGCATTCTACCGGCTTCTTTTGCCCCTTTTTCACCGTTGAAAGAAACGTAATCATCAAAGGCAATGGTTTCCGCTCGAATAAAGCCCCGTTCAAAATCAGTATGAATAACTCCTGCAGCAGCAGGTGCTTTTAAGCCTGAACGAATCGTCCAAGCTCGGGCCTCTTTCGGACCTGCAGTAAAATAGGTTATTAATCCCAAGTTGGCATAAGCCGCTGTAATAAGTCGGGCAAGACCTGCTTGATCTATTCCCAATTCTTCCAAAAACATGGAGCGCTCATCGTCATCAAGTTCAGCTAATTCAGCCTCAATTTTTGCACAAAAACTTACAGTTTCATCACCCTGTGATCGAGCATATTCAGTAACCTGTTGAACATAAGAGTTATCTCCGGCTACGATATCATCCTCACTCACATTACAGGCATAAAGAACTGGTTTCTGTGATAAAAGAAATAAATCACGAAATAGGACTTCCCCTTCTCTAAAGCTCCTGGCACTATTGCCTTCCTCTAAATGTGCAAGCAATTCTTTTGCTTCATCTAAAGCAGATTTTGCTTCTTTATCGCCACTCTTAGATTGCTTCGAAAGATTCTGAATTTTTTTTTCCAAACTTTCGATGTCTTTGAGAATTAATTCATACTCAATAATTGAAATATCTCTTTGAATATCAACTGAACCTTCCACGTGAATTATATCATCATCATCGAAACACCGAACAACATGAATGATTAAGTCCAC
>CABZWK010000024.1 GCA_902529365.1 uncultured Balneola sp.
TTCATAATGAATAGTACGTTTATTTGTTTGTGAGTTAATTAAAATGATTGTTGAATAAGATTTAATAGCGTGGCGCAGGTTCATTCGTTAAAAATTAAGAGAAAACTGGGCATACAAAATACGTCCTGGATTGGATGGTAAAAGTTGAGGATCAGTAACATTCGTCACGTTATTTGTGCCTATTTGAATGCGATACTGCTGCTTGAAAGTTTTGGCTAATGAGGTATTAATGATGGTGTAGCCCTTTACTGTTTCTCTACCATCGATTCGATTATTACCATTTAGGTCCACAAACCCATAGGCACCACGATATTGAACTCGAATATTTGCGTCCATCCCAATGCGTTCAGAAGCATAAAACAACTTTAGGTTACCAGTATAACGGGAGCGATTAAACATGGAGACATAACTAGTTTTTTCCTTTTTTATCACTATACCGTCAACCACATCATCAAATTCATCAGTAATCCGTTGACGAGTATCCAATAGCTGTCCACCAACAGACCAATCTAGATTGTTGAGTAAAAATGAGGCAGTCCGCAGCTCTAAATCAATACCCTGACTATACATTCTTCTAATGTTCACGTAAGAAAACACGGATTGATTGTTAACTTTCTGGGCAATACGTTGGGTCTCAATTAGGTCGCGAACCTGATTACGGAAAGCATTAAAACGAATACTAGTATGTTTCGTTGCGAACCAATCAGCCCCAATATTTAAGGCATATGCACGTTCTGCTCTTATTTCTCCAAGATTGGATGGGTCAATAAAAATATCTGAAAGTTGACCACTTTCCTCTAGTTGCTGAAGTCCTGCCTCTAAGGTGGAGGTACCGAAAACGCTATAGCCAGAAATAGGATTGCTAAAATTCAAAAAGAGCTGCCTGAAATCAGGGGCTTTGTACCCTCCGCCAAATGAGGCTTTCAGACTAATGTCTTTCGTTAATTTCCATCGGGTAGACAGTTTGGGGCTTAGCTGCGATGCATATTCACTATGATTGTCGTACCGAAATCCAACCGTTAGAGAATAATCATCACTGATACGCCAATCGTGTTGTCCATAAAAGTAGGTGCTCGCAAAGCCAGGCACTTCCGCATAAATTTCTGCATTTAGTGATTCGGTATTAGTACCTGCGCCCAAAACAGTAGTGTGGGTATTGTCCCAGAACGTAGAGGCTTTAAATTCTACCTTATTTAGTCTCTGTGCAAATGCATCTGAAAAATAACGGGTGTTTAAATCGGTTAGATTTAAAACGGACTCACTTTCAAAATACCCCCAATAAGCACTGGCCTCTATGAGGTGAACCGAACCAACGGCATATTTCAAGGTAGGTGAAACATAATAGTCTTGCTGAAACTCAGTACCATACGCGTCAAAGCTTCTTCTACGATCAAGGACCACATCTTGAAACGATTGATCTTCTCGATAATATCTGCCAGAAATATCGAGTGAGAGACCTGGCTGAAATTGGTATTTTACCCCACCTTGTAAGGTGTAATTAGTGTATTTTGGGATACTTGGAGCTACGGTTTCTGGGTTTAAATCATACCCATTCGAGCCGTTTAAATTCCCAAAAAATCGAGCCTGTAGGTTTTGTTCTTTAAAATTAAATTGGCCAGAAATATCTTTGGTATTATGGGTACCATAACGAGTGTTTAAACCCCATTCAAGAGGCTTTGTACCCTTGTCTGTGATGATATTTATGACTCCGGCTAAGGCATCGCTACCCCATAATGCTGAAGAAGGGCCTTTCACTACTTCTACCTGTTCAATATTCCCAACGGCAAGCCGGCTTAGATCCAAAGTCCCGGCAGTGCGCCCAATCACGGGTTGATTGTCAATGAGAATGAGGGTGTATTCTGGATCAAATCCCTGCATTTGCAATCCAGTGCCGTGATTATCAACTAAATACAATCCCAACTGTTCCGATAATACATCGCTTAGTCGAATATTGCCTGATTGTTGGATTTCCTGTTTTTGGACAACTATCATGGGCACACTTACTTGTGATAAGGCTTCTTGGGTCCTAGATGCGGTAACCACTATTGTACCATTTTCATAGGGTTTACTTTCAAGACGCACCTCTATAAAAACCTTGTCTTTTGGAATAAACTCCAAAGTTCTTTGATACTCAACATATCCAATATGACTTATCTGTAGCTTGTATTCACCCGGTTTAATACCCTTTAATATATATAAACCAGAAGAATCTGTATAGGTGCCTACATATTCATCAAGTTGAATATTAGCGCCGACTACAACGATACCGTCCTCATTTAACACCCTACCCATGAGTTGAGCTGTGGTATCCACGTTGGTATACACAAAAACGGTCCGAACCGGTTGGCTTTTAGATGGTGTGATTGCAACCGAAGATTCTGTCAACAGCAATCCAATCAATCCAACGAGGAGTATCCAAGCGAATCGGTGTGAATACAAGTAAGTTCTTAGCATTCTCGTATGAACAACGGGAAATAATGACATCCCTTGATAAATAGTCGTTTTGTAGCTTAGCTAATTCTAATTACTAGCAAATAAAAGGATGAATTGTGAAGATAATGTGAAGATGAAGAGGTATATCCAACTATGCTTTATTTTCGTTGGGCATACGGACTAGTCGTATAGCCGCTCCAGTATATCCTATTAATAGGGAAAGTCCGCCAAGTGGAGTGAGATAAACGATCCAAGGATTTGGCGCCAAACATAACACATAGAGACTGCCCGAAAAGAGTACAATTCCGGCAACTATGAATGTCATTGCTAGTCCAAGGGAAACACGATAACTACGCTCTAATAGACTTAAACCCATTAATCCCAGCGCATTCCAAAATTGATATTGAACAGCGGTTTCCCATGTATCTAGTAAACCACTTGAAAGGTTACTTTCTAAGAAATGAGAACCCATGGCTCCCAATGCAACAGCAAAAGCTAAAAACACTAGGGACATTGCACTAAAGCGAGATATTGGACAAGACATTACAGTTGTTTAATTGGTTAGTACTGATAAGATTTACAAAAATAATGAAGAATTTATGAACTGAGTGCAATTTTTTAGTGTAATATACATAGGTTTAAAAATTCAACTATCCATCATATAATGTAGATCAATGAATAATCAACAAATTTTATTTTTAGGGTCTTTTATTACCGTTTTAGTAGTGGCTATCCTATTTTGGCCTACTACAGATGCCGAACAACCCCAAACTACAGCTGAGACAAGCATGGAATCTACACGTTCTGTGATGCAAGCTCCCGAAGGCGCTATTTTAGTTACCATGTACAAGAACGAGGGCTGTATGTGTTGTACACGTTGGGCCGAGCATATGAACAAAGAAGGTTTTTTTGTTACTGAAAAGGTCACTCGGGAATTAGGGGCTATTAAATCTGAGCAAGGTATTTCTAACGAACTAACCTCCTGCCATACTGCTGTGATCGATGGTTATATCGTGGAGGGGCATGTACCTCCGGCCGATGTTCAACGATTATTGAAGGAACGCCCAGATGCTATAGGACTCTCAGTTCCAGGTATGCCAGAGGGGTCACCGGGGATGGAAGGCCCTAACCCAGATCCCTATGATGTACTCTTAATTAATTCGGACGGAAGCACTTCGGTCTTTAGTTCGTATCGTTAAAATTTTGGGAACCATTTTCGAGTTGTACGATGTTATATAAGCATATTGTAGATTCAAACTCCGAATAACTCAAACCGACTTAAACCCCCGATCCTGACAGGTCTGGGGGTTTTTTTTTGGCTGATTTGCGGCTAATATTTTGCTCATATTGTCGGGTTTCCGACCTGTATCGTTTCTTCTATGATCATTCCGGATTTAAAATATAATGACAAGCTAATTTTATCCCCCTCCTCCATATCCTTAATTGGTTGAATAATCATTATATGATATCCTCCTGGTTGGAAAGGGATTTGCTCAGAAGCTTGAATGGCAACAAATGGCTGCTCTTCCATTACCATGATTCCGTCGTTCATATAACTAAGATGTATTTGCAAATCCTTAGAAGCATTTGAGGAAACCTGAACAAGACTATCGGCAACCGAACCAACATTATGCATAGTAAAATAAGCAGCACTCATCATACCCGCTTTTGTAGGACGAGCCCAAGCGTCTTCTATGGCAATATTCCATTCTGATTTAGCCATGGATAAACTGGTTAGGCGACCTTGTTCCTCAAGAGCTGAATCGGGTCGATCAACCTCATTGTTGCATCCTAACATTAGCCCCAGACTAATACATACAAATAATAGGAGTAAGATTAGTGGCTTAGTACGAGTAGAGGCTGAGCTAAATAAAAGGCTTTGGTTATTCATAAAATGGTAATTATTGAATGAGTGATTGTAAATCTTGAACAATAAGTGATGGAATAGAAGGCATACTTGCACCATATTCAATAATGATTTCACCCTTTGGGTTCATCACCATAATTTTATCAGAATGATTTAGAAAATAGATTTCTTTTCCACTATCGGTGGTTGTACGCATAGATTCTTGTGTTCGTACTCTAACACTATCCATAAAACTTTGAACCATTTTTGGTTCACCTGTTAGGAAGTTGACATTTTCGTCTACTTTAAACACTTCTTTATAACGGTGTAGGACTTCAGGGGTATCTCGGAGTGGATCAAAACTCACCCCTAAAAACTGCACATTGCTAGGATAGCCCAAATCCTTTTGAATTTTAATTAGGTTCTGTGTGATTAAAGGACAAATATCGGGGCAATTAGTGTACACAAATCCCATAACCACATATTGCCCACGAAAATCTTCCGGGAATATAACCCTCACACTGTCTTGATTTACCAACTCAAACGAAGCATCGTTCATGTCATCAATGACTTTGTAGTCATTCATGCAGGCACTTTGAATCAATAAAAAGGATAGAAAAATAAAGGTAAGCACAAAGGAGGGAGGCTTAGCTAAGGTAGGTTTGGTGTTCATAACAGGCGAGTTAAGGGGTATAGTGAAAGGATATTTTTATGAAGAACATACCTCAGCGACAATCCGAATGTTCATTCTCACAAGGTAACCATTCGAATTCTAAGGTAGAATGATGAATGTTATATGAAGCGCTTAAAAAATCTTTGATGGCTTTTTTGATCCGCTCAATATATTGCATATTCGATTCATCGATGCGCACATGACATTCTAAGAGCGTTTGAGATTCATTCAAATTCCAAATATGTAGGTGATGTATATCATCCACCAAGTCTATTTTTTTTAGACCGTTCTCAAGTTCTGGTAGTGAGATATGACTTGGAGTAGCCTCCATTAAAATATCAATACTCTCCCGAAGCATGTGGTAGGAATGAAAGAGAATGTAGATTCCGATTGCAATGGTCAACACGCTATCTATCCAATACCATTGGTAATAGAGTATTAACCATCCCCCAAGTATAACCCCGACGGAAGAAAAAGCATCTGAAAGGATGTGTAAATAAGCCGATTTCATGTTCAAATTTTCTTTCCGCTGGCTATGTAATAAAATGGCAGTGACTACATTACCTAGCAGGCCGACTACAGCAACCCATAGCATGATGGATCCATCTATAGATACGGGGTCCATAAATCGTTCAACCCCTTCTTTTATCAATACTAGTGCAATAATGATTAAGGTGATAAGGTTAATGAAAGCGCCTATGATTTCGGCGCGTTTGTAACCGAATGTGTTAGCCAAGTCCGCTTTTTTTTGCCCAATTTTACGTGAGTAGACTGCTATTCCCAAGGATACTGTATCATTGAGGTTATGTGCTGCGTCCGATAATAAAGCAAGGCTATTAGATACCAAACCTCCTATGAACTGCGCCAAGGTAATGACCAGATTAAGAAGTATGGAAATCCAGAGTTTGTAGGTGGGAAGGTCTTTATCAACGGTATGATGATTATGCCCATGGTCGTGACCCTGGTGGTACATTATATTCCTTGGATTCATTTGCGTACCAATGTTCAATGCTTTAAGGTTTGGCTTTGTTGTTGCTGATGCTTGTTGCCGGTGCTATTTGTGGTTGCTGCCGCTATTGCTTAGCGCCTACTAATTCTTCTAGCAACAACTTCATGAGTGATTCTGCCGCCGAATGACCCAAGCTTTGAATGGCTTCTTCGCTTAGTTCATCCTCGACTTCGAAGGTCAGGGCATCGGTGCCGAAGGTTTTGTAGACCCAATTTTTTGCAATGGGTGAGTTGGGTTCAAACTCTTCGCTTCGGAAGTTTAGCTCAGGATTTGCTTCGGCAACATAGGGAAACCAGCGTTGGGTGAAGTTATCTATGTCGGTGATTACTTCTTCGTTGATAGGGTAAAAGACGTTTTCGTTGGTTGAATGAAAATCTATGCCATAAATTACATTATACCGATCATCCGCCAATGGAGATAATGCATCTCGAACGGATCTGGTTTCAGGTTGGCGAAAAAATTCCCAATCTCTGTTCAAGTCTATTCCCTTAGAATTATGCCTCCAATGCCCTTGTTCGACTCCATCTGGATTTATCATTGGATAGGCAATGATGTGAAAGCTAGACCTAAATGCTTGCGCAAGCTCGTCGGTACCCATCAACCTGTTAAAAAAATATAGAAAACTGCGATATCCAGACACCTCGGGGGGATGTTGCCTCGAAAAAAGGAGTAACAAGCCCTCTTTCTCGATTTCCGCATGATCTTGGCTTTGCCATTGAAGGATGGCTCTATTATTGTGTGAATAACCAACCGTATCCACTACAATCTCTGATGCAAAACCATGGGATTCTGGATATTCTTTTAATGTTTCAACGCTATTTGGGTGAATAGGATGTGCTGCGATCCATTGTTTATCGGCGCCTATTTGTACGTTAAAGTGAACCGACCCATCCGCTGAATAAGAGGTATTATCCTTCAAAAGATTCCAGTTTGTTGGTTCCGTGATGCTAGCGATTTTAGGGATGTATCGGTGTCGAGCACTTTCGTATGATAAGCGAATAAGTACTTCATGAGCTTGGTCACTCCAAATTTGAAAAGCATACCATGGAGAGTTGTTAATAGGAGCATTTTCTGGTTTAATTCGAACAACAACGGTATCCTGAACTAGTCCTGACGCCAACCAGGCATCCGAAACTCGGGCGCCCGAAAATTCATTGCTAATCCAGATACGAGGTTGCCCAAACCCAATAACCCGTTTGTTCTGGTAAAGAATTTCTTTGTCTTGGGTATCGGTAACGTCTGGTGGATCGTAGGAATACCCACTGAAGGGCTCGGTAGTAGAGCAACTGTAAAGAAAAAGTCCACCAAAGAGTACAATGAGTAAACAGACTTGGCGATTATGAGACGTGATGCTAGAAAATAAGCGAGAGTAAAGTTTCATAATTAGATGGTAGATATAGACTAAAACTATTTTGCTTGTATCTAAGATACTATATTATAGATTGATTGTTTAGATATTGAATAACATTGAATTTTATAGGTATGAGTTCGTATTTGAGGGGCCCATTTATTTTATTGGTTGTGGTCGGTCTCTGCTTGTCGGAAGATGCATTCGGACAGATAGAGCCTGCTATGGGCGATTTTATTGTGGAAGAAAACACGTTTAACTGGCCCAATGATATACCCGAAAAGATACCAGTGAGAGCCATTCGTTTTGGAGGTCAGGAGCGGTTTACTGAACCTATACTACGAAACCAGATAAATGCCGAAACACCAGATTGGTGGAAACAGCAGTGGGCGGTGGCGCAAGCTTGGTCTTTGTACAACTTTTCTCAAGTACTACCTCATTTAATCAATGCAGACCTTCCAAGGTGGGATGCAATGATTTTAACGCAACAATTACAACAGCTAAAAAGCTTTTTGAATGCCCAAGGATATGAAGATGCTAGGGTACATGCACACGTAGTACCGGTGGCAAACAATGTATTTTGGGATGTTTGGTTTCATATTAGCTTGGGTGAGCCCACAACCATTTCGGCGGTAGAAATACGTTTAGTTGACGCAGCTTCTGAATTAGAAGATACCGAAGGTTTAAATTGGGTTCGAACCCAAGACGTAGACGTGAGCGCCGAAGCTCAGATTGAATTACGCGAGCAGGGACTTGGGCTGTTATTTATTGACCAACTAAGCCGAGCAGTACGATTAAAGAATAGCACCTATACTGAGTTGGATATGTTGCGCGAACAAAATCGTTTGCATACGGCGCTGCGAGAAAAAGGATATGTGTATGCACAGGTAGTTATGCGGAGCGATTTGGGAGAACAATCAACCAGAAGGGGTTTTACTGAAACCAAGGCAAAAGAAATAGGCTTTGATATTATTCTTGGGCAAAGACCAATCATTCAAGAAATTCTTGTAGATGGTGAGCGAACAGTACCAAAAAAGGTAGTTCAGAGAGAACTCACTCTTCAGCCGGGACACTATTTCAGTGAAACCGAAAAAAGAAATTCTCTTACACAACTATATACCCATCCATTGTTTGATCGGGCTATGATACAGATTTCTGAACAGTCAGATGATGAAGCGTTGACCCTGCAGGTACAAGTGAAGGAAGAGGACTTGCGCTCGTTTCAGTGGAGAGGTGGACTAGGTTATTTTGACCGATTAGAGCGTTCTTTTCGCGTATTAGATAGTTATCAATTATTCCGAACGCAATGGTCATGGGTTCATAGAAATTTAGGAGGTGGAGGGCAGCAATTTTCTACTGAATTGAATCTTTCTTATTTTGAACGCTATCTGCAGGCCGATTATCTTTTCCCATATGTATTCAATACCAAAAGTAGTGTTCGGATTCACCCATTTATGCAATACCGCGACGAGAGAGCGTATAATATTACATCTTCAGGAATGGGTAGCGCATTTAGTTATGTGGTTAATAGCCGGTTAACTGGAACATTCTCTTATCGTTTTGCACGTAACGATGAGTCTAATGTAGAAGCGGGTCAGGGTATTCCAGATAGTCTACTTACCTATAATCTATCAGTCTTTAATCTTAGTTCAAGGTATCATTCGCAGGGAATTATCGGGTATAATACGTTTTCAGTTCAACCCACCATAGAATTATCAGGACTTTTTGGGGAGGGTGATTTTAGTTATCAACGTCTGTTATTGGACATCCGGAAATACACTCCAGTAGGGAATACATCTGTTTTTGCAAGTCGAGTTCGAGGGGGTTGGATTTTTGAACAAAATCGTGATAGCCTTCCATCCGACGTCCGGTTTTATAATGGTGGAAGTACCCTCGTTCGGGGCTGGGCAAGACATAGCTTGGGACCTAAGGAGTGGGTGGAACGAGTAGATAGTACATCAAACGGTGCAATAAGTAGGTATAGTTTTGTCCCAACAGGGGGAAAGGCCTCTTTAACACTAAATCTAGAATGGAGAGAGCAGTTTGAGAAATGGGGGGGTGGATATGGAGTTGTATTTTTGGACGGTGGGCAGGTTTGGGCGAATACGGAAAGCATTACCATAAAAGATATTCAATGGGCTTTAGGTGCTGGGATTAGATATCGAGCACCCATTGGGCCTATTAGAATTGATCTGGCCTATAAGTTGAATCCTAGTTCCGAAGATTTAGGTATAATCCCTGGAGTACGAGGCAAACAATCATGGGCAAGGTGGGCATTGTACTTATCTATTGGAGAGGCATTTTAGTGAGTTTATTGAGGGCTATTTTAAAGAGGTTTCACATTGGATTATTATAATCTCATTATTGATACTAATATCACATAACTAATGACACAACTTAAACCATACAACAAATAGGATGAGTATAAAAAGAAACCAATCAGTCTTTGTCCTAATGATAGTATACCTGAGCGTTGGTCTGGGATGTGCTAATTATGGGGCTTTTCAAGGGTTTACCAGTGATGGTTTATATATAAATCCCTCACCCATTCAAAGTAGAGTGGTCGAGCCACAATTTTTTTTACCAACAGATACAAGCTCTATTTGGCAAGCTGACTATCTAAGCTATGTGAGCCAGGATTCTTATTTATGGGAAGAGTTGTTAAAAAGTGAAGTTGAAGAATTAGCCATGCAGGGCTTGGGAATGGATATTATTGAAATTGACCAAACTGGTTTTGACGGCAGAGGTCCAGCTTTAAAAACTGGTTGGATAATTTCCGAACGTTCGCAATTTTTTATTATTAATGAATTGGCTGGTAGGTCACCCAACACGTTCTTTTTATTACAGACTTCAATAAAACCGTATTGGGATGTGGTTATTACTCAATCAGGAGACTCCAGAGAAGGAATTGACCTACAGTACAGAAGAGATTATTAATAGAGTCATTCTGAAGACAGCGTGTTACATACCCTCTCAAAAAGCCTTGGCTTCAAGTGTATTTCCCCTCTATTAGCTAAAGATTGCTTAGGATTTTGAACGTAGTTCGTCATAAACAATATTCAGGTTATAGGACAAGGGTAGTCGCCATCCTGGGGCAGCAAATTCCTCAAATCCAAGTATGACCTCCATTTGCGTCAATTCTTCTTTTGATTTACCTGCCATTATAGCCTCATTTCCTAGTGTCAGTAGTTTCTCAAGGAAGGCCTTTTTTCGATTAACATCCTCCCAAGTTCCAGTGATTCCGAACTCAGGATGTCCATGGCCAAATATATATATGGTATCCTTGGGTAGTTCTTCCACAATGGTGCTCAACACTCTAACCCAGTTTTGAACCGAAGCTCCTGAGCTGGGATCTATGTAAGGATAAGCGCGGTTAAACACCAAATCTCCAAGATGTGCTACCTGTGCTTTTTCGAAAAAACTAACGGTATCGCCACCGGTATGTGCTGCACCATAATGCATGAGGTGTAATGTTTCATCCCCAAAATCCCCAGACCATTTCGAAGAAAACCGTTGATCTGCTGTTATTGGTGTCACGTTTGCATCCTGATTGCTATTTCGTTGATAGGTGGGTACGTTTTCATGCGCAATAATATGTTGGGCAAATGGAAAAAAAACTCCATTACCAGCGGTATGATCATTGTGATGATGCGAATTTACCAACAAGTCCATTGAGGACGCACCGCGTTCGGTGAGTCCATTAATAAAAGTCTCCGCAGTATCCGGAAACTGAGAGTCTATAGCTACCAATGCCTCCGAATTATAGAGCCACCCAATGGTGCCACCGCGACCAGTAAACAGTCCTACATTTCTGCGTAGTTCTTGAAATCCACTAAGTCGATGAGAACCATCCATAGGACCCTTAATTGCATTAATTGATGATGGCCTAGCGATCACCTCAGGAAATAAACTAAGTGAGGCAGCCCCAGCCGCTATTCCTTTTAGACTGGTTGATAAAAACTTTTTTCGATTGATCATAGGACTACGGGTTGGACGTGGATTTAAGCAATCTCTTAAAATTCAAGAGTCTAAGGAAGCTAGGTACCGACCTTTCTTAAAGTTAGTGGCCAATACAGCATTCATGCATATAGCAGCAATCACAGAATATATGGTAGCCCATATATCTACAATATAGATAGCTAAAATAATGATAATTACATCCACAACCATCTGAAAGCGGCCTGCATTTACATTGTGGTATTTACTCAGGTATAGAGATAAAATATTTAATCCACCTAGGGAAGCTTTATGGCGGAACAGCATCAATAAGCCTGCCCCCATCATAGAACCACCAAAAATTGCAGCAAAAAGTGGTATGGAAGAGTCGATTACAATCCATAGTGGAATCCAATCGGAAAGTATGGACACTAAGCCAACAGCAAAAAATGTTTTTAGTGTGAAAAACCATCCCAACCGCCACAAAGCTAAGCCGTAAAATGGGATATTAATGACAAAAAAGAGTTGACCAAAGCTCCATGAGCTTGCATAAGATCCTAAAAAGGCGACACCAGCTGTTCCCCCAATTAAAAATTCTTGCTGAGTGAATAAAGCCACACCAAATGACATAAATAAACTGGCTAGAAATATAGCCTGTACATCGTCAAATAGACTATGAGAAATGCCTTTAGGCATCGCGGAGTGGCTGGGTTTCCTCTCAAATGTATTCGTAGGTTCTATTTTTTTGATTGTTATACCTCTAGTTCATCTCTTATGAGTAATAATATTGAGGAATGGGGGACGATGATGTATTTTTCATTCTCAAACTCAATTTCGTGAGAACGGCTCTTCAGAAAAATTGCTAAATCCCCTGCTGAGGCTTGCATACCAATGTATTTTGTATCCTCGGTCACTTTCCATGATTCTTCCACATCGGTGTTGGGGATAGGGTAACCAGGCCCAGTTTTTAAGATATACCCACTTTGAATCTCTTCTTTTTCTTTTACAGAGGCCGGTAAGACTAACCCGCTTCGAGTGTGTGTTTCCATATCGCGAGGCTTAATTAGTACGCGATCACCCACTACAATGAAATTATCAATCGAATTAAGGTATTCTTGAATCATCTATGAACTATTTCTATTTGTGGCAACATGTGCCTGAATTTGTAAAGAATGCTATATCGGTGCATTATTCAATAATGCTAAGTAATGCTAAAGATACGAATAAAAACAGCAAAGCATGAAAAATGCCTGTATAGTGTGAGGTCGTTCTAGGAGCGCCGAGTTTATGTAAACTACCTGTGAACCCTTCTTGTTCCGCCATGATTGACCAGAAAGTTGTTCGTTTTAATACTTTCAATTATGGGGTAGATTTCTTTATTTGCATGCGGAAAATCTAACCAATTCAAAACAATTATGCAGTCATTACGGTTTCGTTTGAGTCTTATGATGTTCCTTCAATTTTTTATATGGGGCGCATTTTTTGTGACGATGGGCGCCTATCTCTTGCAAGTGTTTGAGGGAGAAGATAGTTTAAATAGTATAATAGGGAGTGCATATGCTACCCACAACTGGGCAGGCTTACTGGCTCCTGTATTCGTTGGCTTACTAGCTGATCGATATTTTAATGCTGAAAAGGTAAATGGAATATCCCACCTTTTAGGCGCAGTGCTTTTGTGGATTGCTGCTGGAATTACAGATCCTGGTACCTTTATATGGGTAATGTTGGCGTATTTTATGCTATATATGCCTTCCTTAGCGTTAGTCAACGCCATCGCTTTTGCTAATATAAATGATCCAGATTCAGAATTTCCTAGGATTCGTGTTTGGGGTACTATTGGATGGATAATTGCAGGATTTATTGTTGCTGGAACCGTACTTGGCTTTGTTCAAATCCCCCTGCTTAATTGGCTTACTGGGGTAGAAAGTAACATTCAATCCACGAACATTCCTCTTAAAGTGAGCGCGGTTATTTCGATATTATATGGATTGTATAGCTTTACTCTTCCAGCCACTCCGCCATCGGCAAGAGGGGAAAAGTTTGATGTGAAGCAGGCATTGGGTTTAGATGCATTAAAATTACTTAGCGAAAAAAACTTTGCCATTTTTTCTTTTAGCAGTTTTGCAATTAGTATTCCATTGGCATTTTACTATGCTCGTACCAATGATTTTATTGCAGCCGTAGCATTCGGTGAACAGTCACCTTCTTTTATGGCTATTGGACAAATGAGTGAGGTGTTATTCATGTTGGCTATCCCTCTATTTTTAGCACGCCTAGGAATAAAATGGATGCTGCTAGTGGGTATGCTAGCCTGGACAGCTAGGTATTTCTTATTTGGTCTTTTTCCTGGATCAACCGCACTTGTTGTTTTGGGTATTGCACTTCACGGTATTTGTTACGACTTCTTTTTTGTTACGGGCCAACTCTATGTGGATAAAAAAGCGCCTAAACATCTGCGGGCAAGTGCCCAAGGTTTTTTTAATTTATTAACCTATGGTGCGGGTATGCTCATCGGTAATTATGTGTTAGGTTGGTGGGGTGATCGAATTTCACTTGATGGATCCACTATGGAGGGCTGGCTAGCTGGTGCTCAAAGCTTTTGGGTGATGCCAGGCATAGTAGCCTTAATAGTAGCCGCCTTTTTCTTTGCACTATTTTGGGACAAGACAACTGATCAAGAAAATCCTGCGGAGGCGGCAGCATAAATGCAGCATAGAAAAATACGCATGGGGATGATTGGCGGTGGCACAGGAGCGTTTATCGGATCGGTACATAGAATTGCAGCGCGCTTAGATGGCCATATCGAGTTGGTTTGCGGCGCTTTTAGTAGTTCTCCTGAAAAAAGTAAGGAGACTGGGCAAGAGTTATATCTACCAGAAGAACGTGTATATACCACTTGGCAAGAAATGATTCGTCAGGAAGCCCAACGC
>CABZWK010000025.1 GCA_902529365.1 uncultured Balneola sp.
GAATGTGGTTTCCCTTGCTCGTCGCGGTGGTGGAGGTGGATGGTTTGGTGGCGGTTTCATGGCTGTACCAGGTACCTATACCGCACATTTAGCCAAAGTTGAAGCTGGTGTAGTAACCACTCTAGATGATCCTATTGAATTCGAAGTAGTTCCTCTACGTGAAGCTAGCATTCCAGGCCCAAGCTTTGATGAAATGCTTGCTTTCCAAAATGAACTTACTTCGTTTCAGCAAGAATTAACTCAATTTGGCCAAATGCTTCAAAAGCATATGTCTCACCTTCAGGCAATGCAAACAGCACATGGTCTAGCTCTTAATCCATCTACTGAGTTAGAAAAAGAGTTACATGAGGCACACATGCAAATGCTTGAACTACAAGAACTCGTAGAGGGAAGTGAAGCTAAGAACGAAATTGGTGAAATAAATGCTCCTACTCCAAACGATCGTATGTTTATTGGAATGAGGGGACTTTTCACTTCAACACATGCCCCTACTCAGATGCACAAAGACATGCTCGAAATTGGTAAGAGAGAATTTGTACCAATTGAGGCTGAACTTGAACGATTTGCTGCTGAAGTAATGCCGAGCTTAGAAGCTACGCTTTCACAAACTAACGCTCCACCAATAGAAGAGTAAATCTGCAGATTTCAAATAATTTTAAATACAAAGCCCCAAGTCATTTATCACTTGGGGCTTTTTTATTGGTTTAAAATTCGAGTACATTTGGTACATATAAACCCGCTTAAATACCTTCTATATGCATAAAGCGACGAAAAATACTGTCTTTTGGCTCATTACTTTATTTACTCCGATTATCATTTTACTGTTAACTGAAATGTCTCTAAGACTAGGTGGTTACGAATCGGAAAAACAAGAACTTTTCATTGAGGCCCCAAATACGCCGGATTATCTGATTGCAAATTCAAAATTTATTGAACGATACTTTCCTTCTTTTGTTCCTAAAATTGCTCCAAATGCGTTTCGAAAAGAAAAGGTGCAAAATACCTTTCGGATATTTGTCTTTGGCGGGTCGAGTGCCGAAGGATTTCCGTATAATTTTTATACTGGCTTCGCAGATCAGTTAAAACAAAAACTTTTACTGAACACACAAGGTTTGTCGGTAGAAGTAATTAATTTAGGTATGACCGCGGTCAACTCATATGTGATTCATGATTTGGCCAAACGAGTCTTCCCCTATGAACCCGATGCAGTTATTATATATGCAGGACATAATGAATATTATGGGTCTTTTGGGGCAGCCACTACACAGTTTGGTTTTACCAATTCGATCGGACTAAAGCGATTGATTTTATGGCTTAAGGACTGGCGTGTATATCAATTCCTTGAGAACACGCTACAACTAGTTGGCGAAAATCAGGATACTAGCGAACGTCGTACTATGATGGCAAAGGTGATAAGTGAATCAGATATCCCAGTAGAGTCTGACATTTATCGTCATGGGATAGAGCAGTATCGCTCGAATATGAGCGATATTGTTAAACGCTTTGATAAAAATGGGATACCTATTTTCTTGGGTACATTAGCATCCAATCTCATGGATCAAACTCCTTTGAGTGATAATCCAGACGTTTTGGCTTTATATGAGCAAGCTCAAGCTACCTACGAAGAAGGACTCGTTGATGAAGCTTCTACCTTATTTCTGCAAGCCAAAGAGCTTGATGGTACCCGTTTTCGTGCACCTGAAGAAATGAACCATATTCTTACAAATATTACCCAAGAGACTTCGGCCGAGTTGGTACCTATTCAAGCTGTGCTACGGAACGCATCAACCAGAAAAATAGAAGATACAAGCTTGTTTATAGATCACTTGCATCCGAACGATCGGGGACATAAAATTATAGCGAATACTTTTTTTGAGGCTATATCACTCCTCCCAAAGCTACAAAGCTTCCTAAATCCGAATCCAATTGGCCCACCTTCAGAGATTAGCACCTTTGAAAAAGCATATGCAGAAATTAGTATTGCCCGACTTTTAGTAGGTTACCCTTTTGTAAAGAATATTACTATCGATAATGAACTGCGGGCCTTTGAGCGTATCTATCGGTCTTATTTGAACACCAGCTATCTTGACTCAATAGCAGCTGTCGCCTCTAAACAACAAATATTTGTGCCATTAGCACTGACTGAGGTAATAGCTAAAGCCTATTTAAAAGCTGATACCTTAGCTATTGTTCAACATTCCTACGATTTACTTAAATGGCAACTTCGACATCAAAATTTAATTGAAAGTAGTATCGAATTTACACTTAACAGTGGAAAGAATAAGGCATATATAATTAATATGTTACATCAAGTTATCAACGATGGAAATCTGGATACACGATATTTTGATTTACTTGCCTCTTTATATCTCTTAAATGAGAATACTAAACAAGCCAAATATTGGTTAAAAGAGACTGAACGCCGTACTCCAAATGCACCGCGATTATTTTATAATTACTCTCGATATTATTTATTGGAAGGTGATACTATAAAAGCACAAAAATATTATCAGCAATTTGTGCAAACTCAACGCCTGGATTAAATTCATTTACATGTTTGAAGGAGACCAAATTTTGTACATTTCCTCAAACAATTCGGTATTAATATCAATATTTGCTTGACTACGCAGGCTATCAAGTTCAGTTTGGATTTTGCTAAACACTTTGAAAGATCGTTGTAAATTATTTACGTTAGTTTCAGAATCAATCTCAGTGATCTCACGCTTGTTCACCTGTATCACCATCCAACCGGTCTGACTGGATGATGCAATTATCGGCGTTTCAATGAGACTTTTTCGTACTAGATCATAATCACTTTCACTATTATCAATAGATGAGAAGTCCACCCTTTGGTAACCTGGGTATACAATCGGACTACTCCCCTGTTCAATTTTATTTTTTAAACTCATTGCTTCTTCCATACTACTTACAGGTATTTTCCAATATTCAGCCTGTAATAATAAGTTTTTAGATGATATTAAACGATCTCTAAAAGATTCAGGAACTATTAAAAATGTAGTATCTTTCATAGCCTGTATACTCATTTGATACTGATTAAGTTCTGACAATATTTCCACTGCCCTTTTTTCGACTTTTTGTTTTACTCGATCATCTTCATCATAATTTCTTTTTTGAGCCAATTCATATAAAACTTGGTTTCTTAAACCTCTACCAACAGAGGCTCCCAGTCTTAACTTAGACTCTTGAAAAGATAAATACGGTAACCAGTTTAGATACTCGCCAAAACTAAAGACTTGTAATTGTCCATCTAATTCATACGTTGTCAGTACCGCATTACCATCGAAAGAATTTGTTAATTTTTTTATTCTGTTATCTGTCCAAATTACTTCAGAGTTTTCTGGATTAACTGTTTCTTGTACGATACTATTATTATCTAGATTTGAAATTATTTCACGTAACTCCTTCAAATTTTGAGTATTAGTTTGAACATCTAATTCACTCATTAATTCATAAATATAATCATTTGATATCAATTGCTGTTTACGTAATCTAAGTTGACTCTCAATACCTTGCTTGCGGTACTGATACTCATCCTCTGCTAAAATAGCTGGAAATGTAATATGATCAACAAATATAATATGATAACCCAACCTAGTTCTAATAGGTTTTGAGTATTCCCCTTCATTAGTTGAATATGCAGCTTCGGCAAATACATCATCCACACCAAAATAATTTACTGGACCTAGATAACCTACTGAAGAGTCATAATCTAACGTTTTATAGAATTTATTTGCTAAGTCAACAAAATTTATATCTGACTCTAATGAGTCATATGCTTGTTGTATTTCATCTTTATTCTTTGAGTAAAGATGCCTCACATAGACTGTTCTCTGTTTTTTTGCATAAGCTAGCCTAATTTCATCGTCAGTGAGAGGTTCTAATTTTTCATCCATTTCATCAACGAAGTAATTATCAATCATAGATTTTCTCTTCTGATAATCAACTGCAGCTTGATAGATAGGATGATTCTTCAATCCTTTATTAATAGCAGAATTAGCCAATAATATATCATCAATCATTTTAGCCAAATGAACTTCACGTTCATTATTAGAATCATTGTTTCCACTAGAGATAAGATGGGCTACATAAGAACTTTCAAAGTCGTAAACTGTACGTTCTACACCATCAACACTAAATAAAACCAAAAAATCACGGTCAATATAAGATGGCTCTGTGCAACCTAATATTAACCAAGATAGTACTAACAAGCTTTTCAGTTTCATCCAACTTGTTATTTAAGACTTACAGAAATGGTTTTCACCTAAAAGTAAAGCTTTACATCTATAATAGATGTTTGACCTAAATACTCAAATGGCACTTGTGCAAAATCGACACCAATTCCTATACCTGTAGAGGTTTTTAAAGTTAAACCAGTACCATATGTAAAATGTGAATCAACATTATTTCCTAGCAATAAATCTTTATAGCCAGCTCTCATATGAAATTTTACCGTATTCGATATATAACTTAATTCAGCACCTGAATCTATATTTAATTTATTGTCATTAGTTTGTTGTACTTCACTCATGAGTAATAGCTCAAGATTCTTCGTTTTTATAGCTGGTGCCATAAAACCAAATTTGAATGACAAAGGTAATTCCCAATTATCTAATTTTACATTCCCAATTATTCCCTCATTGTTTCCCTCACTTTTTGGATCTAAATCAACATATGTTTCCGAGTTTATGCCAGACATTTGCATATCTCTACCAAAATTAGTGATCGATGCCCCAATAGTTAAGCCGTTTAAATAATTTGTCTTCAACAAGAATCCCAAATCTATTGCCAAAGCTTCAGCAGACATATCATAGATTTTCTGTTGGATTAATTTGACAGAACCACCAAAATGAAAAGAGTCTGTTAACTTTTGAGCATATGAGATACCTATACTCAAATCGTGGGCACCAAAAGTTGCTCCTGTACCATCTTGGAGTTCAACTGTAGTTACATCCATACGACCATAATCAACAAAATGAAGCCCTATTCCTAAACTTTGTCCTTCATTTTCACCAACAGGTACCACAATACCAGCTCCATAAATATCAACGTCAGCAAAGTATTCTGTGATACTTATAAAGCTAGAATTATATGAATCACCTGAATTTTTAACGGCCATACCAGCTGGATTCCAAAAAATTGACTCCGCACCGGATACGTTAATTGAATTGGCATGACCTAAAGCATGACCTTTTGCACCTACACCTAACGTTAGAAATGGTGCAGCTGTTGTTCCGACTCTACTCTCTTCTCCACCAGATTGAGCAGCTAGAGGTGCAACAAATAGTGCTACTATTATTGGGACTTGGATAATTTTTTTTATCATTATTCTAACCATTATCTGGGTTATTTAATTATTGCAAATTTGTCAATATACTCACCGACTCCTGGCGCCTCTACATGATAGAAATAAATTCCATAGGCAACATCCTCACTGTCATTAGATCTCAAATCCCATGATGCTGAACCATCTTCCATCGAACCTTTATGTTCAATAGTGCGTACCAATTCACCACGAACATTGAAAATTCTGATCGTACATTCTAAAGGTAAGTTAAAAAACTCAATCTTTCTTTCACCTCTACCAATAGAACCACTGGCACGCTCCCAAGATGCTGCTCCTAAATAAGGATTTGGAGCTACAAATATATCTTCTAAAGATTCTTTTGCTTGTTCATTATCAATAGACTGTCTTCTCATCGTAAAGCGAAATTTATCATCACTACCAAATGGACGCGTAGTTGATATTCTAATTTTTTCTCCAGGTGATGGGGCAGTATCTCCACTAGATGAAAGAACATCTATTGTGAATCTATACTTTACTCTATTCGATTCGTCTTTTTCTGCAATAAAAAGTCTATCACCGGCATTAACCAGATCGTTATCATCATTGTCAAGGATAAATATATCGGCTTGTTCACCGGTCATTAAGTTTTTCGCAAACATTGGTACATCAAAACGGCTAAAACCCATACCAAAAAGTAATGGAGGCCGGTATGTACTATCTTCCGGATTCACAAATAGAATTTCATAATCATGATCCGTTCTTAAAAAATTAGTTAAGTCCCCATCTCTATCAGGTGTAATAGCCAGACTCCAATTTGTTGTTAGTCCATCTAATGTTGATGCATCTAACCCAAAAAGTTCATTCTCTCCACCTTCATTGGAAATCCAACCCGTTTTATTTGGTATAATATTGCCGGGATTATCATTCATGAAATTTATAATGAACCCATCTACAATACTGCTTGAGCTAGAATATGAACTAGATGGAATTAAAGCTTCGCCACCAACCTCTCTAACTTCATATCTAGTAGTGACTCTTTGTACTCCAATATCTGCAGCAGAATCAGAGAAACTAACCTCATATAATTTAGTATCATCAACTAATTCCTCAACTGCAATATTAATACTAGCTGAACCAGTACCTGTACCTTCGGTTACTCTACTAAGATCACTATCTGTGCCTCCACTTATATACCCAGCTGGGTTAGTTGTTGGGATTACAGCAGCAGTATTGATAGATGTTCCTACTACTGTACCTGCTCCACTTAATTCAACTCTAAATGTATTCTCTTGTGGATCAATACCCGGATCAGCACCGCCAGAAGATGGAATACCTCTGTCATATGCAACAATTGCGTAATAATAGATTTTACCGTTCGTAACATCATCATCCACATAATAAAACTCAAGGCCAGAATTAGTCCCAAGGTTATAAATGGCTTCGCCTTCTAAGACTTGAATATTGCCAGATATATCATTATCCAAATCCCACTGGGCTAATGGCTTATAAAACTTTGGTGTTCCATTAACGTCCGATATGACGCGGGCATCCGATAAGAGAGCATTTGTACCCTTGTATAACTTGTATCCCTCAAAATCAAAATCTTGTAAAAATCTATCAAAACTTTTTACTGATATAGTATCCCAAGATAATGTAACCCTTTCATCACCAGGAATAGCTGTAAGAGTTGGCATAATTGGTGGTTGGGCGAAGTTATAATCTGAATTATAAATATTTTGTACTGTTCTTCTATTTTTGAAAAAATCTATCTCATCGTCACCAAATATCCATGCGGTCGAAAAGAAATCAGTAGATTTCGCGTTAATTTTTGTTTCAGAGAATAGCTCCACTTCACCAGAAGTAAACAATAAAAATGGTTCATTAGCAACCACAGTTGAAGGCTCTACATAATCAGGATTTGAAAATAAATTCGTTTTTATCCGTGTGAATAACCATGTGTCGTCTCTTAAATTATCACCACTTTCGTAGAATGGGCGTGTATTTAAATCAAATCCAGTCAGTCCAATCTGATCAGATTCATCAACGTCTAGTTCATTATAATTTGGTTCTCCATTAGTTGGTATACCGTCGCCTTCCCCTGTATCTCTTCCTGGATAATTTAAGTCAAATGGACTTAATCCGTCGGCCCCTACATCGTTATTTAACTGTTCACCTGGATCCCAAATGCCATTTTCATTTGCATCTTTATACCCTATCCAATCTAAATTTTCATCTGTAGTAAACCAAATTTCTTGATCATAAGCTGGTCTATTTTGATATGATTGACCGTAAAATGTTTCAAACTGATTAGCATCATAATTAGCTGCAACATAATTATCTATATCTGCTTTACTAGTTAATACTAAATAATTCTCTAAAAACCGAGATTCATCAGTTATGCCATCTTGATCATCATCAATAGCATTCACATCGTTCGCAGGTGATTCTAAGAATGCAAAACCTGTATAACCTAACTCATACTCCGTTTCGCCTGGATTTGTAGGATCTGCTAAACCATCCGAATCCCACCCATAAACTATATCGAGAAGAGGATCATAACTTGCATTATCATCTTTTTCATCCTTACCTAAACCGTAATCAATGATCTGTGAAAAATAGAGTCTCATTTGATCTTCCTCACCTTTATTGGTGATTCGATAAATAATAAACATAGCATCTTCAGCCAATATATTGGCCCATTGAAATAATCTCATTTGAACTTGTAAACCCAATCCTCCCATCGATGGATCATCATTAGGACTAGGAAAATAAACACCTAAACTCGAGTGCGGACCCTCCGTCTCTATATCAACCGCATATTCATAATCAGAAAAATCGTCCATTACATAGTATGATTCCATATCAGAGCTTGGAAATTTACCATCTCTACCATTCCAATAACCTGACCATCCCGCATCATCTGTATCACTAAGCCTGTCAGGCCAAAAATTTGGCCACGTGGAATTATCCGTTGATAATGCAGGTAATGGAGCACTTCCCTGAGTTATTGGATCGATTCGTGTAGAATTATTAAATCCAGGTAAAGGCAACCAGCCCCATAATTTACCACTATATGGACTCGTTCTAGCCCCAGCCTGCCTATAATTAATACTAACGGGATTTAATAACGTATCGGCTCGGAAACCTGGGTCTTCTGTAATTGATATATAATCTGCCAAACTAGTCACCTTATCAGATGCTACCGCTTCTACATAAGCAGACACTACCACACCAATACCATCAATGTGTCGACCACCTACACCTCGTGGCCATACACCCCATGGCAAATCACCCCATCGAGATATTTCCCCATGATTCCTAAAATTTGTTTCAATTAGGTTACCATTTATTATTCCTCTGGCTATGTTATCAAAAGCACCTTTATATACAAC
>CABZWK010000026.1 GCA_902529365.1 uncultured Balneola sp.
TATCTTCATTAGGTATATCTTTTGACAATGGTGGTAAAATGACGGTTGAAGATTCAGACAAATTAGACACCGTCTTAGCAAATACCCCCAATGATTTAAATACCTTCTTTTCAACGAGCAGCTCTCCTATCCAAAGTATTTATACCCATCTTCAAGGGTATACCTCAACGGATGGAATTATTGATACATTAGAAGACGGTGTGAGTGATAAAATTGAATTACTAAACAAAAACATTGAAAAAGAAGAAAAATATCTTGCTGATTATGAAGAAAAACAGCGAGATATCTTTACTCAACTTGAGCTCATGTTAGAGCAAGGTAACTCTCAATTTGCTCAGGTTATGGCTGGGCTAAATAACTTTTAATTTTAGGTATTAAGTTTTTTTTCAATTTGCCGATAATAAAGTTATGGAAAAGTTAAAACTACATATGGAAATGCTAAATACGTCCTCTGAAATGATATCTAACATGTTATCTGAAGAAGATGTGACGCTCAACGATGTTCAAAAAGAATTTGATAACCGGCAGCACTTAGTAGATTTCATTGCTAGTTACGACGAATTTAATTCTACAGACTCAGTGTCCAATGAACTTATTTCTGCTCTAAAGAAAAGATTCATTAATACTAGTCAGGTAATTAAAACTCAGCTAGAAAATTTACAAGCCCGAAATAAATCAGAGCTTGAATCTATTTCAAAACAAAGACAAGCAATACAAGGCTACCAACAATCACTAATGACATAAGAAGTAGATTATAACTACATTTAGTCATGACAATTAGAAATTTATCACATATCGATAAAAACCAAGTCAAGAAGATTGAAGATTCTGACAATAAGGTTTCTAATTTGAGTACAGCCAAAGCTGAACAAGCTAAAGATGCGCTTAATACTGATTCGTTAGCTCTTTCAAATGTATCTAAAGATGAATTTGATTTTGCTAAAGTAGAGTTATCTAAATTAAATAGAGTAACTATGGAACAGCTCTCTCATTACAGAGAGATGATCCAAGAGTACGAAGAAGTAAGTGAGCAACAGATCGAAATATTAAACGAGAAGTTAGAGAATAATTTCTTGGTTAAGAATATGAATGATCCAGAAGTTTGGGAAATGATTGCCAAACAGATTCAACTCGGATAATTCATGCCCTCCTATTAGCTGTATTTATTTAGATAGGGACTTAATTTCAAATTAAGAGACTATTACTATAGCTATTATTTATTCTTTCTAGTATAATCCCCTAGTATTAAAACAACTAGGTTTACATGTCCAATAACATCGTAGTAATTGATGATGAGGTCCTAATATTAGGTTTCTTAAAAGACGTTTTGACAAACGAAGACTATGATGTTGAAATATTTTCGTCTGCTAATAAAGCTATCAAGTACATTGACGAAAATGAAGTAGATCTAGTCATCACTGACGTTCAAATGAATGAAATGACCGGTGATGATATTCTTAACTACGTAAAAAAAAATAAACCTGAAACAGGCGTCATAATTATAACCGGTTTTGGCAATGTAAGCCATGCCGTTCGTTCTCTTCAAAAAGGTGCCTTCGATTATATTACTAAGCCTTTTAAAGCCAAAGAAATAATTCAACGGGTTCGTCGATATTTTGAAGGAGCTAATTCGGAAATCAGTAGTGCTGACTCACTTCAATCTAAGTTGAGTGATAACAATTCGGATAAAACTAGAACACAAGCAATAAAAGAGTCAAAAAGTCCTCTTACAAATACCAATAATGAGGTCGATTTTATAGGTGAAGCACCTGCAATTAAAAGATTACTTGACATCTTACCCCAGCTAGCTAATAATATGGCGCCAATACTAATCCAAGGTGAGAGTGGGACAGGTAAAGAAGTATTTGCAAGTTTAGTTCATAGTAAAAGTAAACGCGCCAATAAACCTTATATTAAAATAAACTGTGCTAATCTACCGTCAGAACTGGTTGAGAGTACGTTATTTGGTCATGTTAAAGGAGCTTTTACGGGAGCTATTGCAGATAGGGATGGGGCTTTTCACGCAGCTCAAGGTGGTACGTTACTCTTAGATGAAATCACCGAAATTAATATACAAGTACAAGCTAAGCTTCTTCGCGTACTTCAAGAAAATGAATTTTATAAAGTAGGGAGTCAAAAACCTGTTAAAGCGGATGTACGAATACTGGCTACATCTAATAGAAATATTGGGCAGGCCATTAAAAATAAAGAGTTTAGAGAAGATTTATACTTTAGATTAAATGTCTTCCCTGTTGAAATTCCACCCCTTAGAGATAGAAAGTCCGACATACCCATTCTCACCAAATACTTTGTAGATCAGTATTGCTATAAATATGATTATCCTGACTTAGAAATAGATCAAAAAATGCTTGAGTACCTTGAGGGTCAAAATTGGCGTGGTAATGTTCGTGAATTAAATAATAAAATTCACAGGGGAGTTATACTAGCTCAAGAAGATGGGCTTTTTAAAGTTGATCATATTGAAAATTCCATATTTACAAGTCTTGGTATCAATGATGATGAAGAAGACATAAATAATATCCCTCTAATGACTATAGAGGATATGGAGCTCCATCTTATTAATAAAGCCTTAGAAAAGACAAATGGAAACCAAAAAGAAGCTGCTAAATTATTAGGTATATCGGATCGTACAATTAGAAATAAACTAAAAGAGAAAGATTAACTAGGCAACTTTTTGCATTATTTCTCTAGCTAATTCTAACTTATCTGCTTTAACCAACGTAGCAATGAGTTTTCTTCGATACATTCTATTTGTTGGATTAGCTTCATATAATCTTGTATATACCTTCTCTACAATCGAGTGCCAATTATTTTCTAAAAACATCTCCATATAATCATGAAACTGTTTTGTCTCGATTCTATCTAAATCCAATTCAAGGATATTTGGATATAAAAATTTAAAATGTCTGTTTGCCTCTCTTTTCTTCTCCAGACCGATAGCCATTTTTAAAGCTAAATGATGACTCTCTCTGACCTCTTCTAACGAAGTATTTAAAAAATCGCAATAATACTCATATGCCTTGTCCTTCAAACCTAGATCTAAGTGCAAATTACTAAGTTCTAGAACAGTTTCATCATATGGTATTTTTATATCATGACTACTCTTTGAAAATAATTCATAATTCTGGAGATATGAATTCAAAGCTTCCACTGCTGCATCCCAGTTTTTTGCTAGCTGATAGACTTTATATTTAATTAGATATGCTAAATGCTGTTGAGGTTCTAAATCTATAGAATACTCCATCAATTCTAAAGCTCTTACCCATTTATGCTGTTCAACATAACACCTTGCTAGACCATTCAAAGCTGCCAAGTGATCATGTGGTAATAATCTATCTTTTTTTAGTGCTACTCTATAGGAAGAAGCAGCTTGTACAAATTTTTGTTCAGTTATATATTTGCGAGCTTCATATAAAAATAAATTTACCGGTGAATTTAGGCTAACACGCTCAGCACTGATATCAATCTGTTCCCAAGGAATAATATCACTTTGAATATCTAATGATTTATGTAGAAACTGAACATTATTTTCAATAATAAAATTAGAGGTGTCTGGTAGCTCTCTACCTTGGAAAATTCCTTCAATGCCAGTTGGAACTAAACGGTTTTGATAATATGATTCAATCCCTTTATTTGTTTGCACGCTCAGGATGCATGAAGACCAAATATTATTATCTAATTCACGTAAATAGGAAAGATTAGACGTTTCTAATATCTCATTACCTTCTATAAATAAAATCCATGGTGTTTGAGCATTATATGCTAAATAATTCCACTTACTGGTCTTAGTATCTCCAATAGCCAGTAACTCTTCTTCACTAATCACCTCAACTTTTTCAAAATACTGAGCATAAATCTTAAAAAGATTGTCAATTCTTTCCTCAGCTACTTGATTGTAAAGGCATAATGTTATGGGTAATTTGTTGATGTCCATGGCTTTCTATTCTAGTTATTTACAGATAGTTGATTAATGACTCGTTAAACATTTTAGTGTGAATAGTCATTGCAGACTGAAATGCTATTTCTGTTCGTTGAAGTTTTGATACCGTTTCTGCATAATCGGTATCCACCCAACCACTTAATTCAGCGTTTAATAAGATTTTAGAGTTTTCATGTTTTTCTTCAAGAAAATTCAATCTGTTATTGGTAAGTCCTATCTCTGTGATATGTGTTGTTACATGCGAAATGAGTTCGCCAAATTGATCTATTTGAGCTGATAGGGCATCTACATTTTGACTTTCAAGATTTACAATAGCCTCATCAATACTATCAAATAAATCTATCCCTTGGTCTACCTCTCCACTGGCTTGTTGCGTAAATGCAGGGAAATTAGTTGTAAAAACATTACCACCATTATCGACAAAACCATTAACACTCAATTGATTAGTTCCCATATTTTGTGATTTTACAAAAACGGTTCCATTTTCAAAGGTCATATTTACACCCAATGGATCCAGCTGAGTATTAAATGCACTAATCATATCATTAACTGTATCATTATTGCTATAATTATACACGAGTGCTGGGTTTGGACTAGAGCCATCTGGTAGAGTGATATCTAACTCTAGATTGTCAAACCCTTCTAAATAATTATCTACTGCTTCTAGACTGGTAAAGGCCGTATCTCCTGTAGCAGTATTTCCTTGATCGTCTAATAATCTCGGAGTTAAATATGATCGATATGAACTTGGATTCGATGCTAAATCATCATCATATTTTGTGGTTCTCACAAAATTACCATCCTGGGTTACATCGATTGATAAATTGTTATCTACTTCTAAACTAAGGGAATTATTACTTCCATTTGAGACTACTGATCCACTATTTGAATCTATAGTATATGGTTGAGAATCGTTTCCAACCCCACCGAAAATGTACCCATTTACATCTTTTGCATTAAATGATGCAACTAATTCTTCTTTCAATGACTCCAATTCTTGTTTTATAGCTGTAAAGCTCGCACTATCATGAGCCCCATTTACAGCTCTAGTCACATTTGACTTTATTTCAATTAGCCCATTAATCACTTCTTGGAGGCTTTGCTCAGCAATATCTAGCGTATTTCTTGCTGTATTTATTCTATTTTGATACCCCTCTTTTTCTCTAATCTGCTCTTGTAATAATCTTGCTCTTTTAAATTTTAATGGATCATCCGAAGCCTTCGATATTTTTTTCCCAGAGGCAATATCTTGCTGTAAATCATGCATTTCAGCACGATTTTCATTGATATGCTTCATAAACCCGTCAAAAATTGTTTGTTGCGTAATTCTCATATTAATCTAGAATTGACATTAAACTCTGATACATTAATTGAGCAGATTGCATTATTTTAGCTGCTCCTTGGTAAGCCTGTTGATATTGAATCATCTTACTAAGCTCCTCATCCATATTTACCCCAGAAACTTGCTGATCTTGACTTTTAAGTAAATCTAATTCAGATGTTCTAAGTTCTACATTGTTTTGTAGAGCATGTAACTTTGTACCGGGTTCTGATATAAATTGAATAGCAAATTCTGTAGGTTTGTAACCATTCAGCAATTCGATATCCTTTAAATCAGCAATTTGCTGAGCAATAAAGCCATTACCACTAGCATTAACCTCATTTGGATCTTCTGCAGCTATATTACCAATATCACTTAAAATCTCTTGATTTATGATAAGTTTATTAGGATTTGTGTCTTCTAATT
The DNA here is from genome assembly GCA_902529365.1 of uncultured Balneola sp. GTDB lineage: Bacteria > Bacteroidota > Rhodothermia > Balneolales > Balneolaceae > UBA1275. The sequence goes on from CABZWK010000026.1 coordinate 5,709, forward strand.
CAAAAAATGAACGACTGGCACTATCATTTCGACCAACTCCTGAGGTATGCAAATTATTAACTTGTTGCATGATTTGAGTGGAGAAATCATTTAAATCTGATTCTAAATCGGGCATCTCATTGTTAAATAATTGAATATATGCTCCTAACTCACCTTCGTCTAAATCGACCCCTTGCCCTCCTTGAGTCAATCTCACATTTATTTGATCAGATGAAGTATCGTTAGCTAGGTAAAGTTCATGTACTTTAGTACCTGATAACACACTGATACCCTTGATTGATAAATCAATTTGACCTTCTTGGGTTCTATGAACATCAAGATTTAATAGCTTTGAGAGTTCATTAACTTTTAGAGTTTGCTTGTCAATTAACCCATTGGTAGAGCGTTTATTGACGTAAAATTGTTTTATTTGTTCATTTAGAGAAGCAATATCATTGAGTTGTTTATTAACAATTCCAACTAATGACTCTACATCCTCAGCAATAGTCTTTCTCTGATTAGAAATACTATTATGCAGATTATTGAATGTATCAATCATTTGCTCTGCATCGTTAATGACTTTATTTCTTATATCAAGTGAAGCTGGATTGGCTGCTAAATCACCAAATGTGCTTAAAAAAGTACTCACCCTACTATCTAAATCATTACCTGAATTAGTAATAAACGAAGCTTCTAATTGTGAATACGTATTTGATTTTATCTTCAGATAACTTAGTTCTTGATTCTTTTGATAGATTGCATTGTTAATCCTAAAGTCACGTAATTGCTCGACATCAGTAACTCTAACCCCAAGTCCGTCAAAGAATTGACCATTACGAGAAAATAGCGGGTTAGTTACCAATCTTTGTCTGGAATAACCTTCAGTATTTACGTTGGCAATATTATTGGAAGTTGTCTCAAGTCCTCTCTGAGCAACATCCATCCCACTTTTTGTTATTTCTAATAATGTTTTCATCGTAACCTATTATACATCTACACCTGATGATTTAAACCTATACCTACGCCATTCATATCTAATTGACCAGTTGCATCGTATGCTTTGTAATCTTTGTTAGCTAAACTGTATATGTCTTTTAATGTGTCGGCATTACAACTCGATGCAAACAATAAAAGATTAATCATCTTTGAATGCTTTTGATCCATTAGTATCGCATTTTCCTTTGCAGCCAATCTTAATTCTTCAAGACTGTTAGCTATAATCTCAAAACCAAGGTTTTTGCATTTTCTCACGATAGATTTGATTGTACTATCCTGACCATCTAGTTCAATCGTTTTCATCAAATGGATGAGTTCTTTTTGTAAATTTGAATAGGTTAGGGACTCATTATGATAAGTATCTGTCATACTTTCTAGAGTATTTGGATCTAAGTCCAATAATACTTCTACATACTTATCGATTACTTCATGCATAACGAGAATCTGTTGATTCAGCTTCTCTAGTCCTACCATCAATTCTTTATACGTTCTTTCTTGTGACATAACTGTATTGATTAATTTATTTTCCAAATTCTTTGATTAAATCTGCAAGACCGAGACTCCCCTGATCAGCTAATTCTTTTGCTAGGGTATCAGTTATATGGTGTCTATACATACTATTACCAGAATTCATTGGGGCATCCTTTCCCCCAATATCAAAACTGTTCTTGGTCATCTCATTGACCAATTTTTTTGCAAAAATTAATTCAAACTCTTTACCTACTTCCTCTATAGATTTTCGATTATCTTTCTTTAATGAAATAAGGTCTTCTACTTTACTAAATGATATGTTAATGGGCTTATTATCTATCATGGTAGCATAATTTATAGGACGATTAATTCTCCGCGGAGAACACCTGCTCGGTCCAAGGATTGAAAAATTGAAATTATATCTCTAGGTGTTAAGTTTAGTGTATTAAGAGTTTCACTTAACTGAGCCACAGTCGTTTCTGAAGGAAGAATTATAGATTCTGCTACATCCTCGGATACTTGTGTTTGGGGTATATTCAAAGTAACCGTTTCACCAGCGGATAATGCACCAGGCTGACTTACTACAGGTATTTGAGTAGTACTGATTCGTAAATTTCCATGCGATATCATTACTTCATCAATAATGACAGCTCCTCCAGCTACTATAGTACCTGTTCTTTCATTGATCACCACTCTAGCATCATTTTGAACTAACACAGATTCTTCCAATAAGATGCTTGTAAATACATTCATCATTCCATCATCCACTAAACTATCTGGCCAATTTACTTCCACTAACCCTGCATGTAGGATTGTAGCTATTTCTTGATCAAATCGATCATTCACCACTTCAACCATTGAGCGTGCATTTGTATAGTTAGGGTTTCTAAGAACTAGTTTCAGTGACTCATCTAACGACATATCTAGTTCCTTACTTTTACTTACTACTGCACCATTAGGAATAGTGCCTGTTAATGATTGATTAACTCTAAATGAACCCCCGGCTTCATTATTAGCCGAAACTCCACCAACTAAAATGGGTCCTTGCGCACTTGCATGTATTGTTTTACTGTTGGGCTCCATCAAAGGGGTCAGTAATAACACTCCACCTTGAAGACTAGATGCATCGCCTAATGACGAAATAGTTACGTCCAATCTACTACCAGCAGCAGAATATGGATCTAAGCGTGCAGTTACCATCACAGCTGCAACATTTCTTGTTCTTAATCCCGATGGATCTACATTGACACCAAAATTTTCAAGCATATTAGAAATGGACTGTACGGTGAAATTAGCAGATTGTCCACTAGTGACTCTATCTCCTGTTCTTTCCAAACCAGTAACTAAGCCATAGCCAATCAAGTCAA
>CABZWK010000027.1 GCA_902529365.1 uncultured Balneola sp.
TAAGAATAACGAAGTATTGTTTTCGAAATCTTTGGTATCAGCCTCACGAAGATAGCCAAATATGTGTGAGGCATTTATTTTGTCAGTGTAGGTTCTTTTACTTTCAAGTTGGTGGCCAATACCAGGTAATTGCCATAAGTTTTGCTGGATAACAGCAAATTGAGTGAAATCAATATCCGATAATAGAGGCGAACTTCTATACCAAGAATATCGTCTGGCAATTTTCACTTGTTCTCGAATTTGCGATACCTCTACGTCTAATAGTTTAGCAAGCAGTTTATTATTTGAGGTATCATAGGTAGCAGGATTCACAGTTAATGTAAAAATGGGCTCGTTTGAAATTAACAGCTCACCTTTTCTATCAAAAATCAGTCCTCGGGCAGATGGGATAATTTCCTGTCGAATAGAATTTCGTTCACCTTGCATCGAATATTTCTCATATTCTATGACCTGCAAATAAAAGACTCTTCCTAACACCACCAAACATAGTGTAGCAAACAATACTTGCATTACACGTAGTGAAAGTTGGGTTCTATGTTGACTTCTAATATCGTTCACCGTCTTAGGACCTAAACAATTTATGAAGTGTAAAAGATATTATGGTTGTGTATAGTGCGCCTAAAAGAAGTACAGTGTAAGGCCATAAACCAGTTGCATAGCCTCCGGTTAACAACGACAATAGATAGAATAGAGTGTTATGAGCCACTGCAATGGCAAAGGTAAAAACCGCGAATTGAGAAGAAAATATCATGCCTTGATTACGGCTCACCAAATAATTGTGAAATAAGAGTATAATAAGGGTTTTGCTAAAGAGCATAAGCCCCCAGGAATCGTAGAGTGCGTCTTGAAGAACCGCGAGTAACCCATAAATATAGATGGCTTCGGTTCTTTTTAGATCAGGTAATGTCCAAACTAAAAAGAGTAGTATAGCATCAAAATGTATCCCCCAAAGAGAAAGATGTTGCAAGAGTATCTGATCTAAAAAAATGATGATTATACCACCAAGAAGATATTTAGTCCAATCAAAATTCATTCAAATAACTGCTTAAATTCTTTGTTCAATTGTATTAGATTTGTATCTGAAGTAAACAGAACTATGAAGCCTTCAGAAACTTCATTTAGTTTACTAAATGGCTCAATTTTTATTTGTTGGGTATTGGTTCCTTCTTGTGATCGGAAATCGACTACCTGTCCTATAGGAATTCCAGCTGGAAATTCATTACCTAGTCCGGAGGTCTGAATAACCATCCCTGTATCGATGGGTACTGTTTTGGGAACAAAATCCATGATAAGATAGCTGGGACTCGAAATGTCCCACGTAATAATTCCATTTGCTTTACTATCCTGAATTTGTGCACTCACTCGAAAGAGGGGATGAGATAGTGGCATTATCTGTGAATAATTGCTCGCTGATAATATTACTTTGCCAATTAGACCATCAGAATTGATTAGTGGCATACCGCGTTGAATACCCTCATTGCTTCCTACATTCACACTCAAACTATTATTTAGTGTATTTAACTGCTTTGTAACAACACGCGTAATCTGTAGTGGATAGTTGTAGGACTTTCCCAATCTGAGCAATGATTTGAGCTCTTGATTTTCCTTCTCTATCGATCTAAGTTTGCTTAGTTCGTCTTGTAGTAGAATATTTTGCTGTTGTAGATAAGCATTAGTTTTCAACGCATTTCTGTAAACACGTACATTTGATACGGGTTCTTCTAGGATACTTGCGGCGGTAATTGTGACAGCCCGTAAGCTATTTAGTCCATCCTGACTTCGAGTAAAAGCAAGAATGAGTGCAAATAACAAAACAATGAACACATGAAAGTAATGAGAGATACCATCCGTGTCGAACTGTAAAAATCTCATTGAAGAACATGTTTAAGAGATGACGTGTTTATAATAATCCAAGTTTTCTAGTATTAAGCCGGTACCTCTTACTACAGCGGTTAATGGATCCTCGGCTATATGCACGGGTAAGTCAGTAGTCTCCATAATCAGTTTGTCTAGATTTTTCAATAAAGCACCACCACCCGTTAGCATAATACCACGATCCAAAATATCAGCAGATAACTCAGGAGGAGTTTGTTCAAGCGACTTGGTTACAGCCTCAACGATAGTGTTAATGGATTCGGCCATTGCCTCTCTAGCATCTTTAGATGTGATCTGGCGTGTTCTAGGAACTCCATTTACTAAATCGCGTCCCTTAGTAATCATTTCAAGCTCCTCATCGAGTGGAGCAGCAGAGCCTATTTCGCATTTAATTTTTTCTGCGGTTTTCTCACCAATAAGTAAATTATGATGTCTACGAAAATAATTGATGATGTCATCATTAAGTTCGTCACCACCTAATCGAACCGATTGGGCGTACACTATTCCTGATAGGGAAATAACTGCAATTTCTGTAGTACCACCTCCAATATCAACTATCATATTACCAACAGGTTCATGAACATCAAGACCAATTCCTATAGCAGCTGCCATGGGCTCATCAACCAGATAGACTTCCTTTGCACCTGCATGTTCAGCACTGTCGCGTACGGCACGTCGTTCTACTTCAGTTATTCCACTTGGTACACAGATAACCATTTGACGGGTCGATGAAAACCACTTCACCTTCACCTTTTTGATCATGCCTCGAATCATCTGCTCGGCTACCTCGAAGTCCGCAATTACTCCATCTCTAAGCGGTCTTATTGTCCTAATCTTTTTATGAGTTCGCTCGTGCATTAAGCGGGCCTCATGACCTGTCGCTACAGGGATGTCTTGTTGATTGAGGGCAACTATACTGGGTTCATTTAAAACAATGCCTTCATTGCGCGAATAAATAAGTGTATTCGCAGTACCTAGGTCAATAGCTATATCGGTATATAAAAAATCAAAAAAGCCTTTTTTTCCTTGACTGGTCTTGTTTTGAGTTTTTTTATCAGTAGCTGGTTCGTTCATTATAGTCGCAAAAAATGTAAATATTCACTAAGTACGAAATATGATGTATTTTGGGCAATATTGAAACTATTTTCTGTTATTTTGACCATTTATTTTAATGTCGGAAATGTCGGGTAAAGGTGAATATCATGGCCAATCCAAGTTCATTAGCTTTGTCTATCACTTCTTGATCTCGTACACTACCACCAGGTTGGATTACCGAAGTAGCACCAGCATGTGCAGCTGCCTCTACTCCGTCAGAAAAAGGGAAGAAAGCATCCGACGCTATCGCTGAACCTACTAGGCTAAGCTGCTCTTTTGCCGCTTTGGAAATAGCTATTTCAGAAGAGTCTACCCGTGAGGTTTGCCCCGAACCTATTCCAAGGGTTTGCTCATCTTTTGCAAACACAATGGCATTGGATTTTACATGTCGTACAATTTTCCATGCAAATAGCATATCCTGCATTTCTTTCTGACTAGGTTGTCTTTTTGTGACCACCTTGAATGCTGCCTCATCAATGGCTTTGTTGTCTTGGTCTTGGACTAATGTACCGACAAATATAGATCGGAATTGTTTTTGAGAGAAGACATCCTGTTTGGTTAAAAGTCGGATTAACCGCCGATTTTTCTTTTGAGTCAGTAAGGATAAGGCCTCGTCTGAATATTCGGGTGCAATTATTATTTCAGTAAAAATAGAATCTATGGCTGTTGCCGTATCTAGATCTAAAAGGGTGTTGCAAAGTACTATCCCACCAAAAGGGGAAACTTTGTCGGTAGAATAAGCTTTCAAGTAAGCCTCTTTTAAAGTGGGTCTACTTGCTACTCCGCATGGTATGGTGTGTTTAAAAATGGCACAAGTTGGATCAGTATCATGGAAGTCTTGGTATAATCGTAATGCTGAATCTATATCTAAATAGTTGTTATAACTAAGTTCTTTTCCGTGAAAACAATCGATGAATTTTTCTGGTTCGCCATAAATAGATGCCTCTTGGTGAGGATTTTCTCCGTATCGAAGGCTATTATATAGCGGCGCATTTACATTTAAATAAGTTTGCTCTGTTTTATGTGCCTCATTTTTTTTTGTAGCATGACCCTCTATGGATTCATTAGTTTCGGCATGAAGGATGGCATCAAAATAATTTGAAATAGATTGTTCATACTTATAAATATGGTTGAAGGCCTGTTTTGCTAAACGTAATCTGGTTTGATATGAAATCGCAGAATCTGAGTTGAATTCCGATAAAAAGGTAGCATACTGTGCTGGACTACTTAAAATAGTAACGTGAGCAAAGTTCTTCGCAGCTGCACGCACCATGGTTGGGCCCCCTATATCTATGTATTCTGTAGCTTCCTCAATTGTTACATCGCTTTTTGATACAATGCTAGAGAATGGATATAGATTCACAACTACTAGCTCGATCGGTTCGATTTGAAGTTGTTTTAATTCGGTATTGTCAGGTTCATAGGAGGTCCGAGCAAGAATACCTCCATGAATCATGGGATGAAGTGTTTTGACCCGCCCATCAAGGCATTCAGGAAAGCCAGTCAGGCTGGCTACTTCATTTACCGGAATGCCTGCGTTTTGTAATGTTTTATAGGTACCACCGGTAGATAAAAGGGTAACATTAGCAGCATGTAGAGACTTTGCCAAAGGAAGTACATCCGTTTTGTCGGAAACCGACAATAACGCTCGTTTAATTGTAAGAGTGGTTTTTGGCAGTTGCTTTAGTGGTTTAAGGGACATAACTAATAAATAATTGTGTGATTAGTGAGTCAAGTTATTTTGTAATGTATCTAGTGGGGATCCTATTCAGTAGTATTATTCAATTGTTGTAAATAGGATGCGATAGTTTTTGGATACAATTGATGTTCAAGCTTTAACACTCGGTTAGCAAGTAGCTCTGCAGATTCTGATCGATCAACCTTTAAACGCTCTTGAGCTAGTATAGGGCCTTGGTCATACTCTGCTGATACAATATGTATAGTGCATCCTGTGTGTGTTTCGTTACTTTCTAGTACACTCTTGTGAACATGTAAGCCATAATAACCATGCCCACCAAATTTTGGAAGTAAAGATGGGTGTATATTGAGAATTCTATTGGGGTATGCCAGGATGAGATTTGTTGGGATTTTCCTTAAGTAGCCAGCGCAAATTATCAAACGTGGATTCCATTGAATACATTGATTAAAAAGGGCTGATTCGTACGTCTTATTATTTGTGAATTGGGCTGAAGATAGTACACAGTGGGGGATCCCGTATTGCCGTGCAATCTCTATAGCCCCAATCTCAGCTTTATTTGTGATTAACCCGACAATTTTAGCGTTTAGATGGCCGTTTGTAATGTGATTAATAATTGACAGGAAGTTGGAACCTGATCCTGAGGCAAAAATTACCAGTTCATTCAAGGGTGTTCACGTAGATTATTAGTTTTTATAATATACTCATAATTGTTTCGATTGGTCTAGTCGAAATATCTGATAATTATTGAAACTCCAAATAATCTGTTTGATCGTAATACGAATAGTAGTTGCTAAAGGAATGGCTATGAGCATGCCTAAGATACCAGCCGTTTCGGCCCCAATTAAAATAATAAACAAAATTGCTACAGGGTGCATATCAGCTGATTTGGAAAATAAATAGGGCTGAAGAATTAAATTATCAATCATCTGAACTATAAAAATAGCCACCACACAATATAGAACTAAACTGAAATCGCCAGTCTCAACAATTGAGATAATAATGGAAAGGACATAACCAATGATAGGCCCAAAGTAGGGAATGGTGTTAGCTATACCAACAGAGATTCCTACAGAAAGAGAGTTTTCAAGGCCCGCAATACTCAAGGTTGTCCAAGATAACAGGGTGACTAAGGTGCTCTGAACTAAAACACTTCTAAAATACAGACCTAATCGCTTTTCAACCAAGTCCAATATAGTCAGTGTGGTTTCGAAATATTTATTTGGGATAATTTGTAACACATCCCTTCGAATCTTACTGCCATCCTTAAGAAAGAAAAAAGCGGCAAATGGAACTACAAGTACGGCAGAGAATATGTTGGTAAATACACCAACTGCATCACTCAGTACAGTGGAAAGTTTTCCTAGATCAAAAAGCTCTTCGCTAATCTTGGTGATGTTGTCTCTTAGAAAGCCTTCTGGTATAAAGCTATATTCTTGAACTAATCTTGTCTCGATTCGGGCGGCTATTAGCTCGATAGTCTCGATATTTAAGTTGTTCGTTAATTCTAACATTTCTTCAACAAAAATTGGAACAACATTCGTAGAAAAGAACACAATTGCCATTACTATGACCGATAGTGTTAAGGTTACGCCAATAATCCTTTTTACCCCCATACGTTGTAATCGATTAACGGTTGGGTCAAGTACATAGCTAAGTATCATAGCTAGTATTAAGAAGGCGACCAAGGTAATGTAATTATACATTATGACTATGATGACGCCTACAGTAAGTACGGCTAATAATGTTCGAACAACACGTTCTAATGTGATGTTTTTCATGAACTGCTGATTAGGACTTTTTTAATCTGTTTCGACTAACGATAATAGTTTATTCATCTCACTCCAAATTAAAGTTGATGAATAGCCTTTGCGAGCTAAATAATCGTACATTTTCTTCTTTCGTTTCGTTATATCTGAACGTATAAACTTAGCCCTATCTTTACGGACTAAACTGTACAATTGTTCTTTCCATATAGCCTCATCGAAGCCATCAAATAATTCACTAATGATGGATCTATTGACTCCTTTTTTACGAAGTTCAAATTTGATTTTGTTTAGGCTCCACTTTTTGGATTCAATAGCATCATGTATGAAGTTTGATGCAAATCGTTGATCATTAAGGTAGTTATTTTTTTGTAACTCGTGACTTACACGCTCAAGAATGTCTTTGTTGAATCCTTTTTTTATCCCTTTTACAATGAGTTCTTGTATGGAGTGATCTCTTCGTGACAGTATACCTAGAGTGTATTCTTTGGCTCTGCTGTATTGTTCGATGCCAAGAATAGCATCCAATTTTTCAGAAGTTAATAGAGTCCCTTTTTTTAGTGAGCAGGAGACAAAGGTTTTAGTGGATACACCTAATAAAAAACGATCTTCATGGTATAATGAAAATCGTTCTTTATTTTTTTTTTGTACTTGAATTGCAGTAATAGTTAGGGGTAATAATGGAATTAACCTATCATATTTATTAGGATCTGATTTCTTCATAATGAAGACGATATCTTACTTTTCTATTTTTTCAGAGGACTGATCTTCTCCAGCCAATTCGGCTGTTGCTCCTTTAATTTCGATGTCTAACCCATTTAGTTGAGCGCGAACCATTTTTTCGATTTTGTCCAATAAATCAGGATCTTCTTCTAAGAATTGCATAGCAGAATCCGCTCCTTGTCCAATAGGTTCCCCATCATATCGGAACCAACTGCCACGTTTTTGGATAATATCATACTCTACTGCTAAATCCAGTACCTCAGCTATTCGCGAAACCCCTTTGCCATACATGATATTGAATTCTACTACTTTGAAAGGTGGAGCCACTTTATTCTTAGCTACTTTTACTTTTGTTCGGTTGCCAATAACTTCATCGGCTTTTTTAATACTACCTATACGGCGTATATCTAAGCGAACTGATGAGTAAAATTTAAGAGCTCGTCCGCCCGTAGTGGTTTCCGGATTCCCAAACATGACCCCGATTTTCTCACGAACTTGGTTTATGAAGATACAAGATGTTTGAGTTTTGTTGACTATACCGGTGATTTTCCGAAGTGCTTGTGACATAAGTCGAGCTTGTAAGCCCATATGTGAATCACCCATTTCTCCTTCAATTTCAGCCCTAGGGACTAATGCTGCGACAGAATCGACTACGATGACATCCAATGCGCCTGAGCGAATCAATGTTTCTGTAATTTCTAACGCCTGTTCGCCGCTATCCGGTTGAGAAACCAGTAGTTCTTCGGTATTAATACCAAGAGCACGAGCATAACGTGGATCAAAGGCATGTTCAGCGTCAATGAAAGCAGCATATCCGCCATTTTTTTGTGCCTGCGCGATAATTTGCAGTGCTATGGTTGTTTTACCACTAGCTTCAGGGCCATAAATTTCCGTGATTCTACCCCTTGGCACTCCTTGTACCCCGAGTGCATAATCTACTAAAATAGATCCTGTTGATATTATTTCTACGTCTTGGGTGGCCTTATCCCCAAGCTTCATGATGGTCCCTTTCCCGTGCTGTTTCTCGATTTGCCCTACGGCAATATCAAGTGCCTTAATTTTTTGATTGTCTGCCATGTCTATTAGATGAAATTAAAAATTTAACAAAAGATAAATCATTAG
>CABZWK010000028.1 GCA_902529365.1 uncultured Balneola sp.
ATTCTGCTAAGTATGCTTGAAAAGAGGATAAATAGCAGGGTATGGATAAAAACGAAAAATTTTCTAAAAGATCTCCTTCATAAGCATCGATGAATTCATCAGAAGGGATAAAAAGGATAGAATATCGAGGCGATTATGTCCGTACATCTAGAACCGGTGGCGTAGCTGGAAGAACATCTGTTTACAACAAGAAAATAGGCAAGGGTGCCCGGGTTGGATTTCAGAAAGGCCGATTCCAATTTATTGGTCGTTATGGAAAAGGCCTTATAAAAATTAATCAATCCAAAAAGAGTTTTAGCCCTTCAACCTCTAATTCATTTGGGTCCTACAATTATTTTAAGCCTCAGTATTTAAGTTTCAAAATGCGTAGGTACCATGTTCAAGGACAAACCGCATAGACCTTGCAGTTAATTGTAATTCTAGTCATAGGAACCTTTAACTTAATTTTGTTTTCAGCACGAGCACTGTATCTATTGGAATGGCTTATCGCACAAATAATCTTATTTTCCGTTAGGATAAGCTGGGCGATAATGGTTTTCATGAAGAACCTCATTCAAGGTTTCATCCAAGGATTTCGCAAAGCTCACGATTGAATTACCTTCATGAGAACATGAACTGTCTAAAACAAAAAGACGCTATGTATTACAACTTACGCATGGTGTATATCACCACACCTGACAAACCCACCGCTAAAAATTTAGGCCATAAAATTCTTCAAAAACGCCTAGCAGCTTGTGCAAATATTGTGGACGGAATGGAATCTATGTACTGGTGGGAAGGGAAGATCACAGAAGATAAAGAGTGTATACTCCTGGTAAAAACCCACTATTCTAACATGAAGCAACTCACCAAACTTGTAGAGAAGTACCACCCTTACGATTGCCCGTGTATAATATCCTATACTATTACTGAAGATGAAGGTAGCGAAGGGTACAGAAACTGGCTATTCAAAGAATCATTAAAGTAGCTTATCTATATATAAGTAAGTTTTAAATAATTTAAACATCAATAGCTCAGTTGAGTACTTTTCGGCGCAGCAGCATTTCGGTTTCATACTCTTTTCCTTCTCGGAACAAACGAATAGGCATCAAATCCCCCTCATCATATTCACGCATCAACGCAAAAGCATGCATTTGACTGGCAACACGCTCTTTACCAATGCGCATAATAATATCACCGGGTAAAACGCCAGACTCATAGGCTGGACCGTTTCTATTTACACTCAATACAAAGAGCCCTGGCACTGGTGGAAGGCCATATTGACGAACCAGCCCGCGCGTCATTGGGGTGAATTCCATGCCCGTATCAAAAGCTAGCTGCACTTCGCCAGAATCCTTTAATTGTTCTATAATTTTTTGGACACGCTCGCTTGGAATTGCAAAACCCAAGCCCACAAATCCGTTGCTCGTACCCCCTGTAAAAATGAAGGTATTCACTCCTATCACTTCTCCATTTGAATTCACCAATGGCCCACCGGAATTTCCACGATTGATCGCTGCATCGGTTTGAATCATGTCAATGTACACCCTTGGCTCTTGTGGATCGGGCCTAAAATCACGCTTGATAGCACTTATTACACCAACGGTTACCGTGGGTTGCCCATCGGCAAAAAGTCCGAAAGGATTACCCATTGCAATGGCCCATTCTCCCGCCATTAAGTCATCGGTAGAAGCAAATTCTACATATGGGAATTCAGTAGTGTCTGATTGTATTTTTAGCAAGGCTAAATCAGCCAGTTCATCAGAACCTAAAATTTCAGCCTCATAACTTGATCCATTGGGCAGGGTAACCATGATCGTTTTTGCATTGGGATTCGCTACATGTTCATTGGTGACAATTAAGCCGTTCGTACTAATAATAAATCCCGAACCCATACTTTGTACTTCGCGTTGTACAGGCTGCTCAAAGAAGAAAGAAAAAAACGGATCTCTGGTCGGCGCAAAACCCGTCTGCAATTCCGTTACGGTTATGCTCACAATAGCTGGACTGGCCTTTTCTACCGCCGTGGTGATAGCATTAGCCCTAGAACGATCAATAGCTACCCCTCGAATCCGACGCCCTTCGGAATCTTCCGCATATCGTTGCTCTAGGGATAAAGCTCTCATACCTGAATCATCATTCATCTCCACCTCATCGCCCATCCTGTAAGTGTCTTCGTCCAACAGGTCAGATTGTCTCTGGACCGTACCCTCTTGAGTACCAGTAGGCCCACTGGGCTCAGCATTTTGCCCCACCCCATTACATGCTCCTGTAAGCACGGCCCAAGCTAGAAACATTGTAAAAAGGAGTAATGAGCTTAGGGTGTTTTTCGCTTGTTTAACACTTTCTTCACCCAAAGCTAATACGGCTGCTTTAGCCTGTTCCATGGGTGCTTTATACCACCCTGCGGCAGCTTTTGCATGGCCGCCACCGTTTATTTTTCTGGCCCATCCATTTACATCCAGCGAAGTTCGAGATCGCAAACTCACTTTAACCCGATCCGCATCTTCCCTAAATAACACACAGCCCATAACCCCTTCCAAACTCAATGGATATTTAACAAACCCTTCGGTATCGCTAGGTCCTGTACCGGTGGCTTCAAACATGGCTTGAGTGACCATAATGCTGGCGATCCTGCCGTCTAAATGGGTTTCAATAGTATTTAATGCTTTTCCCAACAATGCGATTTGCCCCTGACTTTTGTTAGCATAAAGGGCGTCTATTATTTCATTAGGACGGAATCCACCACGAGATAACAAATCCGAGGCGGCGGTTAAGGTGGCTGGGGTTACACTCTCAAAATGAAAAGATCCGGTATCGGTGACTAACCCCGTGTACAAAGCTTTACAGGCGTTAGGAATTAATTGGTCGGGCTCATGAGCCTGATATAATCCGTAAATCAATTCACAGGTAGAAGAAGCCTCAGGCACCGATATCATGTCCGTAAAAATATCACTAGGCTCGGGATGATGGTCAATCATATACAGAGGTATTTTAGCTTCTGCTAAGCTCTCAGCTAACTCTCCAAATCGTGAAAGCTGATTCCCATCAACAAATAAAACCGCATCTACTTCCAAAAGATCAGCCGGTGTTGGGAATTCCACTGGAAATAAATCCACTAACCAGCGTAGATTTTCTGGGAACGGGTCCTGATTGAAGGCACTTACCTGCACCCCATTTTGTTCTAACCAAAGGCAGACACCCACTTGAGACCCTAAACAATCTCCATCTGGACGAATGTGTGAAAAAACTGCTATTTTGCTGTGTGAAAGTAGTTGTGCTACTAAGTTGGTATACATAAGCGAACATTAATCTGGTAAAGGCTGCTATTCAAGTTTAACTTCGAATAACGCATTGCTTTAATATATTAGTATTCCCGCCAACTTCCCACGTTCTCACCTATCATTACCATCTATGCATGCATTGATTATCGCAGGAGGTACTCCTCCAAAGAAAAAACTATTAGAACAAGAAATGGCACAAGCTCAAATACATATTGGGGCAGATAGTGGGGGACATGTCTATTTAGGGTATGGATATAAACCTGATATTGTAGTGGGTGACCTAGACAGTTTTGTGTATACCCGCCATGAAGGTATCAAGGTCTTGGAACTACCCGATCAAGAGACCAATGACCTAGAGAAAAGTCTAGCGTATGCACTCGAAAAAGGCGCCAAAACAGTATGTATTCTTGGGGCCACAGGTAAACGATTTGACCATAGCGTTAAAAACCTTTCGGTGCTTCTCCAATACCAGGAGCAATATGAGGATATTCGATTTAAAGACAATTATGGGGAGCTTTTTTTGGCCCGCTCACCCTATACACCTAGACTAGCTGTAGGCACGGGGATTTCTTTTTTCCCCGTGCATTCACCCATTAAAAATTTTAGTTCTAATGGAGTAAAATACCCGCTAGAAAATTCAGAACTTGCTATGGGGATTCAAGACGGAACATCCAACGAAATCACCTCCGAAGAGGCAGTTATATATTTTGACGGTATCCTTGGGGTTTATATTATTAAACCTATTCAATAACATTTATTGTAGCTATGCATCATCAACACCGCAATAAACTATACTCTCTTTTTTCTCAAACTCAACAATCGATCATATTTTTGGAGGGTGCTAAGGTCATGTACCGTTACCAAACCGATTATGAATTCGCCTTTCGTCAAGAGTCTAATTTTTGGTATGTAAGCGGAGTTAACGAACCTGATTGTGCAGCAATACTGGACATTGATTTAAAGGAATTTCATTTATTTGTACCTAAGAGAGATGCGCAGTATGCCGTTTGGCATGGCTATGTTAAAAGTTTGAATCAATATCGTACCGAGTATGCACCCGACCATGTACACTACATTGATGAGCTATCGGAGGTGGTAAAAAAATTACAGCCCTCCATGGTTTTTTGCATAGACCCATCTTCGGAGAAGCAATTTCGTTCGCATGAACCTGAGATACCTACAAATACTGAGGCCTTAATCGAAGCCCTGACCGATGCTAGGGTCATCAAAACCGAAAACGAACTCGTCTGCTTACGAAAGGCTAGCCAGGTGAATGATGAGGCCTATGGACAAGTAATAAGACATTGGAAACCAGGTATGTATGAGTATCAGGCAAAGGCGATCTTCACCGAGGTGCAGATGTCACATGGCCTGCAGCAAGATGCATATAATGGAATCTATGCCTCAGGACCCAATTCCGCCATTTTACACTATGTTTCAAACACACGAAAAACCCAAGATGGAGAACTTTTTCTAATAGATGCAGGCTTTGAATACAAGGGCTATGCGTCAGATTTTAGTCGTACTTTCCCAGTAAATGGCCGATTTACGAGCGATCAAGCAGCGGTGTATGATGCTGTTTTAACGGCCCAAAAACAGGTCATTGAAGCCATTAGACCGGGAGTACGAATGGAGGATTTACATATGATGACTACCCGCACCATGATGGAAGGACTGCTCGGGATGGGTATTATCAAAGGTTCACTGGATGACCTAATGGAAGCCAACATTTTTGCTCTGTTTTTCCCGCATGGTTTGGGGCATTTTTTGGGCTTGGATACTCATGATGTTGGGGGGTACCCGAAAGGGGTGGAACGAATTGATCGTCCGGGAATTTTTTACCTACGAGCGCGGCGGGAATTAGAGGCCGGTATGGTCATTACCATTGAACCAGGGATCTATTTTGTTCCTGCGGTATTAGAGCCTGCACTTCAGGATTCTACTAAACGTATGTTTTTGAACGCCGAAAAGGTTCATCAATTCATGAGCTTTGGTGGCATACGTATCGAAGATGACATCGTAGTCACTGAAAACGGCTATAAAAACCTAACTCATATTGCCAAAGAACGAGACGAAATTGAACGACTCATGAATAGCTAGCTTTGGCCTTCAAATCGTCCCGCTTTTTTGTACCTTTATCCTATGTCTAATTCCTACCGAGCCCTTACCAGAAAATACCGCCCTCAAAGCTTTGAAGACATTGTTTCTCAAGAACATGTCAGCAGTACGCTCCTGAATGCTATACAACAAGATCGTCTTTCCCATGCCTACATGTTTTGTGGGCCCCGAGGAGTAGGTAAGACCACTATGGCTAGGGTTCTGGCGCGCGTAATTAATGAAATTGATGATCGGGTTGATGGAGAAGCCCTAAACCAGACATTGAATATTATCGAAATCGATGCCGCCTCAAATAATAAGGTAGAAGATGTACATCACCTTCGAGAAAGCGTAAGAATTCCACCACAAAATGGGCGATACAAAATATTTATCGTAGACGAGGTTCACATGCTCTCGAAAGCGGCATTTAATGCCCTTTTGAAAACACTAGAAGAACCGCCTGAGCATGCTATTTTCATATTTGCTACAACCGAGCCACATAAGGTTCTGCCTACTATATTGTCTAGAGTACAACGTTTCGATTTTAAACGAATTTCGGTGGATGAAATCGTGCATCGCCTCAAAAAAATTACTGCTGATGAAAGTATTTCTATCGATCATGAGTCACTGCATGTGATTGCTAAAAGAGCCGACGGCGCACTACGTGATGCCCTTGGTTTATTAGATCAAGCTATCGCATTTTCTGGGGATAATATCACCTACGAAGCTGTACTTAAGGCATTAAACGTGGTTGGTACAGACCGTTTATTTGAATTTATGGACTGCGTGATTAACCGGGATACTTCTGCTGGACTTCATCTCATTCAAACCGTACTTCAAGAAGGTTATGATATCCAGGAATTTTTGGTCGGCTTAGTAGAGCACTTGCGCAACCTTTATGTCGCAAAGCAAGGTGATCAGATGATTTTGATTGAAGCTTCTGCAGATACAAAAACTAAGTACTTTCACGCCGCATCACCACTGCATACCACTGATATTATGCGGTATCTATATCTGGTCAGTGAACAGCAAGTTAAGATAAAAGAGCTAAGTCAACCTCGTATAGCTTTTGAACTCCTGTTCTTAAAAATGGCTCATATAGAACCACTTGACGGGTTAAAAAAGCTTATTGAGGGAGTTAAAAATTTACCTACTGGCCTCGGAAAGGTTGATACTTCCCATGCTACTAAGCGCACTGAAATAGAGTCAACGCTCGAGCCAGAATCTGAATCTGAACCCAATGTGGAGGAGGAACTTTTACAAGAACCGGAAGCTAAAAAAGAACCCGAACCGGTTAAAAAAAACTCAGCTAAAACAAAACTAGAAACCCCAAGAAAAAAATCCATACACGATGACTTGAACTTAGGCAGTCTTTCAGAATCTAAGACTGAAAATAGCCCACAAGTATTTGACGAAAATCATGTGCCCGAGCAAGGAAAAGATCCTATAGAAGAGCAACAGCAAACTGGAATACAAAAGACAACTACACCATTATCCCAGGAAAAAGTAAACAAAAATTCAAGTGAAGAAGGCGAACAAAGTGGAGACACTAAGCCTTCAACCTATAAAGGGGATAGTCAAAAGCAACTCAGCTTTGATACTATAGTGGCACATTGGCCTTCATTTTTAAAAGGTCTGAAAGGCAGGATACCAAAAATATTAGAGCTTCAAGTAGAACGTGTAAAGCCCATGGATCTCATTGGTGATCAGCTCGTCTTGGAGTGCGATAATCCGCTTTCCAAGCAAATGCTGGATCAACAAGCCCGAGAGTTAAGTTTGCTGCTAAAAGAGAACTTTGGGGTTATAGTGCGATTACAAATAGACATAAGTACTAACAAAGCTACCCAGGCTAAAGAAAAAAATCCTTATGAATTTTTTAAGGAATTAGTTCAAAAGGATCCTATTCTCAAAGATATTGTGGATAAGCTTGGTGCGGAACTAGAATATTAACGACGCCTTTAAATAAGTGTATTATGAATAATTTTAATATGGCCGACATGTTCGGTAAAATGCAGGAAATGCAAGAAAAAATAAAAGAGAGCCAGGCCAAATTGGAACAAATTCACGTTGAGGCAGAAGTTGGCGGGGGTATGGTCACCGTTCGTGCCAACGGGCAACGTAAAGTTATGAAGCTAGAAATTGACGAGAGTTTATTAAACGAAGGAGATAAGGAGATGCTCGAGGATTTGGTCATTGCTGGAGTTAATCAAGCTCTAGCTAAAGCTGAGGAAGCAGCGCAAACCGAAATGCAAAATGCTTACAAAGGGATGATTCCTGGCGGGAATATTCCTGGTTTTGATTTGTCAAAATTTGGCCTATAAAACCCGTCGAAGCTACGAGTATCTAGAATTCCATCTTATTTTTATAATCTGTGCAACTCATATCAGAACACTTAGAAAAAGCCATTGAACAGCTCTCCAAACTTCCTGGAACAGGCAGAAAATCAGCTCAAAGAATAGCTATTCATTTACTCAAACAAAATGAACAGTATGCACAAAATCTAGCACAGGCTATTCTTGATCTAACCACAAAAGTATCTCGCTGTTCGATATGCGGCTCCATTAGTGATACCAATCCCTGTTCTATTTGTAGTTCGCCAAAGCGTGAGATCAGTACACTTTGTGTAGTGGAAGAGTTTAATGATGTATATTTAATTGAGCGAACCAATGAATTTCAAGGCCGTTACCATGTGCTCGGTGGTATTATTTCACCTATGGATAATGTGGGGCCGGACCAACTCCGAATTAAAGAGCTTCTGGAACGGGTCCGTGAGGAGTCCATACAAGAAGTTATTTTAGCCCTGAATCCAGATGCTGAAGGCGAAGCTACCTCCTATTACATCAACAAGCTTTTGCAGCCCTATGAGATTCA
>CABZWK010000029.1 GCA_902529365.1 uncultured Balneola sp.
GTGGATGCGCCACAGTTCTGTTCAAACCACTCAGAACTATGCAGACCTGCTTAACTCAGATGTTAGGGAACAAGTTGGTAGGGTAATGATTTCTTGATTTTGAGAATTCAACCATTTTTAAAAGATTATGGTATGAAAAAGACTCTTATAATTATATCCTTCTTAATACTTATACCATATATATCTGCTCAAGGTCAAGAAACAGATAGTCTAGAAATTCTAGGAGAACAATCTACAACTCTAGATTTTAAAGTTGGTTCTATCAGTAATATCGCAGTTAACTTTGAAAAAGTACTTCGTATTAAAGGAAATACTGCTGTTATTAGAAGTTTTGGGCCTGCTTATATAAGGCCATTGATTACTATGGATGGTACTATATTCGATGAAGCACAGGGACCTAGCATTCTAATATCTTGGTCAAGATTAAGCGGAAGTGTACCATATCACTTAAGAGATACTCACTTTGAAATAAGCGGAGGTATATATTTTGGTATGACTTTCATTAACTATTACAATACCAAACCAAAATTTGCTTTCTTTCATATATACCCAAAATTTAGTCTAGGTGCTCGAGGTCAAAGTCCTACTTCAGATGTAATTACTCGCGTTTACATTGGGTTCCTTTCAATTGGCTTTAGCGTAGGTTCTAAATGATAGTTCCAAACCACTCAGAATTATGCTTACCTACTTAACTCAGATGTTGGTGAACATGTTGGGAAGGCGTTCATTCAGTTTATTTCCTAAGTGATTGAATAAATGAAAATTAATTATCAATTTTTTCTACCAATAAGAAATAAATATATTACTTATGAATTTTAAAATTTATACATGGAGTTATAAATGGATTTAATATCGTATCTGCTAGATAACTCAGAGAAAGGATTAGATGAGAATACATTAAAAGAAAATGCATGGGATCATTTTGGCGTTGAAGTTGCTGCGCTAGTTATTGACTCCGTTGGTTTTACTAGAACAACAAAGACAAAAGGTATTGTCTATTTTTTAACACAACTAGCCAAATCAAGAAAAATTACTAACCAAGTAATGGATAAGCATAAACCTATTTCATATTCATTTCATGCAGATAATTGCTACGCCTTTTTCAGAGATATTGATTTAGCATTTAATGCGGCAATTGAGCTTCAAAAAATGATCAAAACAGCCTCTATACCTTTAGTTGGGGATGAACACTTTGGGTTAAGTATTGGTATTGGATTCGGCAGACTTCTTAAAGCTGGATCATATGAACATTACTTCGGTGACGAAATGAATATAGCTTCAAAATTAGGTGAAGATACAGGAAGTCGTGATGATATCCTCTTAAGTGATAATGCTTATAATTATCTTTCAAAAAAGAAAAGTTTCCTGTTCAAAATGCATACCTCAAATATTTCAGGTGTAGAGTTTAAATATCATCAATTAAGTTGATGAGTGATTTTTAATCACAAGACTTCCAATTAACTTGGTCATGGATAAAAAAGAAATACTCAAAGTTCTTCAAAAGAAAACACGCAAAAGATTAATAATAGAACTTCTTGTATATACTGCTGTGTATTTATTAATCATGAATTTTAATTGGAAAGAAATAGACAATATTTCTAGTACAATAAAAACTATTGTTAGATTCATTAATATCTTCTGTCTGTTATCTATAGTGGGAAATAGTATAATTCTAGTCTCAAGGTTCATACTAGAAAAAAGTGACTAAACAAATACTCTGATCAACTAGCCGTTCATTCAGTTATTTTTCTAAGTAAATGAATGAATGAGAATAATGAGATTATCCCTAAATTTTATCATTATAGATTAACTTACATATCATATTATGAATAAATATTATAAGTTTTTTGACTTTGTCCTCCTTATCTCAGCAGCCTTACTAATTATATTTCAAAGTGATTATACATTACTAATGATATTCATATTAGGCATTTTCAACATAATCATAGGATGGTTTCTTAGAGATAGTATTGGTAAAAATGCAAGCATCTATTTTTATTGTGGATTGGTAGTAGTAAGTATAGCATTTCTAGGAAGCTTCATTGCTGGAATTATAGATTTACAGACAATAGAAATTTATGAACAAATGTATTCCGATGATTAAGAACTATGCTGACCTGCTAAACTCAGATGTTGGGGAACACGTTGGGAAGGCGTTCATTCACTATTTTCCCTAAGTAAATGAATGAATGAAAATTACTGCCCTAAAAATCCAAGTACTGCTTGGGGTCCCATATTAGCTTGAGACAGTGCAGCAGTAGCTGTTTGTTGAAGTATTTGTAGCCTGATAGAATTGGACTGTTCCTTAGCGAAGTCTGTATCCATGATTCTACTATATGCAGCGTTATTGGCTGTAATAGCTTGTGTTAAGTTTTCTTCTTTTGATGATAAAGAGCGTTGATTGATACCTAATTCGTTTATATGAGAATTTAGTACACTAATAGCCTCATCAACATGAGAAATCATTGAATTGAAATCGGCATCATCCACAACAACTTGTTCTACACCATTCGGATAATCAAAAACAAATTCTATCTCACCTCTATCATCATTAGCTGTATCTCCTCCATGTTCAATATGATCCCCATTAACAATAATTGCAAGTTTACCTACTGCATCACCTGCTAGTACTCCATCAGAATCAACATCAAGGTTTTTTGTACCATCAAACAAATTTAAAACATCAACTGCTGCTAAACTTATAGAAAAGGTATCTCCGATCGCATCACCAGATTGTATAGACAGAGAAGTATTATTTGTTGGAAGTAAATCAATTCCATTAAATGTACTCTCATTTGCAATATTATTTATGTCTTCACCCAGTGAGTGCATTTGATGTGCAATTAACGTGCGATCATCTTGACTTAAACTGTCATTAGCTGCTTGGATGGATAAATTCTTAATCTCAATAAGATTGTCCATTATTGAGTTGTATGCTCCTTCAACAACATCCAACATAGACTTAGCGTCACTTACATTCTGGAGAGCTTGTTCCAATCCCTTAACTCTACTATTAAGCTTAGTAGCTATAGCGTATCCTGCTGAGTCATCTTCAGCGGAATTAATCCTTTTACCAGTCGATAGCTTAAGCCTGCTATCTCCTAATTCACTATTGATTTTGTTTAACGAGAGTTGTGCACGCAATGCCGTAACATTGGTGTTGACTCTGTTAAAGTCACCGAAACTAGCCATGTTAATCTTTTAATCCTTTTTTCCTTAGATATATATTATCGGATGAAATGGCAGGATATTTAAGTTTTTTGTTAAAAATCGCCGTTTAAAGGCTAGATATGGATGGTTTGAACTAAAATTTATTGCCTCAAAATTGAGATTACGTCACAGCTCTGTTCAAACGACTCAGAACTATGCAGACCTGCTAAACTCAGATGTTGGGGAACAGGTTGGGAAAGGGATGATATTTTAAATTTAGTGAATTAAAAAATTTATTAACATTTTATAAAAATTATAAATAATTTATGTTATTAGTTTATAAAACATAAATTTATTTTGTGAAAAGAATATCTCGAAAAGATTTTTTAATTAATTTTTCCTCAGTTTTTGGTGGGGCATATACAAGTATGCTAGCACTTGGAATGATTAAATCCGCACCTTCATACCAATTCAAATTGGATAAAAATTCGGAAAATGCTACTGTCATCATTTTAGGGGCTGGCTTGACAGGTTTAACAGTAGCTTATGAATTAAAAAAATTGGGTTATAATTGTGTTGTTTTAGAAGCTAGAGACCGTATTGGCGGAAGATGTTGGAGTGTTAGAAGAGGAGATAAACACGCTGAATCAAATAATAAGGACCAAATTTCAAATTTTGATTCAGGTCTATATTTTAATGCTGGTCCAAGTCGTATTCCACATCATCATCAATTAACTATGCAGTATTGTAAAGAACTAGGGGTACCACTTGAAGTTTATAACAATATAAATCAAGCAGCCTTTTTTTACTCAGAGGGTAATGGAGCTTTAACAAATAAAAGAATAAGAAAAAGGGAGATTCAATATGATATAAAAGGTTATATGTCGGAGCTACTTGCTAAAGCGATTAATCAGGACAATCTCGATATGCCCATGAGTCAAGATGACATCATACAAATTATAGATTATTTAAAAGCAGAAGGTGCCTTAAATACTGAAAACAAATATTTGTCATCTTCACGTAGAGGATACGCTATAAAACCAAGCGTAAGTCAAGGAAAAGTATCTGAGCCATATCATCTAAATGATATTATATCATCTGGATTCATGAAGCCTGATTTTTATAATGTTCCTGAATATACCTATGAATTACAAATGACAATGTTTCAACCTATTGGCGGTATGGATAAAATTGCATATAAAATTGCAGACCAAATAAATCATGATATAAAGTTAAATACCGAAATCACTTCAATCAAAAATACTGAAAATGGCGTCTCTATACTATATAAAAACAAAGATGAAGAAAATTTGATAGAAGGAGATTACTGTATTTGTACTATTCCATTAAGTGTACTTAGCTATATTAATAGTAATTTTTCCGCTACTACGAGACGTGCTATTGACTATGCAAGCTATAACAAAACTGGAAAAATTGGATTACAATTTAAGCGTAGATTTTGGGAGGAGGATGATGGTATTTATGGCGGAATAACAAATACAAATAATCAAATACAACAAATATTTTATCCATCAAATAACTATCAATCAGATAAAGGAATCTTAATAGGCTATTATAATTTTGGAGAATATGCTCTTGAATTAAGTAAATTATCCCACAAAGAAAGAGAGGATTTTGCTTTAAAAAAGGGTGCTTTGATTCATCCTCAATATGAAGATGAATTTGAAAAGTCATTTTCTATTAGTTGGGATAAAACAACTTACAGTTTGGGAGGTTGGGCTCAATATAATTCAACTAGTAGACAAGAAATATACAATATCCTACGGATACCAGATAAAAATGTTTACTTCGCTGGTGAACATATGACTTATTTAAATGCATGGATGGCGGGTTCATTTGAATCCGCCAGAACTGTAGTTTCAGAACTTCATTCTCGAGTTACTGGTCAACGATTTGAATATCCTATCTCAAAATAAAAGTTATACAACAAATAACATCAAAAATAAATGAATAGAAAAGAATGGTTTAAAAATAGTGGCATTTATCTTGCTGGTGGACTCTCAATATTTTCTGGTGAAATAATGCCAAGATTAAAATCTATAAATGATATTAAAATAAGCTTAAAATCTAGTCGTAAATTTGTTTCAGATTTTGATTTTATGCGAACTATGCCAAGCGATAAAAATATTATTCGTTTAATGGCTAATGAAAATCCTTGGGGACCATCAAAAAGAGCTACCGATGCAATTCTCTCATCAGTAAAGGAAGGCAACAGATATGCATTTAGCTTAATTGATAATTTAAAAACTAAGATTGCGAAATATGAAAACATATCATTTGATCAAATCATATTATCACCAGGATCAAGTAATATTTTAACTGGCGCAGCAATTTATAATTATCAAATTGGTGGTAATATTGTTGCTGCTGAACCTAGTTACTCCGATATGCCAGATTTTGCTGAAGAAATAGGTTGTGAAGTTCGTTGGGTCCCTTTAGACTCTGAATTTAAATTAGACCTTGATGCAATGGAAAAAAATATTGATGAAAATACATCCATGATTTATATATGTAATCCCAATAATCCAACTGGAACCAAATTAAAAACTTCTGAGCTAAGAGATTTTTGTATTAGAACTTCTCGATATACTAATGTTTTTGTTGACGAGGCTTATTTGGAATATCAAGATAATCCAAAGGCTGAGAGCATGATAGACTTAGTTAATAAAGGTTTAAATATTACTATACTCAGAACTTTCTCTAAAGTTTATGGTATGGCAGGAATTAGGATGGGATATGCAGTATCAAGTAAGGATATGATAGAAAAATTGAAAAGTACTACGAGAAGCCATCAAAGTTTAACAGTAACGGCTTTGAGTGGTGCGTATGAAGCATTTCAAGAAACTGAATTTCTTTACTCAATAAAGAAGAAAACTAGTGAATCACGTGAGTACTTATATTCCATTCTAAGAAAAGAAGGATATGAATACATACCCTCTTCAACCAATTTTGTCATGTTCCCAATAAATATGGAAGGAGAACGATTCGTTCAAGAAATGTGGAAGAGAGGTGTAGGCGTAAGAAGTTGGGAATTTAATAATCAAAACTGGTGCCGAGTAAGTTTAGGGACTATGGAGAACATGAGGTTTTTCGAAAAGGCATTTAAACAAATATCATAAAAAATGAAGATATATTTTTCAACATTATTAGTGTTTTTGTCAGGCTTCATATCGTTAGAGATAATCTATGCACAAGATATGAGAGCCATTACTATGGCGGAATATAATATGGCAAAGTCGTTTGAAATTAATAATTTAGATACCGAAACATATGTTAAATATGAAGTCGATAGTGATACATACATATTGGACCGCTATGAGATGAGAAATCCAATTTTTATAACTGGTGATGACGGAAAAAGAAAAAGAATCGATGTTTATAAATTAATTGCTCGTAATGGATTATATGATCTAGGGATAATCTTTTATTATACAACAGAGGAAGGCAAACTTTATACTGCCATTGTACCTAATTATTTAGCAGATGGTTTAGTTTGGGAGAAGTATTTTGAAGATATTCATAGTATTGACGATCAAGAAAAAAACTTTGTACTAAAACTCTCATATGTATTATCAAGGGAATTTTCATTTCAGTACATGAAAAGTACAAATGTTGAATTAGTTGATGTTGAAAACGCAACTTATGGCTCAGATATTTGCTTTCCTGGCGATCAAATAATTAGTCTTGAAAATGGGAATAAAAAATTAGTTGATAATATTGAAATTGGTGATAGAATTGCCCTACTCAATCCTATAACTAAAAGTATCTCAATTTCACCTGTCACAAAGTTAACTGAGCATGAATCTAAATATTATGCTATTGCGTCTATTACTTTGATAAAGGTATATAAATCAGATTATGTTAATAAAACTGAAATTTCTTTACAGACTAAAAACATCAGGGTTACTCCAAATCATCCAATGGAAACTGAAAGTGGCAAAAAAAGAGCTGATGAAATAAGAATAGGTGACATATTATTTAGTTGGAATAAATCAACATTTAACATTGATAAATATGAGGTTTATGATATTGTTGAACTTTCACAAAAAAAACAACCTGTCTATAGTATTGAGACTAATTCCAATAGTTCAATCTTATTGAATGATATTGCAGTAAGACAAAAATAATTTTTTATTTGTACGTTTCATGTACTGAAATAAAAAAGGCTGGTACCAATTAAATGGCAAAAATGTATTACCTAATAAAGTAAAATTTGATTCAAAAAATAATGGAATAGATTTAATTTTGTTAGAACAGTTTCTTCTTTTCTATCTTTTTTAATATTAATTGTTATAGAAACGATTTTATGAAATTACTCCCCATAATTATTTTTCTACTAGCCATAGGTTGTCCTAGTAGTTCGGTATCAGAAAATTCAG
>CABZWK010000030.1 GCA_902529365.1 uncultured Balneola sp.
ATAGTTGTTTAGTCTAAAATTACAGGAAACAAAGAATAAATTTAATAGCATAATAATGTTAACTAACTTGACCTCCTCAATTCAGAAGTTAGAAGCCGTTTATTCAGTTTATTACACAACATGAATTATCGTAACATGCACAATATTTACTATTGTACTGATGAAGTGCTACCAAACTTAAAGCAGGTATATAAATTAGCCATTCTGCTAGAAGAATTAATTCTATTTTTTCATTTAAGATTAATAATGTGATAAAAATCCAGTTAAAATATAGACCTGCTATAATCCAGTTTGAGTTACTGTTCTTTGAAGACCAGTATATTGCAACTACCGATAGTATCAATAATATGGAATCGATATACCCCCACCAAACTGGTGATTCAACATGCAGTACAAGTACAGATGATGCGGTATAGCTTAAAAGTAAGTATGGTGTTGCAACACAGTGTAGCATGCATAATATGCTAACAATAGACCCAATCTGATCGGAATTTTGTTGAAATAAAGATGAGATTTTATGGGCCATAAAACATTAATAAAGAATATAATTATAAAATTGTCTTAATAAATTAATGCAATTGTATTGCAAAAATAATCTAGTATTGAATAGCAATATTATTGAGTATTTAATAAGCAGTAAATGCCAAAAAAACGAATTAAAATTAAAATGCTCACCCAATTACTTATAAAAAACAGAGGAAATTTATATTTAATTCATCTAGTTATTTCAGTATTTGACATTTATCGCACTCCCCATATAGCAAAATTTGAGCAGATTCAATTTTATGGTTTTGATAGCTAGGGATTTCATATTCATATGGTACACAAATTGAGGTGCCACAAGACTTACAATGAAAATGAGGATGGACCTCTTTTTTATTTGAATTTTTATTTTTTGCATAACATTTTAAGCCCTCTCTATCTATAAATGAATGTATTATTTCATCATTTTCAAGCCGCTTCAGAGCTCTATAAACAGTTGTTTTATTCATTTTAGAGCTCAATTTATTAATGATTTCAACCACAGATAGAGCCTTTTTATTATCTAAAAAAAGAGCTGTCAAGTCTCGTACTGCTTTGGTATTTCTAATTACACCCATAGAATATCTAATGCGAATTTATTGCAATAATAAATTAAAATTATTACTATTGCAACTTAGTTGCATTTACCAAAACCCTTAATTAGATCAGAAGCTAAAAATAATTAAATCCTAAGCGATAGAAGTAAAAAATTGTTTGCAAAGTGAATTTTTTTTCAACTTGTAAAATCTGGTAATCTCCAAAATAGCATTCTATGAAAATACCAATAACTATACTAACTGGTTTCTTAGGATCAGGTAAAACGACTTTACTTAACCATATACTTGCAAATTCTTCTGGTAAAAAATTGCCGTAATCGTTAACGAGTTTGGTGAAGTGAATATCGATGCTAAACTTATAAAACATACGACTGAAGAATTAATTGAGCTCTCTAATGGATGCATTTGTTGTACTTTGCGTGGTGACTTAATTGAAGAAGTTGATAAAATTCTCCATGAAAATGAGATAGACAGTATTGTTATTGAATCCACTGGTATTGGTGAGCCAATACCTATAGCTCAAGCTTTTTATATCCATCCAGAAATTCTTGAGGCTAATCCTGATTTACCTGACATACAAGATAAGGTGTATGTAGATGCGATAATTACAGTCGTAGATAGTCCACAATTCTTTGAGATGTATGAACGTGAGTCACTTATACCAGAAGATGATTTTGGGCGGGGTTACAGTCAATTATTAGCAGAACAAATAGAAGGTGCAGACATTTTATTATTGAATAAAATTGATAAAACACCTAAAACTGAGATAAAAAAACTCAAAAAGCTTTTACGGCTTATGAATCCCAGAGCAACTATGATAGAAGCTAGTTTTGGAGAAGTTCCAATCGAAAAAATAGTTGATACCAATATATTTGATATAAATGTTGCAGAGGATTCATCCCTTTGGGTAACTGAACTTGAAAAAGAGAGTAGGTCTGAGTCTGACGAATATGGAATTGGTACTTACGTATATAGAACTCTGAGTCGATTTAATGAAGAAAAGTTAATTGGACTATTTCGAAAAGGATTTCCATCAAACATCCTTCGTTCTAAAGGCATAATAACGATAGAAAACACTGATACAGCATTCATCTGGAATCAGACAGGGAAATTCATAACGTTTGATGCAATTGGAAGATTTAATGATCCTAACCATACATACAATGAGATTGTATTTATTGGGACTGATTTAATTGCTACTGACATCCAAAGTACGTTAGCTAAAGCCTTAGCAAATATAGAGGATCCTGTTACATATTTTTGAATAGTGTAGACAATTAGATGACCATCAAACTCTACAAATATTACCCTCCTAGCCATGAATTAGTGGGGGGGTTAAGTTTATTGATTAAGTGGTCAGCTAGGATGCAAATCGAGCCATCTATGATTTTGAATTTAAATACAACTCGTCTAAATTGATTTATATAATATTTAACCGAATAACTAATAATAAATCCGTTATGAATTTTACGTTTTACATACTCATTACCATAACCATCATTGCCCTTTTTGATGTCTTCTTTATTGTTAAACAACAAAGCTCAGCTGTTATTGAACGTTTCGGGAAATTCACCAGCATTCGACCCTCTGGATTACAACTCAAATTACCATTGATTGATAGAATATCTGGGAGACTAAGCTTAAAAATTCAACAACTAGATGTACTGGTAGAGACAAAAACCAAAGATGATGTATTCGTTAAGATTAAAGTTTCTGTGCAATATTTAGTGATTGCAGATCGTGTGTATGACGCCTTCTATAAGTTAGATTTACCACAAGATCAGATTACCTCATACGTGTTTGATGTGGTTCGCGCCGAGGTTCCTAAACTGAAGCTAGATTATGTATTTGAAAAGAAAGACGATATTGCCATTGCCGTAAAGTCTGAGCTAAATGATGCCATGATTAACTATGGGTATGATATCATCAAAACACTTGTCACCGATATTGACCCCGATCCACAGGTAAAAGAGGCCATGAACCAAATTAATGCTGCTGAACGTAAAAAAGTCGCGGCTCAATTTGAGGGAGATGCGCAGCGCATATTAATTGTTGAACGAGCAAAAGCAGAGGCGGAAAGTAAACGCCTACAAGGTCAAGGGATTGCCGATCAGCGCCGTGAAATTGCACGCGGTTTGGAAGACTCTGTTAAAGTGCTCAATAATGTGGACATTAATTCGCAAGAAGCATCGGCTTTGATTGTGGTAACCCAACACTATGATACCTTACAATCAGTGGGTGCAGAATCTAATAGTAATCTTATTATGTTACCTAATTCACCCCAAGCTGGCTCTGATATGCTCAATAACATGGTTGCATCGTTCACGGCTAGTAACCAAATAGGTGAAGAGATGAAACGCGCACGAAAAAAAAGATCAACAAGATGATAAAGTTTAGTATGACTCCGGCATGAAACCATCTAAGCAAATTTATGCTAACTATACTCTAGAAGATTTTGAAGTTTGGAAATTACTGTTTAACAGACAAATAGAATATTTAGAAGATAAAGTTGCTACTGAGTTTTTAGAATCACTTGAAAAAGTGGATTTCACTTCGGATAGAATCCCCAATTTCGAAGAAGTAAATAATACTCTATCTAAGTATACAGGTTGGCAAATTATCACTGTACCCAACTTGGCACCCGCAGATATTTTTTTTAATCATTTATCAAAAAAACGATTTACTGCAACTTGTTGGCTCAGGGCCATCGACCAAATAGATTATTTAGAAGAACCAGATATGTTTCATGATGTATTCGCCCACACCCCACTACTTTCAAATAAAGAGTACACTGATTTTTTTCAAAAAATGGGTCAACGAGCTATACAAGTCATATGTGAACCGGAGAAAGTGACAATGCTACAGCGTTTATATTGGTTTACCATAGAATTTGGCCTAATAAAATCTTCGGAAGAAACAAAAATCTATGGTGCAGGCATTATATCTTCTAAGAGCGAGGCAGAATATTCATTATCCAATGAGCCTACTAAGCTAGAGTATGATGTTGCGAAAATAATGAATCATCCTTTTCGTACCGATGTCATCCAGGATACCTACTATGTTATTGACTCCTTTGAACAATTGTCTAAATCCTTTGATCAAATAGATACTCAATTATTCAGCTAACTAGCTCCCATGAATATGGCTTATTTTTTCAGGCCTTTGTTGTGCGTTTTTATCTGTTTATTGGTCGGGGCAGGTTCAGGTTTTTTAACGGTAGATTCCATAAATACCTGGTACATTGACATCAAAAAGCCTTTCTTTAATCCACCAAACTGGATATTCGGGCCTATATGGACAACTTTGTACACCCTTATGGGGGTTTCTGCGGGTCTCATATGGAATACTGGCGCCCAGGATAAGGCTACTAAAAAAGCATTATTCGCTTTTATCATTCATCTAACATTAAATGGTCTTTGGTCTATTCTATTCTTCGGATTAAAGAATCCTGAGCTAGCATTCGCAGAAATATTACTTCTATTAACTAGCATCATGTACTATACTGCACTATTCTACCGCATTCGTCCAATTTCTGCTTGGATGCAAGCCCCCTATATTGCCTGGGTAGGGTTTGCAACCTTGTTGAACGGTTCCATAACGTGGTTAAACTAATCTAGCTTTTCATGAATAATTTGACGCTCATCAACTCTGGAGTTCGCATCTTAAGTCTACTAATTCTGCTGTTCCAAGTACCCACAGCACTGGCACAAAATACCGAAACCCAAGAGTACCGAGTTATTAAAGAATACAACGCAGCAGAGCTACGATACTATCCTCCGGTTATGAAAATTCAGTCGAATAATGATTTTGGAAGTTTATTCAACTACATATCTGGTAATAATTCAACTCGAGAAAAAATTAACATGACTACACCTGTTTATATGGGGGATGGCATAGGAAGTAATGTCATGGAATTTGTATTGCCTGAAAATTTCAACCCAAAAAATACTCCAGATGCACTATCCAAACAGGTCAAAGTTTTTGAAAGTGAACCGGGATATTTTCTAACTTTAGAGTTCGGCGGTTATGCTAGCAAGAAGAATGTTCAGTACTATGCGTCTGAATTGTCAAATATTGCTCAAAAGTATGGGCTCATTACCATAGGCATGACAAGCTTATTAGTTTATGACTCACCTTATAAGGTAATAGGCCGAAAAAATGAAGTAATTATTCAAATCATAGAAGACTCTATATGATTAGATAGATTCCACTAATATCCTTCATCTTATCCTCAAAACATCATACTATAACAATCTAAAACTGTAAATAAGATTGAAAAAAATATGGAAATACCCAACAACCCATTCGATCAAATAGAACCTCGTAATCAGATCGACTATATGCTACGTACCACCATTCAAAAGAACACTGCTTTAAGTGGGATGGCCGATCAAAAAGCCAATATATTAACGGCCTCTTCTTTTATATTAGTCACGGTACTTGTTTCTCGATATAGTGAATTACCAGATCTTGCCAATGAAATTTTGATATTGCTGTTCTTCATCTGTTTATCCATCACCTTTTCTCTCATTTCTTTATTTCCAATTTCCAAGAATGATAAACTAAAAAAATCGAATTGGTTATTTTTTGGTGATTATAACAACACAAGCTACGAAGATTATACAGACCATATGATACAAATCATGAAATCAGAAGCAAAAACCTATGATACATTGCTGTTAGAAATCTATCAATCTGGAGTAGTTTTAGGTAACAAATTTAAGTTTATTAGATGGAGCTATACTTCACTCATGAGTGGTTTTGCTATCTTTCTAATTATGATCTTCATTAATAAAATTATCTTGAACTAAATGACTTGGTTAATATCCACTAATAAGTCTGCGAGTACTAAGTTATTCCTCAGGTTTTTTTTGTACATGCTTTTTTTAGCACCATTTTTACACTGTTCTCCTACAGTATATAGACCTCCAACCACATCAGTTAATCAAGACTATCCACGAACAATTGAGTACGACCAAAGTGTCGAAAATATTTGGGCTAAACTAACCGATTACATTAGTCAATCATCTTATGGCCTAGACTCATTAGATGCTGAAAATTATTATGCGGAGCTACGATTTGTAAGCAAACAATTTCACAATTATTTAGATGGGGGAGTCTTAGATGAAGGG
>CABZWK010000031.1 GCA_902529365.1 uncultured Balneola sp.
TGAATTATTGTTTCACTTTGGTTTAACCTTTGATTTCGAATTATTGTGATCCTTACATTCATTCATACCGTAACGACGGCGAGAACAAGACTTCGTATCGCCAAACAGCTTAGCATGAGTCTTATTGTGGCTATCTTTGGGCTATTTGCGGTTACATCAACCCGGGTGGAAGCCCAATCTAATGAGCTGACGAGTAGCTTGGAAAAGGAATTCCGGCTTCTTGATGCAACCAGGCCTTCTTTATTACCCGCGCGGAGTCTGCGTGAATCCGATGAAAGGTTAAGATCTAAAGATTTTTTACAGGCACAGCTGTCCAGCCCTTCGCCCACAGAATGGCAACAGACACCCCTGCTCAATGCGTCCCAAAGCGCCTCAGCTGGGCTTGCTTTTTTTTCTTCGGCCTTGGTGCCCGGAAGTGGCCAGGCAATGCAGGGAAACTGGGGTCGAACGGCTATTTTTGCGACCGCAGAGATCGCAGCCTGGGTATTTTATTCGAAGAGACAGCAGCTAGCCAAGGATAATGAAGCCGCTTATGAGCGCTATGGTAACACCTATTGGAGCCCTGTAGCTTATGCGCAATGGTTGGTCGATTATTCCAAAGCCAATAATTTAGTGAATGGCTATGAGGCCTTAGATGCGATAGTGGGTGGATTAACGCCGGCTTTTGGGGAGACAACCCAGGATTGGGGGAAAATTACGGAAGAAGCAGTGCGTGCAGTGGAAGTTCGCACGCGGTTTATTTTCAACATCCCGGAAGGTTGTGGAAGTTTGGAGCCCCCTTCTTGCGTGACAAGGTCGGAATTTTCGCATGTCCTTCAGGATTTTGGTTCACAGCAATATTACGAGCTCATGAGTAAGTATTATCAGTTTCAGCCGGGTTGGCAGGACTTTCATGAACAGCGTTTGGCTCAAGGGGCTAATCATGTGTATCAATATTCTTGGGGTGCCACGATGCTCAGCGAACGTTTTATTGAAGGCCGTAACCGGGCGGAGGAGTTCAACAACCAATACCGTGATGCGGGTAATGTGTTGAAACTGCTATTGATTAATCACATGATTTCTGCTTTTGATGCTTACTTTATCGCCAAACTAGCCCAGTCCAGACTTCAGATGGAAACAGGCTCGGTCCTATCGGAAAGAGCAGTGGCCCTAGTTTGGCATTTTTAGGCTGAGTGATTTATTTGTAGCTAAATCGCCGTATTTTGTAATCTAACTTAAGAACTGTTTTATTAACTAATCCTGATCCCCACTTAATCGATATGATTCGTAGTCTGCTTACCAACAAATACTTTTATCTACTTAGCCTCGTGGTTATTCTCGTGGGAGCCGTAGGGTTGTTGGTCTTCGATAAAGTGTTAATGCCTCGGTACACCCAATATAACCAAGGAGTAACGGTTCCCGATCTTACAAGAGTTTCTTTGAAGGAAGCAGTGGCCACCATTAGTTCCCTTGGGCTTCGGTATGAGATCTCTGACCGCCGGTCCAATGCGGCCTTTCCAGCAAATTATGTATTGGATCAAGCACCTAGGGCAAATACCATTGTGAAACCAAATCGCAAGGTCTATCTAACGGTGAATGCCGCCGTACGCCCTACCGTGGTGGTTCCTAAAGTCACCAATTTGTCGCTTCGAAATGCGCAGGTACAGTTGCAGAATTATGGTCTTGAAGTGGGTACTATTAGTTATGAGAGCTCCCGTTTTAAAAATGTGGTGCTCCAACAATCCCTTCCCGCGGGTAGTGCAGTAGATAAAGGGGCGGTAATAAACTTGATTGTAAGCGATGGTCTGGGTGATAAAGTGGTGGTTGTACCTGAGATTGTGGGGCTCCTGTTACCAAATGTTCAACTAAAACTTCGTGAAGTAGGGCTTCGAGTAGGCGAGATACGGTTTCAACCTACCGAGGGACAAATTCCAAATACCGTGCTTGATTTCAGCCCAAAAGTGAACGAACTTATAGAGGGCAAATCATTAAATTTAGTGGTTTCTGAGCGCTTTAATGCCGTAGAAGAGAGTGAAGGTGGAGCGGTGTTTACCGATTCTACCGGCGTTGATAACCGCCTCCCAAATAACCTATGAGATACAATTTATATGAATTTTGACCTTCCTATATTAGCTCCTTCCATTTTAGCTGCAGACAAAGCCCAACTAGGCGCCCAAGTTCAGGCAACGCTCGACGGCGGGGCTCAATGGATCCACTGCGACATAATGGATGGCCACTTTGTCCCTAATATTAGTTTTGGACCCAATGTAGTTGCATCGGTTGCCCGAATTTCGGACGAAGCATTTATGGATGTGCACTTGATGATTGAGAATCCAGATCAGTACATAGAAGCTTTTTGCGATGCGGGAGCCAATCTTATTTCGGTTCATGTAGAAGCCTGCGTTCATTTACACCGAACTATTCAACTTATCCGCTCTCATGGTGCCACGGCAGGAGTTGTAATCAACCCTGCCACCCCAGTTTCAGCGATCCAACCTATCTTAGCAGAGGTTGATTTGGTACTCTTAATGAGCGTGAATCCCGGTTTTGGTGGTCAAAAGTTCATCCCGGTAACCCTCTCAAAAGTAGAACAGCTGGTAGCTCTACGTGAGAAGCAGGAACTGTCCTTCCTCATTGAGATTGATGGAGGCGTAAACTCAAAGAATATCGTCGAAATAGCCGAAGCTGGGGTTGATGTCTTGGTAGCTGGTAATGCCGTTTTTTCCGCAGAGAATATTTCTGCAAAAGTTACGGAACTACAAAGCACCCTTTCGAATTTAAGAAGTGAATGAACGAAGACACCAGCTCATATTACGAACATCTAATTTCTACCGAAGGCATAAATCACATTCAGCTTTTCGGGTTAAACGATGAGAACTTGCGCCTACTCGATCAGGCGTTCCCAGAAACAAGATTCAACGCCCGAGGCGAACGGGTTAAACTAAGTGGCCCAGACGCTCAGGTAGCTCAAGCACGACTCATTATAAAAGGCATGGTCGAAGTGGCTACGCGGGGCAAAGATGTGCGAGAAGGTGACGTTAAAACCCTTATACGGCTTAATGGAAAGCCTATAGAAGCCCTCAGCATTGATCCATTTACTGGAAAGGGTGATGTGATTTTGTACACTCACCGTGGAGAACCCGTAAGAGCCAAGACACCCGGACAAGTTCAGATGGTGAAATCTTCGACAAAACATGACATTTTATTTGCCATTGGTCCTGCAGGAACCGGTAAAACCTATACCTCAGTCGCTTTGGCGGTAAAAGCCTTAAAAGAGCGGAAGGTACAGAAAATTATTTTAGCCCGACCGGCCGTAGAAGCGGGTGAGACCTTAGGCTTTTTACCGGGAGATTTACGTGAGAAAATAGATCCTTACTTGCGCCCCTTGTACGATGCTTTGGAGGATATGCTGGATCAGGAAAAATTGAATCTCAATCTCCAGAAAAACATTATCGAGATAGCTCCACTCGCTTACATGCGTGGGCGAACCTTGAACAATGCCTTCGTAATTTTGGATGAGGCGCAAAATGCCACCAACATCCAAATGAAAATGTTCCTCACTCGAATTGGTTTTAATTCTCGAGCTATCATCACCGGGGACGTAACGCAAACCGATCTCCCGAGAAAACAAGAATCGGGACTCATTTCGATACCCCGTATCTTAAGCGATGTAGATGGAATCGATTTTATTTATCTGGATGAAGGCGATGTGGTCCGGCATAAATTGGTCAAAGATATTATAAACGCCTACGACCGGTATATACCTGAAGAGGCTACTCCGGTGAGCGTGAAACGAAGCTCCTCAAAAAATAGAAGCGAATAGACCCTAATTCCCATGAAAAGTTGGTGCACTTCTTTGTACGAAGGAACCTTTTCGGTCGGATTGGATAAAAAGTTTTTTTCCATCCCTAGAGATGGGAATGCCGCCAAAGGTGCATTGAAAATTTCGTTGAACCCCTTTTTGATTGTTAACGAGGCTCGAGTATTCCTTATTGATACGGGCATTGG
The DNA here is from genome assembly GCA_902529365.1 of uncultured Balneola sp. Taxonomy (GTDB): domain Bacteria; phylum Bacteroidota; class Rhodothermia; order Balneolales; family Balneolaceae; genus UBA1275. Next base: position 3,988 of record CABZWK010000031.1, read on the forward strand.
ATCCTTTGGGGAAGATACCGGGGTCGAGCGGTTGTTTGAGAATTTGGAGCACCATGGGATAGCCGATTATGAGGTGACCGACATTTTTATGAGCCATCTTCATTACGATCATATGGGTGGTTTGGCCCATCAGAACTCGGGCTTTTGGGAGCTTAGTTTTCCCGAGGCCAAGTTGTGGGTGAGTAAGGATGATTGGGCCAGAGTGATGGCCAAAGAAAAATTTTATGATGCTGAGAAGACAGAGTTTGTCGCTTTTTTGAATGCTCGAGCCGATCTGTATTTTTTGGAAGCAGAGGATCAGCCCTATCCTGAGATACGGGTTGTACGCATTGGGGGACACACACAATTTCATCAGGCCATTTGGTACAAGGATGAGGATTTGAATTTGATGATGGCCGGGGATGTGATGGCGACTCGGGCGCAGGTAAACCGGGTGTTTGCCGCCAAATATGATTATGATCCCGAGCAAAGTAAGCAGCAGAGGGTCAGATTGGCTAGGGAGGCTTATGAGGTAGAGGCGACGATTCTGGCCTATCACGACGAGGAGTGTTCGATGTTTCGGATTGTGGACCATGATCCTAAGCTGGGCTATGTAACCGAGCCGGTACGGGGAGGGCGGTCATGAGTAGTTTGGGAGTTTCGGATACTTCGGGTGTTTCAGGTACGGATTTGGGTGCCATCCTCTGCTATTTGCAGGAATTGGGTTGCCCTAAGCAGATTCAGGTAGGAGTCATTTTGGGTTCCGGGCTAGGAGACTATACCGAGGCGCTTCGCATCACGCATACCATCCCGTATTCCGATATCCCCTCCTTTCCACAATCAACGGTTGATGGACATTCTGGAGCCCTTATTTTTGGCGAACTCGAAGGGCAAAAGGTCATGGCTTTTTCGGGACGCTTCCATTTTTATGAGGGCTATACAATTGAAGAAACGATCATCCCTGTGCGATTAACGCATGCGCTTGGAGCGGATAAACTGTTGATATCCAATGCCGCTGGCGGTATAAATTTATCCTACAATGTGGGAGACCTCATGGTTATTGATCACATCATTCGACCCCACCGACAAATCATGCAACAGTCATCCAAGTGGTCTTGGAACATGAAAAACTATGCCGATCACGCTTTTGAAGCGGCAAAGGATTTGGGCCTCTCGGTACACCGAGGTAACTATCTTTTTGTATTTGGACCCAATTACGAGACCAAAGCCGAGATTCATGCCTACCGCACCATGGGCGGAGATGCGGTTGGAATGAGTACGG
>CABZWK010000032.1 GCA_902529365.1 uncultured Balneola sp.
GTAAATTTAAAAGCTCAAGAAAGACAAAATCCAGTTCTGCAGTTTGATTTTGTTTCAATTGAAGACGCAGACAGATTTAGATTCATGGAATTTCTTTCATTTGTGTCAGAAATGCATTCACTTAGAATAGAAAAAGGTTTTATTGACTTTTATCATGTTTGGGAAGTGCAACATGATAGCCATATGGGAAATGATGATTATGAATACATAATCGTAACTAGAACTGGTTTAGGGAACACAGTACAAACTAGTGGTGAAGACTGGCAAAGCTATATGGACAGCCTTAAAGATAGTGGAATTAAGAGCCCATTTATAGCAAGTAATTACAACTTAAGAAGGATATATAAAGAATACAATGAAATGGCTACTCACGACCAAATGTATTTGTATCAAGTAGCAAATGCACCATTTGATACAACAGTTTCTCTAGAAGAAGGGTGGGTTACTAAAATTAATTTCATGAAACAAACTGATGATTTATACCAACAAAATGAAGCGAATTTGGCTGAATTTGCAAACAGAAGAATTCAAGCTGGATTTTTAGATAGTTGGGGTTTCTTAGGTAATTTATATGGGTATGCATCCGACTCATATAGTTCACATTTAACTGTTGATTTTTGGAAAGACGGTGAGTCATTTGTGAACCAAGGAATTGGAGATTATGAAATACTTAATTATTCAGACAATGATGGTGAATTAATGGATAAAGTATTATCAAGTAGGGATTTACGCCGTTCTATCGTAGCAACTTTGATTATTTCAAAATAATAAATCATTAGTGTTTTTTTGTTGTAAAGAGGTGTTCATTCATTTACTTGAGTTGAGTGAATGAACGCCCTCCCAACCTGTTCCCCAATATCAGTGTTAAGCAGGTCTGCATAGTTCTGAGTGGTTTGCACTGAGCTGTTGTATTCGACATTAATATATTGTTAATTGTTTTGAATATTTATGAATTATATAAATATTGGAGAATATTTAAATAATTTTCCTAATAAAATATTTAAGATTAATAACATTATTTACTGTTTTAATACTTATGCATTTGCGCATTACCAGAATTCTGAAATGAGTGTTTTAAATTACAATAATTTGAATTTTAAGATTATTACCTGTAAGGTATTATTCATATTGAGTTATTTCTTGATTGTGCCTAATACGTTTGCACAAAACTACATAGATCTATTTAAGTTAGAGTCCTTTAATAGTAATCGGGCGTTAGAAAATAGTGATGATCAAATAAAGTTAAGTAGTTATAATATTAATACAATTGTTCCTTTGTTTAATGGCAATACATCTTCAATTGCACTATCACTCAACTATGATAACTTAGAAACATTAAATGAAGGTGATAAATACTTTAAAGTATTTAGTTTTGCGACAAACGTAGTTTTTTCAAAATCTCATAGTAATTTCTTAACTATCAGATATATATTTATGCCTAAACTAGTGGGTAATTCTTCTAAAACAAACACTAAAGTCACACAGTTAGGATTTGCTGTTTTAGCAAATAAATTATTAAGTAAAACAGCAAGTTTATCATATGGATTTCTATATAATAATCAATTTTTTGGTCCGTTTGTTGTTCCCTTATTTGGGTATTATACTAAGGTTAATGATATTGAATTAAATATTTTACTTCCTCAGAATATCGACATTAATTATAGATTAAATCCAAGTTTACTTTTCGGATTAAAATTTAATGGAAAAATGAATAGCTATGCTTTAGAATCTAGAACACTTGATTTAAATCAAAACACATATTTAAGCGCCAACGAAAATCAATTAGGTACTTATCTAGATTATGATTTTAAAAATTTTCACATCAGCATTTTTGGAGGTTATTCATTCATGTCATCATATAAAATATATTCAGATCTTGATAGAACAGATTTTTCGTTATTTTTGCTAAAGTTTGGAGATAATAGAAATCAATTAAATAATGATTTAAAGAATGGATTCGTAATAAAAAGTTCAGTTTACTATCGATTTTATAATAATTAGAGTATAATGATTGATAGACTATTTGAGCTTGACCAAGCTATATTTAATTTTTCTGATGAAGGTAAAATATGGTTAGATATTGTAATCGGTTTCATCATGTTTGGTATCGCTATTGGTTTAAAATTAAGTGACTTTAAAATTCTATTAAGTAATCCTAAACCAATTTTAGTTGGCTTTTTGAGCCAATTTGTATTGATGCCATTGGTGACGTTTATTTTAGCAATTTCTTTAAGTAAATTTATTACGCCTTCTATTGGATTAGGTATGATATTAGTTGCAGCTTGCCCAGGGGGTAATGTCTCAAACTATGTAAGTTCATTAGCTAAAGGTAATATTGCACTTTCTGTCAGTTTAACAGCATTATCAAGTATTTCTTCGATAATCTTGACACCACTTAATTTTACTTTTTGGGGTAATTTATTTCTCAATTTTTACGATCAGAATAATAATTTAATGTCTATACCCACACTAAGTATTAATATTTTGGATGTTTTTTCGGTAATTATTGTGGTGATTGGAATTCCGTTAATTCTTGGGATATTGTTAAATACTAAGTTCCCTAATTTTACATCTAAAATTTATAACCCAATTAAACGGTTATCAGCATTTCCTTTTTTTGGACTTATTGGGATTTTGTTTTATAGTAATATCGAATTATTTCTTACATATATACAGTATGTATTTATTATTGTATTGATACATAATTTATTTTCATTTCTTTTAGGGTATTATTTTGCTAGGCTAAATAAGCTTGAATTATTAGATAGGAAAACAATATCAATAGAAACAGGAATACAAAACTCTGGTCTTGCACTAGCTTTGCTATTTAATCCCTTAATTTTTCCAGATGATTTTCCAATTGGGGGATTAGCATTTATCGCAGGTTTATGGGGTATTTGGCATATAATTGCTGGTTTTTCTATCGCAGCATATTGGAATTTTAGAAAACATTAATTCAATTAAGCATCTTATGATACCTGATTGGCTGCCAAATATTCATCCTTTGATTGTGCATTTTCCAATAGCTCTATTGGTATTTGCTGTGATTATGAATGGACTTACATTTATTTTACCGAAGAATTGGTGGGATGAAAATAAAAATACTCTACTGTATTGCTTCGGAACATTCTGTACAATTGGGGCATTTTATACTGGAAATGCAGCAGCAGATTCAATTTTTTTAGCAGCAGAAGCACAAACTATACTTTCAAATCATGCAGATTGGGCAAAGATAACAACAAGTTATTTTATTGTATACTCTTCAATTAGAATACTTTTACACTACTTTCGCGGGTTAGAAAAAAAGTTGCTACAATTATTAATGTTTTTTTTAGTATTGCCTGGTATTTATACACTTCATAAAACTGGCGAAAATGGGACAAAGATGGTGTATGGTTATGGAGCAGGAACTGGGAAATTACTTGAAAAGGGACAAGTAATATTAGAGACCACTCAAAGTTCACAGGATTCACTTGCTTCGGGGTTTAATTTATCAGAAAATAACGATTGGAAATGGACCATCACAAAAAATGGTCTTGATGATTTGAGGTCAAACTTCCATTGGATTCATGGTGATTTACTTGATTTAAAGCCTACAATTATAGGCAAAGATATCCTATCCTTAAGTGCCAACATTGAGAAAAATGAATTCCTAAGTCATCAGACCTATCAAAATGTTCAACTAGATGTGAATGTAAATTTAGATAGTTTGGTTGGAGAGTTTAAAATTATACATCATTATTTAGCAAATGAAAGCTATGACTTTGTAAGTATCTCAGCAGAGGGGAATGTAACACAAGGAAGAATTAAAGATGGTGAATCAATTATTTTTGAAAAGTCACAGCACTCTTTTGATGGATTCCTATTTATTAGTGTAGTGGGTGATGGTACTCATTTTCGGGGATATTTAAATAAAAAAATGATAGTACATGGACATGGAGATGCGCCTAATAGAGGCTATGTTGGGATTGGACTTACTGGACAGGGCAATGTATTTATCAAGTCAATAACATTAACACAATTATAGGTATAAAAACATGAAAACTTTATGTACATTTATAATATTTATTCTTTTAAGTTTTCCATTAGAGGCCCAAGACGAGTATCATGATCATGAAGAACTGACAATTAAAATGTCAGTTGAAAAAGTTCTCAAAGATTATAAAAACGCACTTGAATCACTCGATGTAAGTGACACCCAACATTTATTTTCTGAAGATGCTACAATTTTTGAAAATGGGAAATTTGAGGGTAGCTATCAGGACTATTTAGATAATCATATAGGTCCAGAATTAGGGCATTTTAGGGAGTTCACTTTTAATGATTATGAAGTACATATCCGACTTGAAGGAGAAATAGCGATATCATTTGAGACTTATATTTATAAAATTATTCTTAATGGTGAAAACCCTAGAATTGTTGAGAGACAAGGTACAGCAACTTCCGTTTTAAAAAACTTTGATGGGAATTGGAAAATTATACAAAATCATGGTTCATCTCGGGAAATAAGAAATTAAAATAACCTTCCAACCTTTTCCCAACATCTGAGTGGTTTGGATTGAGCTGTGACGCATTCATCTCTGTGCGTTGTCTATTATTTAATAATACTGTAGTAATATTTACTGTATTATTTTTAGACTTTGCTAATAAAAAGTTAAAGGCAAATGTATGAGAAGTCTATTTCTAACAATCACAGGGTTAAGCATACTAATCAGTTGTGGAATCTATAAAGAGAGATTTTTACAATCAAACAAAACTGAATCATCTACTCAATTTTATTACAACTCATTATCTAAATATCCAGTTTATTCAATCAGTCAAGCAAAGATTCTTGTTAAAACCCAAAAATGTAGAATAATTAGCGGGTCTTTAGATGAAGAAGCAATGAGGCGTGAAGTTGTTGGTGTCAGAGCTTATGAAACAGAGAGTCTTCAAGAACTCTATACTGTAATTGATTTTTACATAGAACAAGATAATGCAAATGCTTTTGTTGTACTATTACCTGAATTTAGTTGGGTTCCTGTTTACACTTTTACTACAATGTTGTGTGGTGAAGTATTAAATTAAACTTTAGCACTTATCTATAAAAAGCAACCATGATAAGCTGTTTGTGAAGTATGGGTATGATGACTAGTTACTAAGTATCCTCCCAACATGTTCTCCAACATCTAAGTTAAGCAGGTCAGCATAGATTTGAGTAGTCTGCACTGAGCTATGACGCATCCAC
>CABZWK010000033.1 GCA_902529365.1 uncultured Balneola sp.
AAATTAGACGAGAAAGAAACAAAATCAGATTGAGCTGAGTTATATGCCATGATAAGTCAGTAATTTTCATTCATTCATTTACTTGAGTTGAGTGAATGAACGCCTTCCCAACTTATTCCCCAACATCAGAGTAGAGCAGTCCTGAGTGGTTTGAACTGAGCTGTATGAAATATAGCAGTCTTATTAATTAGGCAGTTTAAATGTTACCTTTTGTGAAATTATCTAAAAATATCTGGTATATGATTAAGTATTTAAAAACAATAGTTACTGTTATTTGTGTGTTATTGGCATTAATTTCTTGTTCAACTGTAAAATCAGGACTTAGTATACCAGCTTACCAGACATTTATACTAGGTGAATTAAACGATAGTAATTACACAGCTATATTGAAAAATACCTCAGAGTATTCTGTACTTGTTCGTGGTATCGATAAGAATTCAGATGAATTAATTCAAGAAGTACTATTACTTCCAAAACAAGAATTAAAAATAAACATCAGAAAAAGCGAAACTATTTACTTTATAAATGATAATGATATTGAAGTCAAAATTGATGTCAAGTTATCAAAAGGAGTGGAAGGGATGAGGTATGAGGTTCACTCAAATTAATTATGTATTACCTTCCCAACCTGTTCCCCAACATCTGAGTTAAGCAGGTCTGCATAGTTCTGAGTGGTTTGAACTGAGCCAATAGTATTCCGTAAAAAACCCCACTAACGTGAAGCTAGCAGGGCTCAATACCATTACACGTAATGATGTATTTCTACTTAACTAGAAGCATCTTCTTGGTCTGAGTAAACGATGGAGTGGTTAGCTTATACAAGTACACTCCACTTGATAATCCAGAAGCATCAAAAGTTGCCGTATGATAGCCTGCTGACTTCTGCCCATTCACTAGATCCATTACCTTTTGACCTACGCTGTTGAACACTTCAAGGGTTACTTGAGTTGCCTCTGGCAGGGCATACTGAATCTGAGTAGATGGGTTGAACGGGTTAGGGTAGTTTTGAAGTAGTTCGAACTCAGTAGGTTTATTTTGAACCCCTTCATTAGATGTTAACCAACTACTCATATCTACTTGCACTTGCCCAAAGGTATTGTTTAAGTAGTAGTCAATGTCTAAGGTTTCATCCCCTTTAATATTTGTGATGGGTATACTCACAAAGTTTCCAGTTAAGTCTGAAGACGAAGCAACAGCCAACTTGAATAACGTATCAGTCATATTAGAAGCCATTAATACATTCTCTATTGCAGAGGGTTCACCAAAACTCATGCCTTCTTGTATGGGGAATTCAAGGTTCATAGCAAATAATCCATTACCTAATGATTCTATGCGAAGCTCTTTGTTACTAGCGAATATATTAATTTGAGGGACGGCAACTTTACCTTTTACTGGCGCCGAGAACTCATTGATCAAGCCTACAGAGTACTTAAGAATATCAGAGGCATCCGAAGCGAGTATTTCTCCATCAAAGTTTACATCAGCCGTACCTATCCTCCAATACTGCCACGGCAGTGGGTCTTGACTTGGTAATGGATCTAGTCCAACGGAATACTGAAGTACATGAGCCGCATCAAAAGCTATTATCTTACCATCACTGTCTACGTCGCCTGAGTTATGTACGATACCAACTAATCCCACATCTTCGGTATAGTTGACTAGATTATTATAGAGAAAGTCAGTGAACTTAAAGTGCACATCACGAGCAACAATATCTTGATCTAAGAAGGAAAGATGTATTAATGGCTTTTCACCACTCAAATATCCATTAGTTGCAAACCCTACTAGCACACTAGTATCTGTCTCAGCCACCTCAACTAATCCATTCTCTGCATGCGTACCATCAACAGTATAGCTCTTATAGGTTACTCCTGCTGGTTTAGTCAGAGTAAAGTTGAATGCCTTAATACTGTCTTCTGTGGTGATATTTTCCGCCTTGATTTCAACGGTGAATTCAGGACCATAGGATAGCATTGAATCAATCTTGACTGCGTAGAACAGATCATAACATACTCCCCAATACGGTAGATTATCTTCAATTAACCCTGAATTTGTACTAAAATTTTCTGGAATAGATTCAATTGATGATGTACACCATAATTTTAAATCTTGATTAAATGCAGTGGCACCTTCAAACATTCGATTCATATTAGTTACTGAAGAGACATTCCATATACCAATAGGTTGATTAAATGATGTAGCTCCGTGGAACATGACCACCATATTTTCGACAGAGGAAACATTCCATGAACTAATATCTTGATTAAACTTTGTATTAAAGCGAAACATGGCATCAGTTGTTAAATTACTTTTTAAATTCCATCTACTGATATCTTGGTTGAAAGGTGTATTTACGAACATAGAATTCATAGTTTTTACACTTGAAACATTCCAATCACTTAGAGGTTGGTCAAATGATTTAGCATCAGCAAACATATGATTCATTCCCTCAACATTAGACACATCCCAATTATTTATATTTTGGTTGAATGATTTAGCTGCTTGAAACATTCCATCCATAGAAATCACTTTAGAGACATTCCAATTATTCAGTGGCTGATCAAACATCGACGCTTGAAGAAACATGATACTCATATCAGTAACATTGGAAGTATTCCAATCATTAAGCGATTGATTGAAAGAGCTACCAACGTATCCAGCAAACATTGAATGCATATTTGTAACACTTGAGACATCCCAATCATTAAGCGGTTGATTAAAGCTTACTGCATTAGTAAACATAACAGCCATATCTTCAACATTTGATACATCCCAATTGTTAATATCTTGATTAAATGATGAGGCTGAATTAAACATCCCATTCATATTGATAACATTAGAAACGTTCCACTTATTAAGTGGTTGATTGAACTTATAATTATCACTAAACATCATACTCATATGTTTAACTTTTGAAACATCCCAATCATTAAGAGGTTGGTTAAAATTGGTTGCATATGCGAACATGTTGTGCATTGATTCAACACTAGAGACGTCCCAGTGATTAATATTTGAATTAAATGTTGTGTCTGACTCAAAAAGAGCAATCATATCAGTAATGCCACTAGTACACGTTGTAGATGCATTCTCTGTAGTTATTTGGTCTTTGGATCTTTTTGTATACTCAAACCCATTAATTATTCCAGTTTCACCAATTATAGCGTCTTCACATTTAATGGTAATCTGGTTATCGGCTAAATAAAATCTAGGTCTTGGAGCAGGTTTTGTAGTAAATGACCACATATCACTCCATAAATCAATTTCTATATCAGCTAGCCCTCTTACCTTCCAAAGGTATTTTGTTTCGGGTAAGACAGTTTTCGCTAAATTGAATGTAGTGTCTGTAATAGTACTGTCTAATATCGTAGAGCCTACTGCATTAAACATTTGAAGATGATAGGATATTGCTTTTGAATCCTTATTCCATTTAAGATTTTCATCTACATCTATACTATCACTTTGATTGTATGGATACATAAGAGTTATTTTAGCAGGAGCTGCGGGACAGGTACCCCATATGGGTAGACTAGTTTCATTTATGGCTGAATTAGAACTAAAATTTGCAGGTTCAGAATCGATTATATAGACACACCAACTTGATAGATCTTGATTAAAAGAGGAAGCATTTGCGAACATTATGTCCATATTAGTGACATTATTTACATCCCATTCACCAATATCTTGATTGAAATTGACTGCTTCACTAAACATCCCATTCATATTGATAACAGAACTAACGTCCCAATCACCTAACGGTTGATCGAACGATCTAGCAGCATAAAACATCTCACCCATATTTGTAACAGAACTAACGTCCCAATCACCTAACGGTTGATCGAACGATCTAGCAGCATAAAACATCTTACCCATATTTGTAACAGAACTAACGTCCCAATCACCTAACGGTTGATCGAACGATCTAGCAGCATAAAACATCTCATTCATATCTGTCACATTGCTAACATTCCACAATGAAATATCTTGATTAAAATTATAAGCATTATAGAACATATAACCCATCCTTGTAACAGAGCTAACGTCCCAGTTAGATATATCTTGATTAAAACTCTCTGCAGTACTGAACATAAAAATCATATCTGTTACAGAACTAACATCCCAATTACCTATAGGTTGATTGAAAGTATTTGCCCCACTAAACATCCTATCCATATTTGTCACAGAACTAACATCCCAATGCGAAATATTTTCATTAAAATATTGCTCACCTCCAAATAGAAGTCTCATGTAATTTATCCCACTAGTACAAGTACTAGAAGCATTGTCTGGTGTAATTTGATCGACAGTTCTTTTTGTATATATAACACCAAAATAATCCCAAGTGTCACCAATCTCTGCATCATCACATACGATGGTGACTCCATTTTCATGGATATAGAAGTTTTGTGCATTGATTGTTGTTGTAAAAGAAAGAATTACTGTAACGGCAATAAAAGAAATGTATGTTTTCATTGAGATATGCTTTATTTGATGAAATAAATACAGTTTCAATATAATCATTAAGCATTATTAATTAATTAAGAAGTGGTTATAAAATAGTTACGATTAGTTACTAAGTACTCTCCCAACCTGTTCACCAATATCAGAGTTAAGCAGGTCTGCATAGTTCTGCGTGGTTTGCACTGAGCTGTTATATTCAATGTTAATTTATGGTTAATAATTTTGAATATTCACCAGATATAAATAACTATTGACAAACGTTTAAAGACTTTTTCTAATGAAGTACCTAAAATTACTAGCACTATTTACTGTTTTTAGTACTTATGCATTTGGGCAGGTATTAGATTCAGAGAAGACACATTACTTTGATAAATATATCGAAGGAGTATTTAAAAGTATTGAAAGTCCACCTGCTGAATGCCTGAAACTTTTGGAGGAATCAGACGAATCAAAAATGCTTGTTAATAAAGACTTGTTAGCGTGTTATACCTTAATTGAAAACGAAATACCAAAACAATTAAAATTCGACATTTTATCTTATAGACCAGAAGAAAAAGAAAGAGCTGAAGCTTTTAAAAACACAGCAACATTTAGTACTTGTTATCGAAAGGACTCTAGCAGTAAATA
>CABZWK010000034.1 GCA_902529365.1 uncultured Balneola sp.
TATTTAGTTGCAACCGAGGATGGTTTTGATGCGATGAAAAAAACCTTTTCTATTGCAGAAGAATATGGAATACAAAGTTCTATTACCCTTTCCGACCCTTCTATAGTCCAGGCTTTTAGACCGAAGTTTCAGGATGTCATTGGTGCGGCGGTCGATTTATTATTTTGTAATGAAGAGGAAGCAAAAGCCTATACGGGAGTATCGAGCCTGCTAGAAGCTCGTGAAGCATTAAAAAAAGATGCCAAGCGCTTTGTTATTACGATGGGTAAAAATGGAGCAATGATTTTTGATGGAGATAACTTTATTGATATAGAGCCATTTCCAGTGAAAGCTGTAGACACTAATGGAGCTGGTGATATGTTTGCGGGTAGTTTTTTATATGGGATTACCAATGGATTAGGCTGCGCTGCGTCGGGTAAGTTAGCGACCAAAGCTGCCTCAAAAGTAGTTGGCCAATATGGCCCTAGACTGAGTTGGCAACAAATGCATGAATTGTTGAAATAATATGAATAAGATTGTACTAGCCTCCCGTAACCCAAATAAAATCCAAGAGCTCAGGGAACTACTTTCCTTACCGGATCTTCAGGTCTTATCTACTGCTGATTTTCCAGAGCTCAAAGAGGTAGATGAGGATGCGTTGACTTTAGAAGGAAATGCATTGAAAAAAGCTCATTATGTTGCAATGGTAACCGGCTTGCCTAGCTTAGCCGATGATACTGGCTTGGAGGTTTCAGCTTTGGATGGAGCGCCAGGGGTCTATTCTGCTCGGTATGCAGGAGAACAAGCCAGCTATGATGACAATGTTGAAAAGTTACTCTCAGAAATGGTGGATATTGATCAGCGTAATGCTCAATTTCGAACGGCAGTTGCCTTTGTAGATGCAGACAAACATTGGATTTTTGAAGGTGTTTGCGTGGGTCAAATTTCTAGATATAGGAAAGGAGTAAAAGGGTTTGGTTATGACCCCATTTTCATGCCAGATGGATTTGAGCAAAGTTTTGCTGAAATGAGTTCTGAGCAAAAAAATAGCATTAGCCATAGAGGTTTAGCGATGAAAGAGGCGGTGGCATTTTTACAAAAATGGGCCTAGAAATGGAGAATAGTGCAACAGCTTTTAGTTGGTTAGATTATATTGTTTGGGTTGTTTACATGATCTTTGTGGCATATTTCGGGTTAAAAGCCTCGGGTAAACAACAAAACGCAAGGGACTACTTCTTAGGAGGAAAGGGACTGCCATGGTGGGCAGTGTTGTTTTCTGTAGTTGCCACTGAGACCTCCACGTTAACCTTTATTAGTATTCCTGCAGTTGCTTACGGTGGTAACCTTACATTTTTGCAAATTACTATTGGGTATTTTATTGGGAGAGTGATTGTCGCACTGGTATTTTTACCTCGATATTTTGAGGGTGAAATGTTTACAGCCTACACCTTTTTAGAACGCCGGTTTGGTCCTTCCATGCGGAATGCCACCTCGATCACCTTCATGTTTACACGCCTATTAGCAGACGGGGTTCGTTTATTTGCCACGGCCATTCCTTTGGCTATTTTATTACGCTTTGGGGGAGCATTCGAGGCATGGAGTGATTTTCAACTATATGTAATGGCTATACTACTCATCACCTTGGTTACACTTTTGTATACATTTTTAGGAGGAATTAAGGCGGTGGTATGGATGGATGTGATTCAACTTGGGGTGTATCTCGGAGGTGCTATTCTCGCTGGGCTGCTATTGGTTCAAGCCCTGCCCGATGGTTGGCAATCGTTTCATCAGGCGGTGGTAGCTTCTGGAAAAACACAATGGTTTGATTGGGGATGGGAGGGAAGTTGGAAAAGCTATTTGGAGCAACCCTACGTCTTTGGCATATCCTTAATTGGTGGGGCGGTTTTTTCTTTGGCATCTCATGGCACGGATCATTTGCTCGTACAACGTCTGCTTGCAACAGGATCGTTAGGTTCTGGGCAAAAAGCACTTATTGGAAGTGGTATTGTGGTTATCCTACAATTTTCATTGTTTTTATTTATTGGATTATTGCTTTATACCTTTTACGAAGGGGCAGATGTGGCTGCTCTTGGGTTACGAACTCAAGATGAAATATTCGCCAAGTACATTGTAGAACAAATACCCGTTGGAGTTTCTGGACTTATTGTAGCCGCTTTGTTTGCCGCTGCAATGAGTAGTTTAAGTTCATCATTAAATGCTTTAGCCTCTACCACATTATACGATGTGATAATTCCTTACAGGAAAAAAGTATTAAGCGCTGTGGAAGAACTTAGCTTGTCAAGGGGCATTACCCTTGTATGGGGAATTGTGTTAAGTGTTTCCTCCCTTATTTTTGCCTCCCTGCAACTTCAGGCTGGGGAACGACCAACGGTAGTTGAATTGGGCTTAGGAATAGCTTCCTATACCTATGGTGGGTTGCTAGGAGCTTTTTTGTTGGGTTTGATTAGCAATTTAGCTCAATCCAGAGATGCATTGACAGGTTTTTTCTCCGGGTTAATAAGTCTACTGTTCATGGTAAATGGTCCAGTCCAAAACCTACTACCTGGTGAGCCTCTAGCTCTTGCATGGCCACTATATACCGCTGTTGGTGCTGTTATAGTTATACTGGTCGGGGAAGTATCTGCCCGTGTTAGAAAGAATACTAAAACTATCGAATAATGGTTTCGTTTCGCTTAGGTCCTGTAGAAATAATTTTAAAAGGAACACCTAAATAGTCTTCAATAAACTGAATGTATTCTTGAGCTGAGCTAGATAATTCGCCCCATGTGGTGATACCTGAAATATCTTGATCCCAACCTTGTAGTTCCGTGTAAATAGGTTCCACTTTTTCCAGGTTTTTGAGACCCAAAGGGAACACTTTGGTTTCTTCCTCATCAATTCGGTAGGATGTACATACTTTAATGATGTCAAAGCCATCCATCACATCCATCTTGGTTAGTGTTAATTCATTAAGTCCGTTTATCCGGCATGCATACTTTAAAGCAACCAAATCAAGCCACCCACATCGGCGTGGACGCCCTGTAGTTGCACCAAATTCATGACCTTTTTTGCGAAGTAATTCACCCGTTTCTTCAATGAGTTCTGTGGGAAAGGGGCCATTTCCAACTCGAGTACAATAAGCTTTGGTGATCCCCATTGCTTGGGTAATAGCTAAGGGTGGAATACCGCTACCCGTACAGGCTCCTCCAGAGGTAGGAGATGAGGAAGTTACATAGGGGTAGGTACCATGGTCAACATCTAGTAGGCATCCCTGAGCCCCTTCTAACAATATATTTTCATCCCTCTCAAGCGCTTCATGTAACATATGTGTAGTGTTACAAATGTAAGGGCTCAATTTAGCAATAGCGCCTTCAAGCTCATTAATTAGTTCTTGGGCATTGATAGTTGGTTCTTCATAAATATTTTCAAGAGCCCGATTTATGTCTTCTATATTTTGAATGAGCTTTTGATGAAGTACCTCCGCATCTAACAAATCAATCATCCGGATCCCAATTCTCGCTACTTTACTCACATAAGCAGGCCCAATACCACGCCCTGTGGTACCAATAGCTTTGGCACCTTTATTATTTTCCTTCATTTGGTCAAGAATTTTGTGATAAGGAAGGATTACATGGGCTGTTTCTGAAATGAAGAATCGATTCTCTAGGCTAAAGCCCATTGAGTGAACTTGATCGATTTCTTCTAGTAGAGCGATAGGGTCGATGACAACACCATTTCCGATTATACAAATCCCATCTCCATTAAAAATTCCCGATGGGATGAGATGAAGTACTACTTCTTTATCGTCAAATTTAAGGGTATGGCCGGCATTTGCACCTCCTTGGAATCGTACTATATATCGAGATTCTTTACTAAGAAGGTCAACTATTTTACCTTTTCCTTCATCGCCCCATTGGGCGCCAATAACTACTCTGGTAGACATAAATGATTGCTAAGTGATCAATAAATAAAGATAAACAATAAAAAAGGGGTGTATTAAACTACACCCCTTAGTTAAGACTAATGATAAGCCTGGGGAGTTAGGCATCTTCTTTGTAAGAAGCTACCGCATCATCCACCGAATGGAAATGTTTAAACACTGTGATGAGTTTGGTTACCACCAAAAGGCTTTGAATTTTATCGGTTGCATTGGCAATTCGTAGATCGCCTCCCGCTTTTTTCATAGTGGTAAGCCCACCTATAAGCATGCCTAAACCCGAAGAATTCATAAACTTTACCTTAGATAAATCAACAATTACATTGGTCTTATCTACATCGATTAAGGCGTGTAATTCTTCGTTCAAACTGACCGCATCGGGTCCTCCCATAACATTGCCTTTAAATTGAATGACAACGCAGTTGTAACGTTCTGATGTTTGATAACTCATGATAATACTAAGGTTTATTTAGTGGTTTTTTTTGGATCTAATTCAAGTACAAGAGGGCTAGCCACAAAAAGTGAGCTATAGGTACCTAAAATTACACCTATTATAAGTGCAAAAGATAAACCTTTCAAGACCTCTCCACCGAATATAAAAAGAATAGTTACCACAAAGAAGGTAGTTAATGAAGTAATTACAGTTCTACTGAGCGTATCGTTTAGACTTTTATTGAACATTGCAATAGTGTCCATGCCTTTATGAACCAATTTATTTTCTCGAATCCTGTCAAATACAACCACTGTATCATTTAAGGAGTAACCAACAATGGTTAGAAAGGCAGCAATAATATTTTGATCGATTAATAAATTGAATGAGACCACATCGCTCAGCAAGGTGAATATGCCTAGTGTGATCACCACATCATGAAGCAATGCAGCAACCGCTCCCGCTGAAAAAGTCCATTTTCGGAATCGAATGAGGATATAAAGGAAAATGATAACAATCGCGTAAATGACGGATTGAACAGCTGC
>CABZWK010000035.1 GCA_902529365.1 uncultured Balneola sp.
ATCAGCAGCTCACAATTAAGGATGGTCGGGTATCAGGTTTTGTTCAGGATCTTAGTGGGGCACGACTCGCTGAGGCTACGGTCACCGCTACTCATAGTAGTGGGACTACTTATACGAGCATTACGAATGCGCAAGGCAACTACAGTCTTAATAGCTTGGAATTGGGAAGTTTTACGGTCAATGCTACTAAAACGGGCTATAGCTCTCCTGCGGATGAAACATTTACTCTCAGCGTAGAAGAAACAGAATTAAACCAGCTCAATGTAGATGGCTTAGTTCTCAATAATGCAGGGATTACTGGAACTGTTGCACAAGCAGTAAGCGGTACGGGCATTAAGGGGGCTGAGATATCTTTGATTGGTAGAGAAGGCAATGGGTCTAGCTTTACTGTATCAGATGCCAGCGGGGCTTATACTATATCTGAAATGAGCCCGGGAAGCTTTTTGCTAATAGCCTCTAAGGAAGGGTTTGAGAGTGATACTGTAGGAGTGGTTTTAACTGCTGGATCTACAATCTCAGAAGAGGTACAGTTGTCCCCAAACATTGGTTCCCTTGCCGGTAAAGTCACCGATAAGAGTGGGACTGCCTTAGGATTTAATGTGACTGTAATCGCTTCTAATGAACTGAATTCTTACACTACAAAAAGCGATGCGTCTGGAAATTTCCAGTTCAACGAAATTGAAAATGGAGCTACCTATACCCTTGAAACAGATATTTATCGGGAGGGCTATGAAAATGGAAGCTTGACCGAAACTGTTGCCGCAGGTGAGTCTGCCGCCACGCTGAGTGACAATGTGGAGGTTACCGTCAGGCAGGCTTCGATCACTGGAGCCGCTGGTGTTGCAGGGGCTACAATGCGCTTAATCAACGCTGATACCCAAGAAATTGTTGAGTTGGTTCAGTCAAATCCTTCGGGGAATTATAGTTTCACTTTTCTTCCTGCGGGTAATTACCTAGTTCAAGCACAACTCCTTGGATATGAATTTAGCCCTGCGCAAAGAGGCCCTATATCTTTGGGTAATAAAACCGCTGAAACAGCAAATTTCACCGCTCAGGCCAATATTGCTACCTTGGACGTGAAGGTTTTATCGGAGGATGAAGCCTTGTCTAATGTAGATGTAAGTATTATTTCCGCGGATACGGCAATTGTACTATCCCAAAAATCGGGAAGTGATGGTATAGCTAGATTTTCTCGTATAAAAGCCACTTCCTACACCGTGCGAGCATCTAAATCGGACTTTAGTTCCGATCCTGTGCAGCAAGTTCAAGTATTGCAGACGGGTGATTCAACTACGGTTAGTTTCAACATGGTTTCCAATAATGCGCAGTTTTCCGGACGAGTGGTCAACTCCACAGGAAATGGGCTTTCTGATGTCAATATCCAAGCCACCCTGGAAAGCACGGGACAGAGTTTTACCGCATTATCAAATAATTCTGGACAGTACAGCTTTGATGGAGTTGCCTCTGGTATATATATATTAAAGGCCGAGCGCGAAGGATTTACCCAAGACAGCGTAGAAGTCACTCTGGTTGATGGAGACAACAAAACGGTGGATAATTTAGAGCTAACACCACGTTATGTGGATGTGCGTGGAAAGGTATTGTTGAGGTCGGCTGGATTCGAGGGTGCAAGCATCCGGGCACAATCATCAACCAGTTTGTCTACACTTTCAGATGCGAATGGGAATTATCGTTTTGGGACATTGCCGATTTCAATTGAAGAAGGGGATTCTACAACCTATCAGTTTACGGTGAGCTCAGGGGTCTTTTCGAAAACCTATACTCGGGTGATTAAGCCGAATCAGGTTACTCAGCAAATTGTACTACCGGATACGTATGTTCCCAGTGGTCAGATTACAATTCAAGTGAACGATGGCAAGGATCCCTTAGCCGGTACGGAATTGGTCTTTGGTGTTTCGGGTGGGCAATCACAGAAAATTATTACGGGCAGTGACGGGACCTATGCTTCTGAGTCGAATCTGAAACAAGCGGAGTATACCTTAAGTTTGTTTAAAGAAGGCTATTTATACCCAGAAAATACCATTCGAATGGCTCTTGATTCCGATACAACGGTATTAGATAGTACCTTCAGTTTACCTTATGTGCAATTACCGGTGGGAGATATTTTGGCCGATCAATCTACAGCTGTTTCGATAGTTAGTCCCGCAGGCTTAGAACTGAATAATGCAACTGTCTCGGCGCAGCTCTACTACCGAGTTGGGTCAACGGGTTCTTTTCAGACCCTAAGCATGCAAGCAATAGAAGGTGGAGAATTTCATGGTGTTTTTGGCCAGTCAGCGGGAGTAGATACCCTGCGTGCAACCATCCCCGTTCAAGGAACCGTTGAACCGATCACCTTATATACTTCCTTACAAAATGTCGAAACGGAGATAAGCTATCAAAGCAATCAGGAAACGATCACCCCTTTGGCCAGTGGTATACTTAGTACGGTACGTATAACACCCGGGCTAAAAGGAAAAAAGATACGTCTAGGTGATACCTATGATCTCAATGTAGAACTGCGCGATGGAATTAACGAATCCCTTCAAGATAAATTTGAAGGAGACATCACGGAAGGAACTGTACGATGGTCACTGATTAATAATTCGTCGGGTATTCGACTTAGTACATTAGAGGGTACCCAAGCCACCTTGGAAACCCTAGCAGCGGGCACGTATCAATTTAGAGTAACCACCGAATATAATGGTACGAGTATTAGTGAAACCATAGATGTTGAAATTCAAAGTATGCCCATCGACAGTGTGGTAGTGAGTAGACCAGCGAAGCAGATTTCAAATGCCAGTACGCACCTTTTCGGTTATACTGCCATTGACACATCCGGTAGTAGTGTAGTTTTAGGGAATAGCTTGGAGTGGAAGGTGAATCCAAGCACGATAGGTACCGTGGATAACAGAGGTGTTTTTACCCCTATAAATAAAAATACTATAGGTTCGTTAACAGTAGAGGTAACCGATCCGGTGAGTGGTATTCAATCCAAATCGGATGTGGTAGAATTGGTAGCTCGAATACTTCCGGAAGAAACCTACACTCTGACCAATGGGAGTGGTATGCAACTTAGTTTACCGGAAGGGTCTGTGGAAATTCCCTCTCAGCTATCTTTGGGTGAAACCGTACCTCCAAAAACTAAGAAGTTTGTGTTTGCCCAGGGAACGGACATCTCATATACCGTCTCGGATTTAATTTATATTCTTTCTTTCTCGGGCAGTCCTCTCATGAAAGAGGCCGTTTTAACCTTACCAGACGACACCACAATGACTTTTAATACAGGCATAAGAGAGATAGGGAGGTTTAATTTTACTACTTTGCAGTGGGAGTTATTGGAAGCTACTCAGGCTAAGTACTCCAAGTCTTCTGAGCTACTAAATAATGTTGAAACAGCAGGAACGGTTAGTATTTCAAAACTGGGGCAGTTTGCTGTAATGGCAGAAAATGAACCCTTGGGTATAAAATATGCCGCTGTTCTACCTAGTCCTTTTAGTCCTGAAATCGCACCTTTACGCATAGGTTATTGGTTGGATTCGGCCTACCCACCAGTGAAAGTGGACATCCAAATAGTCAATATGAAAGGCGAGTTAGTACGAACTTTGCTAGAGGATGATTTACAACAAATAGGTCGTTATGGTTCCGCATCCTCTCAAAAAGAACTATTGTGGGATGGGAAAACAGATAGTGGTGCATGGGCTCGAAATGGACGCTATATCATACAAATAAAAGTGAAAGATCAGTCAGCTGAAGTAGTGAAGCTGTTACCAGTGGTGCTCATTAAATAGGATATCATGATTAGCCTTAGACAACAAAATAGTGATGTTTTAAGAAGGTTTAGGACTTCAATTACCCATGCTACTTTGGTCACCTTTCTTGGGATGTGCATAAGCTTGCTCTCTATTGGGAAGGCACCCGCATTATTCGCTCAACAGATATCTACCATTCCAGGGTCTTTCGTCGATGTGGGTTTTGGAACTCGGCCGGTTGCCATGGGTTACGCTTTTGTTGGCTTAGCAGATGATGAAAATGCGACCTATTGGAACCCAGCAGGGTTAACTAAAATAAATGGGTTTCAGGTGGGTTTATCTCAGCTAGACCACTGGGGCTTGGTAACCTACAATTATGCAGCTATTACGGTTCCTTCATTTGGGCAAAACCAAGCGTTAGGGATTACAGTGATTTCTTCAGGGGACGATATGATGAGTGAATTATCTGTGTATGCTGCTTATGGATTTCGCATACAATTTGTCTCTATAGGTGCATCAATTAAATATCGAAGTGCTTCTTTTGGCAAGAATGCTCTTTCTGAATATTCTTATCAAGTGTTCGATCCAGAAGAAATATCTATTGGAATGGGGCAGCAGGTTACAGGTAATGCGTTTGGTTTAGGATTAGATCTTGGATTATTGGTTCACATAAATGAGTCTATTCAAATTGGAATGACGGCTCGCGACTATAAGGCTCCTATGCAATGGAGTTCCTCCGCTGTCGAAAGTAGTGTGTATTCTGCAAAGGGTGAATATGCCGAAGATTTGCCCATGGAACTTTTATTTGGTGTATCAGGGAGAATTGGGGATGAATTAACTTTAGTCGCCGATTATGTGCCTGCTTTAGAGAATGATCGAACGACTTGGGTGCGCGCGGGTTTTGAAAAGCGCTTAGCTAAGGTCTTAATGATTCGAGGAGGAACCGAACAGGGGAT
>CABZWK010000036.1 GCA_902529365.1 uncultured Balneola sp.
TCAGCAAAAAGCTGTTCAAGATATGATAATGCTAGAAGTTCATGAAAAATTTCGAGATGCATCTATTGCGCAAAGCAAATACGAAGGTTCTACTGAGGCACTAAAAATCACTAAAGAGTGGTTGCGTATGGAACAATTAGACTATGATTTTGGTATTGGTGATGTGCGCGATGTAGTGGATGCTTTAAAACAGGAATTAGAGCTTAGAATAGAAGAAAAACAAACCGTATTTGATTATATAATAAGTTTAGCCAACCTAAATAAAGCTACTGGATTATCCATACATCAACAAAATGAGTAATATAAATGCAGAATTATAGGTATATACTTTATTTATTGGTCTTTCTTTTTCCAAATTTCGTATTTGCTCAGACTCCCCAGGCTATTGAAGATGTACGTAAGCTAATGGAGTCACGAGACCTACAAATGAAGCAATTATTGGGTGCCGAAGGATCAGAATATTCATCTAATCAAAGAGATGAATTAAAAGATATTGTAAACGGAATTATTGATTTCACTGAAATGGCAAAAACTGCATTAGAAGTCACTTACGATACTATTTCAGTAGAAGATAGGACAGAGTTTGTGCAGTTATTTTCCTCTATTATTCGAGACCAATCCTTAGCAAACTTGGATATCTACAGAGCGTCAGTTAGCTATGAAAGAATTGATGGGACAACCGATTCAATGTACATTGAAACATTAGCAGAATGGGATAATATTAGGACCCCAGTACATTACATTATGTCTAAAAATTCAGGTGAATGGAGGATTGAAGATATGAGTATTGATGATGTGTTTACTGCAGAATCTTACAATCGTCAATTTCAACGTATCATTCGAAGCCGAAGCTTTGACTACCTCATGACCACACTTCGGAAGAGAGCTGAAAGAAATTTATAGCTTTTTGAGAAACCATAGATAAGTTCTATATTCTAAAGAAACACGTGCTTCAGTCTATTCTAAGTTTAAATAAACAAAACGAAGGTTATGTCTATGTCAGTTATGGACATCCTAAGTATTTAAAGCATGCCATTGCGTCTGTTTCAACTCTAAGAAGACATGATAAATCACGTCCTATTGCTTTAGCTTGTAGTGCTAAGCACAAGGAGATTTTAGAACAAATAGAGTTGAGTTATCTGTTTGATGTTATTCATCAACTTCCCGAAGAACATGCTTCAATAGTAGGTTTTAAACATAATATCCATCACTACCTTTTTTACAAAAAAAATATATTCCTTGATAGTGATATTGTTTGGTGCAAAGATCCTCAAAACCTATGGAATAACTTTTCATCTTTTGATTTTACGATTACTGGTACTTTAGTCTCTGATGTATACTTTGGTGCTCCTAAGGGCGCTCGAGTTTTGCTAGATATACTTTTGCGTAGAAGGCAAAGGACCCTAAAACGTTTTGGTTTGAGTTATCTAAGTAGGGTGCAATCTGGGATAATATTTGCCCAAGATTACGAAACTACCAAACAGGTTTGTTTATTGGCAACTGAAATGTTGGATCGCAAGCAAGAAACACACTTTCGTAGTAGAAAAATCGAACAAGGAAGGACTATGGAATCGTGCGAATGGAGCTTAGCGATGGCAATGTCTAAGTTAAACATTCCAGTATACCCGTGGTTGCAAGGTCATAAGAGTCCGCAGTTAGATTATATAGAAGACCTTACCGAACATGATGATGAATTCATGTATGTAAACTGTATGTACTATTGCGACGATTTCACCTATTCAATAAGGGGACTTAAGTCTGTGAGAATGCGACGCTTTTTGATCTCAATATTGAGTTTGTTTTCTGGAAAAACAGATTATCTAATGACCACTCCATATTGTTTACATTTCGGCTGGTATCATCAAAAACAACCATTCTATACTTTTGCTGAAAATTGTTGGCACCGAATGACCAATGAGCAACATTCACAAAAGATTTCGAACATATTTAACAGGGTAACCAAGTAGTAAGACTTTTGTCACAACCAGTTAAGTATGGAGAGTAGCATAAAAAAACCGAAATCTCCGAAGGTATTAATGTTAAGTCCATACTTTGTTCCACGGAAAAGAGTAGGGGCTTTACGTACCTACAAGTTTGCAAAATATTTAAAAGAACTAGATTGGCAAGTACGTGTTATTCACTTAGAGGCGAAAGGGCAGCGGTTAAGTGAATCAGAGAAAATTGCTTTAGATGGTGTTGGTTTATTTGGGTTAAAGACTCCTTTTGATCGTACAATTAATCGGTCTGGTAGTGATTTAGGAGTGGTTGAGTCGCAGAGAAACACTCAAACTCAGAGGGGGAGTGAGCATGATTCAATAGCCCAGAACGATATTGAGAAAGGATTACAAATTGTACGTGATAGTAATCAAGTAGATGCCCCAATCCAGCGAGCTATTGATGAAGTGGAACGTTTTTTACCATTGGACACCTGGTATCCGCTACTACGTTCCCACCTAAATTATATGGAACAAATTTTGATACAAGAACAACCAGAACTACTATGGGTAACGGCTGATCCATGGTCGGGTCTCAGTGTGGTTCGTAAGTTGTCTAAGCGCACAGGCATACCTTTTGTCGCCGATTTCCGTGATCCCTTTACCTTATGCCCGATACGATCAACTAAGAAATTCAGTTGGGTTCAAAAAATAGATAAGAGATTAGAAGGAAAAGTCATTCAAGAAGCGGCGGCAATTGTTTTTACCGCAGGTGAAACTTTGAAAATGTATCAGAAATTATATGCTAAGTATGCGGATAAAATGCACGTTATTCATAATGCTTTTGACAGTGATTTAATTAATCGGTCAGAAGAGTATTTATCGACTAGTGTGCAAAGTCAGATCAAAGAATCTAGTGAAATTATTGAGCATTCAACGACCATTGAGCTAACTCAAGACTCAGATACAGAGTTAATTGGTAATTTATTTAAACTATTGTTCCTAGGCAAATTTCGTTCCTCTTCCCCCATAGATCCATTGATTGAAAGCTTCAATGTACTAAAAAGAAACAATCCTGCATTTTTTAGTACTCTTCGGCTTTATCATATAGGCACTCTTGATGTTCAAACTCAAGAAAAATTAAGTACTCATGGACTAACCGATCATTTTGAGTCATTAGCACCAGTCCCCTACGATAAAGTCCCTGATTTTATCGAAGAATTTGATGGACTAATATCACTTTTAAATCCTACTAGAAATATGGTTATTCCATCAAAATTCTGGGATTATTTACCTGCAACACCACCCATTATTTCGATTGGCACTAATAATGAGATGAATGAAATTTTAGCGACTACTCAAAGAGGCTATCAATTCGAAAGTAGTCAAGCGAGAGAAATAGCAGATAAGATGTATGCACTAAGAGATCCAAGGGGGGCGGTTTCAATTAACCGTGGTACTCCAAAAGATCATTTTGAACGAATTGAAAGCTTTAGTGCTGAACAAAAGACCAGGGAATTATCCCGTTTATTATTGAGTGTGATTCATAAATAAACGGAATAGTTCATTAGCTAAAATCAACATGGTGAACAGTGTCATCTAAATCCAATATATCATCAGCTACGCTTACAGAAAAGACGGGAGTAATTGTGTTTGCACGAATTATTACTACGGTTATTGATTTAGCTTTAGCTATAGCTGTGGTAAGGCTACTTTCAAAAACGGACTTCGCGATCATGGGGTATGTGTTAATGATTCATGAAATAGCTCGGAATATTGCGGTATTGGGCTTTCCGGACAGCATATTTTATTATTTTGAACGTATAACAAGTACGGCTAGAAGAGGTTTTGCTTTACAGACCGTCGCTATTTTATTGATAAGCGGGACCTTGGCAGGTTTGGCTATTTTAGGATTTAACTTGTTTCTACCAAGTTTACTTAGTCAATGGCCAGGGGAATCTATAAGAGTCCTTCAAAAGTTTTTACCACTAATGGCAGTGGTCAGTATATTGGAAATACCCACTTGGCCAACAACCAATATTTTGCTAGCATCGGACCGACAAAAAGGGGCTGCTTGGTATGAAATGAGTACTTCTGTCGTAGCTTTTGGTGCATTAGTTCTCCCTCTTGCATTAGGCTACGGGCTAGAAATAGCTATTTGGTCATTGGTCGGTTATTCGGTTATTCGATTTTTTTGCTCAGTGGTAGTACTTGGTATTATACTGCCAAAAAATACACGTCTGAGTGATTCTGAGAATACACTAGCCAGTACTCAGGAGGAAGACACACCGGGGCATTATCATTTAGTGACAAGAATATCCTTATTGGATCAAGCAAAGTTCTCTTTGCCTTTAGGCCTTTCATCGTTGGTGGGCCGTTTTAACAAGTATATTGATAAATTTATCGTGTCAATTTTTTTAGTTAATACGGCCTATGCGGAGTATTCTGTTGCAGCAAATGAGGT
>CABZWK010000037.1 GCA_902529365.1 uncultured Balneola sp.
TATAGCTCCATTAAGCCGATACTGGACGGTTTGCCCGTATGTACTAAATGGGACATTAAACAAAACAATCTTACCAGGAATAGAATCTTTTTTAGATTCAAGATCTTCAAAAGAGTGAACCATAATGACTTCACCAGTTATGGGCTTGCCACCGGTTCCAATACTTCCACCTAAACCTAGCATAGGTAAGTCTTTTTGTATGGGGGCGTTCAACGTAGCATACTCATGGCCTCGTTCCCAATGAGGCACCATCACTTCTTGTTTCCAAACTCTATCAAATCCGTCCTTAGTCATTTCACCGACTATCCAATCTATTGCTTTCTCTAATTCTTCTGACCCACTCAATCGATGGCCATAGTAATCACTTAAGTGAGCGAGTCGATCAAAGCCCAGTGTTGATGAAAGTGCACGTTGAATAAGTAATGAGTTGGCTTGTTTCGTGATTGAGCTTAAATATAAAGTTGAATCATTGGTTTGTGCTAGACTAGAAGAGCTCACGATAAACAGTAAACCAATTAAGGGAACTATAATACGGACGAATAAGAAATAAGGGGTAATTATTGTCATTAGTATGACTTGTTATTGGATTCAGCGATTTGTTTGAATAAGAGGTACTCTTCTGGCGAAATATCTGCAAACAGGTATAATAGAGGATCGACGGGTTGGTCGTTATAGTGAACCTCATAGTGAAGGTGTGGACCTTCGGTTAGACCAGTATTCCCTGATTTTGCAATCACTTGGCCTCTTTTAACTTTCGCTCCAACTTTTACATCTTTTTCATAAACACTTAAATGCGCATATAGCGTTTTATAGCCAAACCCGTGATCAATAATCAATGTCCTACCAAAGGTTCCGTATCGTTTCGCTAGAATGACTTCACCATCTCCAGTAGCATAGACATCTGATCCGATATCAGCCCTAAAATCCAATCCATCGTGAGGGCGAACATATCCAAGAACAGGATGACTTCTCATCCCAAACCCACTTAATAAAATGCCACCGCCTGGTTTAATAGCAGGGATTTTCTTTAAAGCCACTTTATTTTCGTTATATTCAGCTTTTATTTCCTCTAGACTAAGGTCTTGAACATTTATCTGTCGCTCAAGTTCATCTATTTTTTGACTGGTCCACGATAAAATCTCGAAAGCACTTTCGCTGTATATTTCGTAATTCTCGAATAAATTTGATCCTCCAATACCGAGTAAAGCTTCTTCGTCCATGGCCTTATCTAAGCCTAATATGGAACGGTATATTTCGGCATCACGTTGGCTCAACTCTTGAAGCTGTTGATCTAAGTTTGTTATTGACTGTTTAGTTTCCTCTAATCTTTCAAGAAGAATTTCATTTTCTGTGCTAAGGGCTAATTCGGATGGGGTACCTACAAAATTACTCAAAACAATCATCCCGATACTTGCCAGCGTAATTCCTGTCAAAATCCAAATAGATAGATTATATACCACTTGTTGATAGATATTATATTCTATCGGTATAAACTCACACGTTTCTTTATCGTAGAAATAATGGTTATGGATGTGCATATAAAGATATTATAAAAACAAAAATAGGGATATTCATCTTGATATCCAACGAAGAGAGGCTCTTAAACGTTCTTAAAATCACTCTATATCGCCTTCAAAATATTCAATAGCTCGTTTCATGCTTGGGTTCATGCCTTTTGTTTTTTCAGCTATGGAAGATTTTATTCTATCTTGAAAAGCTTCGGCAGCATCATAACCGTTATGTTTAAGTAAATGATTCATAGCAATGACTTCAGCAATCACCGTTATGTTTTTACCTGGTGTTATAGGTAACTGTATGTAAGGAATTTCATTATCTAATATACTGACTTGATCATGATCCAAGCCCGTTCTGTTAATTTCACGGGTATCATCCCAAAGTGATAATTCAGTTACAATTTCCAATCTTTTTTGATAACGAACGGATCGAATACCAAACATTGACATGACATCCACAATACCCAATCCACGTATTTCCATGAAGTGTTTACTCATAGTCGTGGCAGAAGCCATAAGGACACTTCCTTTTTTGGTGATCATCACCACATCATCGGCCACTAAGCGGTGGCCTCGTTCAACTAAATCCAAAGCGACTTCACTTTTACCTATACCAGATTTACCAACAATGAGTATACCTACTCCATAGACATCTACCATTGCTCCATGTACCATAGTTTGTAAGGCAAACTGATCGTCCAAAAAATCTTTTAGTAACAACATGAAACGAGTGGTCTCATAAGGGGTGGTAAATATAGGAATACCCCGTTGAGTGGCATTTTCTAGCAATGCATTGGGTAGTGTGTTCCCATTCGTTAGAAAAATAATGGGTAAGTCAAATTTGGTAATATTTCCAAAGGCGTCGAGTTGTTTGTCCTCGGGTAGTTTTTTAAGATAATCGGTTTCTGTATTGCCAATAATTTGTACCCTTTGCCAAGAAAATACATCTAAATAGCCCGTGAGAGCTAAGCCAGGTCGGTTTAACTCAGCTTCACGGACAAATTTATTACGGCATTTCTTTTCAGCAGCACAAGCAATAATGTTTATATTAACTCGTTTTCGCAGCTTTGTAATTAGCTCCTCGACAGTTAATTTTTCGTTTATTGGTATGGGAGAGTGGGTTGAAAAGGGCATTTACCGGTAGGTTAGGTAGTTTATTTACTAAGTAGAGATACTCAGTATTGAAGTTTTTTTTCTTTGTAGCGTTTGAGTTGTCTCTTCATAATTTCTACTACATCATGAACAGCTTTTTCATAGGTAGTTTTGGCGCTTTTCGCCGTTAAGCTTTTTTGAGGAATATGTACAATGAGTTCTGCTGATTGTGGAAAATCAGGGTCTGGATGCTCTTCCATAACTAAAGAGCATGAAGTTATTCTATCAAACACCTTAGATAGTCTTTGTATGTGTTCATTAGCAAAATCCTTTAGTTGTTCGCTTGCTGCAAAGTGTCGGGATGTAATTGTTGTCTTCATAATATACTCCATTATGGTTAGGATTTCGCACGTGGGTGTGCTTGTTCGTAAATCGTACGTAAACGCTCAACGCTAGTATGGGTATATACCTGGGTTGAGGCGAGGCTGGAATGGCCCAAAAATTCTTTAATCATTCTAATATCGGCCCCATTATCCAGTAGATGGGTTGCAAAGCTGTGGCGTATTACGTGAGGACTTTTTTGTGTTACCTCAGAAAATTGCTCGAGAGCTTTATGAACAATACGGTAAACATGTTTGGGATACATGCGTTGACCAGAAGGTGCTAAGAATAGGGGGGTTTCATTTTTCTTGAGATCAGTAGTAGCCATGGGACTATCGTGTGCAGGTCGTTTTCTTTGATTTATATACTTTCGAAGCATAGAATTTACCGACATACTAATAGGGACTATTCTTTCTTTGTTCCCTTTACCACGAACCTTAATCCATGCTTTGTTTAGCTGTACGTCTTGTGTGTTAAGTCCACATAATTCACTTACTCGCACCCCAGAACTATAAAAAAGTTCGAGAATAACAGAATCTTGAGAGGATCCAATTGGATTTTCTTCATTTTGATAGCTATCGAGCATACGTTGTATATCGGGAGCGGGGACTGTTTTAGGAAGAGTACGATTTTTTTTTGGAATGACAAGTAGATGTGCCGGGTTTTTGTGAATCCAACTATGTTTAAATGCATATTTAAAGAAGGATCGTAAAGCCGCTACTTTTCGTGCTATGCTACTTTGGGCTAAACCTTGCTCAGCTAATTCACCGAGCCAGAGTCGAATAGCTAACCGGTCAATTTGGACAATGGAATAATCTTCGCTATCAAAGTGTTTGCAAAGAAAATCGAAAAACTGTCGAAGATCTGTGTCATATGAACTTAGAGTGTGATCTGATGCATTTTTTTCCACTCTCAAAAAAGCCATAAATTTTTCTATATATGCGCTTATCATGGTTTTAAATACATTAGAAGATTAAAAAATATATTTCAAATAGGGCGTCCTTTCCATTTGACTTTCCTACCAATCAATTTATTCCAAATTAAACGAATTGCAAGTGCTTGAAACCAAATCACGGAAAAAAAATGGAGGAGAGAATACATTGGGTTCCAATCAAATAATTGGTCAAGTGATAAGCGTTGAAGAGTGTATGTTAGCACACTTAATGAAGCTAATGCTAAAGTAGTGACATGCTCAGAGTGTGTAGCATAGTCTACCCAGTAT
>CABZWK010000038.1 GCA_902529365.1 uncultured Balneola sp.
GATGGTTCTACAGCGTTGGTATCCCATAAAGTTACATTAAAACCAGAGTGCAAAAATACCTTAATTGTTGAAGATTGTTTTAAAAGGTCAGTAGAAACTGGTCTTGAAAGGTCTACGGTTGAAATCTTTGTCGAAGGAATTGGAGAATCCATTATTGATGTAAGTGATACTTGTATTTATGGCGTTGCAGCAATTGATGTTCACTATAGAATTACAGCTATTTTACCACGACCAAAGATTACAGTTATTTGCGCACTGCCTGAGTCTTAGCTAATAAATTAACGTCTCATACAAGTACCCTCCCAACTTGTTCCCCAACATCTGAGTTAAGCAGGTCTGAGTGGTTTGAATTGAGTTGTTATATTCAATATTAATTTAGGGTTAATAATTTTGAATATTCACCAGATATATATAACTATAGACAAACGTTTAAAGACTTTTCTAATGAAGTACCTAAAATTACTAGCACTATTTACTGTTATATATACACATGCATATGGTCAGATATCAGATTCAGAGAAGACACATTATTTTGACAAATATATAGAAGGAGTATTCAAGACTATTGAAAATACCCCTGCTGAATGCCTGAAATTATTAAAGGAATCAGGTGAATCTAAAATGCTTGCTAATAAAGATTTGCTGATGTGTTATACGTTGATTGAATACGAGATACCAAACCAATTAAAGTTGGACATTTTATCACATAGACCAAACCAAAAAAAAAGAGCTGAAGCAATTAAAAATCAAGCAATATTTGGCACTTGTTATCTTAGAGACCCAGATAGTAAATACTATGACACATCCTATGCTGAACTGGATATAAAACTCAATAAATCAAATGAAGAAAAATCATATATAGATAATATTAACTCTCATTGCAACAAAATTCATATAAAACAAATTGAAACGGATTTTATCCTTAAAGAGATTAGAAATGAAAAGTCAAAAAAGGAGCGGACTACTATGTCAGTAGTCGGGCCGTTAGTTGGAACATTAACTGTAATATCTGCGGTTGTACTCACTGTGTATTTTATTTCGTTTATATTATACTTTTCATAATAATTAAATTAGTGATTTTCTAATACAGGATATACGCCCTCTCAACATGTTCACCACCACATGAGCTAAGCAGCTCTGGATAGTTTTAGTAGTTGGTGCTGAACTTTTATGATTATTCATTAGACAATGAAGATTAGAAGTCTATAAATTAAAACTTAACCCAACCGTAAAAAATCCCCCATAAATTCTAAATATTTTACCTGTTTGAGGGTTTTGATATCTATAACCTATAGTAGCTCTAGGGAAAGGTAATATTTGTGTTCCACTAGGTGATGATTCAACTAAATTATTTAGACCTACATTTATTTCTAGATGCTTAGACCTTTGATCATATGGTAAAGAACCAAGTAATACGCTTGTAGTTACAGAAAAACTCAAACCAGTATTTGTTCCTTCATAATTTATGGTGGTAAAGCCAATACCAGTATTTAGGAGTAGAGCATTTTTATTTTTATACCAAAGTCTTTCTAGATTTAATGATCCTTGATATGCCACCCCAATTCTAGCGTCAAAAAATGTGTTAAAATTAGAATGACTTGATAAACTATCTGTTTCCTGACCATGAACAGATATTAATGGTATAAGTATTAAGAAGGATGTAATTAATAGAGCTTTTCTCATACCGTAACATTAAAAAAATGATTGATTTCTAAAAATTAAGAAATCATTACCCTCCCAACCTGTTCCCCAACGTCAGAATTAAGCAGGTCTGCATAGTTCTGAGTGGTTTGGACTGAGCTGTGTCGCATCCACCTCTGTACGGTATAAATGGGAACCCCATTACGTAAGAGCTCAATACAACAAGTATGTCTTAACGAGTGTAGGTGGATATCTTCCCTTTCTGGCAAGGCTAAACGCAGATACTTCTTAAAGGTTCTGGACGTACGCTTTGAATCAGTGTGACCAAACAGGGGAGTATCAATAGTAGCACACTCATTAAGCAGCCTCTCAGCAAGCTCTCTAAGAGGTTTAACTTGACCTATGGGAAGCACCTGTTTCCTTTTAGACTTCGTAGTAAACGTAGCCGAACCAATAGTGATGTCCCACGTCTCTGTATTAAAGCTACGAGGGGTAAGACTCAAGGTTTCAGAGATGCGCATCCCACTCCAACGCTGCCAATCAATCAGGTCTATGAGCCATAACGCATTCCTGTTTACGCTTTGATATCCTCGAGCTATATCTGCAGCCACCTTATCACGAATCACTTGCTTTAGGGTGGCTACTTCAGAGTGGGTTACGTACGAGACAACCTCCTTTTGTTCCTGCTGAAAGTTGTAGACCTTGACATCAGCAAGGTTCATACGAAGTAGCTTATGCGTGACGCACCACTTAGCAAAGGGTTTAAGCTTGGTGCGGTCACTGTGACGAGTGGCAAAGGCGATACCGACTCTATTGATGTAGTCATTAAAGTCAGTAGCACACAGGCAAGATATGGGCTTCTCAGAGCCTGTTACACGCTCAAATGCTCGAAGTACATAGGTCGTATCCTTAGCGGTTCTATCCCTCCAATCCTCTTTGGATTTCTGGGTAATGTAGAAGGTTAAAACATCTCCAAGTCTCGAATTTTTACTAAGGGGCAAGTCGGAGGCAGTAGCATCGAACCCTGACCAAGCATCAAATAAACCCAGTGCATGCTTCTTTTCTAATTTTCGGTGTAGCTGTAATGCAACACTTTTATAGGTGGTTTTTAGAGCAACGCGTTTTCTTTGGGGTTTTTTATCAGAATTATAGAATTGGGAGTAGTAATAGTTCCCTTGTTTTAATAGTGTAGGCATTGATTATTCCTCATTATAGAAAAATAACCTGCGTAACACATACGTAACAGTTACCTACGATTCCCCACAAAAAAAGCCCATCCATATGAGCTTAAACGTCGAGGCGACAGGATTTGAACCTGCGACCCCTCGGCCCCCAGCCGAGTGGGTTAAGGGTAATAAATACCTTTAACAATACAATAATGATAGTTTCATATGCTACTACATAATTTTATAACAATGCGGTAACAAATTGTCTATTCAGCTCGCTCAGTATTTCAATGTTCTGTTAATTAAATATATAAAAAATACACTCATTAAGTACAATAATATCAACATAAATATAAGGGGGGTATACCTCTTAAATCTGGATGAGTAGGGGGTTTAATCACCCAACCTATCGCACGTTCTTAGGCTGGTAAAAAACTGTCCATTCTAGGTGATTTTTGTGCCCCTCTAGGGCACTAACAAAAATCGCATAGTTTTATTATTCTAGTTAATCCTTCTGGACACCCCTTGTGGGTGTCTACCCATATTTAATATCTTCAATGACAGAAGGTTAATCTCAGGGTAAATACAATAGCTATGAAAGAATCTAAGATATCTTTAGGTGCAGGTATAGGATTACTTGCAGGAATTATAATTGGAAATGCAACTGATAATGTTGGTTTAGGGATTGCTTTAGGTTTATGTTTTGGTGCAGGCATTGGGACTATATTAGAAGAAAAAACTATATGAAAAATTTAGGTTTATTATTATTTGCATTAATTCTACTGACTTCTTGCAAATCTCCTACTGATGCAATAGTGGCTGATCCAATTTTGAAAGTAACTAATATGGCTTGTGGTGCCATTATATCAGTTTCATTAGTTGGCTATGATTTTCAGGATTTAACTATTGGCTCATATGCTTATGACCCTACTTTAAATACTCGCAATAAACCATTCAAGGCATTTGAACTTACAAATGGTATTGCAGGTGGCTTAACTGATGTAAATGTGAATGTTATTTCATCAGCTGGCTTTGGTAGTTTTTTTGGTGAAGTAACTGTTGATTTTGTAGCTGGTGATACTACAGCTATTAAGCTAGTACAAACATCAGACCAATTTGGCTCTTGTAATTACGACTATTTTGAAGTTCTACTAGATGAATGAA
>CABZWK010000039.1 GCA_902529365.1 uncultured Balneola sp.
TATCATATCATTACCCTCCCAACCTGTTCCCCAACATCTGAGTTAAGTAGGTCAGCATAGTTTTGAGTGGTTTGAACGGACCTGTGGCGCATCCACCTTCGTACTCTTTACTTCACAATCTTAATTTTGACTTTTAATAGGTAGGATTTAATTTTTCCAAAACTGAAATAATGGAGAGATTATGAAACATTTATGGGGTATGAAGTTCTTTGTAATTGGATGGATTGTAGTATTTTTTGTGTTCCCTAATTTTGACCTAACAAAAGATTTATCATTAGTATATAAACTCATCATTTTTACCATCATTATG
Source organism: uncultured Balneola sp. (assembly GCA_902529365.1). Taxonomy (GTDB): domain Bacteria; phylum Bacteroidota; class Rhodothermia; order Balneolales; family Balneolaceae; genus UBA1275. The sequence continues at coordinate 311 of CABZWK010000039.1, forward strand.
AGTTTTGATTGGTTAGAAAAGGTTTGGAAAGAAAAAAGAAACAAAGAAGGTGAGGAGTAAGGTTATGTGGAAATCAAGGGACTTAAAAAAACATTCAAGTGTAATTGGTCTTGGTATTGTTTATTTGATTGTTTATTTAGTGTTGGTTAATAAAGTTGAAGAAGGTGTTTTGGATGACGGGTTAGGTTTTTTAATCGGGCTTGGTATTATTTTTACCCTAGACTTTACTTTTGGAAAGTTAAACAAGAGGTATTTAGATAAACGATTAAAAGAAAAAGATGATGAGGAGTAAGGTTATGTGGAAACTGAAATATATATTCACTGACCAAAAAGAATTACCACAATGGGTATTACCACTCCTATTTCTTGTATGGTTTATTTTTGAAATAACTGAATATGGACACCGACCATTTGTAGAAGGATTTATAGAGGATTTTACAGACCCAATATTCTTCTACTTTACTATTGGGCTCAGTATTGTTGCATTCGTAATAGTCTATTTTTTAAAACGAAATAAAAAAAATATTGGTGATGAAGAAATAGATAAATCAAACCGAGTGGATAAACCTTCAAAGAATATAAATGGTAGTTTTACTCTAATTATAATTCTTCTGATACTTGTTATGGTATTGGGTTATTTCGGTATTGAAACTGGAGCTGGAGGTGGATGGACGTTATTATTGGCTTATTTATATATTTTATTATTAAAGAAACATAGAGGGTAAGGAATGATAAATAAATTATGCTAAGAAGAGATTTGAGAAATGGGAACTTACAGTTTATTATGAATTCCTAATCTTGTTATTGAGCTATAGCAAGTGTACTTTAAAATGCTGAATGAACGCTCTTCCAACTTGCTCCCCAACATCTGAGCTAAGCAGGTCTGCATAGTTTACTAATATAGTTAACGCTTCTAGCAACCCCTAGTGGTTTGTTACCTAGATTTAATATCTTCAATGACAATAGGTTAATCTCAGGGTAAATAAAATGGTTATGAAATGTCTATCAATGTTTCTTTTGTTAGTTATTCTACTGACTTTCTGCAGTTCTCCTACTTCATATGAGATAGATGGTGATTTTGAAGCCCAAAGACTTAAAGTAACTAATAATGCTTGTGGTATTATAAAGTCAGTTTCTTTGGTTGGTTATGACTTTCAAAATTTAGCTATAGCAGAATATGAATCTAAAACATTTAATCTCTTAGACGGTATTTCAGCTGGTTTAGATAATGTAAATGTTATAGCTAAATATATTAATCATGGCTTTGATGGAGATATATCTGTGGATTTTATGACTGGTCAAATAGCAAGTATAGAACTTATAAAAGTGAAGTTCCCAAATGAGTGTAATGCAGGTTATTTTGGTTTACAGGTAGATAAATGAAGGTTGAAGTGTGTGTCTACCCCTTAATTTGATAGTGTCTTACTTCTAAAATAATGTCGATTGTCGATTGTTGAGGGATTTATACCTTATATCTGTTTACTTGAATGGATATCCTACATTTTCATTCATTCATTTACTTAGGGAATAAACTGAATGAACGGCTGAACTAAGCCAATAAAAAACCCCACTAACTTTAGGCTAGCAGGGTACAATACCATCAATGAGGTTCTTATTTAATCAGAAGCATCTTCTTAGTTTCGGTAAACGATGGAGTTGTCAGCTTATACAGATACACTCCACTCGATAATAACGCAGCATGAAAACCTATTGCATGTTCACCAGCTTGCATTGGTTTATCTATAAGTTTTACTATTGACCGTCCATTAATATCAAAAACTTCTAAGCTAACATGCTGATCTCTAGCTAATGAAAAATTAATCATCGTTCTAGGATTAAATGGATTAGGATAGTTTTGCTCTAATCCAAAGAAGTATTTCTTTTCGTGTTCTTGGTTTCCAGTCGCGGTTTCAGTAGTGGTAAAAGAATTAATTTTTGTCCATATAGACTCCTTGACCCCTAGAATTGATTGCATTCTCCAATAGTAGGTTGTGTTTACATCTAATGAAATATCTAGTTGAGCAAAAGTAACTTCGTCCATATATACACTATTCGCACCTTGTATAAACATGGTATGAAGGGTGTCAGAGAAGTCTGGAGAAGTTGATAATTGAATCTTATAGTCACTAAAGTCAGTGCTTGCAACCCATTCAAAAGATGGTTGTAAATCATCTAGTACTGCTCCTGAATCAGGGTAGGTCGTTGTAAATCGTTTTGGATAAAAATAGAGTTCGGTCGAATGTTCGGTGGGTAGAATATCAGTCCAAGTTAATGGATCTTCGATATCCATCATCCAATCATATAATTTATTGTTAAACTCAATGAGAGTCATTCCAAAGGCGTCTTTAAAAGCATCTTTATAATTTTTCGTGAATGCCCTATCATCCCAAAAGTGTAAGAAAACGTCTTCAGGGCTGGTAAGATGTGCTAGATAATAACCAGCTATTGGCTGATAAGAATGCTCATCATTATTGACCAACGAATCACGATGAGTGGTGAATCTTGTGGTACCATTTTTTAAACCCTCAATATCATAATAATAATTTCTAACATGATCTACCCCAAAAGTTTCACAGGAACTATAATAATTACCATTTGGATCTAACAGGTTATCTCTACAAAATTCTCCATTAGTGTACTTGGCTTCAATTTGACTTACGTAATCTCTATTAAACGTAAAATCATGAATATTTGATAGCATATGAACAAACCAAAGAGGCATTCCTGAATGACTAAATAACCGTCCATCTTCATAAAGATGTGTGGGTTCATGAAAATCTAATACGGGATATGGAGTGTTCCCAAATTGTTGATTTTCTTTTATTTCTTGAACTGTGCTCCAATCAGAACCATAACCAATTCCTTTTTGGGCACTTTTACCTAAGTCTGCTATTGGATGCCGCCAAAAAGTGAATGCCATATAATGTGGTTCATTAAGCTCTGGTTCCCCGTACTTCTTGTATTCCTCTTGGATGGGTTGATTAAGCACAGAATCATTTGAAAAGAAATAAATACGTTGTGATGTGTGTGCGTACAAATCACCAAAGGCTTTAAAAACTTCCTTAGTTGCCTGAAAATTTTCAGTTGCCGTAAATTCGTTATTAACAATAAATTTTACAGAATCAAATGTAGTGGGTTTAAAATGTCCAGCTTGATTTAATAGCTCTTGATCTTTATCGTTAGGTCTCGTAAAACCTCCAGTGTAAAAGTACGATAATTCACTCCATTCTTGGTATTCTCCACCAACTATTGCACGAACTCTCCATATATATGGATGGTCCCGATAAGGAGTATGTTTACGTAATATTTCGCCTTCTGGTTGACCAACAATAATAGAGGTATTACTGGTAGTTAGAGTATCACCAAATTGTGGGTTTCCATAATCCCAATGAACTTTTTCTATGAGATAAAACTCATACGAGTCAGCGTTATCAATAGCTTCCCATGTAAATTCAACTCTAACATCAGGATGAATAGCTCTAGAATTT
>CABZWK010000040.1 GCA_902529365.1 uncultured Balneola sp.
GTTAACTCAGGTCATAATCCACCTTATATAGTTCGCGCTACTGATAACAGAATCGAAGAATTAGATCAGGGAGGGGTAATGTTGGGTATTATGGAAGAAATTGACCTTCCAAAGGCAACATTATCCATAGGTAAAGATGATATCTTAATGCTATTTTCTGATGGTGTTACGGAAGCTACAAATCCGTCTGGCGAATTATATTCTGAAGAGAGTTTTGAGCAATGGTTACTAGGCCATAAACAGCTTAGTGCCGATGAGATGAAAAAAGCTCTACTCGAGACACTTCAAGATTATGCTGACGGGAGCCCTCAAAGTGACGATATCACCTTTATCATCGTAAAACGAACGAATTAATAAGAAATGACTAAGAGGTATCATACCGGTCAAAGTTTTACCATGAAATCCTGCCCAATCTAAAAAATAAGGGTAAGGCAGTTATTGTTATATCCCATAATGACCAGTACTATCACCTGGCTGATAAATTGATTACCCTGTCATCTTGTAACATAACTACTATTTCTGGTTCATTGATTTGTTTCTGAGTTTTTGAAAATAAGCTGTTATCAATAAAAAGAATAAAGATTGCTCTAGGAGTTCAAATACCGTATTTTTTATTTAGCGAGGCGTGGCGTAGTCCGGTAGCGCACTCGGCTGGGGGCCGAGGGGTCGCAGGTTCAAATCCTGTCGCCTCGACGTTTAAGCTCATATGTATGGGCTTTTTTTGTGGGGAATCGTAGTGATTTGTTATCGCATTGTTATAAAACAGTTCGCTCTTAATAACAGTAAGAGGAGAACAAATGGCATCGTTAGTAAAACAGCATTCAAGCTACTACACCCAGTTTTATAACCCCAACAGAGTCCCATCTAGAAAGAGGGTAGCCCTAAAAACAAAGTTTAAAGACCTTGCTTTATGCAAGCACGTAGAACTCGAAAAGGCGTATGAACTTGGTGAGTTTGACCCGTGGAGTACACATAAGGAACCCGAAAATCCCCTTAGTAAAAATTCAAGGCTTGGGGACGTACTCACCTACTACATTACCCAGAAATCCAGAGAGGATTGGAGAGACCGAACCACTAAGGATACTACGTATGTACTTCGAGCATTTGAGCGTGCAGCAGGCTCTGAGAAGCCCATATCTAGCTTGTGTGCCACTGACTTTAATGACTACATCAATAGAGTCGGTATCGCCTTTGCTACTCGTCACAGTGACCGCACCAAGCTTAAACCCTTTGCTAAGTGGTGCGTTCAGCACAAGCTACTTCGTATGAACCTAAGCGATGTCAAGGTCTACAACTTTCAGCAGGAACAAAAGGAGGTTGTCTCTTACGTAACCCACTCTGAAATAGCCACCCTTAAGCAAGTGATTCGTGATAAAGTAGCTGCAGATATAGCTCGAGGATATCAAAGCGTAAATAGGAATGCGTTGTGGCTTATCGACCTGATTGATTGGCAACGATGGAGTGGTATGCGCATCTCTGAAACGCTGAGCCTTACCCCTCGTAGCTTTAATACTGAGACGTGGGATATCACCATTGGTTCGGCTACGTTTACTACCAAGTCCAAGAGGAAGCAGGTACTCCCTATAGGTCGAGTAAAGCCTCTTAGGGAGCTGGCTGAAAGGCTGCTAAATGAGTGTGCTACGTTAGACTCACCACTGTTTGGTCACTCTGATTCGAAGCGAACGTCTAGAACCTTTAAAAGGTATGTACGTTTAGCTCTGCCAGAAAGGGAAGATATCCATCTGCACTCGTTAAGGCACACATGTTGTATTGAACTGCTTCGCAATGGAGTGCCCATTTATACGGTACAGAGGTGGATGCGCCACAGCTCAGTCCAGACCACTCAGAACTATGCAGACCTGCTAAACTCAGATGTTGGGGAACAGGTTGGGAAAATATTTGGTAACTAATGGTTTTGAATTACGTAGAGATAAATATTCAACTTCAATAACCAAAAAATACGTTATGGATACAGGTCTTTTAATTGCCTTGATTACTCTACTTGGTGGTGGATTTATAATAATACTGAAGAAGAAAAAGAGGTGACTAAACAAATACTCTAGTCAACTAGCCGTTCATTCACTGTTTTCCCTAAGTAAATGAATGAATGAAAAAGAGTTAATTGATTATTTATTCAAATACTTCTTTTTTGTTCTAGAAAAGAACTAATTAGATAAAGAGGTATTGATGAAAAAACTAACCTTAACCATCCTATTTTCAGTCTTAAGTTTTGTATTATTTTCATGCGACCAGCAAGAAAATAATTATCCTAACATTGTATTAATAGTGGGTGACGATCAAGGCTACCCCTATTTTGGTTTTATGGGAGCAGATTATGTATACACTCCAAATATGGATGAACTAGCTGAGAGTGGTACTCTATTCACGCAGGGATATGTTCCTCAAAACCATTGCAGACCCTCATTACAAACATTAATGACTGGTACGCTACCAAGTGATTACGAAACAGAGGTTAAAGAATTGATTGAAACAAAAAATGTATCACCATTAAATAAGAAAGATTTTCGTCATAATGCTATGCAACATTTTGAGACGTTGCCTAGAATTTTAAGGCAGTACGGATATACCAGTTTTCAGGGTGGAAAATGGTGGGAATACAATTTCAGCAATGGCGGATTTGACGAAGGTATGACAGCAGGTTGGACCAAAGAAGACGAAAAAGGAAGCGGTTGGTTCAAAAAATTTATGGGTGGTGAAGGTTTAAAACTAGCACGCTCAACTATGGATCCTGTATTTAAGTTTATAAATGAAAATAAAGCTAAGCCCTTTTTTATATGGTATGCTCCTGAGTTACCCCATTATCCATTCGATGCACCTGATAAGTATTATAATATATACAAGGATACTGATTTTACAGAATCAGCCAAACGATATTATGCAAATTGTTCGTGGTTTGATGATGGCGTTGGTGAACTTTTAACATTCCTTAAAGATAAAAACGAATATGATAATACACTATTTGTATATGTCAATGACAATGGTTGGGAGCAAGAACCCTATCAAGAATTTCGACATGATTCTTTGAGATGGCACAATGGCGGTGATAAAGGCAAACTATCAGTATATGATCAATCCTTCAGAACACCGATTATTTTTTCATGGAAAAATAACATCAGTGCTAGTTCTCAGTCTAATTCTTTGATTCATAGCGCAGATATTCCAGCAACTATTTTAGATTTAATTGGTGTCAAAATACCTAGTCATTTCTTTGGGAAATCTTATCAGAACGTAATCCAAAATACTGATACATCTAATAGGGATATCATAATCGGGATGGCTACTCAAATACGATCTGAAAATGATATGATGGGTGAAAAAACAGAGGCATATTGGGCTCGTACAAATAATTGGTTTTTTAAATGGAACTTATCAAGAAAGACTATAGAGTTATTTAATATGAATACCGACCCTAAAAATGATGCCAATATAGCTGAAATTCATCCTGAACTTGTTGACGATTTTATTGAAAAGATCGAGACTTGGAAAAAGGAAAGAATGTAA
>CABZWK010000041.1 GCA_902529365.1 uncultured Balneola sp.
GGCCGATGGAGCGGGCGACCGGGTTCGAACCGGCAACATTCAGCTTGGAAGGCTGACACTCTACCAATTGAGTTACGCCCGCTAGGGTGCGTGTGGGGAGAGCAGGATTCGAACCTGCGAAGTCGTAAGACAACAGATTTACAGTCTGCCCCAGTTGGCCGCTTTGGTATCTCCCCATTGGTGTAATTCTGCGCAAATTGCCGAAGCACTCTCGCGTAAATTACTGTATATCAATAATTTCAATGAACGAGCCAGTGACCGGATTCGAACCGATGACCGACGGTTTACAAAACCGTTGCTCTACCAACTGAGCTACACTGGCTTTTTTCGAAAGACGTGAAAAATACCGTAAACCGTTGGAATAGTCAATACTAAATCATTAAAATTTTATCTTTTTTACCAATGACTGTATCTATCAACCCGATGAGGAAATCCTAGGTAAGCTTAAAAAATGAGACCACATACAACCGCTTAGTTACCTTTGCTTTTTTCGTAGTACATATAGAAAGCTCAACAGTGCTAAAAAGACAATTAATACTAAAATAAGTTGACTATATGCTTCCAAATAAATACCCACCCGTCGCCAATTATCACCCAACCACCACCCACCATATATAAGGACTCCATTCCATAACATCGAACTAACGCAAGAACTGAGTACTGTCGGCCAGATAGGCAGTTTACTTGCCCCTGCAGTCAGCGCTATAACCGAGCGAGTGCCTGCAAGAAACCGGTTGCTTACCACCACCCATTGCCCATAACTACGCATCCATTCCTTACCCTTACGCAAGTAGGATGGATTAGCGAATCTCAAAATTAGTTTCGCTAGTGCTTTCCTTGCAAAACGTAAGAACCCTTCTGAAGAATCATTTTCCAGAACATTCTCATGTTGAATTGCTCCACTGGTTGATGCTAACAGCGGCCCGCCCAAGTAACTCCCCATTTGATACATCGTCATAAAGCCCAAGACCGAGGTTATGACAGTCCCTAACCAAAGACCCAAGCCATTTATGCTTCCTAAAGAGATTAAATATCCCCCAAATGCTACGATAACATCACCAGGTACGGGGGGAACAATATTTTCCATGTATGCTATTAAAAATAAAAGTAGGTATATCAGAATAGGGGATACTTGGCCAATAAAATCGACTAGAACATTGATTACATCTGCCATTTTATGGAAGCCTTTATTGATGAACAGTGGTAATCTACCATACCGACTGCGGAATTAGCTGTTCTTATTTATTAACACTGTGGCCATGACTGATGCGCCTTCTTCTCGGCCAATAAAACCCATTCGTTCAGAGGTTGTTGCTTTGATCGAGACCTGATCTAATTCCACTGCGAGAATATCTGCGATTCGTTCTCGCATAGCAGGGATAAAAGGCAACAATTTTGGGCGCTCCATTACTATAGTAGCGTCTATATTCCCTAAGCTAAACCCACCACCACTAACCAACTCATACGCCTTGGCCAACAATAGCGCACTGTCAGCACCCTTATATGCTGGATCTGTATCTGGGAAATGAGTACCAATATCTCCTAAAGCTAGTGCCCCAAGCAAGGCGTCGGTTATAGCATGTAAAAGCACATCTGCGTCGGAATGACCATACAAGCCAATTGTATGAGGAATTGTAATTCCTCCTAATATCAGCGGACGATCGTCCGACCATTTATGTACATCATAGCCAAAGCCAACTCGAATATCCATAGCTACTGTGGTACGTCAAAGGATCCTTCATCTAAAATCATCTCAGCTACCCTTAGGTCTATAGGGAAAGTGATTTTTAAGTTTCTTCTATCACCTGCAATGACTTTAACCTTCCCGCCTATCCGTTCCACCAAGGATGCATCATCTGTTCCGAAATAGTCCTCAGCGATGGCCTTTTTATATGCTCTCTCAAGTAATGGCCTCTGAAAGATTTGGGGCGTCTGCGCCTGCCAAATTGTGCTTCGCTTGGGGGTTTCCTGTATGAAGCCTTTTGCATCGACTCGTTTGATGGTGTCTTTAGCAGGAACAGCAACAATGGCGCCGCCATGATCCCTAGCTTCGGCGCAACATAATTCTACCAAGGAAGTTGTGATGAAGGGCCTGACTGCATCATGCACAGCTACCATATTCACATGATCATCTAGTGACTGAAGCGCATGGTGTATAGAAAATTGCCGTTCTGACCCGCCTTCAACCACACCTACCTTTATAGTGTCACTTTTAAAAGATGAAGCAATGCTTTGTGCTTGGGACATCCATTGATTGGAGGTGGCAATAACAATTTGAACTAGGTCATCTACCCGTAAAAAATTACGAATGGTATGCTCTAGAATAGTAGCCCCTTTAAGCCGAAGATAAGGCTTTGGAGTTTCCGTTCTCATGCGACTACCTGTTCCGGCAGCTGGTAATATAACGGCTAATTTAATCATACACTTGGTTAAATGACCATCATGGCATCGCCGAAGGAAAACAACCTATAGTCATTTTCTTTAGCTTCTTCGTACGCTTTCATAAGCAAATCATAGCCTGCAAAAGCGGCACCCAACATAAGTAGGGTAGATTCTGGGCGATGGAAATTGGTAATAAGAGATTCAGTTATCTTGAACTGATAAGGTGGATAAATGAATTTATCGGTCCAACCCGTACCCTGCTTACTCATCCCACTGGCCATAACACTCGTTTCAATCGCACGAACTACACTAGTACCCATGGCAATTACTTTATTTATTTTACTTTCAAGAGCCACGTTTATTTGGTCAGATGTATCCAGTGAAATAAAATAGTTTTCAGAATCCATGCGGTGCTTTGTTAGATCTTCCACCTCGACATTTCGGAATGTACCCCAACCAATGTGAAGTGTGATAGGCAGTACATGTACTCCTTTGGCTTTTATTTTCTCAAGTAGATTCTCGGTAAAATGCATACCCGCCGTAGGAGCGGCTACTGCGCCACGCTCGGAAGCGAATACCGTTTGATATCGCTCTTTATCTTCGTCAACTGGCTCACGCTCGATGTAGGGCGGTAAAGGCATTTTACCCAAGGAATCCAATCGTTCGTACAATTCGTGATTGGGTCCATCAAAAAGAAACCGAATTGTTCTCCCTCGGGAAGTGGTGTTGTCCACCACTTCGGCCATCAATTCATCTTCCCCTTCTCCAAAGTATAACTTGTTTCCAATTCTGATTTTACGAGCGGGCTCTACGAGGACATCCCACAACATATTCTCAGGCTGTAGCTCTCTTAGCAAAAAAACCTCTATATCAGCTTCGGTTTTTTCTTTCTTACCATTCAAGCGAGCAGGAAATACTTTTGTGTTATTGTATACTAACACATCGCCTTCATTCAAATATTCATGTATATCTGAGAAACTTCGGTGTTCAATGGTTTGATCGGCCCTGTTAAGAACCATCAATTTTGCACTATCTCTTTCTTTAAGTGGTGCATCTGGGATATTTAAACCT
>CABZWK010000042.1 GCA_902529365.1 uncultured Balneola sp.
CTGATTCGGCTTTTGTATTGCTTAAAGCATTAAATAAAGTTGACTTACCCACATTAGGTAAGCCCACAATTCCACAGGTTAAACTCATAATAACTCGTTAAAAATCGATTCGTTTTTGTTGAAAAAAGTGTCTTTCGGGTAAACTTACGGCCGTTAATTTACCAAATTGAGGATATACACACCCTGTATCTATCCCAATCATATTGGTTTCTTGTATCGGACTTCGGACAGGTGTATGCCCAAATATCACGGTTTTTTCCCACCTATTATAAGTAGAGTTTAAATGATCTCTACTCCATAAAAAACTACTATAGAGTGACTCATTTTTAATCGACTCTGAAATGGGCTGATCTATAGGTGGGCCACCATGAACAAAGAAAAATTCAGGGGTGTCATAAAACAAGCGTGTATTCGTAAAAAAACGTAGGTGCTCCAATGGTATTTGCTCTTTTCCCAATGCTTTTCGGTACGATTCCATGGTCGCAGTACCTCCATTTTCGAACCATTTTAACCATGTTCTATCCTCAACATAATTCAAGAGCATTGCATCATGGTTACCACGTAAAAATACGCAACTATATTCTTGATTTAGTGCAATTAAATAGTCCACTACCTCTTTAGAATGGGGACCTCTATCAACATAATCGCCTAGAAATACATAGGTACGATCTGTGCCGAATTGAGCCAATAAATCTGTCATTAGTACTTCTAGACTTTTAACACACCCATGAATGTCCCCTATTGCAACGTATGAGTCAGGGATATTCACGCTCTTATTCCTATCCAATTAGACCTCTTCCTGTTTTCGAGATTTTTTGTTCTTTCTGTAAATGTATAAGCGATGCGTCTAAAATACCATTCACAAAACGGCCAGATTTTGCCGTAGAATACTTTTTTGCAATGTCGATAGCCTCATTAATTGTTACTTTGGTGGGTATATCGGGAAAATTTGTGAGTTCACTGAGGGCGATATACAAAATAATCTTATCAATAAGGGCCAAACGACCTATTTCCCAATTTTTAATATGTTGTTCAATTATTGCGTCCCAATCATCGGTCTGTTCTAGGGTCAACACAAATAGACGCTCTCCAAAGCGCATGGCTTCTGCATCCTCCTTTAGATTTTCTTTTAATAAGGTGGATATAATGTGAGAAACTGATTCCCCACTTTGAAGATATGCGTAGACTGCTTGAAGAACAGTTTCGCGAACAAAACGTCGCTGAATCATAATCAAAGAATACTTTTATGTGAATGAATTGTGTGATGCACGTCTCACCATATGTCTTTTAAACTTACAGGATAATTAGTTTCACACAAAATGCCATTTAAGATACAGAATGCTGATATAGCATTGAAACATATTAGTTATGTTTGGTATCTTTAGTGCCTTGCGTCCTTAGCTCAGTTGGTTAGAGCGTCACGTTGACATCGTGGAGGTCACTGGTTCGAATCCAGTAGGACGCACTCTTAACCATTCATGCTTAACTATTTCATGTCTACTGATTCAATTCGCATTACCCTACCCGACAATAATACGAAGGAATTTTCTAATGGAATTACTGGAATGTCTATTGCAGAATCTATTTCTGCTGGCCTTGCACGTTTAGCTTTAAGTATTACAGTCAATGGAGAGCTATGGGATTTGGATCGTCCTATCACCGAAGATGCAAGTATTCAACTTCATACGTGGGACAACGAAGAAGGCAAATACACCTTTTGGCACTCATCAGCCCACCTTTTAGCCGAAGCTATTCAAGAACTTTTTCCCAGTGCAAAGTTCGGTATAGGACCTCCTATTGAAAATGGATTCTATTATGATGTCGATTTTGGGGATCATACCCTTCAGCAAGAAGACTTACGTGCTCTGGAAAAAAAATTCTTAGAATTAGCACGACAGAAAAATAAATTTTTGCGAACATCGATTTCTAAATCAGACGCTCTTACGTACTATCAGAAAATCGGTAACGAATATAAAGTTGACCTTATTGAAGGACTTGAGGATGGTCAAATTACCTTTTATGAGCAGGGTAACTTTACTGATTTATGTCGAGGCCCACATGTTCCCAATACTGGTATTGTTAAAGCTGTTGCATTAACAAGCATAGCTGGAGCTTATTGGAGAGGCGATGTTGATTCTAAACAGTTAACAAGAATTTATGGCATCAGTTTTCCAAAACAAAAACTGTTGGAAGAATATCTAAACCAAATTGAGGAAGCAAAGAAGCGGGATCACCGAAAGTTAGGTAAAGAAATGGGAATCTACATGATCGACAAAATGGTCGGAAGTGGATTGCCTTTGTGGCTCCCAAAAGGTACCACCTTACGAAGAACTCTTGAGGCCTTTTTACGTGATGAACAAATCAAACGAGGTTACCAGGAAGTAATTACACCGCATATTGGCAATATTGAATTGTATAAAACATCGGGACATTATCCCTATTACAAAGACTCACAGTTCGATCCTATTGAAGTAGACGACGAACAGTACATGCTCAAACCCATGAACTGTCCACATCATCACCGGATTTTTGATTCTACCCTACGTTCTTACAGAGAATTACCGATTCGATTAGCTGAATTTGGTACGGTTTACCGCTACGAACAATCTGGAGAATTAAGTGGACTTTCTAGAGTACGTGGCTTCACTCAGGATGATGCGCATATATATTGTTCTCACAATCAATTAAAATCAGAAATTAAGAACACTATTGAACTCACTCAATTTGTATTCAATACCTTTGGCATGCCAGTAGATATCCGACTCTCATTCAGAGACGATAATGATCGAAAATATGGTGGGGATTTACGTTTTTGGAATCGTGCGCAACAAGAAATCCAAGAAGTTGTCAATGACATGCAGCTGGATTATACCATTGCCCATGGTGAGGCGAGTTTTTATGGCCCAAAAATTGATTTTATAATCCGGGATGCTATTGGTAGAAAATGGCAATTAGGCACTGTTCAGGTCGATTATGTCATGCCTAATCGTTTCGAACTCAATTACATAGGCTCAGACAATAAAAAACATCGGCCTGTAATCATACACCGAGCACCGTTCGGCTCCATGGAACGCTTTACTTCTATATTAATTGAACACTTTGCCGGTAATTTCCCATTATGGCTTGCTCCAGAGCAAGTCAGGATTTTACCTATATCTGACCATCAAAATGAAGCAGCAGAACGTCTATGCAATGAGCTATTGGATGAAGGGGTTCGAGTCACTGTAGATCTACGATCAGAACAGATTGGTGGGAAAATTCGCCTTG
>CABZWK010000043.1 GCA_902529365.1 uncultured Balneola sp.
TGCTAGACGAGGAAATTTGGAAGTCAAGTGATAAGGCTGCTGATTTTATTCAGTTTACACCAGTAGATGGAGGTGTTCCTACTCAGCCGACAGAGGTATCAGTAGCATATGATGATCAATATCTATGGGTTGGAGCTATGGCCTTTGAGCAGAATCCGGACTCTATCGTAGCTCCCATATTTAGAAGGGATGGTTCCTTTTCCTCAGATTGGATTTATATAAACATTGATAGTTACAATGATAAAAGGACTGCCTTTACTTTTGCGGTTAATCCTCGCGGTGTCCAAAAAGACGTTTTGTATTATGATGACACTCAGGAAGATATTCTTTGGGATGCGGTATGGGAAGCAGAGGCAGTCATACTATCAAATGGTTGGTCAGTAGAAATAAAAATACCTCTGTCTCAAATCAGATATGATGCAAAAAAAGTGAACCAAATGTGGGGGATAAACTTTCAACGCCGTATAGCTCGAAACTCAGAAATCAATTTTTGGGCACCTATTTCACGTTCTGAGGGTGGGATGGTATCTAGATTTGGTACACTAAATGGTGTATCTAACCTTAAGGAGTTTAGCCGATTAGAGGTAATACCTTATGCATCTGTTACAAACGTAAAAGAACAGAGAGTGAGTGGTGATCCATATTACGATGTTAACAATATTAGCCAGAGTTTTGGTGGGGAAATTAAGTATGGTATCACATCCGATCTTACTCTGACAGCTACAATAAATCCTGATTTTGGTCAAGTTGAAGCAGATCCAGCTACTATAAATCTTTCAGTATTTGAAATTTATTTTCCTGAACGCAGGCCATTTTTTTTGGAGGGTAGCGATATTTTTCGTTTCGGTCAAACACAAACTGATTTCACTCCAGGTAACCCAATTACGTTTTATTCTAGGAGAATAGGGCGTTCCCCTTCAGGCTCAATAGCAGCATACAATGCATTCAATGGTAATTCAATTTATAATAATGACATAGCTCAAGTATATCAGGAGCGACCTAACCAAACCCGAATTGCAGGGGCCGTGAAATTAAGTGGAAAAACACGGAATGGATGGTCTATTGGCGTCTTAGATGCGGTAACTAGAGGAGAGGAGGCAGCCTATACTGTACGTCTACAAGATGACACCGATCAGTCGAAAGGGGTATATCCAATTGAACCCTTCGCTAATTATACTGTATCAAGGGTTAAGAAAGATTTTAATGAGGGGAATACAATAGTTGGAGGATATGTAAGTAGTGTAATTCGTTCTGTAGAAGAAACTTATTTTGAGCAGTATATGGCAAATTCATATTTTTTAGTAGGATCGGATTGGGAACATTCTTGGAATAATAGGCAATGGATTGCTAGTGGGGTAGTTTCATTTAGTAGAGTAAATGGTGATAAATCCTTCATTACTGCCTTACAGCAATCTCCAACTAGATATTATCAGCGTTTAGATGCAAAATCTTTTGATGTGGATAATTCCATTTCCAATTTAAGTGGTTTTGCTGGGGAATGGAGTCTTAAAAAAGCATCGGGTGAACACTGGACGGGATCATTAACTTATTCATTGGTAACGCCTGGTTATGAAACTAATGATATAGGTTTTCAAAATAGATCGGACTACAAAATTTTATCCTTAGATGTTAGATACAAGGAGGTAAATCCAAGAGTTGGGCGCTATTTTACAATGTGGAATCAATATATGGTTGGTTGGAATTTCGACGGAGAAATTGGTTTACAAAATTGGGCAGTCGGATCATATAGAATTTTCAATAATCAATTAGTTTGGGTAACAGAAACACAATTTAGTTTTAATCGATTTGATGATCGATTAACTAGGGGTGGTCCTTTAGTTAAACCGGTAAATAGTCTCTATGTATTCAATAAAATAAATACTAATTCGTCTAGAAATTTAAGTGTGGAATACACTCAGTTCTTTTTAAGGGATTTGGATAGTAAAAGTGACGATATTTTTTCAATTAACTTGAATTGGATAGTCAATTCAAAAGTAAGATTGGTTATAGGGCCAGAGTATGTCAAAGCAACTCAGCGAGACCAGTATGTGGCAACAATTGCAAGAAGTGCAACAGATCTTGATGCTGATCAGACATATGGGTATCGATATATTTTTGCTAGGAATAAAAATTCAAGCCTATCCGCTAACATCCGCTTGAATTGGACATTCTCTCCACGAATGACCTTAGAAACGTATTTAAGGCCGTATGTGCAGTCAGCGCGTTTCTCTGGCTTTGGTGAATTGAAACAAGAAAGAACTTTTGACTTTGACTTTTATGGTGTAGATGAGGGAGAGCTAAACGATTTGGGAGCAGGCTTATACGAGGTTAGTTTTGGGGATGAAGAACCTACATCCTTTAGATTTTACAGACCTGATTTTACCTACACAGCCCTCCAAGGTAATGCAGTCTTTCGCTGGGAATATAGTCCAGGGTCTACGTTATTCTTTGTTTGGCAACAACAAAGGGATGGTGTTATGGGAAATGGACTAATGGATATTTCCAGGGATTTTGGTGATATGTTCGATCACAAGCCCATTAATATTTTTCTGGTAAAGCTTAGCTATTGGTTTGGAGTGTAATTTCAGAGTTGTTATAACATTCTTTAGCGAAGAAGATGAGTCTTTGTTCGTATATTTAAGGAGAATCTCAACTACGTCATATTTTATTAAACTCAATTATCTAAATCTTTTATTATGGATATGCAGTCACGAACTTATATAGAAAGTATACCAACAGTCGAAGCTGATTTTATGCAAAAGGTCTATTTGTGGATGACTTTTGCTTTAACTCTAACGGGCTTTGTAGCCTATCGTACCACCCAATCTGAGTTTTTGTTAGAACTAATATTCAGCTCTTCTTTTGGTTTGATTGGGTTAATTCTGGTTGAACTTGCCTTAGTATTTTGGATTATGTCAGGTATTCAAAGAATGTCATCTAATATGGCAATAGGATTGTTTCTTTTATACTCAGTACTCAATGGAATGACACTTTCCGTGCTATTAATAGCCTATACTGGGGCTTCTGTTGCTTCCACATTTTTCAT
>CABZWK010000044.1 GCA_902529365.1 uncultured Balneola sp.
TCAAGGAATCCCTTAGCATAGATATTCCTTTTGGTAGCTTAGAATTTAGTAGTGAGGCTAGTGGGAGTAAGGGGAAACCTCTACTTATTTTGACGGCTTCTGGAAAAATCCAGGACGCAAACTGGCTACAAAACCAACTGAGTATTATTGATTCGAATACTGATAGTGGGGTGAGGGTATTTATGAGTAAACCGGGAAATAAACCGTCTAATTTTCAACTCCAAGCAAGACTGATCATTCCCGAAGAAACCAATGTAAATGCCAAAACACAAAGCGGACATATTGAATTATCAAACATAGCAGGTAAGCATTCCTTGAACACAAAAGGTGGGCATGTTGAAGTCATGGATGTAAATGGATCCTTAGAAGTTACATCTGGTGGTGGGCACATAAATGTATTGGATATGGATGGAGACTTAGATCTATTTACAGAAGGAGGCCATATTACCCTAGATAATGTATCTGGCAATATTAAGGCTGCTACAAATGGGGGGCATATAGATTTAGATGAGTTGGAAGGGAGTGTATGGGCGCTGACAAAAGGAGGTAATATCACTGTTTCTATCGCACAGGCAGGTGAGCGTATCACCTTGATCACCGAAGCAGGTAATATTCGTTTAACAAGCTCGGAAACTAAGCCCTATTTTTGTACAATGAATGCTAATGCAGGAATAGATTTCGGTAATTCAGCCATTGTTGGAAATCTTTTTAGTGCATTTACAGGTTTTTTATTTCCACAAGAAAAACTTGGTGACTATGCTAGTGGATTACAAAACTTATTTAACACCATGGATCTAAGTGCTCTTGAAAATCCTACATATGGTAGTTATGGAGTTTTACCTTTGATTAACCTCTCCGCAGAACTTGGCACTATTACGACTGAATTTGAGTGATTTAGGATGACAAAAGTTGATCCTTTTGTAACCGATGATGGGTCTTCTACCCTCTTTTCCAAACAGTATAACCAATACTATCACAATCCGAACGGAGCCTTATCAGAGAGTCAAACGGTATTCATTGAGCGCCTGAATATTCATGAACATCTAAAGGTACATAATGGGCAACTTATGATTTTTGAAATGGGCTTTGGTACAGGGCTCAATTTCTTGTTGGCCGCCCAAGCGTTTTTGATGGCTTACCCCAATCTAGTGGTTAAAGATGCAGCCGAATTGCATTTTTATTCGGTCGAAGCCCACCCCATATCTGCGGAAGTTGCGGCAACGTTTCGGTATCCCATCGTTTGGCAAAAAAACACTATGACCGATTGGATTTCAACCAGTATGAATGGACTTAAGAAGGGATGGAATCATCATCAACTAGAGGAGGATATCCCCATTTTCTTACATTTGTATTGGGGTAATATTCAAGAGATTACCGAACTAAGTCCTCGGAATCAAGGTATCAATTTTTACTTTCACGATCCTTTTTCCATTCAACAGAATCCAGAGTGTTGGGAACCAAGTATTTTTGAGCGTTACAAGAAATGGGGGCATGCTCAAGCGAAAGTAAGTACCTATGCTGCTGCCACTCAAATTCGTGCAGCCATGGTCGTTGCAGGCTGGCAAGTGTACAAAGCCACCGGAGCCCTTGGGAAAAGGGAAATGACTATAGCTAGTTTGGAAGAACTGCCCTATGCAGTCCTCCAAGACCAGCAGTTAAAAGCCTGTGATAACCAACGCTTAACCAAGCGTTGGAATACAGGAGAATGGTTGTAATCGGCAACTAACTCAAAGAAATAAAACGCAGGGATTTTACGCCATCCATACTTTTGATGTTTTGCGTTTCTTCTTGGCTTAGCTTACGGTCGACGGCAACTGCAGTAATCGCATTTGACCCTTTTGATGCTCGCCCTAAACTCAGCGCACCAATATTTATGGATTCCTTCGCCAAAGCACCACTTACCGAAGCTAACATACCTGGCTTATCCTCATTTTGATAAAGTAATAGGTCTCCTTCCAATCGCATTTCCAAACCATAACCATCTATGTCTACCACTCGATAATCTCCATCACCAAATAGAGTTGCAGAAATACTTTTGTACTCTTCATTCTTAGGCATCCGAATAGTGATCAAGTCTGAGAAGGTTTTGGTTTTGTTGGAAGTTACTTCCTTAATCTCGAAACCACGTTCGTCCGCGTATACACGAGCATTAATTAAATTAATGGAGTCATCGACATACTCACTAATAATTCCTTTAAGAATACCATCTGTAAGTACATCGGCGTATCTGGTGCAATCCCCAGCGTATTCAAATTCTAATTCGCTGGTTTGTTCTGGTGATAATTGTACCATAGCCTTACCTAGTTTCTCTGCTAGAATTAGATATGGTTGGACCTCTTTGTTAGTTAAGAGTGCAATTGATTTACCGTTTATACTGCCTTTGTAGTTGGTATTCTCAAGCGCATCAGCCATCTGAGCAGCTATTTGTTCAGCTACTTTTTCCTGAGCTTCCTCAGTAGATGCTCCCAAATGTGGAGTACATATGACCTTTGGATGAGCTAATATTTGATAAATTTCTTCAGTAGGTGGTTCAGTAGAATACACATCCAAAGCAACACCCCCTAATACTCCCTCATCCAATAATTGAGCTAAGTCAGCTTCCTGGTAAATTCCACCACGAGCACAGTTAACCAAGCGTATGCCTTTTTTAAGATCCTCTTTTTTTGCCAGAGAAATAAGACCTTTGGTTTTTTCGGTCAGTGGGGTATGAACGGTCACATAGTCACTTGTAGAGAGAAGTTCTTCAAGTTCCACTAGCTTCACACCTAAGTTTTGAGCATGTTCTTCAGTAGAAAATGGGTCATATGAAATTATCTCCATCCCAAAAACCTTCATTCTCCTAGCAACCTCAGATCCAATTTTCCCCAAGCCCACAACACCTAAAGTCTTTCCGTGAAC
>CABZWK010000045.1 GCA_902529365.1 uncultured Balneola sp.
CAGTCCAAACCACTCAGACCTGCTTAACTCTGATGTTGGGAAGGCGTTCATTCAGTTTATTCCCTAAGTAAATGAATGAATGAAAATACTCTTTAGACATCTAAACCTTCGTTAATCCTTTGGTTAATGATAAATTCTATTCCACAGTTTAGCTTTTTTGCCAATTTTGAATCAGGATCCACTACCCTCCAAAAAGGCGCTACTTCGGATATATCAATACCTAAACTTAATTCTTCATAAGAGGCATTAGCAACAATTTTTAAAAAAATGGCGGCAGCAACTGGACAGGACGTATCTACTTGAAATTCATGTGCCAAGTCATCACGCAATGTTGACAAATTTATGACTGTTCCAAATGGTATTTTTTTTATGTAGCTATCAATAATAAGAGGAGTAGCTACTAACATTTTACTCCCTTCTTCAACATCGGCAAAGCTCTTTGTAGATGTTTTAATCTTGTATGAATAATCAGAATCTCGTTTATCTATCCAACTCATTTTAACTCTCATATAATCTCCGTTTAACTTATTATTTAATTATTTAATCTGAAATTTTCAATTAATTCAAATGAAGTGTCTAACTAACTTTAATCATTAAAATCACGCAAGGCATAAACGACTCAGAACTATGCCGACCTGCTAAACTCAGATGTTGCGGAACAAGTTGGGAAAGTTTTAGGTAAAGATAGGAATATCATACTAAATTAGATAAAATGTTCGTTTGACCTTATAAAGTAACACTAAAATATACTTTAATGCTAAAGTAATTAATAGATAAATTGCTAATAACATGAAATCCTTGTCTCGATTATTGCTTATAAGTTTATTTTTATCTCATTGTACTGATGATTCAACATCAATATTCGATAATGATAACAATTCAGATTTTTATCTTAATGAAAATGGTATAACCGTAATGTGTTCTGGAACTAGTATTGGTAAAAAAGGTGAAATTAATGGTATTGAATATGAATCAGTAGACAATAATTTACTACGAACAAGAATAGATGAAGGTACTGAGATGTCCAAATTATGTGTATCAAATGTAACTGATATGAGTACTTTATTTGCTGGAACTCAGAGCAATTATGAAATAGGAAATTGGGACGTAAGCAATGTAACGACAATGCGAGAAATTTTTGCTTACTCAAAATTCGATCAAGATATTAGTAATTGGGATGTATCTAATGTGAAGGATATGAGTGGAATGTTTGCTAACTCAATATTCAATCAAAATATTGGAAATTGGGATGTAAGTAATGTAGAAGAAATGGGGGTTATGTTTAGTGATTCAGAATTTAATCAAGATATTGGAAGTTGGGACGTATCATCAGTACTCAACATGAATTATATGTTTTCAGATTCAAAACAATTCAATCAAGATATTGGAAGTTGAAATATTAGCAATGTAAGCTCTATGTATGGAATGTTCTATAAATCTTTCTCATTTAACCAAAATCTAAGTAGCTGGTGTGTTAGTCAATTTATAGATGAACCTGAAAATTTTTCAACGGGCTCAGCCTTGATAGAAAGTAATAAACCAAAGTGGGGAACTTGTTCAGGGAGTTAATCTTCATTTAAAAATCGACTTAAAGAATTAATAACCAGTTCAATATTTAAAATCATTTGAATGTTGAGAAAAGTTTTTTTTGCGACAATCTCAGTATTATTGCTCTCCTATTTAAATGTAAATGGGCAAGATCTTGACAAGTCTATAAGCAAGGCTATTAAAAAAACCTTGAATGAGATGCCTGATTGTGAATATATACTATTCAGTGACAGGCACTATAAACTTAATCTTCAAAATATAATCACTGAAAAAAAAGCATGTCTTGACCGAATTGGATTCAATTATGAAAAAAATATCGTTACAGCGTTACAAAGTAGAAAAAGAACAGAATCACGCAGAAAATACTATAACAGAATTGCCAGTGAATTAGAGATTTATAATTGTTTTCTAAAACAAAACAATAATGAGTATAGTGACCCTATTTTCAAAGAATTATTCAACTCATTTAGTTTAAATAAAAAAGAACAAGAATATTTAACGATGATAAACGAATTCTGCTCTTCACTTTATTTAAGGACAATTAATGTCGAATACTTGATCACTATTGAAGAAAAAAAGAAAAAAACTTTTGGAGAAATATTAATTATTAGTGGGAAAATAATAGTAGGTATAATCATCATTGTTATAGGAGCCTATATTGAAGATTTAATTGGGATAGACTTATTTTATTGATGATTGTTACTATTTGTACAGTTAAGCACGAGATGCGTCACAGCTCAGTCCAAACCACGCAAAACTATGCAGACCTGCTTAACTCAGATGTTGGAGAACACGTTGGGAGGGTAATATTTTAATAATTTGCTTAGCTCATCTAATATTATTACTGTGTTTCAAGTTAAAACTATATAAGGGGTTGATATGAATGTATTGCTTAAAGTCTCAATGAATAATTATAATGAATGGAAATCAGCATTTGATGGACATGAAGAGAGAGCTCAAATTTGTGACGAATCAAAAACAACAGTTGCAAAGGTAAGTGATAATCAAGCAATTGTGATGCTTTATGATGTTGATATGCCAAAAATGCAAGAATTAATGACATCTGATTTAATGATTCAACTATCTAAAGATTTAGATATAGTTAATGATGAAATGCACAGTTTTGAGTCAATGCACTCATAAGTTAGATTTAATAAAGCCTTACAAGAGGGAAGAGACATGCATCTACTCTAGTTAAAGCATACGCGTCGTATTGAACTGCTGCGTGATGGGGTACCTATTTATAGTATGCAGAGGTAAATGCGTCATAGCTCCGTTCAAACGACTCAGAACTATGCTGACCTGCTTAATTCAGATGTCGGTAAACAGGTTGGAAGGGTAATTAT
>CABZWK010000046.1 GCA_902529365.1 uncultured Balneola sp.
CCAAAATTTAATACAAACCACAGAAAATATTGAGCGTAACTCAAACACTGCAAACCTAATCAGAAAAGTTCGCTTTAGTGGTAACTCAACCATAAAGGATAGAGTTTTAGAGGGACTAATTAAAACCCGGACAAACCGAGAGTTTCTCGCCATACCACGCTTCACACCATGGTTGTATATTCATAATCTTAGTAGTGGACGCATAGGAGAAGACCCCTCCCTTCTCGACCGAACTGTGGTGGGGAATGATTTAGAAAGAATTCACCTGTATTACGAATCACTTGGATACCGTGATGTTCAGGTAGATACTACTATTGTAAACTTACGCGAAAATAAAGTTGAAGTATCGTACATCATTCAAGAGGGACCTCAATATTTTATTGAGTCCGTAGGTTACACTGGATTTCCGTCCAACTTATCCAAAGAGACAAAAACGCGCTTTTACTCTCGAAGTCCACTTACTAAAACAGCCATTAATGACTCAACTTTTCAATTATTTGAAGCCTACAATGCAACTGAACTTAGACAGGAACAAGAACGCATTTTGTCTTTTTTAAAAAACAATGGATTTGCATCAGCCAGTCGTGACTCGGTTATTGCTTTTATTCAACCTGGTGAACAGAATCATGGTCTTAAAGCGCTTTTTTATGTAGCTGCAGGACCTTCATATAGATTTGGTGATGTCAATATTGTCTACAAAAATGCTCAGATTCCAAGTAATGAAGTAAGCAGTGTACGTTACAGTGCTGACAAAATTGTGCTGACGCCTACCTCCACCTCCACATTGGATGAAACAATCCTTGTATCCAAACAAACCCTACCTGCGTCTATCAATCTCACAAAAATGATAAACCTACCCACAAAAAATCAGATTATACTTGATCAAATTGCTATTAAACCAGGAGGATTGTATTCGGAATCAGATTATTTACAGAGTATCAGGGAATTACAAAACCTAGGTATGATAACTATAAAACGCTTTGGATTATCCGAGTTTGGGATTAATCCCGATTTTAGCGCTGACATTATTCCAGTCTATATCGAACTTGAAAGCATTACTCCACATCGCATAACCACAGAACTTTTCGGGATGAAGCGGTACGGATTCGGGACCGGTGTGGGTATTGATTATAGTAATATAAATGTAAACGGCCTTGCGGAACGGCTTAATATAAGTGTGAACTCAAGTTTTGAATTTGTGAGTGAAGAAACCATACAGCAAATTACTCCTGAAGATCAGGTTCAATCCTCGCTGTTTCGAAGCTACGAATTGAGGGGAGAATACACCTTACCTAGATTAGCACGTCCTTTTAGAAGCTTAAATGAGGTACCTAATTTTGTAAGTGCACGATCAACCTATTCACTTTCATACAGCCGTTCCGATCAACTTTATTTTGACATAAATTCCGACTTACAATTTAATTATCGGCTAGAAGTGCCCCATTCTAATTCAAGACTCTCCACCCTTGATCTATTTGAATTAGATATTATAGATACGAATCCATCAACCGAATTTAAAAATAATCTAATTGATGAGTTTGGACAAAATAGCCTAGAATACATTCGTATCCTTCAAGATTTTGAGCCCCAAATTTCCTCTATTATTCGATATAGTTTTAGGGATTACACAACCAGTCTGATTAAAAGAAACAACGGCTATTTCAGAGAGTTTTCTCTATCGACAGGTGGAAATCTGCCCTATTTAGTCGATCGATTTTTAGTCACCCCAGGCGCTCTTGAAGGTGAATTACCCACCCTATTCAAACTAAGTGATAACCAACTATTATATTCTCAGTTTGTAAAATTCACTATGGACCTTCGTCAATACATTCCATTAGCTTCTGGTACTATTTTATCGTATCGCCTGTTTGGTGGAATTGCTCATCCTTTCGGAAATAACACTTCCATTCCTCTAAACCGTCGCTTTTTCGCAGGTGGAAGCAATGATATAAGAGGCTGGGCTCCTTTTCAGTTAGGTCCAGGAACTATCAGTTCCAATCAAGTAACCATCAACGGTGGGGAAATTAAACTTGCGGCATTTGCTGAGAGTAGACAGGTTCTAATTCAAAACCTATTAGGCGCTGATTGGTACGGGGCCTTATATGCCGATGCCGGTAATATTTGGTATGGTCCTCGAAACGATTTTCGATCTCAGGACAACAAAGACCAATTGGAGCAAGGCCGGTTTTTGCTTTCGAACTTTTATAATCAAATTGCACTTGGTACAGGATCCGGGATTCGTATTGACTGGGATTATGTGGTTATTCGCCTCGATTTCACTCTCAGAGCTCATGATGTGAATTTGGGATGGTTTAATGACAAGAAATTGTATTTTAGTTTTGGAATAGGTCACTCTTTTTAAGGTTTACATTATGAGTACATACAAGCGTATAAAACAACAATCAAAAATAGTCCTTCAATCTCGATTTTTACAAAATCTCAGTACACTGGAACGATATGAGTTTTTACAACTATGCCATCGTCGTGCGTACAAATCAGGGGAATATATATTTTATCGAAATGATCCTGGAACTGGGATGTATTTCATCGAAGACGGATCAGTTGAACTAACAGTCATGACAAGTCAGGAGGATAATCAAGAAATTCAGGATCAATCAAATGCTTTCTTATTAAGTTCACCTGATAGTTTTGGAGCTTTATCCATTGGTTACAACCTAAAACGTAAAACATCCGCACTTTGTAAAACGGACTGCACCTTATTGGGATTCTTTAAGCCAGATTTCGAAGTATTAATGGATCGTCATCCTCAAATT
>CABZWK010000047.1 GCA_902529365.1 uncultured Balneola sp.
TTTTCTTTTAATCCTTAACAAAATTATATCTATCTGTAACCTGACCAAGAAGGTCTAGTCTCATACTTCCAATCACTGTCCGAGAAACCCTAATACAGCCTGTGGACCCATGTTGGCTTGTGATAAAGCTGCGGTCGCTGTTTGCTGTAGGATCTGTAGTCTTACAGAGTTTGACTGCTCTTTAGCAAAGTCGACGTCCATAATTCTACTCTTCGCGGCACTATTTGCCGAAATTGCCTCAGTCAGATTTACTTCTTTTCCTGACATTGATCGTTGATCAATACCAATTTCATTCATGTAGCCATTTAAGGTTCCAATTGCTAAGTCAACTTTCGTCATGAAAGTGTTAAAATCAGCTGCAATTGCATCGACCTCAGTGGCCGTCCCTTCGCCAGCATTATTTCCAGCGATAGTGAATTCTATCTCACCACGGTCATCATCTGATGTATTGCCTCCAGATAAGTGAGTATTTAAGTCGCCATCATCAACTAATATGTCGGCATCGCCACTCAAATCAGTATTATCTACTCCAAATAATGCTAAAACATCAACTTGTCTTAGATTGAAAGTGTAAGTATCACTAGTACCTTCACCAACTTGAAAAGTTAACGTAGTATCAGCAGTAGGATTTAATGCAATTCCATTAAATTTTGTTGAGTCAGCTATACTATTAATATCACTTCCGAGTGATTGAATTTGCTTAGCCATTAATGTTCTTTCAGATGCACTGAAAGTATCATTAGCTCCTTGCGTCGCTAGTCCTTTCATCTCAATCAGATTATCCATTATTGATGAGTATCCACCTTCTATTATGTCCATTACTGATTTGGCATCGCTTACATTCTGAAGAGCTTGTTCCAAACCAGTTATTCTACTACGTAATTTAGTTGCAATAGCAAAACCAGCCGAGTCATCTTCAGCATTATTAATCTTGAAACCGGTAGATAGTTTTAAACGACTATCCCCCAATTCTGCATTTATCTTGTTTAATGAAAGCCTCGCCTCCATCGCCGTTACGTTCGTATTTACCTTGTTGAAATCTCCAAAACTTGCCATGAGTCAATCCTTATTTTTTGTTTCTGTTTAATCCTTAATGGAAGTTCCAGTCGCCTAAACCAGAACTGTATTCAAATTTGTCATTTGAAGTTTTTTGATTCGATACAGTTATCGTTGCTTAACTCACAGACTTTAATTTTTTTTACAAAAACGACGCTTAAAGGCATTAAAGAAACTTTTATTAATAAATTTTCAAGAAATATCTATCTGTAATGGCCTCTCTTATAGCCAGTAATATTATCACATAGGCCTTCACTTGGCTATTTAATATCTATAGTTGAGTTACTGTTGAAAAAATGACCAGCATTAAGAAAAGATTTCCACCTTATATATAAGCGTTCAAGAGAATCACAACATGAAATAGCTATTAGACTATATTTTAAGTGATTAGTGGGTTTGGTATTGTATTTGTACTAAGCATTAAAAGTATAGATAAGCAGTTAAGTTCGATTCATTAGATCCGATAACTTATATGAATCTTAATAAAAGAAGTACATTATGTTATCACCTGATAAAATATATCAACAACAATCAGTCTTAAATTCGCATCCAACAAAATTAATTGTAAAGATGTATGATTTGATTGCACAAAATTGTTACCGCGAGGACAGCGAAAAAGTTAACGCATTACTTTCTGAGCTTATTCACTACCTGAACTTTGACTACGATTTGTCCGCACAATTATTCGAGATTTATAGATTTTGCCAGCAACTTGCAAAAGAATCTAAATTTGAAGAAATAATTGACGTACTAAACCCATTACGAGAAACATGGGAAGAAGTCGCACAAATTGAATTAAAAAAACAAGCAGTTTAACTCCACTAAATGGCATCTGTATCAAATATTATTAGTAGATCTGGACAATATGAAGGCATAGTACAACAGCTTGTTCAATTAGAAAGTCAGAAAAAGATACAGTACCAAACTGATCTCAGGGATCAGAATAAAATTAATTCTGAACTAGGCAAAGTTAGTTCCAGAATTTCAACACTTGAGAATATGATTAAAGAATATTCTCTTTCTACTAATAATACATTTACACCGGTTAAATCAACTAGTTCTGATGATACTATCGTCGAGATAACATCAGCGTCAAATTTGGATGATCCAGATCAATTTTCGTTGACAATCGATCGCCTAGCAACTAGAGATAATCTTCTTTCAGCTAGCTATACTTCTGCAGGAACTAACTTAGATAGTAACGGGTCCGTAGATATTACAGTAGATGGAACTACTCACACGATTTCATTAACACCTACTTCCGGTGATTCAAATTCAACGGTCTTAAACAGTTTAAAGACAGCTATTGAAACAGCTTTTGGTGAAACTTTGCAAGTAAATGTATTTGATCTTGACTCAACCAATGTTCAGCTCTCCGTTCGTAGTTCTGAAACGGGTGAAGCAAAAAGGGTCCAGATTGCTAACACATCCGGCTCATTAGCCACCATTTTTGACAATGCAACTAGACCAGTTGCAACAAATCAACTTGATGCAGCATTTACTATGAATGGGGTTAGTTTTCAGCGATCATCAAATACGATAAATGATACTATATCGGGTCTCACATTTGAATTAAAGAAAACAACTGCATCTACTGTGACATTAGAAATAGAGCGTGATACCACAAAAGCGCGAAGTAACTTTGATGATTTTGTAAAAGCTTATAACGATTTG
>CABZWK010000048.1 GCA_902529365.1 uncultured Balneola sp.
AAATTAGACGAGAAAGAAACAAAATCGGATTGAGCTGAGTTATATGCCATGATGAGTCAGTAATTTTCATTCATTTACTTAGGGAATAAACTGAATGAACGCCCTCCCTACTTGTTCCCCAACATTAGAGTTAAGCAGGTCTGAGTGGTTTGCACTGAGCTGTGTCGTTTTAACACAGTAAAGTTTTTGTTATACGCTTGTTCAATAGTCTATTAGTCGCCTGTGATAATTTATTTGGCCTAGATGATAAGCCAAGTGTGTTGATAGATGAATTAAGAAATAATAAGTAGTAGTCTTTTTGTCAAAAACTAAAATTGGATATTCTAGCTCAAGTTGACTTTCAGTGATTTTGTCAAGTGTGTTATCTAGCACTGATCTTGTCTTATCAATCTCTAATAGTAAATCGTCTTTTGGAATATTAGTTGACGAAAACTCAAGTTCTCTGTGCCTAATGTAACCTGTGGCTCCAAGTTGAGCTCCAATAAACCAGTTAAGATTGCCAATTAAATGCAGACATAAATTTCCTGCAGAATTTTTAATGTTCTTTTCTACTTGCCAAATATTTTTTTCAATTTCATATGCTTCAATTTCATCTCGAAGCTTTTTCAAATCTCTTTCAAATAGTAATTTTAAAGTTTCAGTCAACATTCTCTTGTCTGTTAGGTTGCATACAACTAAGTGCTGGAGATACCTTTAAATTTTTATAGATTTACGTCATCCAAAAGCTAATAAACTCACTACCCATATTCTAGTCTTTTTCGATTCATTCATTTACTTAGGGAAAAGAGTGAATGAACGGTTGAACTAAGCCAATAAAAAACCCCACTAACATTACATTAGTAGGGCTCAATACCATTACTTCGAATGATGAGTTTCTACTTTACAAGAAGCATCTTCTTAGTTTCGGTAAATGATGGAGTGGTTAGCTTGTAGAGATACACTCCACTAGATAATCCTGGTGCATGAAAGGTAGCAGTGTGATATCCTGCTGATTGTTGTCCATTTACCAGTTCAATTACCAGATATAGAGAATTGTATTTATTTCATCGCATTAAACATACTAAGAGTATCATCAAAAGTAATAAAATGAACCAGTTTCCCTTCTTCATTATATTCAGCATAATGTCCAAATATTGTATCCATACCATCTGCTTTTGCATTTACTTTTGTGAATACCTTATTCCCTTCACTTATCATAAATTCTGGCTCAACTTTAAAGTTATCCCACAGTCCTGGTATTTTAGACATTTGCTCTATCATAGCTTGTTTTCCTTGATGAGTACCAGATATAGGGTGCTTATCGCCTGGAAATATCCAAGTAATGTTGTCATCAACGATGTCATTAAAGAATGATTCCATGTCTCCAGCATTAAATAGGTCATATCCCTTTTGTACAATTTCTTTTACATTCATTATTCTTGATTTAAGATTGTTATTGATTTAAAATTATTATGCTAAATACAAAATTTGAACCTATTCTATTCAATAATAAATATTATTAAATTATTAAAAGTAATACTCAAAACATCTTCAATCTATTGTGTATTAAATCAGAATAGTCTGTTGATAAATATAGAATAGATACTCTTTGTTTTGACGAAGAAAATAGTTCTTTTACCATTATTGAATATAAAAGGGGGAGTAGTTACTCAGTTATTGACCAAGGTTACACATACTTACAATTACTCCTAAATAATTAATCTGACTTTCTACTAGAGTTGTCTAAATGATATTATCAATAAATCAAGAATCTACTAGGTGAATTTATGAGACCGCCTAATTTTCATTGATTCATTTACTTAGGGAATAAACTGAATGAACGCCCTCCCAACCTGTTCCCCAACATCTGAGTTAAGCAGGTCTGAGTGATTTATTACTTCATATGATTAAAAATTCTAGTTAGTATCACTCACAAATTGGCATGATATGAGAAATATCACGATCAGAAAGCTCAAATTCTGCATAACCAGTATTTTTTTGAAATCCTAAAATATTATGTTCGTCAGGTATATCAATCCAATCATAATAATTAACCTTTAAAATAGTCTCCCCATTTAATTCCTCATCAAATTTAATTCTCAGTTTATTTCCCCAACTTTTCAGATGATACCAACCATCTTTTAGTTTTCGTATTTTCCAAACATTTGAGAAATCATAACAGTATTGATTGAGTCTTGTAAATGAAATGTACTGTTTGGATGTAATATATATTCCAAAATCATAATTTGCACCGTTATATATCCATATCCCATGATGCTCTTCAGGGAAAGTTATATCACTATCTATACCTAATAGAGAACAAGATAAATTAGAGGCTAAACAGACTAGTAAAAATAAAATAATGGAATTATAATATTTTAGCATAATTATCTTTTATTTCTTCTCTTTCTAAACTTCTCTCGTTGATTGTTCTGAAATGTTTCACGATCTATATCAGCATTGTCATCGGAGAAAAACTCACTTTTTTTGAGTACATCAAATAGGCTCTCATTTTCTCCTTTATTTATCAATAAAAATAAAAATGATAGTGAAAAAAAGATTAGTCCTAAAAATAATTTTATGGTTCGGGATCCATCAGTAAAATTTATAAACGATTCAAGTAATTCCTGCATCTCAAT
>CABZWK010000049.1 GCA_902529365.1 uncultured Balneola sp.
CTCCGATGTTGGGAAATAGTTTGAGAAGGTGCTTAGTAAGTATTAAATTAATGCTTTTTATTGTTACTTTTAAGTAAATAAACTTTATATGAGATTACTGCTTCTTATATTTTTCCAATTAATCATCTCACCCACCTTACTTTGTCAATCATTTAAAAATGGTTTGAATTCACCAATTATTCCATTGACTTCTCATTATAATGAAAATATTGAATGGGAAAGTGTTTTTACGGATGGAAAGGCTGGAAAAGTAAATAGAGGATTAGTTGATAGTGAAGGTCATGCTGCCTTGATTGTTATGCCTCAGAATGAATCCAGAATTTATAAGTTAAATGGTAATACTGGAGAAAGAATTTGGACTAAAACTATTGATAATACTGTTGGATTTGGTATTACAGAAATGCATGACTCTGATCGTATCGATTATATTTTAAGTGGAGGAATTGGCAATACACAGGAAAGATGGATTGCTAGACTCAATGGTAATAATGGAAGTATTATTTGGAATAAAACTTATAATTATACTGGAAATAGCTATCAATTTGATGGGGTAAGAATGACAATAATTGGTTCTGACGGATATATCTATGGGGCTGGTTTTGTTGGTTCAGATGAAAAAGGAACAATATTCATAGCATATGGCGGTCACGCAATGATAATGAAAATTGACCCACAAGATGGTAAAGAGATCTGGACTCATTTGAATGAATCAACTGAATATGCAGTAGCATTAGTTCAAAGCAATGATGGTAATCTGATTTATGGATCTACTGAATATGATGAAAATTTGAGTGTAACAAAACTTGATAAAAATGGACATGAATCTTGGACAAGACCATTAAAGAATACTACTGATATTATTCCATATGATCTTAATTTAAGTATTCATAATTCATTGTACTTTGGCGGGCATAGATCGAGAAATACAGTTGGAGAATCATTTGATTATTCAGTAATAAAAATGGATTTAGAAGCCAAAGTAAATTGGACAAAACATTATGCCAATCCTCGTGGTTATAGTCTAAATTATATGCGTAATGAGTTATATGGAATCAAATCTGACTCAGTAGGTGTTTATTTATTTGGTGGTACTGGTGACGAGAATGATAATTATTCAGAAGAAAATCCACCCTTCACAACCTCAGATATCTGGAATGGATGGGTTTTAATTACTGATTGGGACGGAAACATATTGAGAAGTGACGTATTTAGTCATGTTGAGACAGGTGAAAAGTATGGGGTTATGACAGCAACTGAATATGGGTCAATCACTGATAATGGATATGTTATATTTAATGATACTGATGCTTATGGTGATACCGAAGTTGGCGTTATGAAAATCAAATTACCCGAAATATTAACTAATGAATCTGAAGATCTCCATATATTGAGATACACGTTGTCACAAAACTACCCTAACCCTTTCAACCCGTCTACCCAGATTCATTATGCCTTACCTGAGGCGACTGAAGTAACTCTTGAAGTGTTCAACAGCGTAGGTCAAAAGGTGATGGAACTAGTGAATGGTCAGCAATCAGCTGGATACCACACTACTACTTTTGATGCTTCAGGATTATCTAGTGGAGTGTATCTGTACAAGCTAACCACTCCATCGTTTACCGAAACTAAGAAAATGCTTCTAATTAAATAAGAAACTCATCAATGATATTGAGCCCTGCTAGCTTCACGTTAGTGGGGCTTTTTTATTGGCTTAGTTCAGCCGTTCATTCAGTTTATTCCATAACTAAAACTAAAAGGGTAGTTAATGGCCTAATTTTTCTCTATTACTTCTATCTCATCTTTAATTTTTTCCACTTTTGATTTTGTTTTCCACCACATAAGATAGGTTATTAAATATACTACAAAAAATGGTGCCACTTCGAGAGGTTTTAAATCCGCAATAAAAAGAATAAGAAATGAGATGATGATGATTGATATTACCCAAGCGAAATGTAAGATTCTCTTGTTCTTGCTAAGTTTTTTTTCTTCTTCTTTAAGTGATTCTAAATTATCTATAAGTAAATGAATGAATGAAAATTAAATTTAGGGGTACTCCTAAGTTTATGTGTATTAGCTCTAGAGATTATTCAAAAAAGAAGTACACATTTCGAGTCATAGTATCAAGCCCTATTATCTAATCGTTAATGGGGTTTTTTATTGCATCAAATTGTGAATGCGCCACAGCTCAGTCCAAACCACTCAGACCTGCTTAACTCAGATGTTGGGGAACAAGTTGGGAGGGTGTTCATTCAGTTTATTATTAGTTATTAACTCTACATGTATTTATACC
Source organism: uncultured Balneola sp. (assembly GCA_902529365.1). Taxonomy (GTDB): domain Bacteria; phylum Bacteroidota; class Rhodothermia; order Balneolales; family Balneolaceae; genus UBA1275. The sequence goes on from CABZWK010000049.1 coordinate 2,291, forward strand.
AAATATACCATAAATAGCACAGATGCCTGAAATTGCATTAAATAATAAAACTGCTCCAACTGAAGCTTGAATTATAGCAAACACATTATTACCAAATATAATTGGTGCAGGTAATAAAAAGAGTGCAATTATGAATCTTGTAATTCGTTCGGATTTATTTTGATTAGTATTCATTGAAAATATATTCTCCTAAGGACGATTAATTATTACCTATTTGATTTCTGATAGTTACTATAATATATATAAGAATAC
>CABZWK010000050.1 GCA_902529365.1 uncultured Balneola sp.
ATTCACCGAAGCAGGCCTAGAGTACATCGATTACAAAGATGTGGAAACGCTCCAGCGATTTACTAACGATCAAGGTAAGATATTACCAAGAAGAGTAACTGGTACCAGCGCCAAACACCAGCGACAACTTACGACCGCAATTAAAAGAGCACGTTTTTTAGGTCTTATGCCCTACGTTGCTGAAAACCTTCGATAAAAATTTAAGTGATATGAAAGTTATTTTAACTCAAGATGTAGAAAAACTAGGTCTATCAGGCGAGTTAGTCACCGTAAAAGATGGCTATGGACGCAACTTCCTTATTCCAAGTGGTAAGGCTGTACTAGCAACTAAAGGTTCTATAGCTGAAGTAGAGCTCATGCGGAAAAGAGCAGCTAAAAAAGCTGAAATCAGTGTTCAAGAGGCCAAAGAATTGGCTCAAAAGCTTGAGTCCAGTAATCTAACCATTGCAGTTACCACAGGTGAAGAAGATAAAATACACGGTACGGTAACCAATGTGCAAATAGCTGATGCACTGATGGAAAAAGGAATTGAAATCGATCGCCGTTCTATTACAATAAATGCAGATGTTAAGACCCTAGGCGAATATACGGCGACCATACACCTACTTGGTGAGCTAAAGCCAGAACTCAAATTTTGGGTAGTAAAAGCCGACTAGTTGGAACGCTAACCACAGCTTTATCTGTATATTTAATAGGATACCACATTCATTTTAATGTGGTATTTTTTTATGGTGGTTGAGTTATTGTGCTCTTCAAATCATTATATCGTACCTTAAAATAATATTAGCAAACTCAAGCAAAAAGGCTACTAAACTTCATTTTCAACCACATACGATGAGAGAAAAGTCTACTACAATGGTAAAACAGTTTGGCTTATGGACTCTGCTCATGGGGCTTTCATTCTCTAGTAGTTTATTTGCCCAAATACCAGATCCTGTTCAATTCAGTGTAGTCAGCATGCCTGACACTGTCATGGCAGGTGAGCGCTTTGAGATTGAGTTGAATGCGAGCATAGAGGGAGACTGGCATTTGTATTCGGTCTTAAATGATCCGGAGGCCGGGCCTTTTCCGACGCGTTTTAGTGCTAAATCGCCAAATTTTTTCTTAACAGAAAAGGTTCGAGAGTCAAAAGCGGATATTGAATTTGATCCCAATTTTGAAATAGATTTAGGCTGGCATAGTTCTTTTGCTCAATTTACCCTATCGGTCAGTGTATACACATCTAAACTAGGTACTCAAATCCTGGACATTGAAGCTTTCTATCAGGTATGTGATGACAGAGTTTGCCTTCCTCCAACCTCGAAATCAATCATCACCACAGTTTTTGTGGCGGGAGTAGCAGATAACCCACTACCCGAGGCTAGACGCTCAACAGAGACTCAAATAAGAGAAGCTAAGGCTGGCTCCAACATGGCTAATGATGAGGGAATATTCTCTTTTCTTTGGATTGCGATTTTGGCTGGTTTTGCTGCCTTATTGACTCCATGTGTCTTCCCCATAATTCCTTTGACCGTTTCTTATTTCGCCAAACAGGATGAGTCCAAGCTTGGAGTAGGCAATGCTATTATTTTTGGTTTAGCAATTGTGGCTACTTTTACTCTGATAGGTATGTTACTGGCTGCCTTGGTAGGTGTTTCTGGTGCACAAAATTTTGCTTCTAACCCTTTTGTTAACTTTTTTATAGCTGCAGTACTCATTGGCTTTGCTTTAAGCTTACTGGGTATGTATGAGTTACAGTTGCCATATCAACTCACTAATTTCTTAAACAAGAAGAGCAACGAAAATTCTGGTATTGCAGGTATTTTATTCATGGCAATGACCATAAGTGCCGTATCATTTTCATGTACGGCGCCATTTGTTGGTGCGGTATTTGCAGCTACCACCGGTGGTGATTGGTTCTTCCCTATCATCGGGATGATTGGTTTTTCAGCAGCTTTCGCTAGCCCATTCGTTCTCTTCGCACTATTTCCCAATTTATTGAATGCACTACCTAAAAGTGGATCATGGATGAACATGATAAAAGTACTTTTGGGCTTTATTGAATTGGCCGCTGCGGTAAAATTTATATCAAACGTCGATTTGGTAATGGGTTGGGCATGGATTAGCCGACCTTTTGCTATCGCTTTATGGATGGCTATTTTTCTTATTGCAACCTTCTATATATTAGGATTCTTTGCTTTAAAAAATGAAGAAAAACCCAGCTCTATTGGAGCAGGTAGAGTTGTGTTAAGTCTTCCTTTTCTACTATTCAGTTTATATTTAATTCCTGGTTTATTGGGTTCCTCCTTAGGTATATGGGATGCTTGGTTGCCACCCAAACAGGCATCCGATGTGAGTTTGGTAGGTACCCTTTCCTTAATGGGCGGAACATCCTCGGGTACCTCCTCTGATGATGGTTGGTTGAGTAGCTATGAACAAGCTATTGAAGAAGCAAAAACTGATGATAGGGCTGTTTTTATAGATTTTACTGGTTATACGTGTACCAACTGCCGGGCGAT
>CABZWK010000051.1 GCA_902529365.1 uncultured Balneola sp.
TCCGATGCATCTGTTTTTTGATAACAAGCAGCAAGTATTCCACGAGTAAAGGCTCCCCTTATAGGGATAAAATGTATGTTAGGAACCTTTGACTGTAGGCTGGATACACTAGCTCTGATCTCACCCAAATGCTGGTGAGTAAATGCTTTGTATATCGATGCATTATTGGAACGCCAAGAGAAATGGGTGGTAGAACTAGGATGAGCACCAGCTCCAGTACTTCCCGTTATAGCGCTGACATGGGCTTCATCGTGCAGTTTCCCCTGCTTTGCCAAGGGTAACAAAGCCAACTGAATAGCGGTAGCAAAACAACCTGGATTTGCTACGAAATGAGCCTTTCGAATTATATTGGCTTGAAGTTCAGCTAGACCATACACAAATTCTTTACCGCAGCAATGATGTCGTTCACTATGTTTTCCTTGGGTCAATTCCCACCGCGCATCTGCGCTTAAATCAATGACCTTAGCTTGGGTTGGTATCCAGCCCTGATCGAACACCTCTTTAGTTTTTCCATGACCTGAACATAGGAAAACGATCCTACAGGTGTCTGGTAATTTCTCAACAAAGCTACCGGAAAGCTCGCCAATTAAATCGGGATGAGCCTTAGATAAATGTTGCCCAGCATGACTTTGACTTTGAACAAATAGCGAATCTACTTTGGGGTGAGTAGATAACAATCGGATCAGTTCACCTGCGGTATAGCCCGCACCACCTATGATCCCTATATCAATTTTACTAGTTTGATTTTCAAGCTCAAGAGCAACTTCACTTTCCTGAGTAGGTTTATTTATCTGATTACTCACTTGAGTCACTCTTATTTTTATGGTGCTGGTTTGAGAAAGCAGGCTCTTTCTCCATACTATTATATATTTGGGTTGAATTAGATAAAATTTTAGTAAAGCCTTTTACTTCTTCACCTGTCCATCCCTGATTCATTTCACCATACTGACCAGCATCTGATTGTAACATATCAAAAGTTGATTCTACCCCCTGAACCTCAAAATAACCTGGATGTAATCGTACAAACACTTTTCCGCTGACCCTCTTTTGTGTCGACTCTAGAAAAGTTTCAATATCTCGCATGACAGGATCTAAAAACTGGCCTTCGTGCATCATCATCCCGTACCATTCACCCATCTGGTCTTTCCAATACAATTGCCATTTAGCTAGACAATGCTTCTCTAAAGTGCGATGAGATTCTATTAACACTATAGGCGCGGCTGCTTCGTAACCTACACGCCCTTTAATACCAATAATAGTATCTCCTACGTGATGATTGCGACCAATCCCATAAGGTGAAGCTAAAGCGTCTAATTTTTTAATCAGTTGAACAGGGTTCATTCGCTCACCGTTAAGCCTTACCGGTTCGCCTTGCTCAAATTCTATTTCAATTCTGTTTGTTTCGGTTTTTGTAATGGGACTTGGCCAAGCAAACTCTGGTAATGGAAGATGCGATGTTAAGGTTTCAGCCCCTCCAACAGATGTTCCCCAAAGTCCTTTATTGATGGAATACTTAGCACGCTCCCAAGATTTTTCAATCCCATGTTGTTGAAGAAATTCCACCTCCTGTTCACGGCTTAATCGCTGATCACGGATAGGAGTGATGATTTCCATCTCAGGAGCCATAATCTGAAAGACCAAATCGAACCTAACTTGATCATTTCCGGCACCCGTTGAACCGTGAGCGATAGCATCTGCTCCAATTTTTTTCGCATACTCTACAATTGCTACTGCTTGAAACACCCTCTCAGCGCTAACACTTAAGGGGTAAGCATGATTTTTTAACACATTCCCAAAGAGTAAATAACGTATACCGTGATCGTAAAATTTTTGCTCCACATCCAAACAAAGGTGGTCCTGAATACCTAATTCAACCGCTTTAGCAGCTAAATCATCTACTTCTTCTGCGTCGAAGCCACCGGCATTGACCGCTACAGAGTGCACCTCATATCCAAGGTTTTTTGCTAGATAAATAGCACAATAACTGGTGTCTAAACCACCGCTGAAGGCCAATACTACTTTTTTCATGATTTTATTTGCTTGGAGGGTTTAATGACTTTAAGAAACGACTGTTTTTTTAAGCGCACCCATCGGTAGAATGTTTCTAGGTTCTGCTTTTTTTTCTCTTCCGACTGGGTGTTAGGTTTTTTGGGATCGTACAACATGCCAGTGCATAAGCAGTTGCTGCGATTGTTCCTGCTTAATATATCATAATTTGGGCAGCTCTGGCAGCCTTTCCAGAATGTTTCATCCTGTGTTAGCTCCGAAAAAGTCACCGGCTTGTATCCAAGG